>NZ_JAHLJD010000018.1:0-19502 GCF_020496225.1 Pseudonocardia sp. ICBG162
CTCCGGGTCGACCCCGCTGAACCGTGACCGTCGCCAGGAGGTGAGCACCTCGTGGCGCAGGCCGCTCGGCTCCTCGCCGGACTGGAACCGCTCCCAGTCGTCGCCCCTGGTCGTCATCGGCCCTCCTCCCGGACCCATCCTGCACGTCGGGGAGCCCGGGGTGGGGCCGGCGGGCCGGCCCCACCCCGACCGGCTCAGTTCCCGGACGCCTTCTCCTGCTCGTACTTCCTGGTCATGTGGTCGACGGCGTCGAGCTGGGTCTGCGCGTGCGCCTCACGGGTGGCGCCGGCCCGGTCCTTCGCGTCGAGGGTGCTCTGCGCCTGCCCCTGGAAGTGCGGGAACACCTGCTGCGCGATCAGCTCGTAGGAGCGCCGGGTGGCCTCGGGGTTGGCCCACTCGTGGCCCAGCATCAGGAACGCCCCGAAGCCGCCGGACTGGTCGACCAGCTTCTGCACCTGCGCCCGGGCGTCCTCCACGGTGCCGATCGCACCGATCCCGGCCTCGTTGATGAAGTCGATCATCCCCTTTACGTCGACGCTGTCCCCAACCGCCATCTGCGGGAACGCGGCGACCTTCTGGAAGTACTGGAACCAGTGCTCGATGCCGTACTCCACGTCCTTGTAGGCCTGCTCGCGGGTCTCGGCGATGTGCATGAGCCCGCACAGCCGCCACGCGGAACGGTCCGGGGCGGGCTGCCCGTGGTGGGCGGCCCGCTCCTCGACCACGTTCCAGTGGTGGGCCAGGGCGTCGAAGCCGTCCTGGGTGAGCGTCGCACCGATCGAGAGGAGCCCGACGCCGTGCTGCCCGGCCATCCGCGGCCCGGTAGGCGAGGCCACCGCGGCGACGACGACGTCGAAGCACGGGTCGGTGTAGGGACGCAGCTGCAGCTGCGCGGCGACCAGGTCGTGGGTCTTCGTCTGCCGGGTGACCGACTCACCGCGCAGCAGCCGCATGATGATGTCGAGGTTCTGCTCCAGCAGCTCGCGGGTGTCGGTCGGAGTCAGGCCGATCATCGCCGAGTCGGTCGGCAGCGATCCCGGGCCGCACCCGAGCATCGCCCGGCCGCGGGTCAGGTGGTCCAGCATCACCATGCGGTCGGCCACCCACAGCGGGTTGTGGTAGGCGATCGAGGTGACGCCGGTGCCGAGCCGGATGCGACGGGTGCGCTCGGCCGCGGCGGCCATGAAGATCTCGGGCGAGGCGATGATCTCCGAACCGGCCGAGTGGTGCTCGCCGATCCAGGCCTCGTCGTAGCCGAGGGCGTCGAGGTGCTCGACGAGCTCGAGGTCGCGCTGCAGCGCCAGCGTCGGGTTCTGACCGGGCTTGTGGAAGGGCGCCAGGAAGGTGCCGAAACGCAGACGGCTCACGGGGACTCCAGTACGTGTCGATCAGCGGCCGCGTCCCGACCGCTCTGTCGGAGTCGTCAGCATGACCGCGGTCACGTCGTACGGACTGTGCGGAAAGTGGACACCCCGTGGTCGCCGTGGTGTCCGCTGGGCATCTCGCGACGACGTATCCGCATCTGCGGCGAATCATCTCGTCCTGATCCGCGCTGGTGAGGACGTGTCCGAACTGCCACTCTCGGAGCTGCCACCGGGCGGCACACGCACGACCCCGCCTGCCACGAGCGACGTCGACCGATGGAGGTCCGACACTCGATGAGCGGCCTGCACCCCGCGGACCGCCACCGATCCGAAGGCGTTGCGCGGGATCCTCCGGGAGGTGCAGACCCGGGGCCGGGCGTTGGCCGAACGCCTGAGCCGGAGCCTCGGACGGCCCTCGGGCACCGGTTCGGCGCCACCCGCGACGGGTTCTACTGACCGCGGGCCGGTCCTGCCCGACGGCGTCGACGGAGATCCCGGGTCAGGGCGTTCCCGACGGGTCGACGGACGCGTCCAGGTCCGGGACCACCGCGCCGCGCAGCTTCGCCTGGACGAGGCGGGTGGAGACCACCGCGGCACTGTCGAGCAGGGCATCTATCTGCCGGCTGCCCGGACGTTCGTGGCCGAAGGTGAGGGCCAGCGAACCGATGGCCCTGCCGGGTTCGGAGCGGATGGGGGCGGCGACGCTGCCCTGGTGCTCGATGACCTCCCCGAACGTCACGACGAAGCCCGCGGCGCGACCGCGGGTGACCTCGGGCCGTTCGCCCGGTCGCGCCTCTCCCCCGGCCAGCACTGCCAGGCCCGGTGAACCGACCTCCCGGGGGTGGCGCGCGCCCGGGCTGTAGACGACGTTCAGCCGGGCGCTGCTGGTGTCCACCGAGATGAGGGTGACCACGTCCGGCCCGTCGCGGACCACCAGGAACGCGGTCAGGTCGGTGCGGCGCGCGAGGTGGTAGACCTTGCCCTTCGCGACCTGCTGCACCACGGGCAGCGCAGCCCGTCCCAGTGCGGTGGTGCCCGTGCCGAGCACGTACCCGGTGGGAGTACGGGCGATGAGGTGGTGCGCCTGGAGCGTCCGCACCAGGCGGTGGGTGATGGAACGGTGGACACCCAGCCGCGCCGACAGGTCGGCGAGAGTCAGCGGATACCGCGCCTGGGCCAGGACCTCCAGGATCGTCAGCCCCCGGTCGAGGGTCTGCAGCAGCCCGGTGTCTCGCATACAGAGACGATGCCATTCTCTGCCGGGTCCGGTCGACCTAGCGTCCCCGCTCGCACCGAAGGACAACGTCCGTCCGTCGAGAGGAACGCACCGATGCGTCACCACGGTCCTGACGACACCGTCGTCTCCGCACAGATCCGCCGCAGTCTGACGACGGGCGCCATCGCCTTCGTCCTGCTGCTGGTGCTGGTCGTACTCATGCTGTTCACGCCGCTCTTCGCCGGCACCGTCGGGGGGATCGGGATCGGCTACCTGATCGGCTTCCTCGACTTCGTCCTCGTCGTGGCCGCGGCCGGGCTGTACGTCCGCGCCCAGAACCGCGCCGAGACCGACGGGGAGACGACCCCGTGAACGTCCTGTCGATCGTCGTCGCCGGATCCATCATCGCCGCCACCCTGGTCCTCGCGTTCCTGGCGGCTCGCCGCACGGCGGACGCCGGCGACCACTACGTCGCCGGCCGTCGGGTGTCCGGGCTGGGCAACGGACT
This sequence comes from Pseudonocardia sp. ICBG162, assembly GCF_020496225.1. Taxonomy (NCBI): domain Bacteria; kingdom Bacillati; phylum Actinomycetota; class Actinomycetes; order Pseudonocardiales; family Pseudonocardiaceae; genus Pseudonocardia; species Pseudonocardia sp. ICBG162. Next base: position 3,089 of record NZ_JAHLJD010000018.1, read on the forward strand.
GGCGCTGGCCGGCGAGCAGATCTCGTCGGCGGCCCTGCTGGGCATCACCGGAGCGGTCGCACTCACCGGGTTCGCGGGGTTCTACCTCGCGATCGGCATCCCGACCGCGTTCCTGCTCGTCCTGCTCGTGGTGGCCGTCCCGTTGCGCAACCTGGGTCGCTTCACCCTGGCCGACGTGGTCGCCTACCGGTTCGAGGGCCGGCTGCTGCGCGGAGGGATCGCCACGACGACGCTGGTCACCAGCGTCATCTACATGACCATCCAGTTCGTCGGGGCCGGCGTGCTGGCGCAGCTGCTGATCGGGGTGCCCTACGAGCTGGCGGTGGTCCTGCTCGCCGTGCTCATGACGGTGTACATGGTGATGGGTGGGATGGTCGCCGCGACCTACATCCAGATCTTCAAGACCGTCCTGCTGCTGGCCACCGTCGCCATCCTGCTGCTGTTCGTCGTCGCCCACTACGACTGGAACCCGCTGGGACCGCTCCGGGTCGCCGCCGAGCGGTTCGGCACCGACGTGGTGAGCGCCCACCCGCTCCCGCTGACGAGCTCCTTGAACAACGTGTCCCTGATGATCGGACCCTGCCTGGGCATCATGGGGCTGCCGCACGTGATGCTGCGCTTCCTCACCACCCGGGACGGGCGGGCGGCGCGGACGTCGGACTTCTACGGAATGATCATCTTCTCGGTGTTCTTCCTGCTGCTGCCGGTCTTCGGCTACGCCGCGCTCGACATCGTCGGACGGGAGCAGATCGTCGCCGACAGCCCCGGCGGCAACCTCGCCGTCGCGCGGCTGGCGGAGGTGCTGGGCGGCAACCTGCTGTTCGCGGTGCTGGCGGGTGTCGTCATCGCGACGATCCTCGCGGTGCTCAGCGGCATCGCCATCGCGGCGTCCGGGGCCGCGGCGCACGACCTCTACACCAATGTGATCAAGCGCGGTGAGGTCAGCGCGAAGCAGCAGCTGTTCACGGGTCGCGCGGCCGGCGTGGCGCTCGCCGTGGTGGCGATCCTGCTCGCGTTGGGTGCGCGGAACCTCAACATCGCGTTCCTCGCCAACGTCGCGTTCGCCATCGCCGCCAGCACGCTCACGCCGGTCCTGGTGCTCAGCATCTACTGGCGCGGGTTCAACCGGCTGGGCGCCGAGGTGGCCATCATCGGCGGTCTGCTGATCTCCCTGGTGCTCGTGGCACTCGGACCGGACGTCCTCGGCGCCGACAACGCGATCTTCCCCCTGTCCATCCCCGCGCTGGTCTCGGTCCCCGCGGCGTTCCTGCTCGCCGTGATCGGCAGCGCCGTCGGACGCTCCCGGCCCGGCGTCGCGGGACGTCCCTACGACGAGGTCCGCGCTGCGGCCTTCCCCCGCCGAGCGGACCGCTCGGCCCCTCAGAAGACGGAGAACAACACATGAAGGTCGTCATCTTCGGCGGCGCCGGCGGCATCGGCGCGTCGGTCGCGTTCAACCTCCTGCGCACGGACACCCCCTACGACGTCGTACTGGTCGACTCCCGGCCCAACATGATCGTCAGCCACGTCATGGACCTGCAGGACGTGCTCGCCCTGGGCGGGGCCCGCTCGGTCCGCGGGGGCGAACCGGGCGATGCGCTCGACGCCGACGTGGTGGTCCTGAGCGCCGCCGTCCCGCTGCGGCTCAACTCGTCGCGGTCGGTCTTCCTCGCCGAGAACGCCGCAATCCTCGACGGCATCGTGGACCCGCTCGTCGCGGCCGGCTGGGGTGGGATCCTGGTGGTCCTGACCAACCCGGTCGACGCCCTGCTCACGCGCCTGCAGTGGCGGACCGCGCTGGATCCGCGGCGACTCGTCGGCTACACCCTCAACGACGGGTTCCGGATGCGGACGGGCGTCGCCCGGGCGCTCGGGGCCCGGCCCCAGGACGTCGAGGCATGGGTGATCGGGGAGCACGGTGAGGCGCAGGTCCCGCTCTACAGCCGGGTGCGGCTGCACGGAGAGCCGGTGGTCCTGACCGACGCCCAGCGCGGGGTCGTGGACGAGTACATGACCACCTGGTACACGCGGCACGTGGCGCTCGACTCCGGGCGCACCTCCACCTGGAGCACCGGTGCGGGCGCGGCCGCCATGGTCGACGCCATCGCGACCGGATCAAGCGAGGCGTGGCCCGCCGCGGTGGTCCTCGGCGGCCAGTACGGGATCGACGGGGTCGGGGTCGGGGTGCCGACGCGGCTCGGCCCGGGCGGGATCGAGGAGATCCTCGAGTGGGACCTCTCCGACGAGGAGCGGGCAGCCCTGCTGCACGGCGCCGAACGGGTCCGCACCGCCGCGGCGAGCATCGACGACACCACCGGCGCGGCGGCCACCGCCGGTACCGGGAGGACCGCGCGATGACGACCGTCCGTGACGCAGCGCTGGCCGTGCTGCGCCGCCAGGGCGCGACGACACTGTTCGCCAACCCGGGCTCGACCGAGATCTCCTTGCTCACCGACCTACCCGGCGACCTGGAGTTCGTGCTCACGCTGCACGAGGGCTCGGTGGTGGGCATGGCGACCGGGTGGGCGCTCGCGCGACACCGCCCTGCCGTGGCGATCCTGCACACCACGGCAGGCCTCGGCAACGCGGTCGGAGCGCTGGCGACCGCGCGGGTCAACCGGGCGCCGATGGTGGTGGTGGTCGGACAGCAGGACCGTCGCCACCTCGCGTTCGAACCCTTTCTCACCGGACGGCGCCTCGACGAGCTCGTCCGCCCCCATGCGGTGTGGGTGGACGAGCCCGGCCGTGCCCAGGACGTGCCGGGGGCCCTGGCACGGGCCTGGCACGAGGCGGACCTGCATCGCGGCCCCGCGGTGGTGATCGTGCCGATGGACGACTGGGACGCCGAGCACGACGGCGCCGCCGGGGCCGCCCCGGTGCGGTCGCTGCGGCCGGCCGCGGCCGACCCGGCTGCGTGCGACGCGATCGCCGAGCTGATCGCCGGGTCGCGTTCGCCGGCGCTGGTCGCCGGGGCAGGTGCCGACGACGAACGGACGTGGGCGGCGCTGACGGCGCTGGCCGACCGGCTCGCGATGCCCGCGTGGCAGGAGCCGTTCGGGGCGCGGGCGGGCTTTCCCCGGGACCACCCCCGCTTCGCCGGGCACCTGCCGGCCGGGCGGGCCGGAGTGCGCTCCTCCCTGGAGGGGCACGACCTGGTGCTGGTGGTGGGCGCGGCGGCGTTCCGGCAGTACCCCTACGAGGACGGTCCACTCGTCGAGGGCGACACCCGGGTCGTCGTGATCACCGACGACCCGGACGAGGCGCTCCGCAGCCCTGCCGACCTGGCTGTGGTCGCGTCGCCCGCGGCCGTGTGCGCCGAGCTCGCCCGGCGCGTCCCGGCCCGCGACGCCGCACCGTCGGCCGTCCACCGCGCGCGGGTGGTCGAGCCGCCCGCCGCCGGTGCGCCCCTGCGGCCCGAGCACGTGTTCGCCGCGCTCGCAGAACGGCTGCCGCAGCAGGCCGTCGTGGTCGAGGAGACCCCGTCGAGCCGGGCGCTGCTGCACGAGCTCGTGCCGGCACGAGCGCCGCTGGGGTTCCTCAGCGCGGCCATGGGCGGGCTGGGCTTCGGCCTGCCGGCCGCGGTGGGGGTGCGCATGGGTTCCCCGCAGCGGCCCGTCGTGGCGCTGGTCGGCGACGGCTCCTCGCTGTACGGGATCCAGTCCCTGTGGAGCGCAGCCCACTACGACGTCGGAGTGCTCGTGATCGTGTTGTCCAACGGCCGCTACGCGATCATGGACCGGCTCGCCGGGGGGCGCGGCTCGGCCACCGGCACCCCGGGCACGGCCCCGTGGCCGGCGTTCGAGGAGATCAGCATCAGCGGGCTGGGGACCTCGCTCGGCTGCGAGTCACACCGGGTGGTCGACCACGCCGGCCTGCTCGAGGTGCTCGACGAGATCGTGCCGACCCTGGAGCGACGCACGACCCCCCTGGTGCTCGACGTCGCCGTCGCACCGTGAACCGCCCCGCCCCGGTTCCGCCGGACGACCACGACCGAGGTGACAGCATGCGCTTCCTGGAGACCAGCCGCTGGCAGGGACAGATCTACTCCGCGGGGTGGATCGACGGTGGGGCGGGGACCTACCCGGCCGTCGAGCCGGCCACCGGCGCGACCCTGGCCGAGGTGGGCGCGGCATCCGCCGCGGACGTCCGCACGGCGGCGCGGACGGCCGGCGCGGCCCAGCGGGAGTGGGCCGCGCAGCCCTACGACGCCCGTGCCGTGGTGCTGCGGCGGGCGGCGGAGCTGTTCGTCGAGCACGAGGACGAGATCCACGACTGGCTCATCCGCGAGTCCGGGGCGATCCGCCCGTTCGCCGACTTCCAGACGCGGGCCGTCGCCGCCGAGGAGTGCCGCGAGGCGGCCGCACTGGCCGCTCACCCCTACGGCAGGCTCCTGCGGTCGACCCAGCCGCGACTGTCGATGGAGCGGCGACGCCCGGTCGGGGTCGTCGGCGTCATCGCGCCGTTCAACGCCCCCATCATCCTGGCGATCCGGGCCATCGCGCCGGCGCTCGCCCTGGGCAACGCGGTGGTCCTCAAGCCGGACCCCCGCACCGCCGTCAGCGGCGGAGTCGTGTTCGCGCGGGTGTTCGAGGAGGCGGGGCTGCCCCCCGGGCTGCTGCACGTGCTGCCGGGCGGAGCGGACGTCGGTGCGGCGCTGGTCGACGACCCGGAGGTCCCGGTCATCGCCTTCACCGGCTCGACCCGGGCCGGGCAGGCCATCGCCAGGGCCGCGGCGGACCGGCTCAAGCGGGTGCACCTCGAGCTCGGCGGCAACTCCGCCCTGGTCGTACTCGACGACGTCGACCTGGACCGGGCCACCTCGGTCGGGGCGTTCGGCTCGTTCAACCACGCCGGCCAGATCTGCATGGCGTCCAGCCGTCATCTGGTGGCGTCCGGCATCGCGGCGGACTACGCGGCGCTGCTGGCGGAACGGGCCGAGAAGCTTCCCGTCGGCGACCCCGCCTCGGACGCGGTCGCCATCGGCCCGCTGATCGACGCGGGCCAGCGCGACCGGGTGCACGAGATCGTCACCGGCAGTGTGTCGGCCGGGGCACGGGTGCTCGCGGGCGGCAGCTACGAGGACCTGTTCTACCGCCCCACCGTGCTCGGCGACGTGCCCCTGACCGCGCCCGCCTACGCGGACGAGATCTTCGGGCCGGTCGCGCCCGTCGTCCCCTTCGACGACCTCGACGAGGCCGTCCGGCTGGCGGCGGGGACCGGGTACGGCCTCTCGCTGGGGATCCTGACCCGGGACGTGATGAAGGGCCTCGCGCTGGCCGACCGGGTCCCGTCCGGACTGGTCCACATCAACGACCAGACGGTCAACGACGAGGCGGTCGCCCCCTTCGGCGGGGTCGGGGACTCGGGCAACGGATCGCGCCACGGCGGCGCCGAGGCCAACATCGAGGCGTTCACCGAGACCCAGTGGGTCACGGTCCGCGGTGACCTGCCGCAGTACCCGTTCTGAGGACCGGCTCGCGCTCGGCCGGGTAGCCGGAGGACGCACGATGGGGCGGAGTACGGTGCGCCGGTGCGTGGGAACCCGGCGGTGAGAGCCCTCGTCGGGCTGGTGCTGGTGGGCGCCGTCGGATGCGCTCCGTCCGTGCCGGTGCCGCCACCGGCGACCGCTCCGGCGCCGCCGGCACCGCTCCTGTCACCGCTGACCGGGCTGCCCTCCGAGCCCGGAGCGAGAGTGTTCGCCGTGAAGGTCGACAACACCGCGAAGGCGCGCCCGTGGGACGGCGTCGAGTTCGCCGACGTCGTCTACGTCGAGCCGGTCGAGGGCGGCCTCACCCGGCTGCTCGCGGTGTTCGCCTCGCAGCTGCCGGGCTCGGTGGGGCCGGTGCGCAGTGCCCGGGAGACCGACATCGGCGTGCTCGGCGCCTACGGCCGCCCGGCCCTCGTCTTCTCCGGCGCCGCGCCGCCGGTCCTGGACCGGCTCGTCGCCGCGCCGCTGGTCCCGGTCGTGCCCCGTGGGTTCCCGGCGGCGTTCCGGCGTGACGAGCGGCGACCGGCGCCGGTGAACGTCTACGTGGACCTGGCGGACCTCGGCGGCCGGGTACCGGAGGCGGGGCCGGTCCAGGACATCGGCCTGCGCTTCGGGCCGGCGCCGGACGGGGGTGCCCCCGCCCCGGAGCGCACCGTCCGGGTGGGTTCCACCGCCGTCACCGTCACCTGGAGCGCGCCCGACGACGCCTGGACGATCGCGACCGGCGGCGAGCTCGCCGTGGCCGGTCCGGACCGGCGGCCGGTGCGGGCGGACACGGTCGTCGTGCAACGGGTCGGGGTCGTCGAGTCCTCCGTCCGGGACAGCGCCGGCTCGGCCTCCCCGATCGCGCTCACCGTCGGTGCGGGCGATGCCGAGGTCCTGCGTGACGGCCGTTCGTTCCCCGCCCGGTGGTCCCGCCCCGCCGTGGGCGACCCCACCCGTCTGACCGCGCCCGACGGCCGTGAGGTGCCCCTGCACCCGGGGCGGACCTGGGTACTGCTCGTCGCGTAGGCGGTCCGGTCGGGCATCGTGCGGCGTCGTTCCACGGTCGCAGGGCGCAGGTGCCGTGACGGCATCGTCGATCGCAGGGATTCCCGCTGGACGCCGCCCGGGTGACCCGCGTCGTGGCCGTCCCGTCGTACCACGCCGTCTAGCCCGTGCCGTTCCTCCGGTCGTTCGGTCGTTCGGTCGTGCGTTCGAACGAGAACAAACGACCCGAATGGGGGTAATTCGGGTACGGTCCGCGACGCAGCACAGCGGCCGTACGACGGGGGTTCCGACGATGACGACGAACGACAGCGGTCCCGAGCCCGGTACGGCCACGGCGGATCCGCCGGCTCCGGGAGCGGCGACCGCGGCCGACGGCAGAACCCCGCGGGCGACGTGGTCGCTGCGTCTGCTCGGCGTGGCTCTCGCCCTGCTGACGTAATTGCTGCTCGGGGCGGCGCAGGACCTGCCCGCCGAGGCGCGGATGGTCGCGGCGATCGGTGTCCTGATGGCGACGTGGTGGGTCACCGAGGCCATTCCGCTGTCGGCGACCGCGCTGCTGCCGGTGGTGTTGTTCCCCGCGTTCGGGGTGGTGTCGGTCGGGGACCCGATCGTCTTCCTGTTCCTGGGCGGGTTCCTCATCGCGATCGCCATGCAGAAGTGGCACCTGCACCGGCGGATCGCGCTGCTGACGCTGCGGACAGTGGGCACCACACCGACCCGGATCGTGCTCGGCATGATGGTGGCGACGGCGTTCCTGTCGATGTGGGTGTCCAACACCGCGACCACACTGATGATGCTGCCGATCGCGCTGTCGGTCCTGGCGCTGGTCGCCGAGCGTGCCGGGGGCGGCGGCGACGAGGTCCGTCGCGGCGCCCCGCTCAGTGAGACCATCCGCGACCCGGCGGTGCGCTCGTTCGGCATCGGACTGGTCCTCTCCGTGGCGTGGGCCTCGTCCATCGGCGGACTCGGAACGCTGCTGGGCAGCCCGCCGAACGCCATCGTCGCCGGCTACGTCCAGGACGAGCTCGACCGCGACATCAGCTTCGTCGGCTGGATGCAGCTCGGGGTCCCGATCGTCGTGGTGTTCGTGACCGTCGCGTGGTTGCTGATCACCCGGGTGCTGTTCCGGACCACACTGACCGAGATCCCCGGCGGCCGGGAGATGATCGACGAGCAGCTGCGCGAGATGGGCCCGGCCAGCACGGCCGAGAAGCGCGTACTCGCGGTGTTCGCCTCCGCGGCGTTCCTGTGGATCGTGCCGGGCCTGCTCACCGAGTTCGACGCCGTCGACGCCGCGCTGCCGTGGCTCGGCGGGCTCAACGACACCGCGATCGCGATCGCAGCGGGCATCGCGCTGTTCTTCCTGCCGTCGGCGACCACCCCGCCCGACGAGGCCGCGACCGGCCGGCGGGGTGGCGGATACCGGATGCTGCTGGCCTGGCCCGACGCCCAGGCGGGCCTGCCCTGGGGCGTCCTGCTGCTGTTCGGGGGCGGGCTCGCCCTGGCCGGGGCGGTGGCCTCCAGCGGGCTCGACGAGTTCATCGGTACGAGCGTCGCGGGCCTCGGCGTGCTGCCGGTGCTGCTGCTGGTCGCCGCGGTGGTGACGATCGTGCTGTTCCTGACCGAGGTCACCAGCAACACCGCGACGGCGGCGACGTTCATCCCGGTGCTCGGCGGGGTCGCGATCGGCATCGGCGCCGACTCGATGACGCTGCTCATCCCGGCGGCGCTGGCCGCGACCTGCGCGTTCATGCTGCCGGTCGGCACCCCGCCCAACGCCATCGTCTTCGGGTCCGGCGTGGTCACCATCGGTCAGATGGCCCGCGGCGGGCTGCTGCTCAACGTGGTCGGCGTCCTGCTGATCACCGGGTTCGCGTTCCTGCTCGGCGGGTGGGCGCTGGGCCTGCAGTTCTGAGTCGCCTCACCCCGCCCCGGGGCCGGCCGGCGCGGTGATCCCGCGACGGACGGCGTCGGGGTGGGAGTGGGCGAGCAGGTGCCCCGCGTCGGCGACGAACTCGACGCGGGCCCCGAGCAGCATCCGGGCGGGGCGGGTCAGCTCCTCCGCCGGGAAGATCGGGGCGCGGCGGCCGGCCAGGACGACGCACGGGGTGTCGCGCCAGGCGGTGAGGACCGCGTTGGGCAGGGGGGCCGGCGCCAGCGAGCTGCGGGCGTGCTCGGGGACCAGCGTCATCCACTCGACGAGGTGGCGCCGGTCGGGCAGCGGTGCACCGCCGGAGAGGAAGGACAGCACCCGCTCGGTGCGGGCCTCCGTGGGATGCCACAGCCAGGGCAGGGCCGGGCGCAGACTCGCGGTCACCCGCGCGGGCACGAGACCGGCCGGGGCGACGAGGAGGAGCCCGGCGACCGCCGGGCCGGGGCCGGCGCAGAGCGCGACAGCAGCGCCGAGGGACTCACCGACGATCGTCGCCGGCTCGGTCCCGACCGCGGCCAGCACCTCGTCGATCCAGGCGCGGTACCGGCCGACGAGATCGTCGGCGGGCCTCTCGCCGTGGCTGAGTCCGGGCTGTCCGGGGACGTCCACGGCCGTGACCCGGTGGTCGGCGGCCAGAGCCCGCACGACGTACGCCGATGCTGCGACGCCGAAGGTCGTACCGGGCAGGAGCACCACGGCCGGCCCGGAGCCGACGGTCGTGAGGTGGGTCGCCCCCAAGGGGGTGTCGATCCACCGGCAACGCGCGTCGGGCAGCAGCCGGCTGATCTGCAGGCTGCTCCAGTCGCGCAGCAGGGCACGGCCGGGTTCGGAGCGGTAGATGTCCATCGCGGGGCTGCCCTTCGTCGAGCGTGCGTGTTCTGCTCGCCGACCAGGCTTCCCGGCACACCGAGGCCACCGTAGGCACGTCGAGTCGCGTGGGTGAACGAGGGGCCCGTAAAGATCGCGCAAAGACAGTGCTCACGGATCGTCGCCGCAATTTTTTCGCCATGCAGCGAGAACGGTGGCGTGGATCGCATCCGTCCCGCGCGACGACAGCCGCAAGAATCGCGTATTCTCTGGGCGTGATTACTCGATGCGCCAACCGGGCCCTGCAGTGGCTCGTGCCGCATCCGGGCACCAATGGTCATCCCTCGTCGTGGGGAGCCATCCTCGCCGGCGTCGCTCCCGACGCCTGAGCTCGCGACTCCGCACCGACAGGCGGCATGTTGCCGCGACCTGACCGCATGCGCAGCATCGCGGTGCGCGGGTTGCAATGTTTCGACACGTCGGCGATTCCCATTTCGGGTTTCGTCTGATACTTGTGCCCGAAATTCGCGCGAGGAGCTCTTTCTCCGATGTCGTTGTTCTGTGTTCTGGCGGCCCTGTGGCTGCTCGTTCCCTCGGTCGCGGTACTCGCGAACCGGGTCGGGGCGCGCGGCGGATGGCTCGCCGTCGTGGTGCTCACGGCTCTGACCTCCGTCGTCGCCGCCCGCGGACCCGGCACGCGCACCGAGGCGGTGCCGTGGATCCCCTCGCTGGAGATCGCGCTGCGGCTGCGGGTGGACGGGCTCGGCTGGCTGTTCGCCCTGCTCGTCCTCGGAGTCGGCGCGGTGGTGCTGGCGTACTCGACCTCCTATGTCACCGAGGAGCGGGCGGGCGGCTTCTTCGCGCTGATGACCGCGTTCGCCGCGGCGATGCTGACCCTGGTCCTCGCCGACGACCTGGTCGTGCTGTTCGTGGCGTGGGAGATCACCACCCTCTGCTCCTATCTGCTGATCCTGCGGGTGGGATCTGCGGGGCGAGCACCGGCGGCACGGACGTTGCTGGTGACCGTCGCCGGCGGCCTGGCGCTGCTGGGTGCGGTGTGCGCGATCGTGGTGCGGACCGGGACCACGCAGCTGTCGGCCGCGCTCGCCGACCCGGCCTGGACGCAGGATCCGGTGTTCGCCGGTGTCGTCGCCGTCCTGGTCGCCGTGGCCGCGATGACCAAGGCGGCGCAGTTCCCGTTCCACTCGTGGCTGCCCGACGCCATGGTCGCCCCGGCACCCGTCAGCGCCTACCTGCACGCGGCGGCGATGGTCAAGGCCGGCATCTACCTGCTGATGCGCTTCGCCGGCGCGGCGTCGTCGTCGCCGCTGTGGCCATGGCTGCTGGTCACGGTCGGCGTGGTGACGGCGCTGCTGGGCGGCGTGTTCGCGTTGCAGCGGAGCGATCTCAAGGAGATGCTCGCGTACTCCACGATCAGCCAGCTCGGTCTGCTCGTGGCCGTCATCGGCGTCGGGACCGCGACCGCGCTGCTGGCCGCCAGCGCCCACGTCGTCGCGCACGCCCTGTTCAAGTCCGCCGGCTTCATGACCGTGGGTCTGGTGGAGCGCCGTGCCGGGACCCGCGACCTGCGTGAGTTGCGCGGCCTGTTCCGGTCGATGCCCTGGACCGCCACGATGATCGCCCTGATCGCCCTGAGCATGGCGGGCGTACCGGTGACGCTGGGCTTCGTGTCCAAGGAGTACGTCCTCGACGCCGCCCTGTCCGGGGACGGGGGCGCGGCACTGCTCGCTGCCGTCGGGCTCGGCGCCGCCGCGGTGCTGACCGTCGCCTACAGCGCACGGATGGTGTTCCCCGTGTTGTTCGGGTCGACGACCGCGCTCGGTCCCCCCGGCGGTGCACGGACGATGGCCGGGGCGGTCACCGTCACCGCGCTCGCCGGTGCCCTGCTCGGGCCGGCGGTCTCGCTGCTCGACGGCCCGCTGCGGTCGTCGGCGGCAGCGGCTCTCGGGGTGGCCCCGGCGGCGGTCCCGGTCATCTCCGTGTGGCACGGCGTCACCCCGGCGCTGGTGGTCTCGGCGATCGCCATCGCCCTGGGGACAGTGGTGGCCGTCGCTCACCGGTGGGTGGACCGGGCACTGGACCGGGCGCTGTTCCCGGTCACCGGCGTGGCGGTCGTGGAGCGGCTGCGCAGCGGTGTCGTCGACCTGGGCCGGGCCACCGGCCGCCCCTACCGTGGTGACGCCCCTGCCCGGCACCTGCTCGTCCCCCTCCTGCTGGTTGCGGCCGGCGGCGGCGGGGCTGTCGCGGCGCAGACCGGCGGACTCGCTGCAGCGCCGGGCACGTCGCGTCCGTGGGACGTGTTCCTGCTCCTGCTCACCGCGGGTGGGATCGTCGCGGTCCTCGCGGCCCGCACCCGCCTCGCCGCCGTCGTCGCGTCCGGGGTGATCGGCTTCGCGGTCGCCATGTGGTTCTACGAGCTCGGTGCCGCCGACGTCGCGCTGACCCAGCTGCTGGTCGAGGTGCTGACCGTGGCCGTGATCGTGCTGGTGCTGCGTCGCCTGCCCGCGCCCTTCGCCGCCCGCAGCGCACACCGCGGGCGGGCACGGCGGGCCCTGCGGATCGTGCTGGCAGCAGGGGCGGGGGGCGCCGCGACACTCGCCACCCTCGCGCTGACCGGGTGGCGTGCCCCGTCGCCGGCAGCGGAGTGGTTCCTGGCCGAGGCCGAGGACCGGACCGGTGGCACCAACGTGGTCAACACGATCCTGGTCGACTTCCGCGCCCTGGACACCTTCGGCGAACTCGTCGTGCTGGTGCTGGCCGCACTCGTCGTCGCCGTCCTGCTCGACGCACGCCGTCCGCAGCCGGTCCGCGAGGCCGAGGGCGTCGCCACCGCTGCGCCGGTACGTGATCCGGAGGCGAACGCGGTGTTCCTCGCGGCTGCGGCGAAGGTGCTGGTGCCCGTGCTCCTGGTCGCCTCCGTACTCGTCCTCCTGCGTGGGCACAACGCCCCCGGCGGGGGTTTCATCGGTGCCCTGCTCGGCGCCGCCGCCCTGGTCCTGGCCTACCTCGCCGCCCCGTCGGACTCCTCCGGCCGGGTGCGGCTGCCGTTCCTGCTCGTCGCCGGGGCCGGTGCCGTGGTGGCCGCCGTCGTCGGTCTGCTCGGCCTGGCCGACGGGTCCTTCCTCCGGCCCCTGCACATGGACGTTCTCGGCGTGCACCTCACGACCGCCCTGGTCTTCGACGTCGGGGTCTACCTCGCCGTGCTCGGCGTCGTCGTCGCAGCCCTCAACCTGCTCGGCACCCCGGGGGCCGGCGCACCGGGCATCCATCCACATCCCGGCCGGTCCACACCCGGACAGCACACCGAATCCGATGACCGGCACGACCCGATGCCGGAGGAGGCCCTCCGATGATGCTCGCCCTGACGATCGGCGCCCTCGTGTCCGGCGCCGCCTACCTGCTCCTCGACCGCAGCTACCTCCGCTCCGTACTGGGGTTCCTCATGCTCGGCCATGCCGTCAACCTCGTCCTGTTCTCCGCGGGCGGTGTCCGGCGTCGCGGCGAGCCGCTGGAGGGCACCGACGCCGTGTCCGCCGCGGATCCGCTCCCGCAGGCGTTCGCGCTCACCGCGATCGTGATCGCCTTCGCCGTCACCGTCGTCATGCTCGTCCTCGCCGTGACCGGCCGGTCGGGCGACGACACCACCCTCGATGCCGGGGACCCCGCTCACCCGTCCGGTGACGGCGACACGCGGGACGGCGCCGCAGACGACGACCACACCGGTGCGTCCGGCAACGGTGCGGCGCCGGCGCGGGCGGAGGTCACGCGATGACCGCATCCCTGCTGCCGCTGCTCGCCGGCCTGCCGCTGCTGGCCGCCGGCGCCACCGCTCCGGCCCGGACCGGGGCCCGCTGGGCGTACACCGTCCTGCTCGTCACGCTCACGGCCAACGTCGCCGCCGGCGTCGCGCTGGTCGTCGCCACCTCCGACGGGACCGTGCTGTCCGAGCAGGTCGGCGGCTGGCCCGGCGGGATCTCGATCCCGTTCGTCGCCGACACCCTGGCCGCGTTGATGCTGACGGTCACGGCGCTGCTCGCCCTGCTGTGCACCGTGTTCGCACTCATGACCGCCGTCGGCGGCGCCAGGTTGTTCATCCCCCTGGTCCTCGCGCTGGTCGGTGGGGTCAACGGCGCACTGCTCACTGCGGACCTGTTCAACCTGTTCGTCTTCATCGAGGTCATGCTGCTGCCCAGCTTCGGGCTCCTCGTCCTCGCCCGTACCGGGCGAGGCACCCTGGGGCAGGTCACCGGCACGCGGCTCTACGTGGCGTTCAACCTGTTCGTGTCCACCCTGTTCCTCGCCGGCGTCGCGCTCGTCTACGGCACGGCCGGAACGGTCAACCTCGGCGAACTCGCCGGCGCGGCACGGGAGTCGACCACCGTCGCCGTCGCCGCGGGCCTCTGCCTGGCCGCACTGGCCATGAAGGCGGCGGTCGTGCCCGTGCACGGCTGGCTCGCCCGCGCGTACCCCGCCACCACACCCGCGGTCACCGCTCTGTTCTCCGGGCTGCACACCAAGGTCGCGGTGTACGCGATCTACCGGATCTACGCGGTCGTGTTCGACGGCGACACCCGGTGGCTGTGGTTGGGGGTCGTCGTGTTCAGCGCGACGATGCTCGTGGGGGTGCTCGGCGCGGTCGGGGAGACCACGATGCGCTCCATCCTGGCGTTCCACATGGTCAGCCAGATCGGTTACATCCTGCTCGGCGTCGCCCTGTTCACCCCGCTCGGACTGGCCGCGGGCATCTTCTACCTGCTGCACCACATGATCGTGAAAGCGGCGCTGTTCCTGTCCGCCGGCGCGGTCGAGGAGCGGCACGGCACCGGCGCGCTGGACCGGATTCGCGGTGTCGCGCGCCGCGACCCGCTGCTCGTCGCCGTCTTCGGCCTGGCCGCGCTGTCCCTGGCCGGGATCCCACCGTTCTCCGGTTCGTCGCCAAGCTGACCCTCATCCTGGCCGCGCTCGACGCGGATCAGGTCGCCGCGGCCGTCGTGGCGATCGTGGTCAGCCTGCTCACCCTCCTGTCGATGATCAAGGTCTGGACCGCGCTGGTCCGGCGATCCGACGAGGACGACCAGGACGGGAGCGGTGGCGGCACCGGCGTCCTGGCGCCGACCGTCCCCCGCGTCGGTATCCGGCTCACCCTTCCCGCCCTCGTCCTGGCCGCGGTCACCCTCGGTCTGGGGCTCGGCGCAGAACTGCTCTACGGGCTCTCGGCCACGGCGGCCGCCGGCCTGCTCGAGACCGACACCTATGTGGAGGCGGTACTCACCTCATGACCGACATCCTCACCCGCCCACTACGCGTCGTGGCGTTCCTGACCTGGTTCGCCGGGCAGATCGCCCGCTCCGCGCGCGACGTCCTCGGAGACGTCCTCACTCCCGGCTCCTCGGCCACCCCGCGTCTGGTCCGGCTGCCGTTGACCGGCGGCAGCCGGACCACGGCCGCGGCTCTCGGAGCTCTGATCACCATGACACCGGGCACCCTGACCCTCGGCGTCGTCGACGGTCAGGACGTCCTGCTCGTGCACTCCATGCACCACGCCGACGACGGCATGGCACTCACCGCACTGCACGACCTGCAGGCCCGGCTCCTGCACGCCCTGGGCCGCAGCGAGGGGCACACGTGATCGGCATCGACATCGCCCTGGCCCTCTGCGGTCTGGTCGCCCTGCTCGCCGTGATCCGCATCGTGCGCGGGCCCGACCGCGGATCCCGGGTCGTCGGCGCTGAGCTGCTCACCGTCGCCGTCGTCGCGATGATCGCTCTCGGTGGTGTCCGGACCGCCAGTACATCGACGTTCGACATCGTCCTGGTCGCCACCATGGTCGCGTTCCTCGCCACCGTCTCCTTCGCCCGTGCCCTCACCGGAGGTGCCCGATGACCGTGTTCGGACAGATCCTCACCGTGTCGGGCGCACTGGTCCTGCTGCTCGCCGCGGTCGGGCTGCTGCGCTTCGGCGACGTCTACATGCGGGCATCCGCCGTCGCCACCGCCACCGGCGGCGGCATCACCCTCGTGCTCGTCGGCGCGTTCCTGGTCTCCCCCGGTGTGGCCGACGGCCTCATGGTCCTGCTCGCCGTCGTCCTGCAGCTGGTGACCTCCGCCGTCGGCGGCGTTCTGCTGGCGCGCTCCGCGGTCCTGACCGGGCACCGGTTCCGCCCCGACACCGCGTCGACCGCCTTGGCCGGCCCGGCCCGGCCCGGAGACGACCCGTGCTGATGAGCCGGCCCTCGTGGTGGTCACGCAACGGCGGACTGCTCGTTCTCCTCGCCGCGATCCTGCTGATCGCGCTCGTCGCAGCCGTGCTCCGGCTGTGGATCGGCCCGCCGGGACCCTATGACGGTGAGCTCCTCGTCAGCCTCGTCAGTGCCGAAGCGGCAGCGCTCATCCTCGTCCTCCGGCACGTACGTACCGACCGGCGGCACACGATGACCGGACGACGAACGCAGTCGGGGTGCCCGCCTTCCGAGCGGGGCCTCGTCGACCCGGAGCCCACAGCGTGTGCCACGGGCGAGGCGGACCCCGGGGTGACGGTCCTCGTCGGCTCCAGCGGCGGAGGCGCTCGTGGTGCCGGGTGACGAGCCGCCTTGCCGTTGTGCGGGAGTGGCCTGATCTCGACGGTTGTCGTCCGTCCAGCCACTAGAGTTCGCGGAAGGCGGTCCTCGATGCTGGGCTGCTCGACGTGCGAAGGCGTGTGTCGCTCGCGGCTCGGGTCGCAGGCAGACGTTCTGGAAGGAGCGTGTTCTCCATGCCGACGGGCGCCCGGGTCGATGGGTTCACCCTGAGCTTCGACCGTCTGGGATCGGTGGGTCGGACGCCGGTGGTCCTGCTTCATGGTTGGCCTGGGGACCGGACGGACATGGCGTCCGTCGCCGAGAGGCTGGGGGACGAGTTCGACGTCGTCGTGCCGGACCTGCGCGGTTTCGGCGCCTCGGACAAGCACCTCCGCGACCCCGGCGACCACTACAGCCTGGTGGCCCAGGCCCGCAGCGTCACGGGACTGATGGAGGAGTTGGGGCTCTCCCGAGTCGTGCTGGGCGGTTACGACATCGGCAGCAGGGTCGGTCAGCAGATCGCGAAGGACAGGCCCGACCTGCTCAGCGCCATGGTCATCACGCCACCAGCTCCGGGCGTCGGGTCACGCATTCTCAGCGAAGATCCGTTTCGCGAGTT
>NZ_JAHLJD010000019.1:0-516861 GCF_020496225.1 Pseudonocardia sp. ICBG162
GGTCGCCCCCTTCGGCGGGGTCGGGGACTCGGGCAACGGATCGCGCCACGGCGGCGCCGAGGCCAACATCGAGGCGTTCACCGAGACCCAGTGGGTCACGGTCCGCGGTGACCTGCCGCAGTACCCGTTCTGAGGACCGGCTCGCGCTCGGCCGGGTAGCCGGAGGACGCACGATGGGGCGGAGTACGGTGCGCCGGTGCGTGGGAACCCGGCGGTGAGAGCCCTCGTCGGGCTGGTGCTGGTGGGCGCCGTCGGATGCGCTCCGTCCGTGCCGGTGCCGCCACCGGCGACCACCGCTCCGGCGCCGCCGGCACCGCTCCTGTCACCGCTGACCGGGCTGCCCTCCGAGCCCGGAGCGAGAGTGTTCGCCGTGAAGGTCGACAACACCGCGAAGGCGCGCCCGTGGGACGGCGTCGAGTTCGCCGACGTCGTCTACGTCGAGCCGGTCGAGGGCGGCCTCACCCGGCTGCTCGCGGTGTTCGCCTCGCAGCTGCCGGGCTCGGTGGGGCCGGTGCGCAGTGCCCGGGAGACCGACATCGGCGTGCTCGGCGCCTACGGCCGCCCGGCCCTCGTCTTCTCCGGCGCCGCGCCGCCGGTCCTGGACCGGCTCGTCGCCGCGCCGCTGGTCCCGGTCGTGCCCCGTGGGTTCCCGGCGGCGTTCCGGCGTGACGAGCGGCGACCGGCGCCGGTGAACGTCTACGTGGACCTGGCGGACCTCGGCGGCCGGGTACCGGAGGCGGGGCCGGTCCAGGACATCGGCCTGCGCTTCGGGCCGGCGCCGGACGGGGGTGCCCCCGCCCCGGAGCGCACCGTCCGGGTGGGTTCCACCGCCGTCACCGTCACCTGGAGCGCGCCCGACGACGCCTGGACGATCGCGACCGGCGGCGAGCTCGCCGTGGCCGGTCCGGACCGGCGGCCGGTGCGGGCGGACACGGTCGTCGTGCAACGGGTCGGGGTCGTCGAGTCCTCCGTCCGGGACAGCGCCGGCTCGGCCTCCCCGATCGCGCTCACCGTCGGTGCGGGCGATGCCGAGGTCCTGCGTGACGGCCGTTCGTTCCCCGCCCGGTGGTCCCGCCCCGCCGTGGGCGACCCCACCCGTCTGACCGCGCCCGACGGCCGTGAGGTGCCCCTGCACCCGGGGCGGACCTGGGTACTGCTCGTCGCGTAGGCGGTCCGGTCGGGCATCGTGCGGCGTCGTTCCACGGTCGCAGGGCGCAGGTGCCGTGACGGCATCGTCGATCGCAGGGATTCCCGCTGGACGCCGCCCGGGTGACCCGCGTCGTGGCCGTCCCGTCGTACCACGCCGTCTAGCCCGTGCCGTTCCTCCGGTCGTTCGGTCGTTCGGTCGTGCGTTCGAACGAGAACAAACGACCCGAATGGGGGTAATTCGGGTACGGTCCGCGACGCAGCACAGCGGCCGTACGACGGGGGTTCCGACGATGACGACGAACGACAGCGGTCCCGAGCCCGGTACGGCCACGGCGGATCCGCCGGCTCCGGGAGCGGCGACCGCGGCCGACGGCAGAACCCCGCGGGCGACGTGGTCGCTGCGTCTGCTCGGCGTGGCTCTCGCCCTGCTGACGTAATTGCTGCTCGGGGCGGCGCAGGACCTGCCCGCCGAGGCGCGGATGGTCGCGGCGATCGGTGTCCTGATGGCGACGTGGTGGGTCACCGAGGCCATTCCGCTGTCGGCGACCGCGCTGCTGCCGGTGGTGTTGTTCCCCGCGTTCGGGGTGGTGTCGGTCGGGGACCCGATCGTCTTCCTGTTCCTGGGCGGGTTCCTCATCGCGATCGCCATGCAGAAGTGGCACCTGCACCGGCGGATCGCGCTGCTGACGCTGCGGACAGTGGGCACCACACCGACCCGGATCGTGCTCGGCATGATGGTGGCGACGGCGTTCCTGTCGATGTGGGTGTCCAACACCGCGACCACACTGATGATGCTGCCGATCGCGCTGTCGGTCCTGGCGCTGGTCGCCGAGCGTGCCGGGGGCGGCGGCGACGAGGTCCGTCGCGGCGCCCCGCTCAGTGAGACCATCCGCGACCCGGCGGTGCGCTCGTTCGGCATCGGACTGGTCCTCTCCGTGGCGTGGGCCTCGTCCATCGGCG
Source organism: Pseudonocardia sp. ICBG162 (assembly GCF_020496225.1). Lineage (NCBI taxonomy): Bacteria > Bacillati > Actinomycetota > Actinomycetes > Pseudonocardiales > Pseudonocardiaceae > Pseudonocardia > Pseudonocardia sp. ICBG162. The sequence goes on from NZ_JAHLJD010000019.1 coordinate 2,110, forward strand.
GACTCGGAACGCTGCTGGGCAGCCCGCCGAACGCCATCGTCGCCGGCTACGTCCAGGACGAGCTCGACCGCGACATCAGCTTCGTCGGCTGGATGCAGCTCGGGGTCCCGATCGTCGTGGTGTTCGTGACCGTCGCGTGGTTGCTGATCACCCGGGTGCTGTTCCGGACCACACTGACCGAGATCCCCGGCGGCCGGGAGATGATCGACGAGCAGCTGCGCGAGATGGGCCCGGCCAGCACGGCCGAGAAGCGCGTACTCGCGGTGTTCGCCTCCGCGGCGTTCCTGTGGATCGTGCCGGGCCTGCTCACCGAGTTCGACGCCGTCGACGCCGCGCTGCCGTGGCTCGGCGGGCTCAACGACACCGCGATCGCGATCGCAGCGGGCATCGCGCTGTTCTTCCTGCCGTCGGCGACCACCCCGCCCGACGAGGCCGCGACCGGCCGGCGGGGTGGCGGATACCGGATGCTGCTGGCCTGGCCCGACGCCCAGGCGGGCCTGCCCTGGGGCGTCCTGCTGCTGTTCGGGGGCGGGCTCGCCCTGGCCGGGGCGGTGGCCTCCAGCGGGCTCGACGAGTTCATCGGTACGAGCGTCGCGGGCCTCGGCGTGCTGCCGGTGCTGCTGCTGGTCGCCGCGGTGGTGACGATCGTGCTGTTCCTGACCGAGGTCACCAGCAACACCGCGACGGCGGCGACGTTCATCCCGGTGCTCGGCGGGGTCGCGATCGGCATCGGCGCCGACTCGATGACGCTGCTCATCCCGGCGGCGCTGGCCGCGACCTGCGCGTTCATGCTGCCGGTCGGCACCCCGCCCAACGCCATCGTCTTCGGGTCCGGCGTGGTCACCATCGGTCAGATGGCCCGCGGCGGGCTGCTGCTCAACGTGGTCGGCGTCCTGCTGATCACCGGGTTCGCGTTCCTGCTCGGCGGGTGGGCGCTGGGCCTGCAGTTCTGAGTCGCCTCACCCCGCCCCGGGGCCGGCCGGCGCGGTGATCCCGCGACGGACGGCGTCGGGGTGGGAGTGGGCGAGCAGGTGCCCCGCGTCGGCGACGAACTCGACGCGGGCCCCGAGCAGCATCCGGGCGGGGCGGGTCAGCTCCTCCGCCGGGAAGATCGGGGCGCGGCGGCCGGCCAGGACGACGCACGGGGTGTCGCGCCAGGCGGTGAGGACCGCGTTGGGCAGGGGGGCCGGCGCCAGCGAGCTGCGGGCGTGCTCGGGGACCAGCGTCATCCACTCGACGAGGTGGCGCCGGTCGGGCAGCGGTGCACCGCCGGAGAGGAAGGACAGCACCCGCTCGGTGCGGGCCTCCGTGGGATGCCACAGCCAGGGCAGGGCCGGGCGCAGACTCGCGGTCACCCGCGCGGGCACGAGACCGGCCGGGGCGACGAGGAGGAGCCCGGCGACCGCCGGGCCGGGGCCGGCGCAGAGCGCGACAGCAGCGCCGAGGGACTCACCGACGATCGTCGCCGGCTCGGTCCCGACCGCGGCCAGCACCTCGTCGATCCAGGCGCGGTACCGGCCGACGAGATCGTCGGCGGGCCTCTCGCCGTGGCTGAGTCCGGGCTGTCCGGGGACGTCCACGGCCGTGACCCGGTGGTCGGCGGCCAGAGCCCGCACGACGTACGCCGATGCTGCGACGCCGAAGGTCGTACCGGGCAGGAGCACCACGGCCGGCCCGGAGCCGACGGTCGTGAGGTGGGTCGCCCCCAAGGGGGTGTCGATCCACCGGCAACGCGCGTCGGGCAGCAGCCGGCTGATCTGCAGGCTGCTCCAGTCGCGCAGCAGGGCACGGCCGGGTTCGGAGCGGTAGATGTCCATCGCGGGGCTGCCCTTCGTCGAGCGTGCGTGTTCTGCTCGCCGACCAGGCTTCCCGGCACACCGAGGCCACCGTAGGCACGTCGAGTCGCGTGGGTGAACGAGGGGCCCGTAAAGATCGCGCAAAGACAGTGCTCACGGATCGTCGCCGCAATTTTTTCGCCATGCAGCGAGAACGGTGGCGTGGATCGCATCCGTCCCGCGCGACGACAGCCGCAAGAATCGCGTATTCTCTGGGCGTGATTACTCGATGCGCCAACCGGGCCCTGCAGTGGCTCGTGCCGCATCCGGGCACCAATGGTCATCCCTCGTCGTGGGGAGCCATCCTCGCCGGCGTCGCTCCCGACGCCTGAGCTCGCGACTCCGCACCGACAGGCGGCATGTTGCCGCGACCTGACCGCATGCGCAGCATCGCGGTGCGCGGGTTGCAATGTTTCGACACGTCGGCGATTCCCATTTCGGGTTTCGTCTGATACTTGTGCCCGAAATTCGCGCGAGGAGCTCTTTCTCCGATGTCGTTGTTCTGTGTTCTGGCGGCCCTGTGGCTGCTCGTTCCCTCGGTCGCGGTACTCGCGAACCGGGTCGGGGCGCGCGGCGGATGGCTCGCCGTCGTGGTGCTCACGGCTCTGACCTCCGTCGTCGCCGCCCGCGGACCCGGCACGCGCACCGAGGCGGTGCCGTGGATCCCCTCGCTGGAGATCGCGCTGCGGCTGCGGGTGGACGGGCTCGGCTGGCTGTTCGCCCTGCTCGTCCTCGGAGTCGGCGCGGTGGTGCTGGCGTACTCGACCTCCTATGTCACCGAGGAGCGGGCGGGCGGCTTCTTCGCGCTGATGACCGCGTTCGCCGCGGCGATGCTGACCCTGGTCCTCGCCGACGACCTGGTCGTGCTGTTCGTGGCGTGGGAGATCACCACCCTCTGCTCCTATCTGCTGATCCTGCGGGTGGGATCTGCGGGGCGAGCACCGGCGGCACGGACGTTGCTGGTGACCGTCGCCGGCGGCCTGGCGCTGCTGGGTGCGGTGTGCGCGATCGTGGTGCGGACCGGGACCACGCAGCTGTCGGCCGCGCTCGCCGACCCGGCCTGGACGCAGGATCCGGTGTTCGCCGGTGTCGTCGCCGTCCTGGTCGCCGTGGCCGCGATGACCAAGGCGGCGCAGTTCCCGTTCCACTCGTGGCTGCCCGACGCCATGGTCGCCCCGGCACCCGTCAGCGCCTACCTGCACGCGGCGGCGATGGTCAAGGCCGGCATCTACCTGCTGATGCGCTTCGCCGGCGCGGCGTCGTCGTCGCCGCTGTGGCCATGGCTGCTGGTCACGGTCGGCGTGGTGACGGCGCTGCTGGGCGGCGTGTTCGCGTTGCAGCGGAGCGATCTCAAGGAGATGCTCGCGTACTCCACGATCAGCCAGCTCGGTCTGCTCGTGGCCGTCATCGGCGTCGGGACCGCGACCGCGCTGCTGGCCGCCAGCGCCCACGTCGTCGCGCACGCCCTGTTCAAGTCCGCCGGCTTCATGACCGTGGGTCTGGTGGAGCGCCGTGCCGGGACCCGCGACCTGCGTGAGTTGCGCGGCCTGTTCCGGTCGATGCCCTGGACCGCCACGATGATCGCCCTGATCGCCCTGAGCATGGCGGGCGTACCGGTGACGCTGGGCTTCGTGTCCAAGGAGTACGTCCTCGACGCCGCCCTGTCCGGGGACGGGGGCGCGGCACTGCTCGCTGCCGTCGGGCTCGGCGCCGCCGCGGTGCTGACCGTCGCCTACAGCGCACGGATGGTGTTCCCCGTGTTGTTCGGGTCGACGACCGCGCTCGGTCCCCCCGGCGGTGCACGGACGATGGCCGGGGCGGTCACCGTCACCGCGCTCGCCGGTGCCCTGCTCGGGCCGGCGGTCTCGCTGCTCGACGGCCCGCTGCGGTCGTCGGCGGCAGCGGCTCTCGGGGTGGCCCCGGCGGCGGTCCCGGTCATCTCCGTGTGGCACGGCGTCACCCCGGCGCTGGTGGTCTCGGCGATCGCCATCGCCCTGGGGACAGTGGTGGCCGTCGCTCACCGGTGGGTGGACCGGGCACTGGACCGGGCGCTGTTCCCGGTCACCGGCGTGGCGGTCGTGGAGCGGCTGCGCAGCGGTGTCGTCGACCTGGGCCGGGCCACCGGCCGCCCCTACCGTGGTGACGCCCCTGCCCGGCACCTGCTCGTCCCCCTCCTGCTGGTTGCGGCCGGCGGCGGCGGGGCTGTCGCGGCGCAGACCGGCGGACTCGCTGCAGCGCCGGGCACGTCGCGTCCGTGGGACGTGTTCCTGCTCCTGCTCACCGCGGGTGGGATCGTCGCGGTCCTCGCGGCCCGCACCCGCCTCGCCGCCGTCGTCGCGTCCGGGGTGATCGGCTTCGCGGTCGCCATGTGGTTCTACGAGCTCGGTGCCGCCGACGTCGCGCTGACCCAGCTGCTGGTCGAGGTGCTGACCGTGGCCGTGATCGTGCTGGTGCTGCGTCGCCTGCCCGCGCCCTTCGCCGCCCGCAGCGCACACCGCGGGCGGGCACGGCGGGCCCTGCGGATCGTGCTGGCAGCAGGGGCGGGGGGCGCCGCGACACTCGCCACCCTCGCGCTGACCGGGTGGCGTGCCCCGTCGCCGGCAGCGGAGTGGTTCCTGGCCGAGGCCGAGGACCGGACCGGTGGCACCAACGTGGTCAACACGATCCTGGTCGACTTCCGCGCCCTGGACACCTTCGGCGAACTCGTCGTGCTGGTGCTGGCCGCACTCGTCGTCGCCGTCCTGCTCGACGCACGCCGTCCGCAGCCGGTCCGCGAGGCCGAGGGCGTCGCCACCGCTGCGCCGGTACGTGATCCGGAGGCGAACGCGGTGTTCCTCGCGGCTGCGGCGAAGGTGCTGGTGCCCGTGCTCCTGGTCGCCTCCGTACTCGTCCTCCTGCGTGGGCACAACGCCCCCGGCGGGGGTTTCATCGGTGCCCTGCTCGGCGCCGCCGCCCTGGTCCTGGCCTACCTCGCCGCCCCGTCGGACTCCTCCGGCCGGGTGCGGCTGCCGTTCCTGCTCGTCGCCGGGGCCGGTGCCGTGGTGGCCGCCGTCGTCGGTCTGCTCGGCCTGGCCGACGGGTCCTTCCTCCGGCCCCTGCACATGGACGTTCTCGGCGTGCACCTCACGACCGCCCTGGTCTTCGACGTCGGGGTCTACCTCGCCGTGCTCGGCGTCGTCGTCGCAGCCCTCAACCTGCTCGGCACCCCGGGGGCCGGCGCACCGGGCATCCATCCACATCCCGGCCGGTCCACACCCGGACAGCACACCGAATCCGATGACCGGCACGACCCGATGCCGGAGGAGGCCCTCCGATGATGCTCGCCCTGACGATCGGCGCCCTCGTGTCCGGCGCCGCCTACCTGCTCCTCGACCGCAGCTACCTCCGCTCCGTACTGGGGTTCCTCATGCTCGGCCATGCCGTCAACCTCGTCCTGTTCTCCGCGGGCGGTGTCCGGCGTCGCGGCGAGCCGCTGGAGGGCACCGACGCCGTGTCCGCCGCGGATCCGCTCCCGCAGGCGTTCGCGCTCACCGCGATCGTGATCGCCTTCGCCGTCACCGTCGTCATGCTCGTCCTCGCCGTGACCGGCCGGTCGGGCGACGACACCACCCTCGATGCCGGGGACCCCGCTCACCCGTCCGGTGACGGCGACACGCGGGACGGCGCCGCAGACGACGACCACACCGGTGCGTCCGGCAACGGTGCGGCGCCGGCGCGGGCGGAGGTCACGCGATGACCGCATCCCTGCTGCCGCTGCTCGCCGGCCTGCCGCTGCTGGCCGCCGGCGCCACCGCTCCGGCCCGGACCGGGGCCCGCTGGGCGTACACCGTCCTGCTCGTCACGCTCACGGCCAACGTCGCCGCCGGCGTCGCGCTGGTCGTCGCCACCTCCGACGGGACCGTGCTGTCCGAGCAGGTCGGCGGCTGGCCCGGCGGGATCTCGATCCCGTTCGTCGCCGACACCCTGGCCGCGTTGATGCTGACGGTCACGGCGCTGCTCGCCCTGCTGTGCACCGTGTTCGCACTCATGACCGCCGTCGGCGGCGCCAGGTTGTTCATCCCCCTGGTCCTCGCGCTGGTCGGTGGGGTCAACGGCGCACTGCTCACTGCGGACCTGTTCAACCTGTTCGTCTTCATCGAGGTCATGCTGCTGCCCAGCTTCGGGCTCCTCGTCCTCGCCCGTACCGGGCGAGGCACCCTGGGGCAGGTCACCGGCACGCGGCTCTACGTGGCGTTCAACCTGTTCGTGTCCACCCTGTTCCTCGCCGGCGTCGCGCTCGTCTACGGCACGGCCGGAACGGTCAACCTCGGCGAACTCGCCGGCGCGGCACGGGAGTCGACCACCGTCGCCGTCGCCGCGGGCCTCTGCCTGGCCGCACTGGCCATGAAGGCGGCGGTCGTGCCCGTGCACGGCTGGCTCGCCCGCGCGTACCCCGCCACCACACCCGCGGTCACCGCTCTGTTCTCCGGGCTGCACACCAAGGTCGCGGTGTACGCGATCTACCGGATCTACGCGGTCGTGTTCGACGGCGACACCCGGTGGCTGTGGTTGGGGGTCGTCGTGTTCAGCGCGACGATGCTCGTGGGGGTGCTCGGCGCGGTCGGGGAGACCACGATGCGCTCCATCCTGGCGTTCCACATGGTCAGCCAGATCGGTTACATCCTGCTCGGCGTCGCCCTGTTCACCCCGCTCGGACTGGCCGCGGGCATCTTCTACCTGCTGCACCACATGATCGTGAAAGCGGCGCTGTTCCTGTCCGCCGGCGCGGTCGAGGAGCGGCACGGCACCGGCGCGCTGGACCGGATTCGCGGTGTCGCGCGCCGCGACCCGCTGCTCGTCGCCGTCTTCGGCCTGGCCGCGCTGTCCCTGGCCGGGATCCCACCGTTCTCCGGGTTCGTCGCCAAGCTGACCCTCATCCTGGCCGCGCTCGACGCGGATCAGGTCGCCGCGGCCGTCGTGGCGATCGTGGTCAGCCTGCTCACCCTCCTGTCGATGATCAAGGTCTGGACCGCGCTGGTCCGGCGATCCGACGAGGACGACCAGGACGGGAGCGGTGGCGGCACCGGCGTCCTGGCGCCGACCGTCCCCCGCGTCGGTATCCGGCTCACCCTTCCCGCCCTCGTCCTGGCCGCGGTCACCCTCGGTCTGGGGCTCGGCGCAGAACTGCTCTACGGGCTCTCGGCCACGGCGGCCGCCGGCCTGCTCGAGACCGACACCTATGTGGAGGCGGTACTCACCTCATGACCGACATCCTCACCCGCCCACTACGCGTCGTGGCGTTCCTGACCTGGTTCGCCGGGCAGATCGCCCGCTCCGCGCGCGACGTCCTCGGAGACGTCCTCACTCCCGGCTCCTCGGCCACCCCGCGTCTGGTCCGGCTGCCGTTGACCGGCGGCAGCCGGACCACGGCCGCGGCTCTCGGAGCTCTGATCACCATGACACCGGGCACCCTGACCCTCGGCGTCGTCGACGGTCAGGACGTCCTGCTCGTGCACTCCATGCACCACGCCGACGACGGCATGGCACTCACCGCACTGCACGACCTGCAGGCCCGGCTCCTGCACGCCCTGGGCCGCAGCGAGGGGCACACGTGATCGGCATCGACATCGCCCTGGCCCTCTGCGGTCTGGTCGCCCTGCTCGCCGTGATCCGCATCGTGCGCGGGCCCGACCGCGGATCCCGGGTCGTCGGCGCTGAGCTGCTCACCGTCGCCGTCGTCGCGATGATCGCTCTCGGTGGTGTCCGGACCGCCAGTACATCGACGTTCGACATCGTCCTGGTCGCCACCATGGTCGCGTTCCTCGCCACCGTCTCCTTCGCCCGTGCCCTCACCGGAGGTGCCCGATGACCGTGTTCGGACAGATCCTCACCGTGTCGGGCGCACTGGTCCTGCTGCTCGCCGCGGTCGGGCTGCTGCGCTTCGGCGACGTCTACATGCGGGCATCCGCCGTCGCCACCGCCACCGGCGGCGGCATCACCCTCGTGCTCGTCGGCGCGTTCCTGGTCTCCCCCGGTGTGGCCGACGGCCTCATGGTCCTGCTCGCCGTCGTCCTGCAGCTGGTGACCTCCGCCGTCGGCGGCGTTCTGCTGGCGCGCTCCGCGGTCCTGACCGGGCACCGGTTCCGCCCCGACACCGCGTCGACCGCCTTGGCCGGCCCGGCCCGGCCCGGAGACGACCCGTGCTGATGAGCCGGCCCTCGTGGTGGTCACGCAACGGCGGACTGCTCGTTCTCCTCGCCGCGATCCTGCTGATCGCGCTCGTCGCAGCCGTGCTCCGGCTGTGGATCGGCCCGCCGGGACCCTATGACGGTGAGCTCCTCGTCAGCCTCGTCAGTGCCGAAGCGGCAGCGCTCATCCTCGTCCTCCGGCACGTACGTACCGACCGGCGGCACACGATGACCGGACGACGAACGCAGTCGGGGTGCCCGCCTTCCGAGCGGGGCCTCGTCGACCCGGAGCCCACAGCGTGTGCCACGGGCGAGGCGGACCCCGGGGTGACGGTCCTCGTCGGCTCCAGCGGCGGAGGCGCTCGTGGTGCCGGGTGACGAGCCGCCTTGCCGTTGTGCGGGAGTGGCCTGATCTCGACGGTTGTCGTCCGTCCAGCCACTAGAGTTCGCGGAAGGCGGTCCTCGATGCTGGGCTGCTCGACGTGCGAAGGCGTGTGTCGCTCGCGGCTCGGGTCGCAGGCAGACGTTCTGGAAGGAGCGTGTTCTCCATGCCGACGGGCGCCCGGGTCGATGGGTTCACCCTGAGCTTCGACCGTCTGGGATCGGTGGGTCGGACGCCGGTGGTCCTGCTTCATGGTTGGCCTGGGGACCGGACGGACATGGCGTCCGTCGCCGAGAGGCTGGGGGACGAGTTCGACGTCGTCGTGCCGGACCTGCGCGGTTTCGGCGCCTCGGACAAGCACCTCCGCGACCCCGGCGACCACTACAGCCTGGTGGCCCAGGCCCGCAGCGTCACGGGACTGATGGAGGAGTTGGGGCTCTCCCGAGTCGTGCTGGGCGGTTACGACATCGGCAGCAGGGTCGGTCAGCAGATCGCGAAGGACAGGCCCGACCTGCTCAGCGCCATGGTCATCACGCCACCAGCTCCGGGCGTCGGGTCACGCATTCTCAGCGAAGATCCGTTTCGCGAGTTCTGGTACCAGTCATTCCATCATCTCGACCTGGCCGAGAAGCTCCTCGACGGGAAACCCGACGCTGTGCGGGACTATCTGGAGTACTTCTGGACCCGCTGGTCCGGCCCTGACTTCATCATGGACGCCGCCCGGCTCGAGCACCTGACGTCGGCGTACGGCCCCGCCGGCGCGTTCGTTGCTTCGATCGGGTACTACCGAGCGGCCGGAGACGTCGTGGCGCGCTACCTGGGCGAGACGGTCCCCGACGAGAAGATCACGGTCCCCACGACGTTCCTCTGGGCCGAGCACGACCCCCTGTTCCCGGGCGCCTGGTCCGACCGTGTCGGAGAGTTCTTCGCGCAGGTCACCGTGCAGCCCGTGGACGGGGTCGGCCACTTCGTCCCGGTCGAGGCGCCCGACACATTCGCCGGCGCCATCGTGCAAGCACATCAGCCCTGAGGGGCAGGTAGTCGGAGCCGTGTGAGACCGCGAGACACGGGCCGTCGCGCCGAAGCCCGTCGCCCACACACCGCAGGTGATGCCGGCCGTGTGCTGCCGCTGACGGGAGCCGCACACGGTCAGCAGGGCGTTGGTCGGTCCGGGACCGCCGCCATCGCAATCCTGATCCAGCCACTCGAGCCGAGCACCAGGACCACCCCGGCCCACGAGAGGTGCCGGAGAGCGGGGCCGGTCAGCACGCCGTGGACAGGGCGGATCGGCCGCCCGGGCGGGCCGGCTCACCCGGGGTCGTGCCGGGCGATGAGCTCGGCCCGGGTGCGGACGCCGAATTTCGCGTAGATGCGGGTCAGGTGGTACTGCACGGTCTTCGTGGACACGTGAAGCTCCGCTGCCACCTCACGGTTGGCCATGCCGCGGGTGACGAGCTCGGCGACGGCGGTCTCCTGTGGCGTCAGGTCGACCGCGGCCCGGTCGTCGCGGCCGGCGCCGATCCCACCGGCCCGTACCTCCCGATCGCACCGCGCGACGTAGGTCGTCGCCCCGAGGGAGTCGAACAGCTCGCGCGCCACGAGCAGGACGGTGTCGGCATCGCGCCGCTTGCCCGCCCTGCGGAGCGTCTGCCCGTACGCGAAGTGGATCCGGGCCCGGTCGTAGCGCAGCGCCATCCCGTCGAGGGTGCGCAGGGCCGCCTCGAACGACGACGTCGCGGCGTCGATGTCGCCGTGCGCGCCGAACCACCGGCCGCGGGCGTAGCCGAGCCGGGCCGCGGTGGAGCGGTGGCCGCGCTCGGCCGCGCGGCTCTCGTGCGGGCGTAGGAACCGGTCTGCCTCGTCGAGCCGCCCGGTCATCACCAGGGCGTTCGCGTAGACGTCCGTCCACGGCCACCACCCGGGTTCCTCCAGGCATCCACCGACGCCGGGCCGGTCGAGCGGCGCCAGTACACGCACGACGCGTTCGTAGTCGGCGGCCGACTCGGCGATGTGCGCCCGCGCGAGCACCGCGGGCACTCGCATGATCTCGTACGCCGTGCCCCGCGACTCGCTGCGGCGGGCGGCGCGGTCGGCGGCGTCGGACTCGCCGCGCAGGGAGTGCACCTGCGCGGCGGTCCACTCGATGAGCGGCATCGTCAGGGCGATGCCGGTGCGCTCCCCCAGCGCGCGGCCGCCGTCCACCGCGGCGAGCGCGCCGTCCCAGTCGCCGCCGAGGAAACGGGCGCGGGCCAGCCAGCCCCAGGCCCACAGGGAGATGCGGGACGAGCCGCCCAGCTGGGTCGTCGGCGTGGCGCTCTCCAGCTCCGGCCGGGCCTCGTCGACGTCGTCGGTCACGACGGCGAGCCAGCCGCGGCCCATCGTGACCCGCTGGTGCTGGGCGCCATGGCGGATCTGGTCGGCGGCCAGCCGGTAGGCCTCGACCGCTCCGGCGGGATCACCCGCGGCGGCGAGCCCGAGACCCCGGATCGCGGCGGCCTCCACCGCTTCGGGTGAGCCGGGCTCGGCACGATGTGCGACGCGGTCGGTCCACTCGATGACATCGGTCCCCCGGCACCGTCCGAGCGCGTGGAGCACGTGGCGTTGCGCGACCAGTGCGGCGGTGCGGGGGTCGGCGTCGGCGTCGGTGAGTTCCCAGGCCCGGCTCAGCCGGGCACCGGCCTCACCGGCCTTGCCCTCGATGATCGCGAGGTAGCCGAGAACGGCATTGCGCAGCGGCGTCTCCCGCAGGCTCTCCACCACCGGGACGAGAGCCTGTGCATCCAGGCACTCTCCGGCGCCGATCATCGCGTCGACGGCCCGGGTGAGGCGGCTCTCGCGCAGGGCCCGTTCGTCGGTCAGCCGGCTCGCGTCGAGCAGCAGGCCGGCCACGGTGCTCCACCGGCCGTCGGCCGCCGCCTCGCCCGAGAGTGCGTCGAGGCGTTCCGCGAGTTCCGGGTCGCGACCGGTCGTGGCGGCTGCGAGGTAGCGCAGGCACCGTTCCGGCTGCTCGACCAGGGTGGCGGCGAGCCGCCGGAGCTCGGCGGCGCGGGCCGGGCCGAGGTGGTCGAGCACCGCGGCGCGCACCATGGGATCGGGCGGGCCGACCGTGGGTCCCAGCTGCCCGCCGCCCCGGGTCACCAGCCGGGCGGTGGACGCCTCGCCCAGCGGCCCGAGGACGTCGTCGAGCCGGGCCAGGCGGGCCACCTCGTGCAGCTCGACCCGTTCCCCGAGGACACAGACGGCCTCCACCAGGGTGCGCGCGTCCTCATCGAGCAGATCGAGCTCGGCGCGGACGGCGACCGACACCGCCGCCGGTGGAGGGAGCCGCAGGAAGGGGTCCGCCCACTCGTCGGGGTCGACCTCGTCGATCAGGGCCGTGACGTGGCGTGGGTTGCCCCGGGTGTGGCGGCGCAGCCGCTCGGCCGCCAGCGGCGTCAGCGGGCGACCCCGCGCGGCGGCGATCGCCGCGACGCTGCGCACGTCGAGCGGGTCGAGGCGCACGGTGCCCTCGACGTGTGCCAGGACCTCGTGGTGCTCCCGACCTGCGCGGGCGGGGTCGAGCGCCAGCACGACGAGGACCGTCGTCCGGGGGTGATGGGCGACCAGCGTGCTCAACGCCTGGAGCGACAGCAGATCGGACTCGTGGGCGTCGTCGACGACGACCAGCCCGGCTCCGTCGCCGATCCGCCCGGCGAGGCGCCCGGCCCACTCGAACGCGGTCCCGCCCTCGTCCGGCGTCCCGAGGAGCTGCGCGACCACTCCGCCCGCACGCGACTGCTCCCAGCGCGCCGCACGTCCGCGGAGCACCACACCGTCGGACGTCCGTGCGACGGCGTCGAGCACGGCGGTCCTGCCCGACCCCAACGGGCCGGTCAGCGCGACCATGCACGCGGCGGTGGCCGCGCGCCGCCGGTACACGGACAGCCGGGTGACGACGGTGTCACGCCCTTCGAGCAGCATCATGCATCCGATCCTCGTGGTCACGACACCGGGCCGGGACGCGCGACATGACGTCCCGGCACCGGCTCCGGGCTCACCCCAGGTCGCCGCCGGCCACCGGCAGGATCGTCCCGGTGATGTAGGACGCCTCGTCGGACGCCAGGAACGTGAGTGCGGCTGCCTGCTCGTCGAGCGTGCCGTAGCGCTTCATCAGCGACGACTCGGTCGTCTGCTCGACGATCGTGGCGTACCAGTCACGTTCCTGCTCATCCTGCGGGGCAGGGCCGCGCGGGGTCCGTCGCGGCGGGGCGTCCGTGCCACCGGGGGCGGTGGCCACGACCCGGATCCCGTGCGGGGCCAGCTCCAGGGCCAGGGCCGATGTGATCGCGTTGACCCCGCCCTTCGCCGCCGCGTACGGCACCCGGTTGAGCCCGCGGGTGGCCACCGAGGAGACGTTCACGATGGTCCCGCCACCCTGCTCGACCATGTGCGGGGCGACCGCGCGGCAGCACCACAGGGTTGGCCACAGCGACCGGTTGATCTCGGCCCGGATCTGCTCGGGCGGGTAGTGCTCGAACGGCTTGGCCCAGATCGTGCCGCCCACGGTATGGATCGAGACGTCGATGCGTCCGAACCGTGCGATCGCGGCGTCGACGACCACCGAGGCACCCTCCCAGGTCTCCAGGTCGGCGGTGACGCCGATCGACGTCGACTCCTCGGACCCGTCCCCGGCCAGTTCGTCGGCGAGCTCGTGCACGTGCTCGGCGCGGTCGGCCAGCACGAGCGTGCCGCCCTCGGCCGCGATGCGCCGGGCCGTGCACTCCCCGATACCCTGTGCCGCGCCGGTGACCAGCACGACCTTCCCGGCGAAACGGCCCGGCGTGACGAACCGGGGCCGCCGGCGCTCCTCGGCGTCGCGCATGGCGCGACGCATCGTGTCCTTCGAGTTCTGCGCGTGCTCGACGATCAGGGCCCGCGCGGCCTCACGGTCCCCGGCCTCGAACGCGTCGACGATGTCGAGGTGGTCCTGCGCGCAGTTCGGGTGGCACCACACCGCGGACCGCAGCGTCTCCGCCATCGCCCCCTTGACCCCGAGCGCCTGGTAGGCGCGCAGCAGGTGCTCGTTGCCGGTCAGGGTGAACAGGTAGTCGTGGAACGCGGCGTTCGTCTCGGTGTAGGCGTGCGCGTCGGTGAAGCGCGCGTTCTCCCGGTCGACGTAGGGCACGGTCGCCTGGGCGAGCAGCCGGTAGCCCGCGATCTGCTGGGTGTCGATCCGCCCGATGACCAGCTCGAGCGCCCCGAGCTCGAGGCCCTGACGGGCGTCGAAGATCGCGTCGGACTTCTGGATCGACGGGTGCTCCTCACCGATCTCGTAGCCGTCGGCAGCGACCACGACGGACTCCGCGGGGCGGGACGCGGGCGCGGGCTCGACCAGCGGCCGGAGGTCGTCGGAGCGTCCGAGCTCCTGGGCCTGCATCGACCGCGCGTCCGCGCTGACGATCAGGTCGGCGTCGTCGTCGAGGTCGGTGAGGTCCCCACCGGCGCCGAACGCGGCGCTGATCTGCTGACCGGTGATGCGCCACACCGCGTCGGCGGACCCGACCGACTCCGGCCGGCCCCCGCCGAACAGGGGCTCGGGGTCGCCGAACATCGTGACGGCCTGCCCGTTGATGCCACGGCCCTCCCGGCCACCGAGGGTCTGGAAGTGCCCATCCACATCGGACGGCGCGGCCACGGTGGTCTCGGGCTCGGCCGGTTCGTCGGTCTCGGCCTCCGCACCGTCGGTGTCGGGTGTCTCGGCCGAGGGCTCGGGGGCGGCCTTCTCCCCCGCCTTCTCGTCCGGGGAGGCGGCCAGCGCGAACTTCTCGAAGTAGAATCCGGCCGGCTCGTGCCCCTCGTCGGAGAAGAACGTCCGCACCGCCTCCACCATCGGCGGGGGGCCGCACAGGTACACCGCGGCGTCACCGTGGTGCAGGTGCTCGGCCTCGATCAGCGCGGTCACGTAACCCTGGTTCGGCGCCGCGGTCTGCTTGTCGGCGACGCAGTAGTCCCAGGTGAGACCGGTCTTCTCGGCCAGGCCCCGCAGCGTGTCCAGCTCGACGACGTCGTCGTCGGTCGTCGCGCCGTAGAACAGGTGCACCGGCCGCTCGCTCCCGGTGGCCGCCAGCGTGCGCAGGATGGACAGGATCGGGGCCAGCCCGGTCCCGCCGGCGAGCAGCAACAGCGGCGCCTCGGACTCGCGCAGGAAGAAGCTGCCGTGCGGGCCGGTCAGCTCGATCTCGTCGCCGGCCGCGGCACGCTGGTCGAGGTACTCCGACATCGTGCCGCCGGGCGTGATCTTCACGAGGAAGCTCAGCTCGGTCTCGTCGGGCCCGTTGGAGAACGAGTACGACCGGGTGACCTCTGTGCCCGGCACGGCGATGTTGACGTACTGGCCGGGCAGGAACGCCAGCTTGTCGCGCTGCTCGATCTCGATCCGCAGGTCGACGGTGGTGTCCGACAGACGGTTCACCGCGGTGACGGTGCCCCGGTGGGTGGTCGCCGAGGTCTTCGCGACGGCCGAGGTCGTGGCGATCTGCACGACCATGTCCGAACGCGGCGTGGCCTGGCAGGCCAGCAGGTAGCCCTGTTCGGCCTCGTCGTCGGTCAGCGCGTCCTCCAGGTACGAGCCGCCGTCGTAGCTGCCGGACTCGCAGAAGGCCTTGCAGGTGCCACACGCCCCGTCGGAACAGTCGACGGGAATGTTGATCCGGGCCCGATAGGACGCGTCGGCGACGCTCTGGTCCTCGCGGCACTCGATGAACCGGGTGACCCCGTCCTCGAACGACAGCGCGACCTTGTGCGCCGCCGTACCGGTACCGGTGGAGGACGGAGCGTCAGCGGTGACGGTCATCGCCGTCCTCCCTTCTAGAAGTGGTAGATGTCGACGACGTGGTGGATGTAGTCGTTCTTCAGCACCACGGTCTTGCGGCGGATCAGCGGGGCGTCCCCGGAGAAGTCGATCGTGTAGAACGACGTGCCGTAGTACGGGTCGATGGTCTTGTACCGGAAGTACATGGTGTGCCAGTTGAACCGGATGTCGACCAGGTCACCTCGGCGCTCGATGACCTCGACGTTGGAGATGTTGTGGCTGGTCCGCGGCTCGGGGATCGACGTCGCCGACGACCGTTCGGTCCGGATCCGGAACACCCGGTCCTCCAGGCCGCCCTTGTTGCCGTAGTAGATCAGTGAGATCTCGCGCTGCGGGTCCTCGGTGAGCCGGTCGTCGTCGTCCCAGGACGGCATCCAGTAGACGACGTCGTCGGCGTAGCACTCGAGCCACTTCTCGAACTCGCGGTCGTCGAGGTAGCGGGCCTCGCGGTAGAGGAACTGCTCGATCATGTTCTGCGTGATGAGCTTCCCGCCCGTGGTCGGTGCGGCGGCGCCGTTGCGCTTCTCGGTGGTGGTCATCGCGTGTCAGCCCTTCGTCGCGGCGGTCGTCGACGTGGCGCGGGTGGTCCGCTCGGCGGTGCTGCCGGAACCGGTGGACGTTCGCCGCCGCCCGTTGCTCTTGGCGGAGCCGTTGCCCTTCGACCTGTCGTCCTCGCCGTTCGCGGCACGACGGTCCTCGGCGGTGAGCGAGCCGTGCCCGTGCGCGTCGTGCCCGTCGCCCGCGGCCTCCTTCGCCGCGGCGGCACGCATGATCCGCTGCCAGTAACAGTGCTGGACCGGGTAGAGGCCTTCGTCCTCGTTCTTGAGCCCGGAGGAGACCACGCCGTTCATGTCGAGGGCCGTGGCGACCTCGTCGGGGCCGGCGAGCCAGTGCTCGGCTCCGCGGGACATGTCGTTCCACGGCGCAGTGGTGGCGTGGAAGGTGAGCTGGCAGGAGCGGAACTCCTCCAGGTCGTCCGGGGTGGCCATGCCCGATGCGTTGAAGAAGTCCTCGTACTGGCGGATCCGGTGGGCGCGGGCGGCGTCGCTCTCCCCCTTGGGTGCGATGCAGTAGATCGTCACCTCGGTCCTGTCCGGCGCGATGGGCCGGAACATCCGGATCTGGGTGGAGAACTGGTCCATGATGTAGACGTTCGGGTAGACGCACAGATTGCGGCTGCCCTTGACCATGAACTCGCCCTTGGCGTCGCCGAACTGCTCCTTGAGCGTGTCCATCTCGCTCCACAGCGGGCGGTCCTGCGGGTTCGCCGCCCACGTCCACAGGCACAGGTGGCCGTTGGGATAAGACCAGTAGCCCCCTCCGGACTTGCCCCAGCCGCCGGCGTCGAGTGCCTTGGTGTCGTTCTTCGACTCACCCGAGCTGCGTCGTGACGTGGTCGCGGCGTAGTTCCAGTGCACCGAGGAGACGTGGTAGCCGTCGGCGCCGTTCTCGGCCTGGACCTTCCAGTTCCCGTCGAAGGTGTAGGACGAGCTGCCGCGCAGCACCTCCAAGCCCTCCGGGGACTGGTCGACGAGCATGTCGATGACCTTTGTGGTGTCGCCCAGGTGCTCGGCCAGCGGCACGACGTCGGGGTTCAGCGACCCGAACAGGAACCCGCGGTAGGACTCGAAGCGCGCCACCTTCGTGAGGTCGTGCGAACCCTCGGTGGCGAAGTTCTCCGGGTAACCGGCGCCGTCGGGCTCCTTCACCTTCAGCAACTTCCCGTCGTTGCGGAAGGTCCAGCCGTGGAACGGGCAGGTGAGGGTCAAACGATTGTCGGTCTTACGACGGCAGAGCATCGCTCCGCGGTGGGCACAGGCGTTGATGAGGCAGTGCAGTTCACCCTGCTTGTCCCGGGTGATGAGAATCGGCTGCCGGCCGATGTGACCGGTGAGGTAGTCACCATTGTTCGGGAGCTGGCTCTCATGTGCGAGAAAGATCCAGTTCCCCTCGAAGATGTGCTTCATCTCCAAGTCGAAGATCTCCTCGTCGGTGAAGATCCGACGGTTGGCGCGATAGATGCCGGCGTCCCGGTCCTCGACGACGGCCGATTCCAGCAGGGTGTCGAGATGCGCGAGGTCTTCGGTCATGACGTCCTCCGTGGTGGTCACTCCGGTGTGCGCCGGATGGCAGCGTCACAGGCAAGTTCGCACGCGCCTCTCCTGCGCACACTGGGTGGATGCCCAGTCCTGACCCAGGGGGGTGCGCCGAATCCGTCGATGCGGACCCGGTGCGTCCCATTCGAGACGGACATGGTGAGAAAACGACCGATCAGACATCAGCTCCCTGCGACCGGAGCCGGGTCCCGGATCGCCGGCCGTCGCACGGACGGCCGATGGTCCGCCGAACCACCCAGGTCAGCAGTCCACCGACGACCGCGGGGGCGGCGAGTACGTAGAAGATCGAGTCGAGCACGCGCCCGGAGGCCACCACCAGCCCACCGACCGGCGGACCGCCGACACCGCCGAGCCCGACGCACCACGCGACTCCGGCGCTGCGCACGCTCGTCCGGTAGTACGTGGCGACGACGCCGTGGATCAGGGCCTGGGTTCCGCTCGTGCCCAGACCGGCGACGGCGACAACGGCCGGCAGTGCCCCGGCCGCAGATGATCGTCATCAGCACGACGGCGGCGGCCCCCGACCGCGAAGCCTCCCCCCGACCACCCGCTCGGGACCGAAGCGGTCACCTTGCGGCGGCCGTCGATGTCCGCCACGCTGCCTGCCATCAGTGCACCGACCAACACTCCGACCAGCGCGTAGCTGCCGAGAGCTCCGGCCGACGTCAGGTCGTGCGCGGGCTCCGGCCCTCCCCGATGTCCCGCAGCATCCGGTGCGCACCGCGTACGCCTGTTTCCCGGCGTCCGGGCCGGCGGGCACGATCCCGACAGAGGTTGTGCCCGAGATTGGTGATCGGGTCCTGGCCGGCGTAGGCGCGCACGCGCGACGCGCCGCTCGGGAGGACGTCGATGCTGCCCTTCTGGCGCCCCGCGGGCCTGGGCTGGAGACGAGCCATGCCACGAACGCCACGGGCGCTCGTGGCATGTTCTGTGTCACGAGTCTGTCTGTCGATCTTGCGTCAGATCATGAACTCGCTGGTCAGAGCGTGGAGCGGGCGACGGGAATCGAACCCGCGTAGCCAGTTTGGAAGGCAGCCGCGACCTCTCACCCAGACCTCTGACCTGCGACGACAGCAACACAGACGGGAACAGGAGGTGCAGGAATCTCTACCCTTCGCCGGTAGTTCGCACCATGCTTGATGGCACGTCCGGCGCCATGAGCCCTCATGACCGTCGATCGTCAGTACTGATGAGCGACGTTAACAGCCGGCCCGCCTCGATCGTCTTCATGGATGCCACCGACTCGGCGGCATGAGCCTCAGGAGAGAAGACCGTGAAGAAGATCAGCCGTCGCACCGCCGTCGTCGTGGGCGTGCCCCTTGGCCTCCTGCTCGCCGGCGGGATCGCCTTCGCCATCGTCGTACTCACCACCACCATCGGCGGCGCCACCGGCTTCACCGACTCCACCGCCTCCGCGAAGGTCGCGAGCGCGACGGGCACGAAGTCCTCGGCCGACTGCTCCAACGTCACCGTCGAGGGCTCCTCCGTCACTATCAACCCGGTTGTCAACCGTATCGTCGTGGTTGGTAAGTCCCCCGAGGTCATTCCCGGAAGCTGCAGCGTCTCTATCCGGATCGAGAACACCGGGCAGGTACCGATCAACTCCTGGCAGTGGACCGCCGAGAAGCTGCCGACCGGCTGGGCCATCACACAGCACTACTCGAACGTCTACGCGAACATCGCTCCCGGCCAGACCGCCACCGTCCAGCTCTCGGTCTCCGCTGACTCCAGCGCCACTGCCGGCACCATCACTGGCCGGATCGTTTCCGCAACCTGAGTCGGCCTCTCTTCGGTCTCCGCCGTGTTCGCTAGAGATTCTTATACGCCCTCTAGCTGACTCGGACTGACCGAGCGGCCGGCGTCAATACCGTCCGCCTCTTTGAATCCAGCTCGGCGACCACACACAAGCGCCTGTGGTCAAACTTCTTCCTACCAACTGTCGATCCGCTTAATGCAACCCGAGCATGACACCTGGAAGCTTTCGCGTACTCAACGAGCATGGAGCCAGCTAATGAATGCAAGTTATGACTATCAAAACGGACTCCTATTCTCCGGAGCCCTCGCTGCCCGCGAGGACGACGCTAACGCGAATCAGCGGGCTCGCCTCAAGAGTTCTCTCGAAACAATGCGCGCCAACGCTGCAGAGATCGCTTCGGAGACGCTGCGGTCCGCGCCCGACCTTACGGTGCACGATATATCCCACTCCGATGCCTTGTGGGACGTGGCAGACGAAATCTGTACGCCCGAAATGAGTTTCACGCCGTTAGAGGCGTTCGTCTTTGGGGCAGCGGCCATCATTCACGACCTCGGCCTCTCTCCGCTCGGGACTGACTCCACTCAGCTAGAGGGTCGGGCCGACCTTATTTCGTTGAGTTTGCGCAAGCACCTCGGTCGCACTCCGTCTAAGAACGAGATCGAGAACCCTCCCGAAGAGGTGACGTCCAGCGTTGATCAACAATTGCTTCGCGAGAATCATGCACGTAAAGCAGAAGTTCTCGCGAAGGAGGGTTTTGAGACCTCTTCAGGGCAGATCATATACATTCTATCGGACGCCGAACTTCGAACTCGCCTCGGTGATCTCATCGGTAAGCTCGCCCACAGCCACTATTGGCCGGTGGATGACCTGCCATCCCAGTTCGACCAGCGCCCTCTTTCCCTCCCAGGCTTCCCTCGAGACTGGGTAGTCGATCGTCTCAAGCTCGCATGCATCTTGCGCCTTACGGATGCAGCTCAGCTCGATATTCGACGCGCACCGATATTCAGTCGGATAGTTCGACAAGTTCGTGGCCTTTCCGCGCTGCACTGGGAGTTTCAAGAACGGCTCGAACGCCCGACCCGCGTAGGGACCCGTCTGTCATACGCATGCCTTCGTCCATTTCAGCGAGATACCTCACAGGCATGGTGGCTCGCCTACGACTACCTCCGGGAAGTCGATGGAGAGTTTCGCCGAGCTGACTCCCTCCTCCATGATCTAGACGTCCCGTCATTTCCAGTAACCGGTGTTACGGGAGTCGAGACTCCGGAACGATTCCGCCGCAGCATTCCCACAGACGGCTGGGTTCCGATTGATGCACGGCTACGCGTTAGCGATATCCCTCGGCTCGTGCAGCAGATTGGAGGCGAGGCACTTTACGGCGACCAGCCCCATGTTGGGCTTCGCGAGCTAGTGCAGAACTCAGTAGATGCTGTCGCTGCTCGACAGCAGGTCGACCCGACATTCACTCGTGGTCAAGTATCTGTACACCTACATGAAGACGAAGATGGCTGGATCCTGCGCGTCGAGGATAACGGTATTGGGATGTCGCGATCGGTCTTGACCGACACTCTTCTAGATTTCGGATCCTCACTATGGCGGTCCAATGACGCACGATCCGAACATCCAGGACTGCTGGAAACCGGGTGGGAGTCGATTGGCCGATACGGCATCGGATTCTACGCTGTCTTTCTTCTAGGCGATCAAGTTCAGGTCTGCACGAATAAGTACGACGAGGCAGCAGTCGACACGTCGGTACTAGAGTTCGATCATGGAGTTCTTGTCCGCCCCCTTCTCCGAGAAGCTTCTCGTCAGGAACGATTAACTCATGGCGGGACTTCCGTTTCCGTCAGGCTCCGCCGAAACCCGTACGATGACCGAGGACTACTCGGCGACCCCGACATACGCGGGGGCTTCATCGGAGACTTATGCGAGTCTCTTTTTCCCGCAATCGAAGTAAGTCTGAACGTCTGCGACCCCCAGTTCTCTCGTGCGTATGAGTTAGACGATGATGCAGACATTGCGCAAGAAGCTCGGAACGGCGAATTGGGGTGCGACACAGATACGGTCATTGTTGGACGCGACTGGTCCTCCCTCAGCTCCGCCGAACTGTTCGTTCGTCTTTACGGCCCCACTATGATGAGAGAAGTCGATGAGCAGCAGTCCCTCCTGTCGCTTGAACGGTTCGCCATGCTCGAACGACCACTCTACGTAGAATCAGAAGTAGTCGGACGACTGGCCGTTTCGACCACAACACAAGAGGAGATTGGCTACTACCCCCGCACAAGCGACGCCGTGGTGTGCGTCGGCGGCGTAAGGACCGACTCGAAGCAAAACTTCACCGGCGTTATATTCGGAGTACCGGACCGAGCATCACGAGACCTAGCGACGGTCGCAGTACCGAGCGAGGAGATTACTCGCTGGGCGAACGAGCAGTTCTCACTCTTAATTGATATCGAAGGAATCAGCAAGAAGAGTTTGCTTAAAGCCTGTGACTCACTTCGCGCGCTCGGTGCAGAATGCATGCGAATGCCCGGAGCGATAGCCAGAGATCGGTTGATTAACTATGAAGAGGTTAAAGACCTCGCTAGTCAGCATTCGACGCTCTTGATTCTTCGAGAGGAAGACCTATCTTGCTTCGAAACAGAGGGCGGTGGAATTGAGATTCGAAGCAAGCAGACAGGTGAGCGTCTGCTGTTAAACGAGAACGTGCTAATCGCATCGACTACAAGCTGGTCGGATCTCATGAGTTCTGTTGTAGTCAGTAGCAATCTGCGACCGAAATCCGACTTCTCGCCACGCGAACATTATCCACACTCAGAGGTTGGCTGGCGAAGGCACTGGTGGTACATGTGCGACACAGCTCAGGGCGACCTCGTTCGAATTGTGAGCTCCGTCTGGGATATAGAACCTGAGCAACTGATGGCGCGAGACCGCTACGACCCAAGACGAGCCTACGATCCAGTCTTTCGCACGATTGGGCAGTGGCAAGGAGGCAAGCCCGCGACGCTATCTGCACTGACGCTAAGCAGAGACTTGCAAGATCAAGACGCCGGGTGAGTCGGAAACTCCGCCCGACAGAAACCATTAGCAGGGAGATGCACATCACTACCGAGGATCCTGCGAATGTTCTCGCAGATACGCTGAATCTGTTCAACAGACATCGAATGCGAGTCCACCGCAAGGGTCGCGCCCAGTATCTTGCCTCACGCCGACTGTCAGGACTGAACACTCATCTCGGGGTGCCAGTCGTGGCACTAACTACCGTCGTTGGCACGGCGACATTCTCCTCCCTGAACGAGTCACCTGACACGAGTATCGTAATCATCGTTGGCCTCGCCTCGATACTTGCAGCCGTGCTTTCAGCACTTCAGACGTTTCTAGGTTTTGCTGAACGCGCAGAAAAGCACCGCATCGCCGCGAATGCCTACGCAGATCTGAAACGTCGCATGGATATCGGAGTCATCGACATAGCCCGCAACGGCAGCTTGAATAGCGCTGTCGAAATCGCCAGCAGCTTGATCAGAGAGATCGCCGACATTGACAGAAATAGCCCGGAGGCGCCGGATAAGTTCTACGACCAAGCGAGACGTGAGCAAGAGCAAGACTCGGAAGGTGTTTAGATTCCACAGACCCACTGTCAGACTATTGGTTCGCGATCCGCTTCTAGGCCGGCGGACGCGCTACGGTGGCCGAGCCATATACACCGCGCGTAGCGAGGCTAGCTGCTAAGCCGCTGGTGAACGTCACCTACACGCGAAGAACAAGGCGAGGAGGGTATCCAGGAGGTCTGAGGCCAAACTCCTCACCTGGCCACCCTATGCTCGAACTCTAAACTCACTTTCCTGAATAGCGATCATCAGCCACGAGACGCTCCTTTCGCGCATAGAAGCTGATCCACTCCCCGGGCACCCACTCCTGTGATCTCTGGACCTTCGGCGAACGGGACTAGATCCAGCAACTCTTTGATGCTGGTACTCCGCTAGCGTCGGCGGAAACGGGCGGTGCGGCGATAGCGCTCCTTCCCACGGTGGTAGCTCGCGCCATCTCGTCGACCTGGCGCAGCCCGATCACGCCCAGGGCAGGGGGCAACCGCCGCGCGTACTCGACCACCTACAGCCGGCGCCCGGGGTTTGGGCGCCGCTGCAACCCTGCCACCTCGTCAAGCTTGCCCCCTGTTCTGGGTGTGATAGCCCTTCGGGAGGTCGTCGAGATGGCACGAACCACCGCCTCCCACGACCGGACCGCAACCGACCGCGGGTGCCCATCTCGGAGACCTGCCTGCCCGGCGAGGGCCGGGGTGTGGGGCGGAGCCCCACGGTGTTGTCCCGGTTCTGTCGGTGCTCGGTCGCATACTCGGGTCATGAGCCAGAGCGTCGGTCTGAACCGCCCCGGGTTCAGTGGAGGCTGGGTTCTGCCCGTTCAGCATGCTGCTGCGGGGCGTGATTGCGGTAGTAGGTGGCTTCGGCTTCGGTCGGTGTGATCATCCCGAGTTGGCCGTGCAGGCGCCGATGGTTGAACCAGTCGATGTACTCAAGGGTGGCGATCTCGAGGTCGTCCACGCCGCGCCACGGGCCCCGCGGACGGATCAACTCGGTCTTGAACAGGCCGTTGAAACTCTCCGCCAGAGCATTGTCGTAGGAGTCCCCGCGACTACCGACCGACCCGACCGCGCCTGCCTCGGCGAGGCGTTCGGTGTAGCGGATCGCCAGATATTGCACCCCGCGATCGGAGTGGTGCACCAGCCCCGAGATGTCGGCCTGTTGCAGCTCACGACGCCACAACGCCATCTCCAGAGCGTCGAGGGCCAGGTCGGTGCGCAGATGCCGGGCCAGTTGCCAGCCGACCACCATCCGGGAATACACATCGACGACGAACGCGGCATAGACCCAGCCCGAGAACGTGCGCAGGTAGGTCAGATCCGCCACCCACAACCGGTTGGGCCCTGGCGCCCGGAACCGGCGTTCAACCAGATCCGCCGGCCGCTGCGCGCCGTGCTCGACAACCGTGGTGCGCACCGTGCGGCCCCGGACCGCACCGCGAATCCCGAGCTCACGCATCAGGCGCTCGACGGTGCAGCGCGCCACCCGGGTGCCTTCCCGGTTGAGCGCGGCCCAGATCTTGTCCGCCCCATAGACCCGGTAGTTCTCGGCGAACACCCGCCCGATCTCAACCTTGAGGACCTCATCGCGGCGCGCCCGCAACGAGAGCGGACGGGTCTTGGCCGCGTAGTAGCTGCGGGGCGATCGGCACGCCGGCCGCGGCCAGCACTGTGCAGATCGG
The DNA here is from genome assembly GCF_020496225.1 of Pseudonocardia sp. ICBG162. Lineage (NCBI taxonomy): Bacteria > Bacillati > Actinomycetota > Actinomycetes > Pseudonocardiales > Pseudonocardiaceae > Pseudonocardia > Pseudonocardia sp. ICBG162. The sequence goes on from NZ_JAHLJD010000019.1 coordinate 26,497, forward strand.
CTCGACCCCGAACCGGTCGCGATGGGTGTCGATGTAGTCGATCACTTGCTGCCGCTGGGGCGGTCGAGCTCCGCCGCGAAGAAAGCCGACGCCGTGCGGAGAATCGCGTTCGCCCGCCGCAGCTCAGCGTTCTCCTTCTCCAGAGCCCGGATCCGGTCCCGCTCCGAGGTCGACGTCCCCGCCCGCACGCCCTGATCGATCTGGACTTGTTTGACCCAGCCCCGCAACGTGTCCCGATTGATCCCCAGCTGCTCCCCGACCCGGGTGCACGCCGCGGTCACGTTCACCTGCTCCTCGCCCTCGACCAGGTCCAGGACCAACCGGACCGACCGCTCCCGAATCTCATCGGGGTACTTCTTCGGCGCTGGCATGACTCCAACCCTTCCGTGGGTTCAGAGCCTCCATCAAGACCGGGGCGGTTCACAGCGCCGAGCCCGGCTCCGGCAAGACCCGCGTCCTAGAAGTGGCGCAGTACCTCGTCCGCAAGCCCGAGATGACCATCTCGATCACCACCGCGGCCATCTTCCGGATGCTCTGCGACGGTCCGGTCACGCTGCTGTTCGACGAGATCGACGCCGTGTTCTCGCCCAAGGGCGGCGGGAACAACGAGGACCTGCGTGGACTGCTCAACTCCGGATACAAGCGCTCGGCCACCGTGTCCCGCTGCGTCGGCGACGCCTCCCGGATGAAGGTCGAGCGGTTCCCGGTGTTCGCCCCGGTCGCGCTGGCCGGGATCGCCGGGGCCATGCCCGCCACGATCACCACCCGAGCGATCACCGTGCACATGCGCCGCCGTGCACCGCACGAACGCGCCGAGGCGTTCCGCGAGCGTCGGGTCGAGAACGAGGCGACGCCGCTGCGCGAGCAGCTCGCCGCCTGGCTCGACAGGGTCGGCGAGGACGAGCTGGTCGGTGCCGAGCCGGTCATGCCCGAGCAGGTCACCGACCGCGCCGCCGAGGTCTGGGAACCCCTGCTCGCCATCGCCGACCTCGCCGGCGGGCACTGGCCCGACACCGCCCGCGCCGCCGCCGTGCACTTCGTCGGCCAGGCCACCGAGACCGGCACCTCGGTCGGCACCCGGCTGCTCGCCGACCTGCGCGCCCTGTTCACCGCCCACGAAGCCGAACGGATGGCGACCAGCGACATCATCGGCCGGCTCTGCGCCGACGAGGAAGCCGGCTGGGCCGACCTCGACGGCCGCCCCCTCGACGCCCGACGCCTCGCCCGCGAGCTGGCCCGCTACGGCGTCCGTCCCGGCCCACTGCGCATCGGCGGGCACGTCACCAAGGGCTACCACCTCGACGGCGCGCTCTCCGACGCCTTCGCCCGCTACCTGCCACCCGCCACCGAGCCCGACCCGTCAGGTGCGGTTACCGCAGTTACAGCGGTTACACCGCAGGTCAGAGGCGTAACCGATCCCGACCGCGTAACCGCGCCCACGGTTACGCCCCCTGTCGAGCCCCCACCCGACGACCCACCGGAGCAGGCCGCCGTAACCGACGCAGCGGTTACACCCCGTTCATCGGTTACGCCCCTGACCAGGCACGTAACCGCTGTAACCGCTGTAACCGACTCCGACGGGGGTGCCCGATGAGCGAGCGCTATCTGACCGTGGTCGAGGTCGCCGAGCGGCTCGGTACGACGGTGCGGTTCCCTCGTCGCCTGATCGCTGAGCGCCGGATCGCGTTCGTCCGCATCGGACGGCACGTGCGGATCGCGGAGAGCGTGCTCGACGAGTACGTCGCCCGATGCACGGTCTCCCCGATCCCTGTGCGCCGACGCGGACGGAGGGCTGCCTAATGGGTGGGAACAGCACCGGCCGCCGACGTCGGTTCGGGAGCGTGCGCAAGCTGCCGTCGGGAAACTGGCAGGTGCGCTACCCGGGTCCGGACGGCATCCTGCGCTCCGACGAGCGGACCTATCCGAGCAAGACGGAGGCGAACGAGCGGCTCGTCGACATCGAGGCAGAGGTTCGTCGGGGTGAGTGGATCGACCCGGACGCCGGCCGCGTCTCGCTGGCCGAGTATGCGGAACGGTGGATCGCCGAGCGCGATCTGGAAGCCCGGACCCGCGAGCTGTACGCCGGGTACCTCCGTAATCACATCGGCCCCACCCTGGGACAGGTCATGATCGCCGACCTCACCGCACCTCGCGTTCGCGCATGGCGCAGCGCGCTACAAGAGGTAGGGACGGGCGCGGCGACGATCGCGCGCTCCTACTCGCTCCTCCGCGCAGTGCTCAACACCGCCGTCGACGACGAGATCCTGCGCCGCAACCCGTGCCGGATCACGGGCGCGGGCCAAGCGGAGACACCGGAGCGGCCCACCGCGACGCTGACGGAGGTCTTCGCGATCGCCGCAGGAATCCAACAGCGGTACCGGCTGCTGGTGCTGCTGGCCGCATTCGGACAGCTCCGATTCGGCGAGCTGGTCGCCCTCCGCCGCTCGGACCTGACCGTGCCGCCGATGCGGAAGCCGACAGCTCCCGAGATCGCGGCAGGCGCGGACCCGGACTCGCCGATCGACGATGGCGTTCCGGTCCTCCGGGTCTCGCGCGCACTCGCCGAGCTGAACAACGGGCAGCGGGCCCTGAAAGGGCCGAAGTCCGCCGCCGGCCGGCGCACTGTGGCCCTGCCGGCCGCAATTCTCCCGGAGATCCGCGAACACCTGCGGCTGTACGCCGAGCCCGGTTCCGACGGCCGGCTGTTCATCGGTCCCAAGGGCGCGTCGCCCCGTCGCAGCGCGTTCAACAAGATCTGGAAGAAGGCTGTTCAAGCTGCCGGAGCGAACCCGCTGCTGCACCTACACGACCTGCGACACACCGGCGGGACGCTGGCCGCGCAGACCGGCGCGACGCTGCGCGAGGTGATGTCCCGAATCGGGCACGGCAGCGCACGGGCAGCGCTCATCTACCAGCACGCGACCAGCGAGCGCGACCACAGGATCGCCGAGGCGCTGGACCTCATGAGCCGCGAAGCGCGAGCGGCCGGAGAGGAGGCCGCGAGATGACCTCGCACCACTGATCTGGCACGAAACTGGCACGAACGCGGAACGGCGCCCCTCCCAAGATCGGGAGTGGGCGCCGTTTCTGCTGGTAGAACCACCTGAGCGGGCGACGGGAATCGAACCCGCGTAGCCAGTTTGGAAGACTGGGGCTCTACCATTGAGCTACGCCCGCATGCCCCGATCTCGTCGATCAGGACCCCCGCAGCGTATCCCACTCCGACCCCGTGAACATCCCCGCCCCCGGGTGCGTACACACCGGGGACAGGGACGTTCAGGAGGTTGCGGACACCGATGAAGGCGCCCCACCGCAGGTTGCGCTCCGTCGACGCGCGCGCCGCCGAACCCGGGCTCGACTCCGAGCCGGGGCTCCGCGCCGCGTACACCGCGCACGGAGCCGAGCTCTACCGCTATGCCCTGCGTCAGCTGGGCGACGAGGGTGCGGCCCAGGAGTCCGTGCAGGAGGTCTTCCTGCACGCATGGCGTCGTGCCGACTCCTACGACCCGTCGGTCGCCAGTCTGCGGGTGTGGCTGTTCGCCATTGCCCGCAACGTGGTCATCGACGAGATCCGTAGGGTCGCGGCGCGGCCCTGGCGCCGCAGGCTCACCGACGAGCCCGAGACCGGGAACGACTCCATCGGCCCTGCCGACGACGCCCTGGTCGACGGTTGGCTGGTCGAGGAGGCGTTGCGGCGGCTCCGTCCGGAGCACCGGCAGGCGATCGTCGAGGCGTACCTGCGGGGCCGTCCGCACGCCGAGATCGCGGCGGAGGCGGGGGTGCCCGTGGGGACGATCCGCAGCCGGGTCTTCTACGGGCTGAAGGCGTTGCGACTGGCGATGGACGAGATGGGGGTGGAACCGTGACTCCGGACGAGCACCGGGCGATGCGGGAGTCGTTGGGTGACCACGCGATGGGCCGGCTGGAGGGCGACGAGCTGGCGACCCTCAAGGCCCATCTGCAGGGCTGCCCGGCGTGCCGCGAGGAGCTGGCCGAGGTCGCGAGTGTGCTGCCCGCGCTGGGCCGGGTCGATCCCGACCGGCTCGACCACACTCCCGCTCCCCCGCCGGACCTGGGCGACCGGATCATGGCGGCGGCGCGGGCCGAGCGTCCGGCATCGGCCGCGGCCCGGGCACGGAACCGGTGGGCTCCGGTCGCGGCGGCGGCCGCGGCCGCGCTGCTCGTCGGCGGCGTCGCCGGCTACCTGGTCGGCGACCACGACGGGATCCCCCGCGAGCCGGTCGCGGTCCAGGCGATGGACCCCGCGGTGCAGGCCACGGCGGTCGCGATCCCGCACACCTGGGGCGTCGAGATCGTGCTCGACGGCGACGGGTTCCGCTCCGGTGCGACCTACCGCGTCGTCGTCGAGGCCGAGGACGGGCGTGAGGTGAGCGCGGGCGAGTTCATCGGGACCGGCGCCTCACCGATGGTCTGCAACCTCAACTCCTCGGTGCTGCGGGCCGACGCGGAGGAGTTCCGGGTCCTCGACGGCGCCGGGTCCACGGTGCTGCGCGGCAGCCTGGCTACCTGACGCGGCGGGCGGCGTTGGCGACCAGCCCGAGCAGGAACAGGGTGCTGACCAGCGCCGTCCCGCCGGCCGACACCAGCGGCAGCTGCTGGCCGGTCACCGGGAGCAGGCCGACGACGTAGCCGACGTTCATCACGGCCTGCACGACCACCCAGGTCGCGGTCGCCGCCGTCACCAGCCGCAGGAACGTGTCCCGGGTGCGGGCGGCGACGCGCAGCCCGACCCAGGCGATCAGCAGGTAGAGCGCCAGCACGGCGAGCCCGCCGACCAGCCCGAGCTCCTCACCGATGACGGCGAAGATGAAGTCGTTCGCGGCGTTGGGCAGGTAGTCCCACTTCGCGCGGCCCTGGCCGAGGCCGGTGCCGAGCAGGCCGCCGTCGGCGAGGGACAGCAGTGCCTGGCGGGACTGGTAGCCGGCGCCGAGCTCGTCGCCGGCGCCGAGGAAGGTGCTGATCCGGTAGCGGCGGTAGTCGGCGGTGAACCCCAGGACCGCGACGCCGAGCAGCGCCCCGCCGGACAGGCCCCCGAGCAGCACCAGCGGCGCCCCGGCGAAGAACAGCAGCGACAGCACGATGACGCCGAGCGCGACGGTCGTGCTGAGCGCGGGCTGCAGCATGAGCAACGCCCCGGCCAGCAGCGCGACCGGGACCAGCGGAAGGACGGCGTAGCGGCCGTGGCGCACGGCGCGACCGCGCAGCGCGAGCACGTGCGCGCCCCACAGCAGCAGCACGACCTTGGCCGCCTCGCCCGGCTGCACGGTGAACCCGGCGACCGAGATCCACCGGCGGGCACCGCCGCGGACCTCCCCGATTCCCGGGACCAGCACGAGCACCAGCGCGGCGAGACAGGCGAACAGCAGCCACGGCGTCCACCGGCGTAGCCGGACCGGTGACACCCACATCCCGAGCGCGAACGCGCCGACCCCGAGCAGCAGGAAGATGAGGTGGCGGACGAAGACGGTGAGCACCATCCCGTCGGCGACGGTCTTCCCGCCCGCCGACGCCGACAGCACCATCACGACTCCGACCGCCAGCAGCGCGCCGGTCGCACCGAGCAGCAGGTGCAGCGGCGGGACGCGGCGCAGCCGGGCGAGCCGCGACGCCCGGGGGCGTCCGGCTGCGGCGCCCGTCGGGCGCGGGTCGCGCTGTCGCGGCACCGTCACCCGATCAGTGTGGTCCCGGACCGGGCGTCCGGGGCGGAACCGGACGTCTCGGCGCGTCGGGCAACGGTCACAGCGCCCGGGCGTGCACGACCATGTTGTCGAGGTAGCTGAGCGCCCCCCGGTCGAAGTCGCCCGCACAGGTGACCAGGCGCAGCTGGTCCGGTGACGCACCGCCGAACACGGCGAAGGTCGGGAACGCGTCCTTGGGCATCTGCTCGGTCCGCTCGACGGCGTACCGGTCGACGGAGCCGTCGTCGCGGCCGACCTCGATCACGTCGCCCGGGGCGAGGTCGCGCAGGTCGATGAACACCGCGGGCCCGTCGCGCGAGTCGACGTGCCCGAGCAGGACGGTCGGGGCGGGCGCGGTGCCGCGGTCGAACCAGCCGACGCGGTCGTAGTCCTGCGGGACCTCGGCGGTGCCGTCGTCGGCGATGCCCAGCCGCAGCAGCTCCGGCTCGTCCACCCCGATCGCCGGGATGCGCAGCGAGACGGGCACACCGGCCGCGGCCGGGACCGCGGCAAGCGGCGCGCCGGCGGACGGTGCCGCAGGCGCCGGAACGGGAGCAGCGGGGGCGGGCGGTGCCCCACACCCCACGAGCAGGAACACCAGCGCGACGACGCCCGGGAGCAGCAGGGCTCCCGGGCGTCGGTCACGCGTGCGGTCAGCTCTGCGCACGGCCCCGGCGGGCCATCAGCACGCCCGCTCCGGCCGCGGCGGCCAGGCCGGCGGCGCCGACCGCGTAGAGCGCGGTCGAGTCGGAGGAGGAGCCACCGGCGCCGGTCTCGACGCCGCCCATCGGGACGGCGGCGAGCTGGCCGCGCACCGTGCCGGCCGCGAAGTCGGCGGTGTGGGTGTCACCGGTGAAGCCGGTCGGGTTCGCCTCGATCTGCTTCAGCGAGAAGCCGGTCGCGGTGTCCTGGCCGTTGTCGCCCTCGAGCCCGGTGGTGAACGGGCCCTGCATGCAGCCCGACGAGGTGCGGACGTCGCCGTCACCCTCGGGGTTCGGGAACGCCAGGCGCGGCGGGCCGGGCTTGCCGACGGCGGCCTCGTGGATGTGCGTCGCGGTCTTGGCCGGGCTCTGGTACTCGCCGGTCACGCCGCGCAGGGTGATGTCGTAGCAGATGATCTCGTCGTCGGAGTTGATCCGGAAGTTGAACTCACCGGTCGCGCCGGGCTCGCCGGGGACGGCCTGCCCGTCGTTGTTGATGACGGCATCCGGCGTCGCGCTCACGGTGTACATGCTGGTGAACGTCGACGGCTCGGGGACCTCGGTCTCCTGGGCGAACGCGATGCCCGCGGTCGCGGCGAAGCCGAGTGCGGTGGCGGCGGTGACGGCGGCGAGACGGGGCAGGGTGCGGCGCATCCCGGTGTCCTTTCTGACGGGTTCATCCTTGATTGCCCGTCTCTACGGCCACTGCGCCCACCGCGTTCACCACTCACCCGATCGGGTGCAGCAGCACGTCCCGGACCATGCGTTCCCAGGCCGTCACGACCTCGGTCGACGGCAGCCCGAACTGCCCGACCAGGGCCAGGCAGCGGCCGTCCGCGCCGGTCAGGAGCACCGTCGTCATCGGACCGTGTGGGCCGTGCGTACGGACCGGGCGCACCGCGTCGACCTCGCCGGGGGCGAACGCGAACTGCACCGCACCCGAGACCACGCCGACGACGTCGCCGGTCTCGACGTGGTCGACCGACCCCGTCCCGACCTGCAGGCAGCCACCGTGGGGCACGGCCAGCCCGGCCGGGACGCCGTGCTCGCAGAGCAGACACAGCAGGTCGACGACCCGGGCGACGTCGCACGGCGGGGTGGCCGGGACGAGCCCGTCGGGGACCCGGCCGCCGCCGTCGGTGAGCGCGTCGAGGAGGCCGAGGTGGTCGAGCTCGTCGGGGGCGGTGAGCGGCGGCCCGGCGGGCGGGTCGTCGGCGCGCGGGGCCAGCCGCAGCACCTCGGTGACCAGCGGAGCGTCGGGTGACAGCAGGTGCGCGCGGTGCACGGCCGCGCCGTCGCCGTCGAACAGCCACAGCGCGGCGGGCTCGCGACGCCCGTCGTCGGCCCGGGTCGCGACGACCGAGGCGACCGCAGGGCGGGACAGGCGCAGGGTCACCGCGCCGGGCCGGACCGGGAACGCCTCGCCGGTGAAGGTCGGCTCGGCGTAGGTGCCGAGCTCGCTGATCAGGGCGCTGCCGTTCGCGGTGGTCGCGACGACCTCGTCGAGCAGCGGGAGGTGCCGCGCCAGCGTGCCGGCGTCGAGGTCGAGCCGGTCGCCGGCGAGGTGGGAGAGCAGGACGTCGAGATCGGTGTGGGGCAGGGTCACGGGACACGCTCCGGGTCAGTAGACGTCACGCAGGTACCGCTTCCCGCGCTTGAGATCGGCGACGAACTCGGCCGCACCGTCCTCGCCCCCGGTGTGGGCGGCGAGGATCTCGTGCAGCGCGGCGTCGACGTCGCGGGCCATCCGGCTCGCGTCGCCGCACACGTAGAGGTGGGCGCCCCCGGCCAGCCACGCGTGCAGCCGGGCGCCGTGGGTGCGCATCCGGTCCTGGACGTAGACCTTCTCCGCCTGATCGCGGGAGAACGCCAGGTCGAGGTGGGTGAGCAGGCCGTCCTCGGCCCAGCCGAGCAGCTCGGACCGGTAGAGGAAGTCGTGGTCGGAGCGGCGGTCGCCGAACAGCAGCCAGTTCCGGCCCCGCGCCCCGCGGGCGGCGCGCTCCTGCAGGAACGCGCGGAACGGGGCGACACCCGTCCCCGGCCCGACCATGATCATGTCGACGTCGTCGGCGGGCGGCCGGAACCCGGTGTTCGGCTGCAGCGCGACGACGGCGGTGTCCCCCACCGCGAGCCGGTCCGCGAGGTGGGTGGAGCAGACCCCGCCGACCGCGCGGTCGGCGCACCGGTAGCGGACCGCGGCGACGGTCAGGTGCACCCGGTCCGGGAACAGCAGCGGGCTCGACGAGATCGAGTACGCGCGGTGCTGCAGCGGGCGCAGCAGCCCGACGAGCTCCTCCGGGTCGAGCCGCAGCCGCGCGGCGTGCAGCAGCCCGAGCAGGTCGCGGTCCCACAGGCAGGCCGCCCGGTCGTCGCGCAGGGCGGCGCGCAGCCCGGCGTCGGCGGCACGCTCGGCGAGCACGTCGAGCAGGTCCCGCGACGGGGTGACGATCTCGTGTGCGCTGGTCAGGAGCTCGCGCAGCGGACGGTCGCCGACGGGGGCGTCGCCGTCGTGGCCGAGGTGCGCCAGGAACGCCTCGACGAGCGCGGGGTCGTTGGCGGGCACGACGGTGAGCGAGTCGCCCGCGGCGTAGGTCAGCCCGGTGCCGGTGAGGTCGAACTCGTGGTGGTGGATCTCCTTGTCCGAGGCGGGACCGGACAGCCGCACCCGGTGCGCGAGCACGGCGGGCACCGGGGCGGGGCGGTCGCGGCGGCGGACCGGCTCCGGCTCGGGTGCGGGGTCCGGCGCGGTGGTCGCGGCCGGCGCGGCGGCCAGCATGGCGACGATCTCGGGGAACCACTGCGCGGAGGCGTCCTCCCACATCACGTCGCAGTCGCGGCGCTCCAGGATCCGGGTCGCCCCCAGCTCGGCGAGGCGGGTGTCGAGCAGCCGCCCGGCCGCGCAGAAGTCCTCGTAGGACTCGTCGCCCAGCGCGCACACCGCGAACGACGTCGCGTCCAGGCGCGGCGCGTCGTCGGCGGTGATCATCTTTCGGAACAGGTCGGCGTTGTCGGGCATCTCGCCGTCGCCATAGGTGGAGCAGACGACGACGACCCTGCTCATGGCGGCGAGGGCGTCGGCGCCGACGGCGTCGAGCTCGTGCAGCTCCCACGGCACCCCGGCCTCGGTGAGGCGCTCGGTGAGCAGGTCGGCGACGTACTCGGCGTTGCCGGTCTCGGTGCCGTACAGCACGTGCACCGGGGTCATCCCGGTCTCCTTCCGGACGGGTGCGGCGGCGGCGCTGCGGGCGCCCGCCAGGTAGCCGGACAGCCAGATCCGCTGCTCGGCGGTGAACGGGGCGTCCGGCGAGATCGCCAGGCTGCTCAGCTCGGCCGGGGGCGGCGGCGCGGTCACGGGGCGCCCACCAGGTCCGGTGCGGCGCGGGCCGCGAACAGCTCCTCGACGTCCGGGATGCGGCCGAGGCGCGCGGTGTTGGCGGCGTCCTGGGCGAGGATCCAGCCGTAGGTGCCGGGGCTGTCGGTGCCGTACACGTCGCGCTGCGCGAGGGAGCGCTTGAGGTCGCCGACGCGCTTGTCGGAGACCAGGACGGCGAGCTCGTCGTCGGCGTAGCCGGCCAGGGCGTCGCGGGCGTAGCGGACCAGCCGGGTGCGGACGGCGTGGTCCTCGGTGAGCAGCAGTGTGCGGGCGTCGACACCGCGGCGGGCGGCGACCTCCTCGGCGACGGTCTGCACGGTCAGGCCGTTGAGCAGGACGAACATCTCCTCCCCGGCGTCGCCGTCGGGTACCGCCCCGGATGCGACGGGGACGCCGTCGCGCTGGGCGAGCTTGTGCCGGCGCAGCTGGTGCGCGGCGAGGGATGCGGCGAGCTCGTCGACGAGCTCGCGGCGGGTGCGGGCGGCGAGGATCTCCCCGGCGTCCTGGTAGAGCCGCAGCGCCCGCGGGGTCGCGACGAGCAGGTGCGCGCGTTCGCGGTCCCAGTGCTCGAGCAGCCGGACGGCGAGCGGCGAGCCGGTGGCGTCGGCGTGCCACTCCAGCAGCAGCCGGACGGCGGTCGCGTGGAATCCCGAGACCGGTGCGACGTCGACCGAGTCGGTCGAGAACCCGACCGTCCCGGCCGGGTCGTACTGGTAGAGGAACCCGCCGGACATGCCGTTGCCCAGGCCGGACCCGGCGGCGCCGAGGTTCAGCACGGCCCCGCCGGTCATGTACTCGCAGCCGAAGTCGCCGAGCCCCTCGACGACGGCGCTCGCCCCGGAGTTCCGCACCGCGAACCGGTCCCCCGCCTCGCCGTGGACGAACAGCCGGCCGCCGGTGGCCCCGAACAGCGCGAAGTTGCCGACGAGCACGTTGCTGCCGGGCCGGTCGTCGTGCACGGTGCCGGGTGAGCGGATCGCGATGGTGCCGCCGCAGGCGGACTTGCCGACGCCGTCGTTGGCGGTGCCGGTGTGGGCGAGCCACATCCCGTCGTTGCAGAGCAGACCGAACGACTGCCCCGCCGCGCCGCGGGTGCGGATCCGCAGCCACCGCTGCGGCAGGAAGCGGCGGCCACGGTCGTCGACGAGTGCCGGTCCCGGGACGTGCTCGTGGTTCAGCATCCGCTCGACGTCGACGGCGAGGCGCCCGCCCACCGAGCGGTGCCGGTTGCCGAGCGCTCCGCCGTCGATGTCCACTCCGGACTCGCCGCGGGCCAGGGCGGTGCGGACGGTCGCCGACCAGCGCTCGTCGTGGTCGTGGTCGGCGCCGACCCGCACCGGGTCGGCGACCTGCGGGGTCGTCACCCGGTGCAGCAGGCGGCGCAGGTCCAGGCGCCCGACGAGCGACGGGTGCCGCGCCAGGTGCAGCAGGTCGGCGCGGCCGCGGGCCTCGCGCAGGCTGCGCAGCCCGAGCGAGGCGAGGATCTCGCGGACCTCGTGGGCGACGCCGAGCAGGTACTGGGCCAGCGCGCGGGGGTCGCCGTCGAACGCGTCGGCGTCGGTGGTGATCCCGGCCGGGCACTTCACGTTGCAGTTCTTCGCCATGACGCAGCGGAGCATCATCAGCGCGGTCGTCCCGAACTCGAAGCCGTCGGCGCCGAGCAGCGCGGAGACGACGACGTCGCCGCCGGTCTGGTGCGCCCCGGAGCACCGCAGCTCGACGGCGTCGCGCAGGCCGTGCGCGGACAGCGCCTGGTGCACCTCGGCGACGCCCAGCTCGGCGGAGCGCCCGGCGAACTTCAGGCTGGTGACGTTCGCGGCGCCGGTGCCGCCGGTGTTGCCCGCGACGTTGATGACGTGCGCGCCGGCCTTCGCGACGCCGACGGCGATCGTCCCGATCCCCTCCGAGGACACCAGCTTGACCACGACCTTCACCCGCGCGGCGGTGGCGTCGTGGATGAGCTGGGCGAGGTCCTCGATGGAGTAGGTGTCGTGGTGCGGCGGCGGGGACACCAGCTCGACCCCGGGCGTCGCGCCGCGGGCGGCGGCGATGTCGACGGTCACCTTGGCGCCGGGCAGCTGTCCGCCCTCGCCGGGCTTGGCGCCCTGCGCGATCTTGATCTCGACCTGTTCGAGCACCGGGTCGGCGAGGTAGCCCGCCCACACCCCGAAGCGGCCGGAGGCGAACTGCTTGATCCGGGAGCCGCGGATGGTGCCGAACCGGCTGCGGGACTCGCCGCCCTCGCCGCAGTTGGACAGCCCGCCGACCATGTTGGTGCCGTGCGCGACGGCCTCGTGCGCCCGGGCGACGAGTGCGCCGTGGCTCATCGCGCCCGAGGCGAGGGTGCGGGTGATCTCCGAGGCGGGCTGCACGTCGTCGAGAGCGACCGGGGCGGGGGCGGTGACCAGCAGGTCCAGCCAGTCCCCCGCCGTCCCGGCCGCGACCACCCGCAGGGTGGCGTGGTCGAGGCGTGCGACGGACGCGCCGAACCGCTCGGCCAGCCAGGACGCCAGCGGGGCGGCGTCGCCGTCGACGTGCAGCAGGTCGCCGTCGCGACGCAGGCCGCGTACGGCGATGCAGGCGTTGCCCGCCGGGTCGATCCGGTCGAGGACGTCGGCGGGGCGGCCGTCGCGCAGGTCCGGCGGGAGCATCAGCACGTCGCGCAGCGCGGACGGGCGTCGCGCACGCTCGGCGGTGAGGGACCGGACGAGCTCGCGGTAGCCGGGCGTGGGCGCGGACGCGTCGATCTCGGCGGCGGTCAGCGCGCCCAGTCCGGTGTGGACGTAGGCGTCGTCGTGCAGGCCGAGGGAGTCGGTGAGCGCGGCGAGCGGGAGCAGCCGCAGCTCACGGTCGGCCGGGCCGGCGGTGAGGCCGCTCCGTTCGTCGACCAGGCCGGTGAACGCGGTGACGGCGGCGGCGCCGTAGGAGTGCCCGGCTCCGTCGGAGCGTTCCTTGAACAGCCCGAGCTGCGGCACGTCCTCGGGGCCGCTGACGGTCAGCGCGCGGGCGTGCCAGTCGCGCACCGACCGCTCGATGTCGGCGAACCCGGCGCCGCCGACCGGGGCGTCGACCTCGGGGAGCCAGCGGGCGAGCACCGGGTCGCGGGTGTCGAGGTAGGCGGCCTCGAAGAACTCGCCGCCGACGTAGCTCTCCATCGTGCACAGCCCGATCCGGGCCATGGTCTTGAGCAGGGACTTCTCCGCGGCGACACGGAACCGGGCGAACGCCGCACCGGGGTCGCCGGGATGCTGCTGCGCGGCACGCAGGTGGGCGGTGTGCGGGTGCACGGCCGAGGCCCCGAACCCGAGGACGACGGCGAGGTGGTGCGCCGAGCACACCTGCCCGGTGGCGACGACCAGCGACACCGCCGGGCGCAGCCCGGCCGCGACCAGCGCACGGTTCACCGCGGCGACGGCGAGCACCGCGGGGACCGCGGCCCGGCCGCGGGCGACGGCGCGGTCGTCGAGGACGGCGATGCCACCGCCGTCGCGGGCGAAGGCGACGACCTCGGCGCACAGTCCCTCGACAGCGGCCTCCAGCGTGCCGGGCTCGTGCAGCAGCGCGAACCGGCCGACCGGGACGACGTGCTGGGCGCCGATGCGGGCGAGACCGTCGGCGTCGAGGACGGGCGAGTCGAGCACGATGCGGTGGAACGGGCCGTCGTGCACCGGGCGGGCGCCGAGCGCGACGCGCAGGGTCATGCCGTCGGCCTCGCGGATCGGGTCCAGCGGCGGGTTGGTGACCTGGGCGAAGCGCTGTGAGAAGTAGTGCGCGACGCCGCCCTCGCGGTCGCTCAGCGCGTTGATGGCGTTGCCGTAGCCCATGGCGGAGACGCGTTCGGTCCCCGTGTCGAGCATCGGGTCGAGCAGGACGCGGAACGCCTCGGCGTCCAGGCCGTAGGCGACGTAGCGCTGGTGGACGGCGAGGTCACCGGTCGCGGCGGGCCCGGATCCCGCGGGAGCGGGCGGCAGCTCGGCCGCCGGTGTCCGCGCGCCCGCCAGGAGGGCTTCGTGGTCGGCGCGGGCGGCGAGCAGCTCCAGGGTCTGCGCGGTGTCGTAGCTGCGACGCTCGCGGGTGCTCCACCACAGCATCCCGCCGGCCTCGATGCGGCCGCGGCGCAGCACGTCGTCGTCGGGGAACGGGAACTGGCCCGCCTCCGAGGAGACGGTCAGGTAGTCGGCGGTCTCGCAGGTCCGCAGTGGACGCAGGCCGAGCCGGTCGAGGCGGGCGCCGACGACCTCGCCGTCGGAGAAGACGAGCGCGGCCGGACCGTCGTTGATCTCCTCGACCAGCGACCGGTACTCCAGCATCGCGCGCACCGGCGCGGGCAGCGTGCGGTCGTTCTCCCAGGCCGGGGGCATCGCGGCGACGACGGCCGCGACGAGGTCGAGCCCGTCGCCCGCCACGCGCGCGTGCAGGGTCTGGTCGAACCGCGCGCTGTCGGACTGCCCCGGCGGGCGCACGATCCGGCGGCCCCGGGCGCGGGCGAGGGCCTCGTCGGCGATCCGGTTCTTGCGGTCGGTGTTGAGCTCGCCGTTGTGCGCGAGGAGCCGGAAGGGCTGCGCCATCGACGGGTGCGGGTCGGTGTTGGTCGAGAAGCGGGTGTGGAAGTAGAGGCTGCGCACCCGGTGCTCCGGGTCGGTCAGGTCGGCGAAGTACGGCACGACCTCCCACGAGTTCAGCCGTCCCTTGAGGACCTGGGTGCGGGTCGAGAGGCTGAGCGGGTAGAGACCGGCGACGGCGTCGTCGGTGTAGGCGACCGACTCGATGTCGAGCAGCGCGCCGTGCGCCAGACGCTCCGGGTCCGCGACGTCCGGGACCTCGACGATCCACTGCCGCACCGGGAGCTGCTGCGCGACGGCCGCGGGGCGCAGTACCGACGGGTCGACCGGCACGTCGCGGACGGCCAGGACGGTGCAGCCGTGCGCGGTGAGGGTGAGCGTGACCAGCGCTGCGGCCGCCGCGGCGCGGTCGGGGTCGGAGGGGAGGAAGACGTTGGCGACGGCGAACCGCCCCGGGGTCAGCTCGCGGCCGGCGAGCCGGGAGAAGAACGGCACCGACAGGTCCACCGAGACGCCGCCGCCGTCACCGACGCCCTCGGCGGACATCCCGCCGCGGTGCGGCACCGCGCAGAGGGCACGATGGGCGAGGACGAGCACGTCGTGGGTCTGCACCCCGTCCTTGCGGACGATCAGCCCGACGCCGCAGCTCGCGTGCTCGGCGGCGGGGTCGTGCAGTCCGGACGGTGCCACGTGACGCTCCTCCTTCACTAAGGGAAGGCTTACCTTAGGAAGGCGGGAGCGGAGGGAGCAACGCCCGGTCGTTGTAGCGCGGGACACACCGGGCGCCGACGGCGGCGCCGGGGTGCAGTCGGGACGGGGCTAGACTGCGGGCGACGGGGTGTGGCGCAGCTTGGTAGCGCACTCGCTTTGGGAGCGAGGGGCCGTGGGTTCAAATCCCGCCACCCCGACTGAAGCGGCCGTTAGCGCTGGTCAGAGCCTCGGAGCAGAGGCTATCAGTCGCGCTAACAAGATCGTTAGACCCTCGAATCCCCCTCGCTTCGACGCGTACGCGGATCGGCTATCGCCGTCCGCTTGACCGGCTCGGAGGGCCCGACCGGTCGGTGCTCTCCCCTTCTGCGCCACACCCCACAAGCCGATAGGTCAGACCCCGGCTGCGTAGCCACTGTTCGGCGCCAGGCAGACCGCCGGCCTCGATGGTGTCCAGGAGGTCTTCGACTTCGTGCTGGACTCGGTCCCAGGTCTCGGGCGGTAGGGCTAGCTGGTCTTCCCCGTGGCGGTTCTCGCTCACGATCTCCTCCTCTGTGCGTTCCCGGTGCAGGCCCGCCCAGGTGCGGAGGGACTGAGACCACGTGATCTTCTTCCGGCCGATCGAGGCTTGCTCGATCTCCCAGAACAGTTCGATGTCATCGGCGTTGCCGGTCGCCACGGCGTCGCGGAGGATCTGAAAGGGCGCCCGGTTGCCGCCCCGGGCGTGCTTGGTCGCTGAGGACACGGCTTCCATGGCGGCCTTGGAGACGTAGGCCGCTACGGCGTCGATCGACTCCGAGTTGAGCAGGACGGGCCGGACGTCGAGTCCTCCCCGGTCCATCACAGCGGTGAACCCCTTGCGGCCGATGCCGCGTTCCCAGCGACCGAACAGTCGGTCGCCCAGGGCGAACATGAGGTCCGGGGAGACCGGACCGTCGAACACGATCATGGCGTGGACATGGACGTGGAACCCGTTGGCTCCGTGGGTGATCTCGATGGCGCGGAGCCAACCGACCACCCCGAACTTCTCCTGGTCCTTGGTCCATGCGGCGCCGGAGGTGACCGAGCGCCACCCGGCCGTCAGGGCGTCCCAGGAGGCCCGCAGAGGCGTCCCGGCCCGGTGGGACATCGTGAGCGTCACGAACGCGACAGAGCAGCCCTGAGCCTGAGCCGCACGCAGGACGGCGGCCACCTCCTGAGCGCGCTCAGCGGAGATCGACCGGGAACACACCGGACAGGTCCAGGAACTACACGACTGCAATCCGGACACCCCGGCCCGCCGGCCGTCGTCGGTGTCCGACACCCGGATCACGGCACCGCCGCCGGTGCGGTGCGGGACCCGACCGCATTTGCGCTGACGCTTGACCGACGACCATCCCCACAGGGAGCGCCGGAGTCCCATCGCTTCCCGGCGCCGGGATCGCCGGTCGGCTTCGGGGAGTACAGATGATCGCCCTTTACCGAGAGGGCGGCCTTCGGCCGCCCGACCCGGCCCCCCGACCTCCGGCCGGGGCCGGGCCGCCGCCGTGGCCGTCATGCGGCCACCCGCTCGACGTACTCGCCGTAGGACAGGAACGGAGCGCGGATGCGCTGCGCCGGTGTTCCTGAGGTGGACAGCAGGGCGACCCCGGGAGCGGCCGTGGTGTGCTCGGCCGCGATGGTGGGGTCGGCCTCGGGGTGCAGGAGCTTGACGCCCTCGGCGTCGATCCGGAACGAGACCCGTAGTCCGAGCTGGGCTCGCTCGAATCCTCCGATCAGAGCGCTCTCGGGGCGCTGTACGAGCATGAACACCGACATGCGGACCTTGCGTGACTCGGCCAGGAGCCGGGAGACGTGTGCCCGTACTGCGGTGCCCAGCTTCTTGTCGAACCCGTCGGCGGCCTTGAGGACCGCCGGCCACTCTTCGAGGACGATCAGGTGCCACGGGTGGGTCGGGGACACCGGCAGGGTGTCCCGGTCGTGCGGGATGGCGGTCAGGCGCCGGTCCAGCTCGGCGACCAGCTCGGCCAGTTTCCGTTCGATCCGGCCGGGATCGGATAGACCCAGGACCGCGCCGGGGAACGGGCGCAGAAGCACCGATGAGGGGTCGATACCGGAGACCCGTGCGGGCTCGCCGGCCTTGAGACGGTCGGAGACCTGAGCGAGCATCGAGTAGGCGAACGAGCTCTTCCCGGAGCCGGTGGACCCGGCCGCGATCAGGTGCGGCAACGGGTCGTGGGCGGTGACGCCCTGGCCGTGTTCGTCGTGGCCCAGGAGCAGCGGACCGGTGATCGGTCCGATCGGGAGTGGGAGCGTGTCGGCGAGTGGGTCGGTGTCCAGGAGTTCCACGATCACGTGGGACAGCCCTCGGGGTTCCACCCGTAGCCCCACGGCGCCCATGGAGCGGGCCAGGCGCCGGCCTTGGGCGCTGATGTCCTCGGGGAGCATCCCCGGTGTCAGTCGGACGGTGAGCCGGGTCGGTGGTCCGAGAACCACGAACTCGATTCGGGGAACGATGTGCGTGACTCCGGAAACGGTGTCCACGTCGTGGGTGAGGCTGATCGCCTCGCAGGTTCGGTGCCAGGTGTCGACGATTTGGTCTACTTCCGCCTGATCGGCGGCCGTCTGCCGGTCACGGCGGCGGAACAGCATGATTCCTCTTTCGGGCATGAGAAAGGCCCCTGCCCCGGGGAAGCAGGGCAGGGGCCGGCGGATCAGGGACGGGGTCAGGCGGCCTTGTCGGCCGGTGCGGGCTTGGAGTGGCCCGCGATCCCGGTGGCCTTGAGGCTCACGGCGGGCTGACCGTCACGGCCGGTGTAGATGGTGGCGACCAGGCCGTCGAACGTGATCGGCTGGAACCGCGCGGCCGTCGGCTCGTCGTAGGAGGGCACCGTGACCCCGATCGCCTCAGCGCGGGTCGCGTTCTCGTCGTCCACGTAACAGTCCATGGTCCACAGCGGGACCCCGTCGTCGTTGGTCATCTGGGACCCGTCGCGCTTCGAGGTACCGTCCGAGAGCTGGACGTAACGGGGCTTCTCGACGCACAGGCCGGAATACACGAACTTCGTTCGGGACTGGTCGATAGCGATCTGGCGCATGGCAGACTCCTGGTGTGTTGTGAATTGTTGTGAGAGTGGACGGCGTCCACGCGGCTTCTAACCGCACCGGCATTGACGGGGCCGACCCGTGACTATGAGGAAAACAGAACGAACGCGATCAGCAGAAGAATCGCTGCCGCACCGGCGCCTATCAGAATCGCCGGGATCGGCTTGGGGTGCTTGGGTGGGACCTCAGGGGTCCAGCGTTGATGGCTTCCCTCGGGGTCGCCATCCCAGTGCTTAGCCAACGAGAGCCAACTGTTCCACCGGGTCCACACGGACCGGAGTCCCCGGCGGCATGATCAGGGTGCCTTCGTAGGTGCTGATCACCCGTTCCCCGTGTTCGGTCCAGGTCCCGAGCACTCGCCGGCGCTCACCGCGCCACACCAGGACATCACCGGAGCGAACAGCGTCCGCCGTCGATAGCGCGGTTCGCGAGGGCTCGTGCTCAGCCTCAGAGGGCTGATTCTCACCCGCACCGACCTCATCAGCGGTCACGGTGCGAGGCTCGATGACCGTGGGCAGACCCTGGGGTTCCCGGGGAGCAGGAACCTCCGGTTCGTCGGTCGTCAGGTTGTACAACTCATCGGCCACGTCCTGGCCGGTGCTGGTGAACCGGTAGCCGGAGTCGTCGGCACGCTCGGCCAGACCACGACGGATCAGAGCGGCCCAGGTGGACGGTCGCACCGTCCCGACGCCGAGCAGAGCCCAGACCATCGCCACCGTGAGGCGGTGCGCCTCCACGATCTCCGACTGCTCCCACTTGAACATGGCTACTCCCTCATCTCGTGCAACTCTTGCATCTCAAGCTACACCTACTCTTGCAACTCTTACAACTGAGGACTGTCGTGCAGCGCTGGCAACCCGCTGAACAGGCGCGTTCTCTGTCAGCGGACCTCTATGACAACCTGTGCCAATGGCGCAGGAGAGGCAGCTTGTTCGGACAGCAGAGGCCGCACGAGCCCTCGCTGTCGACCCCTCGACGCTCTCCCGATGGGCCCAGAAGGGCATCGTCAAGCCCGCACTCCGCACAGCGGGCGGGCAGGCCCGATGGGACCTGGACGACCTCCGGGCCCAGATTCAGAAGCTGCAAGAGCAGGACCGCTAGGCAGTCCCGTTGCCGGTCAGACGCCGGCCTTCCGTTGGTAGCCGTCCCAGGCTCTACTGCGAGCCTCCGGCGGGACCTCCGGTCAGGGCCTCTCTCCGGCCCGGCCCCGCGTGCAGACCATCGGCCGCCACCCACAGGGCTGCCGCACCGCCCGGCCCGAGCGCCAGGACGCCTACGGCGCCGCTACGCGGTGGGCCTACGGCCCATCCCGGCCCCCGGACCGATCGGCACGGCCGTACGGAGCATGTCGACCGACGGCCCGCCCGCTCTCTGAATGTCAGACCCTCCCGGCAGACTCCCTGACGTGCAGATGATGCCGTGGCAACCGGAGTGGTCCTCCTGGGTTATCACCCCTGTCGTCAGAGCTACGTGGTTCGCTATCCAGCTTGATTATGGCAACGTTCAGGAACTGATCACATGGGTTGTTGCTGCTGGTGCGCTCATGTTCGCAGCAAGAGCCGCCCGCGCTGCACAAGAGACGAACCGCCTACAGAACGAACAGCTATCCGCGTTGCGTGCCGACCAATCTAAGCGAGACCAGAAAGAGCGATCCGAACAGGCTGAATCCATTGCAGTGTGGTTCGGTTATGCCCTCTCTGAGCCGATGCACCCCGCATACGGCAGGCGCGCGAGGTACGCGGTCGTTCGAGTGAGAAATGCTTCTCAGCTACCGATCTATACGACTGCCATCTACGTCGAAAGTCCGCTCGACGGAGTAGTCAGTTTTAACGAACCGTCAGTAATCCCACCAGCCGTGGAGCCAAGCCAATACGCTATCAAAGATTTTCATGATATACCGCAGACGAACAGAGCAGTCCCGTTTGCTACGGGGATCTATTTCCGCGACTGTCAGAATCAGTTCTGGCATCGAGATTGTCTCGGAGCGCTGCACTCGTTGAGCGAGAGTGATTTCCATGCGGAGATCGAAGAAGTCGCCAAAAGATGGGGCGGACCACGACGTTTCCCAAACGCCGACGACTAACGGCCGATCCGTTGAACGATCTCGCTAGCCACTTGTAGGCCCAGTGGTGTGAGATTGCCCTGATCCGTGAGCAACCCTCGCTGGATCAGCCGGCGGTACGCGCCGACCGGGTACGAGCCCCGGAGCCCCGGGGCCTGTTTGCTCATCATGAGGTCAGGCCGCTGGTGGGACAGCAGCGTGACCAACAGGAACCGCTGAGACGGAGTCAAGATCACAGCCTGATGCTCTCATGGTTGCGCTCATAATGTGAATGCCGACGCCATACACAATCTTGATGATCTGCGATCAACTGCATATGCAATCGCCGTCGGATACAACAGGGGTGTAACTACGCCAAGGCAGTGACGTCTGTTCCTAACGTTGGCCGCTACACGTAGCGTTTCCTGCTCGTGGGGAAAACGAAGCTTCTGACCAAAAAGCGTAAGCAGTTCATCTGGAGATTCTGGGGCTATCTCCTGCTCCCTGTGATCGCTGTCGCGATCTGGTCCACTCAGGTTGGCGCGGCACCTATCGCGATCATGTCCGGCCTCGGAGCCGTGTATATGTTCATGCTCGCCCCGGTCCCGTGCGGCGCTCCGATCCGGGAGCGGGGACGCGACGGGGAAGAGCTGTACTGCCGGAGAAACGCGAGGGGCATCCTTGGTGGGTGCAACCAGAATCGGCAGCACGGTTGGGCCAACGCCAAGCTGCTCGCTAGTCGCAGCAAGTGGGGCGAGTTCCTGCGGCGGGTCCTGGCCGACGGGAAGGGCTTCGCGGCGAGCGTGAGCGCTCTCGCCACGTCCGGTGCCACGATCATTGCTCTGGGCGCTCTGATCGTCAGCCTGCTCAAGTAGGCCAGGGCGTAGTTGCTAGCGGGTCTGAAGCTTCCGGGCGACGGCCCGGAAGTGGGTCAGGGTGGCTCCGAGAGCGGTCATCACGTCCGGGGCTCGGTAGCCCGGAGCGTTGGCGTTCAGCCACGCTTCTAGGTCTCGGGCGTAGGCCCGGAACGACTGGAACGCGGCGTACTCGCGGTTCCCGGTGTCGTGGTCGGGGTCCAGCTCGATCACCGGGTTCAGGAACCGGTCGGGGAGCCCCGGAGGCACCCCGGGGGTCCCGTTGTCCGTCTGGCGCTTACGCATCGCGCCGGCGAACGTCCCAGGAAGCCCGTCCCAGGGCTGCCATGTCAGCGCTCAGCTGAGCGGCGCGCTGCCGAGCACGCTCCTCGTCCACGTCGGGGACTCCGAGCTGCTTGACGATCGACTGGTACCGCGCGGTCGCGGTGTCGATGTGCTTCACCAGTGGGTTGATCACCGGCTGGCCGGTGCTTCCCTTGACGATGTACCGGGGGTCAGAGGCGAACTCAGCTCGGAGCACGTCGATCAGGTCCAGGTTGCGGCACGCCTCGACCAAGAGCGGCCACTCATCAGGCCGCAGGACCAGGTTGAGCTCATCATCGGTAACGGCGTCCCAAGAATGAGAACCGCTCGTTCCGAAATCATCAGGCTTATCCATCAATCATCTCGTTTCTCCCCTAATTGGGGCCTAGTTCGTTTACTGGATGGCGGATCCGCAATACGCGCCGGGGGCCGAAGGCCCCGGGGGGAGCAGGCCCCCTGGGGGTGCGCCTGCTCCTGACCGTTCGTGGGTCGGGTCTACCGAGGGAGCGCCGGAAAAGCGCCGGCACTCCGCAAGCCCGCCGTTCCCGGCCCGCTCTGTGCTGTGCCGCTCTAGCGGCTGTGCTGTCCTACTGCTGTAGCTAGCGGCGGCTCTGCTGTCCTCGTACTCGCGAGGACAGCGCTGCTGTACTAGCCGCGCTACTGCGCCGGCCTAAGCCGAGCAGTCTGCTGCTGTACGCCGACCTGTGTCTCAGGGCCGGGGCTGCTCCTGCTGTGCCGTACTCCCAGCGCTGTAGCCGGAAGCGCCGGCCCGTGCAGAACCCGGGGCTCAGGCTCGCTGTCCAAGCGAGCGAGGGCCGCTGTGTTAGCCGGACCGCGAGGACCGCACTTGTGCGGGTTCCTCGCGCTGGGCACGAACCACCCGAGGCACCAGGCGTAGGGGCACTGAACGGCACCGGGGGTGGCTCTGACCCGGCATGGGGTGCATCGCACCTGGGTGGGGGTAGCCGTTGACGGGAGTCCGTCTCCGCAGTCTCGGCACTCGGAGCAGTCAGGACAGCGGCCGGCGGGTCCGAGGGCCCTTCCCGGGGGTAGCTCTCCGGCCTGGTCGCCGGGCAGGCCAGAGGGCGTCTCGCCGATCGGCGTTCCGCACCGCCGGCACTTATTATCGTTAGTCATTCGTGAAGGCTTGAGCTTATCGTGAAGGCTTGACCTACCGAGAAGCTTTGATCTCGGATTCGAGCCGGTAGAACTCGCTGATCCACAGGCCAGCTTCCTCAAGGGCGACCGCTTGAGCGTCCCTGAAAGCGATGGTCTCAGCATCGTTCGCTTTCGCCGCCCGTGCCTGGAAATCAACCTGCTCCCCGAATACTTTTGCACAGAACCGCCCGCAATGGGCGTATCCGGGAACCGCCGGGTTATGGCAATCTGTTCTCTTGCACTTCACCGGTACGCCTCCGTAGCGGCATCGTCCCGGGCGTCCTGGAACCCCTCGGTTCGCTCAGCCCAAGCGTCCACGGAGGCTGGAAGGCTCAGCTTGGCGCCGGCCTCCACGAGAGCCGGTGCCAGACCGAACGGAAGGTTCGCCTTGGGCTCTCCGGACCGAACCGAATCATCAGCGGAGGAGAGCCAAAGGACGTTGGCGTCCGCGAGATCGGCCATCAGCGCGATCCGCTGGTCGTAGTGCGTGGAGTATCGGGGCTTCTCCACGGCGAGAGTCATGACCGTGTTGGCGATCTGATCGAGGTCTACGGCAGCCGCCTTGGCTGCGTGCCAGCGGGCTACGCGCTCACCGTTGAAGTCACCTTCGGCCACGGCAGCGACGGTCATCGAACTGATGTCATGGCCCTCCAGGTACACCTTGACCGCGTCGTCGTAGCGGTCGGCGAGCTGGGTCAGGACGTCGTCCAGGCTGGACGCCAGAGCGTCCCTGAGCTGGGTCACCGCGAGGGACTGGACAACCGCCTTGGCCTGAGCATGAGCCGCCTGACGGCTCTTGGCCGTGACGTAGTCGTCGAGAACCTTGATCGTGTCCTCGGGAGAAAGACCCTGGATCGAGGGCACCTCCGCCGCTCCGTGGTGCTGGGAGACGGCGTCGAGGACGTCGAAAGCTCGGTCTACCTCAGCCGGGAGGGTCACGCCGGCGTCCCGGACGGTCGCGACGGCCGTTCGGTAGCTCTTGATCAGGAGAAGGTCACCCGCCACGTTGCTACCCACGTTGGGAACAGGACCCCTACCGTGGTTCGGGTTGTCCGCGCCAAAGCGCGCCTCGGACAGGTTCTCGGTATTCGTGATGGTCATCGGAAAAAGTCATCCTTACGTGCGTAGGCTTCGTTGAAAGCATCAAAGAAATCGTCGACAGGGCTACGGGTGATCACCTGGTCACCCGTTCCGTGTCCCTGGGAAGGGTCGAAAGCCCGATGGGCACCCGTGTTCGGGTCAATCGGGTAGGCATCGACGTCGATATCGTCAGGGCTCTCGATGCCTTCTCGGAGCAGTCTGGCGAGAGTCTGAGCAATAGTTTCCATTGGTGTCCTTAGCGGTTGGGGATCGAGGTCATGCGGAAACCAGGGTCCGCCTGATTGATGGAATCAACGGTGCCCGCGAAAGCATCGGGACCGCCCTCGCGGATGGTCTCCTGGTCCAGGCCACTCCTGTTGGCGATCCGAGCCATGTTCTGCTCGTTGGGCACGGCGACGCCGGCCCGCCACCTAGTGATGGTCGGGACACTCACGCCCAGAGCGCGAGCCTGGGCTGTCTGGGTAGTACCGATGAGCGATAGCGCGTATCGGAGTCCGTGCATGAAAGAGTCCGTCATGGTCATCCTTTCTGAGTTAGAGTTGGTGTTTATGGATATAGGCATAAGAAAAGGCCCGCTCCGGTGATCAACACCCGGGGTCCACCGGAACGGGCCAGGGCCAGCACCGGGAGAGGGACCGTGCTGGCCGAACCGTTCTGCTAGCCAACGAAGGAAACCGAGGCGAGAACGGAGGCATAAAAGAACCCCGGTGACCGTGTGGTCAACCGGGGTCCTGGTGATCTATTTGGCTGGTACCGATAAAGGGTCGATCAGGCCCTTACTATTAGTACTAGTTTCCCGTACGGATTCTTGCCTCTGCGACACGGACCTTCGGGACCTTGAGCATGCGTGCGATCTCGTGGTCGTCGAGCCCGGGGTGGGCCTGGATCGCAGCGCCGGCCATGGCGCGGTGCCGGGTGTTCGTGGCTTCACGGTTGGCCCGTGCTCGGTCCCGCTCGTCGAGCAGACGGCACGCCTCGCACCGCTCCGGCGGGCGTCCCTCACGGACGTCAGCGTTGACACAGCACCAGTTGCACTGGCATGGCTGCCCCGGCGTGACCATCGGGCGGGTGGTCACGTCCCCGGAGAACTCGCAGACCCACTGGTCGGCGGGACGCACGATCTCCGTCCCGCACCGACGGCACAAGAACTGCTTCTGAGCGGTCTTGGGCCCCGCCATGACCTGGAAGCCATGGCCGGCGGTGAAGAGGTCGAACACAGCCGTTCCCTCGCGGCTGTCTACGTGATCGTCGTACGGTCGATCGTCAACCCACAACGGGGTGGACCGGAAGTCCGGACCCTCCGGGGTGTCCCGGACGAACCCGGGTGCGCCCACGACGGCTTCCTCGCCGTCGACAGCGTCGTCGTACTCGGACACGTCCTCGGTGGCGTGCGCCGAACTGTTGATCTTAGCGTTCATGACAATGATCCTTCGTTTAAGGGCCGCCCTCACGGCCCGATTGTTGGTTGGCACCTGTTCTCCTGGTGCCTAGAAGTCACTCACAGTGGTTGGTTGATTACTCGGCTCTCGCCAACTGGTACACATATAAGGGCCGACCCTCAGCGTCGGTCCGGCCCTGATGACTTGGTGCGGGCACGCACCGCTACCGCTTGAGCGGTGACCCTGGCGGGTCAGTCGATGGGTCCCTGAGCCCATCGACCAGTCGCGGCTTGCCGCCCATACCTGGAATGATCTTGAACGGGTTTGTGCCTAGGGCTCTCTCAACGTCCAATGCGGGGTGTACCAGCCACTCAGGGTCCAGGCTCCGCCATCGGAGTAGAGGAGCCCGTTGCTCTCCAGGACGCCGAGGTTCCGGGACACCTTGGAACGGGACCCGACCCCTGGGTACCGATCGGCCAGCGTGGACGCTGACGTACTCATGTTGAACTCGGTTGTGGCCTCCACCGCCACGGCCGTGATCAAAGCCCTGATGTTCTTGGCCTTGGTCGGGAAGGCCGCTGTAGCTGCATCGGCCCACAAGCCGATCTCGTCGCGTCGAGTCTTGACGTAAGCCGAGACCGCAGGACGCGGACGCGGGTTGGTGACCGCGTACGCCTTGGTGTCCCTGATCATCTTCGCCAGGTCAGGGAAATCCTCGCCTCCGGAATCTTCGTAGGCATCACGGATCTGATCGTCGTAAGAGTCCAGCGGCTCACCCCGCAGGAGCGCCGCGTGATACACCTTGACCGCCATCCGCAGCGTGGTGTCATGGCGCGGACCGTTGGTCGACCGGATCACGTCCAGGGCGGACATGATCACGCCGTCCAAGGTGTCTGCCTCAAGCTCCGGCAGGACAGAGTCGTCGAATACTCGACTCTCGATCTCGTCGGAGCGCAGGGAGTCGACCGACGCCGGCGCCGTCGCTCTCCACGCTCGTTCCAGGCCCTCTGGAAGGGGCGCAGGGTCCAGGAAAGGCCACTGCGCCTTGTAGGCCACTTCCTCCTTGGTGTCCATGAGCCGCACGGAGCTAGCGCCGATCAGGTGCCCGCCGGCCCCGATGAAATCGACCCCTGGAAACCGCTTGGTCAACTCCTTGGACGTGCACACGGACCCGGAGGTCCGGAACACCAGGTGGAGGTTCTGAGGTCCCGACGGAGTCACCGTCGTCAGGGTCGGCGGGAGAGGGCCGTACTCGGCTTCCAAGCCGTCCAGGGACCCACCACGGTCGGCGTCGACATCGATTCCCACGAACCCGTTGCCCATGTGCACCCCGAACACCCGGGTGAACCCCAGGAGGTCCGTGTGCCCGCTCATCAGCGCAGGGTTGGGCCAGCCCCGGAACGGCGTGTCTTCCAGGTCGTACGGGAACATGGTGAGGCCGGCGGCTGTGTAACGCGACAGGGCCGCCGCCCGGTCAGCCTTACGCAACCGGAACACCGAACTCAGCTCCGACGACGTGCACGAGGTCCCGAGCACGGGTGACGGCGGTGTAGCGCCACCGCTGCTTCATGTCGAGATCCTTGCCGCCCCACTGGTCGGCCACGAGTACCCGGGACCACTCGGAACCCTGGGCCTTGTGGACGGTCAGGACATCCGCGTAGGACGCGACCAGGCGCCGCTTCCGCTTCTTCCAGTCGGCTTCTTCCTTGGCGAGCGCGGCTTGGCTCTGGAACCCGGCCAGTGCGACCGTGTGCCACGAGCCGTCATCGAACAGAGCACGGAACTCGTCCTTGGTCTCCCCGTACTCCATGTCCATGATCACGGCCGTGCTGCCGTTGAACAGGCCGTGGTCGTGGGCGTTCTTCCAGAGCATGATCTCGTCACCGACCACGGGTCGCGTGGTCGGCTTCCCCTGGGCCTGGCGCAGCTCTGAGATGACCTCCCACCGTCGTGTCTTCGACGCCACGAGGATCACGTCATAGTCCCGAAGATCAATGTCACGGCGGTCGGTCCCGACGATCGCCTCAGTCGGAAGACCGCGCCCGGCCCGAGCCGCGTTGACCACTCGCCCCACGAGATCATCGTTCGATCGGTGGTTGCCCATCAGGAGCTTGTCCGGGAACCGGTCCGCGAACAGCGGTGGCAGCCCGTACGACGATTCCACGGGAGGGAGCTGCATCGGGTCCCCGACTGCCAGGACCGGCCGTCCGAACTGCAAGATGTCCTCGGCTACCCGCCCCGAGATCATCGATGCCTCGTCCACGATGATCAGCTCATGACCGATCTCCGGCACCCGGACGTGCATCGTCTTGGCGAGCTGCTGCGACTCAAGGCGCAAGGTGCGGACCTCTTGCGGGTCCGTGACGCCCTGTAGCAGCCGGTCCACTTCCTGCTTCCTCGGCATGATGTCCGGGTCGGGCCGGTAGAACAGCTGATGCAGGTTGATCGCAGTGTCCACGCCCTTGTCGCGGAGCACCTGAGATGCCTTGCCAGTCAGAGTCGTGACCGCGACGTCGAGATCTCGATGCCGCTCTAGGATTTCCTTGATCACTGTGGTCTTGCCGGAACCCGCCGGCCCGCCTACGCGGAACATCTGAGGAACCTTCGGGTCCACCAGGCGCCGGGACAACCAGGAGCCCACCGCCGCAACAGCGGCAGCCTGGTCCTGGTCCATTTCGATAGCGCGGTTAACGGTCGTGCTGGTCATTGTTGTGGTCCGTTTCTGCGTGATAATGCTTAGTCTTACGGTGCTCAATGATTTCTAGGTCTTGCTCAGTTACTGCGGACGGGATGACGACCCGTCCGAACGTGCTCAGCGGTTGCGTTCGCCACGCCGGCCAGCGTGGGACGTCTCGGGGTGATGGCATCTCTCCTCCTGTCGACTGACCCGACGGATGTCGAGCTACCACGATTATAACAACTAGCTAGCTAGATGTCCAGCTCGAACGTGGTAGGATGCTGGGATGCGAGAGACCGAACGAGACGGGGCCACTGGGCCCGACAACAGAGGACGTGTTGTCGAGCGGGTCGTGAGCCCGTACGAACTGGACGTGACCAGGGAAGACGGCCGGATCGTCGAGGTGACGATCAGAGCCGTCGGCGAGGGTGCAGAGCTGGATCACCAGCAGCTACGGCAGGCTTGGCGGGCGCTGGGTGACCGCTTGCGACACGACGACCACAGGACCCGCCACGTTGTCCGGCACGAGGCCAACGACGTGCTCAAGGCGCTCTCAGCAGCATGGGAGCGCACCAGCGGGGAGATCACCGACGACTACCTAGCTCACCTGGCCGTCGCTTATGAGACGGTGTCCGCCCTACCCGGCCGAGGCATCCTGGACACTCTGGCCGGCGCGATCGACCGGCCGATGGCGACCGTGAAAGCTCATGTCGGCAGGGCCAGGGAAGACGGTTGGCTTGAGCCCACGTCCCGGGGTCGCAGCGGCGGGAAAGCTACGCCCCGGGCGCGGGAGAAGCTAGCTAGCTAGCTACGCGACTGATCGCCAGAGCGACCGCTTTCTCAGTCATCTCCTCAAGGTCCGGGCGGTCGACGACCAGAGGGCCGATCACGCCCATGAGTCCATCGTGGTGTCCGGACCAGTCGTGCCCCGTGGCGGGGTCGCCAGACCAGATATCAGCCTCGATCGCGAGAGCCATCGCTTCTGTCAGCATCTCGTTGTATCGCTGTGCCTCGTGCTGCGCCTGTCCGGGAATCGTCAACGGTGGTCCTCTCGCGCCGGATCAGTGGTTCTGACCCTGTACATTAGAAGACGTTTGCCAGCGGTTCCGGTTGCTCCGCACTGACGATTTCTGAGAATCGTCACCTTGTCCGTCTGTGCTCGTTGAGTGAGTAAGAACCGCTATTACTTGATACGGGACGAATCACCACGGTCTCGCCCGGCTCAACGGTCGTTGCCTCACCCGCGTCGATCGCGGACTGCGGGAGGCGACGCCCACGGGGAAAGTCGCCGAAGGCTTATCGCCAGATAGCCCGGTACTTGGCTACTGAGTTGCGTGAACCCAAGCCTCTGATGCCAAGTTCGGCGAACGCCGACACGCTGTAGCTGCTCACTTCTGAGCAGCTAGGGTCGAAACGATTGACCCCCGTGTACGTCCACGCCCACACGGCAGCGGCTACTAGAGCCCGTGAGGCTTTCCCCGTAGGTGCCTCACTGGGGCGGGTCCATCCGGTAGTCCTGCGGGGGCCGTGAGAGGCCCCAGGGCAAGCGTTTATGCCTTGGGGGTACCTCCGGGTACCCCTCGGGTTTTATCGCCTCAGAACCGGTCCCCCAGCGCCTTCCTGCGATGGGCTTCTCGGGCACGGTCAGCGGCAGCGCTGGCACCGTACCTGGACAGCATCTCTCGGCTTTTCCATCCGGCCAGGTGCATCAGATCCGTCTCGGAACCTCCGGAAGCGATCCACGCTGACGCGAGGGTGTGCCGGAACCGGTGCGGGTGTACGTGCGGGATTCCCGCTTGTTCTGCCCGCTTGTTCAGGATGCTCCGTAGTCCGGTGATAGCCATCGGTCCTTTTGTCCCGAGCAGAAGACGGTCAGTGGTCTCTGCCAGGCGGTGCCGAGCGCGAGAACGCAGGTACCGCCTGAGAGCCTGGGCTGTTTTGGTCCCGAACGGGATGATCCTCGGGCGATTGCCTTTCCCGACAACGTGCATACCGTTCGGGTTCAACTCGATATCAGAGAGCCGGAGATTCACGATCTCGGCGCGTCTGGCGCCTGTGTCAATTAGCAGTCTGACTATCAGCATGTCCCGGCGTGCGGTGAAGTTGGTCCCCTCACACGCCCGGATAAGGGCTCTCATCTCCTGGTCCGGGATCACGGGCACCAGCTTGTCCGGGATCTTGGGAGCCTTCACCTTGAGGAAGGGAGAGACCGGGATCTCTTCCTCGATCTCGGTCAACCATTTGAACAGAGCGAGCAGCGACCGGTACTGCTGATTGATATAACCAGGGGAAAGACCCTTCGACGGATCAAACCGGTTCGGGCGCTCTGCCAGGTGCGCCAGGTAGCGCTGGATATGCCTGTGGGTCACTTTCCTCGGGATCACACCGTCGCCCAGGAACGCGACCAGCTCACGTGCCGCCCTCGTGTACACCGCCACGGTGTTCGGAGACTTCCCCGACGCCCTGAGGTACAGGTCGTAGTCCGGCAGGAGGTCTGCCAGGGTGTCCGCGTCGGACAGACGCCGGTACCGGTAGTCGCTGTTCACGTGCACTCGCCTCCTCGGTTTGAGATAGGCTCGTCAGCACTGTTTCCGCTGGTCAACACTCCTAAGATCGAAGTTGATCTTTGGGAGCGAGGGGCCGTGGGTTCAAATCCCGCCACCCCGACCACGGACGACCGGCGAGATCAGATCGACCGTCGGAGACCCGCGGCGGCCGGCCGCGCTTCCCCAGATCCTGTTCGTGCGGGCCACACGAGGAGCTCGACCGGATCGTCGCTGTCCCCGCGCCGTCTTCGCCAGAGGATGCCGCCGTACCCGTCGACGTTCTCGCCGCCGAGGGCTCGCGGCTGGATGCCTGCGCCGATGCGCTCCGCCTCGTCGGGGCGACCGGCGTTCTCCTCTTCCTGCCCACGAGCATGTTCCTCGCGCGAGCCGCATACCCCGGGATCCCGCGCTACGTCCCGTGGCTCGGCCTCGCGTTCGCCGTCCTCTGGGCTGCCGACGCCGTCCTGACGGTTCGCGGGTTCGAAACCCCACTGTGGGATCTGGGCTTCACGATCGTCGAGGTGGGCGGACTGGTGGCGTTCGCCGTCGTCGGGATCCGAGTCGTACGCCGGCTCCGATCCTCCGGCGACCCCTCCTGAGGCCACGACCGGGCCGAGGGACGCCCGGTCTCACTCCGGACTCAGGACAGCACCCGCAGCTGGAACGGGTAGTCGTAGCTCCGGTTGTTCGACGCCCGCACCGCGCCCTTGATGTGGCACCACGCGGACACCACGAACAGCACGACCATGAGCGGGATCGCCACGACGATCCCCACCACGGTGAAGACCAGGATCCAGCTGACGATGAACAGCACCCAGAACGACAGGTTGAAGTTGAACGCCCCGGCGGCGGCCCGACGCGCGAACGGGTCGTCCTTCTTGACCAGCCAGACCAGCAGCGGGCCGAGCAGGCTCAGCAGTCCGGCGCTCAGCACGGCGGCGATCGGCGCGGACAGGTGGGCCAGGATCGCGGCGATCCGGCTGCTGTCGGCCGGTGTGGGCGCGGGGCCACCGGCGTACGGCTGTGACATCGGGTTCCTCTCCTCTGGTCCGCGGGCCCGGGCGGCCGCGTTCCGGTTCCGCCGGACGAACGTCCACGGTCTCCCGGCCACCCTGCCAGCCACCGGTCCGGAACCGGGAACCGGACAACACGGGCCGATCCGCGGTCACCCGGATGTGTGCAGGCGACGTGCGCGGGCGTCACGACGACCGTCGCCGACGACCAGCTCCTGCAGCCGCGTGAGCATCCGCCACGTCATGACCGCGCTCGCCACCCCGACCAGCTCCGTCATCACCCGGGCCGTCCCGCCACCGGTCGCGTAGCGCTCCCGCAGGTGCAGCCGCGTTCCCGTCGCGCCGCCGGGCAGCACGACCGGGGCGAGGTGGAACAGCCAGGTCATCGCGAGGTCCGCCCCGCCGGGGGCGTCGCCGCCCTGCGAGGTCACCAGCAGGTGGCTCCCGGGCTCCACCTGCGCCACCCGCAGCGCGACGTCGGGGTGCAGCCGGAACCGGTCCCCCGGCCCGATGTGCTGCCACTCCGGGTGCACCCGCGTCGCCCCGGTGATCCGGCACCCGACGAGGTTCTCCAGCGCCTCGAACGAGTAGAAGCCGGCCCGGTCCTGCCCGAGCTGCGCGATCCACGGCCACACCGCGGCGCGCGGCGCGCCGATCGTGCAGGCCCGGTCGTTCTGCAGGTCGGCGGCGGGCAGCAGCTCGTCGCCGGGCAGCGTCCGGCCGGCCTCGGCCTCGGTCGCCCCGGACCGGCGGGACAACCGCCGGACCAGCAGGGCCACCAGCGGTACGGCCGACAGCGCCGCGACCGCCCATCGGATCGTCATCGGGCCACCTCCTCGTCCTCGATCATCGGGGACGGGTGACCGGCCCGGCCAGGGCCGAAGGTCCGGGGAAGGACTGTGACGGCGGGAACACCCCGCGCCGCGCCGGCGTTCCGGTCGTCGAAGCGTCCGTGGGGGTGCGTCCGATGCCGTCGACTGCGAGACCGTCGTTCACCGTCGGCCTCGTCGTGCCCTCGGCCGGCTCCGAGGGGATCTACGGCCCGTCGTGCATCCTCTGCGCCCGGCTGGCCGTGGAGGAGCTGAACGCGGTGGGCGGGATCCTCGACCGGCCCGTCCACCTGCGGATCCTCGACGGGTCCGGCGCGCCGGAGCAGGTCGCGACGGCGGTCGCGCAGGCGGCGCGTACCGGGGCGATCGACGCCGTCGTCGGCTGGCACATCTCTCCCGTGCGGGTGCGGCTCGCGTCGGCGCTGCGCGGGCTGGTGCCGTACGTGTTCACCGCGCTCTACGAGGGCGGCGAGACCACGCCGGGCGTCGTCCCGATCGGTGAGACACCGGACATCCAGCTCACCCCGGCGCTGCGGTGGATGTCCGAGGAGATCGGCGTCCGGCGCTGGGCCGTGATCGGCAACGACTACCGCTGGCCGCACCGGTCGATCGCGCGGACCCGGGCCGCGCTCGACGGGTCCGGCGGGCCGACGCTGGACCACACCCGGTTCGTGCCGCTCGGCACCTCGGACCACCGGGCGGTGCTCGACGACCTGGCCGACCTCGACGTCGACGGGGTCCTGACGCTGCTCGTCGGCTCCGACGCCGTCGCGTTCCACCGCGAGTTCGCCCGGCGTGGGCTGGAGAGCCGGTACGCCCGGTTCTCCCCGCTGATGGACGAGAGCATGCTCGCCTCCGCCGGGGCCGGGTCGTCGCAGGACGTGTTCACCGCCGCCGGCTACTTCGAGGCCCTCCCGACCGCGGAGAGCCTGGCCTTCGGCGCCCGCTACGCGCGCCGGTTCGGCCCCGGCGCGCCGCTGCCGTGCGCGCCCGGCGAATCCTGCTACGAGGGCGTCGGGTTCCTCGCCGCCCTGGTGAACCGGGTCGGCACCACCGACGCGATCCGGCTGTCCGAGGCCGCCGGACGGTGCCGCTACGTCGGCCCGCGCGGACCGGTGACGGTGCGCGACGGCCGGGCCGAGCAGCGGATCTACATGGCCGTCGCCGACGGGTCGGGTTTCGACATCCTCGCGTCCCTCTGAGCCCTCCGGGCGATCACGAGCGCGGTCACGACCGCGACGAGGATCAGGATCCCGGCCAGCGGCAGCCCGACCAGCATCATCAGGCCCCCGCCGATGTTGGCGCCGATCACCGCCGCGGTCATGACGCGCCCGGCCCACCCGACCAGCAGGCCCGCCACCACGCACAGCACCACCGGCGACGCCGCGGCCCACCGCTTGACGACGGCGAGGACGCAGCAGACCAGGCCCGCACCCGCGACGACGCCGGTGAGCCACGGCAGGACCTCGAGCGCGAGCGGCGGGTCGAGGACCCGGATGCCGTCCGCCGGGGCGGTACCGACGTCGCCGATCAGATACCAGGCGACGACGGCCGCGCAGAGCCCGGCGACCGGTCCCAGCACGAGCGCACGCAGTCCACGGTGCACGGCTTGCTCCTCCGAACGGCACCGCCGGCGTGGCGGGTGCCGGCGTCCGGACATCGAAGCACACGACAAGAACAGTCACGCTTGACTGTTATTCTGCGGCGGTCGACCGAGGAGGAGTTTGTCGTGACGATCGTCGAGCAGGGTCGGGGCACCGTGACGCAGGTGCCGCGCACGCAGGACCACATGACCCACGACGTCTGGCTGCCCGACGAGATCGTCGAGGTCCGCACGACGGCGCGCGCCGCGGTCGAGAAGCGTCTCGCCCCGCACGCCCGTGACATCGGCACCCGCGAGGAATCCGCCGACAGCTTCCCGTGGGAGGCGTTCCGCGGGCTCGCCGAGGAGGGCCTGTTCGAGATCCCGTTCGGCGCCGACCTCGGCGCGGGTCTGACGCACCCGATGCTGGCCACCTGCACCGTCACCGAGGAGATCGCCTACCACTCCAGCTCGATGGCCGGCGTCTACGACGGCCAGTGCATCCTCGTCCCGCAGACGCTGACCTACGCCTCCGACGAGCTGCGTGCCCGCCTCATCCCCGAGCTGACCAGCGGCCGCACCGCGTTCTCCTTCGCCACGACCGAGCCCGAGACCAGCTCGGACCTGACCGCGGAGCGCATGCAGACCGTCGCCGAGCCCGCCGCGGACGGCGACGGCTACGTGCTCAACGGACGCAAGCGCTGGATCACCAACAGCGTCGTCGCCGGCTGGGTGTCGGTGCTGGTGCGCGCCGGGGCGGACAGCGGTCGGGCCGCGATGTTCCTGGTCGACCTGTCCTCCCCCGGGGTCCGGATCGGTGCGCCCGACCTGAAGATGGGTCACCGGGGCCAGATCACCGCCGACATCGTGTTCGACGACGTCCGGGTGCCCGCCGGGAACCTCCTCGGCCAGTGGGGGGCGGGGCTGGGCGTCGCCCTGTCGGCCCTGGTCCGGGGCCGGATCGGGATCGGCGCCGCCGGTGTCGGCGTCGCACAGGCCGCACTCGATCTGGCCGTGCAGCGGCTGCGCACCCGCCAGGTCTTCGGCGGCCCCCTCGGCGCGATGCAGCACTGGCAGTTCACCATGGCCCAGCGCGCCACCGAGATCGAGTGCGCCCGCACGCTCTACCAGAAGGCCGCGACCCTGCTCGACCGCGGCGACCGCTCGGCCGAGCCGGAGGCCGCCATGGCCAAGGCCTACGGCACCCGTCTGGCCAACGACCTCGTCCGCGAGGCCATCCAGATCCACGGCGCACTCGGCTTCGCCCGGCAGGTCTCGGAGTCCGGGGAGTCGGTGCGTCTGGAGGAGATGTACCGGGACGCGAAGATCCTGGAGATCTTCGAGGGCGCGAACGAGCTGCAGCAGTGGATCGTGGCCCGACAGCTGATCGGGCGCGACGTCACCGGCTGAGCCGCCGTCGCACGCCGGCCGTGGCGGCCGACCGGCTCAGTCCGCCGGCCGCCACGGCCGCGGCGGCAGCGTCGGCAGGCCGCTCGGCGCGCACTGCCCGCCCCGCTCCCCCGCCAGGCGGAACACCAGCCAGCCCGACAGCGCGGCCAGCACCGACCCCGTCAGGATCCCGATCTTCGCCTCGGCGACGAGCAGCTCGTCGGTGAGCGCGAGCTCGGTGACGAACAGGGCGACGGTGAACCCGATGCCCGACAGCGCGGCACCGCCCATGAGCTGACCCCAGCGCAGCGTGTCGGGCACCCGGCCCAGCCCGGTGCGCAGCGCGATCCAGGTCGCGGCGGCGACGCCGATCGGCTTGCCGACGACCAGGCCGAGCACGATGCCCCAGGTGAGCATCGACGTCGCCG
Source organism: Pseudonocardia sp. ICBG162 (assembly GCF_020496225.1). NCBI lineage: Bacteria > Bacillati > Actinomycetota > Actinomycetes > Pseudonocardiales > Pseudonocardiaceae > Pseudonocardia > Pseudonocardia sp. ICBG162. The sequence continues at coordinate 61,946 of NZ_JAHLJD010000019.1, forward strand.
CGGCCGACAGGGTCTCCGACGACAGCACCACCCCGGCGTTGGCGAGCACGAACAGCGGCACGATGACGTAGCTGCTCCACGGCTGGATGGCCTGCTGGAGCCGCTCGTTCGGGGAGACGGCGGCGACCGCGACCGCGCGGGCGGTGCGGGCCCGCTCCGGCGTGGGGTCGAGCAGGAAGTTCTTCCCGATCCGGACGGCCTCGACCATCTCGGTGCGGCGCGGGGCGTAGGCGTTGACCAGCAGCCCGAGCGCGACGCCGACGACGCTCGGGTGCACCCCCGACCGCAGCACCGCGACCCAGCACAGGATCCCGACGACGGCGTAGAACGGCGTCCGCCAGAACCGCACCCAGCGCAGCGCCAGCAGTACGGCGAGCAGCACCACGGCGACGAGCAGCGCGAGCAGGTCGACCTCGTCGGTGTAGAACAGCGCGATCGCCAGCACCGCGCCGATGTCGTCGACGATGGCCAGTGCCAGCAGGAACACCCGCAGCTGGTCGGGGCAGCGCGGCCCGAGCAGAGCGAGCACACCCAGCATCACCGCGGTGTCGGTGGAGATCGCGATGCCCCAGGCGCCCGCCGCCTCGCCGCCGGCGTTGAGCGCGAGGAAGAACAGGGCGGGCACGACGAGCCCGCCGAGCGCGGCCGCGGCCGGTGCGGCCAGGGCGCGGAACCCGCGCAGCTCGCCCAGCGTCGTCTCGCGGGCGATCTCGAGCCCGACGGAGAGGAAGAACAGCACCATCAGGCCGTCGTTGACCCAGTGCCGCAGGTCCAGGTCGAGCGCGGACCCGCCGAACGACACGGCCAGCGGGGTGTGCCAGAACGTCTCGTAGCCGGCGCCGAGGTTGGCCCACAGCAGGGCGACGACGGCCGCCCCGACCAGCAGGACCGCCGATCCGGACTCGGTCCCGAGGAACCGCCGCGCGGCATCGGAGAGGTCGCCGCGCTCGGCTAGGGTCACCACCGCCATGTGCTGATCCTGCCCCGCCCGTCGCGGGACGCAACGAGGAGGCCGTCATCAGCCTGGATCCGCCCGTCGGACCGTACGACCACGTCCTGGGCCCGCCCGAGGCCGAGCTGACGCTGGTGGAGTACGGCGACTTCGAGTGCCCCTACTGCCGCGACGCCGCACCGGTGCTGGAGGCGGTCCGCGACCGCTTCGAGGGGCGGCTGCGGTTCGCGTTCCGGCACTTCCCGCTGCACGAGGTGCACCCGCACGCCATCGCGGCCGCCCTCGCCGCGGAGATGGCCGGGTTCGACGGTCGGTTCTGGGAGATGCACGACACGCTGTTCGCCCCCGGTCCGCCGCGGCTGCGGCAGGACGACCTGCGGGAGCACGCCGTCGCCGCGGGGGTGCGGCCGGACCGGGTCGTCTGGCCGGCGACGCGGCTGGCGGAGGACCGCGTCGAGGCCGGGTTCAACGCGGCGGTGCGCTCGGGCGTGCGCGGCACGCCGACCCTGTTCGTCAACGGCGAGCAGTACCGCGGCGACGTCACCGTCGCCGCGCTCACCGCCGCGCTGGACCCCGCGCTCCGGTCGTAGCCCTCAGGCCGTCGCGGCGGGCCCGACCAGCATCACCGGGCAGTCCGCGCGCTGGACCAGCGCGAGCCCGGTCGAGCCGAGCAGCAGCCCGGTGAACCCGCCCCGCCCGCGGGTGGCGACGACGACCAGCCGCGCCGCCCCGCTGCGCTGGGCCAGCACGCGTCCCGGCTCGGCGCGCTCGATCACCCGCTCGACGGCGACGTCGGGGTAGCGCTCCGACCAGCCGGCGAGCCGCTCGGCCAGCGCCCGCTCCTCGGCCTCGCGCAGCCGGTCGAACGCACCGGTCGCGCGCAGGGCCGGGGACCGGCCGTCGTGCCAGGCGTGCAGGACGACCAGCCCGGTGCCGTGCTCGGCGGCCGCGGCGAAGGCGTGCTCCAGCGCGACGTCGGACAGCGGGCCGCCGTCGATCCCGACCAGGACCGGCCCGTCGGACGACGTGCCGCGGACGACGACGACCGGGCAGCCCGCGTGCGAGGCCACGGCGAGGGTCACCGATCCCAGCGCGGTGCCCATCGCCCCGCGTCCGGCGGACCCGAGTACCAGCAGCTCCGCCGTGGCGGACCGCTCGACCAGTGCCGTCGACGGCGCCCGCCTGTCCTCGGCGACGTCGACCGCGACCTCGGGTGCGGCCTGCGCGGCGGCGTGCCGGGCCGCGTCGAGGGTCGCTCGGGACTCCTCGCGGATCGACTCCTCGACGTCGTCGAGCAGGGGTGCGACGGCGGCGTCCGCGTACAGCCCGGCCACGTCGAAGGCCTGCACGAGCAGCAGGTCGGCGTGCCGGGCGGCGGCCTCGCGGGCCGCCCACGCGACGGCGTCCAGGGCCGCGTCCGATCCGTCCACGCCGACGACGACGGTGCTCATCACTGTGCTCCGTTCCCGGCCGGCCCGGTGTCGGCCGTTCATCCTCCACTGTGCTCCGTCGCGGGCCGGGTCGCACGGCCCCGTCGTGTGAGGTCGGAGACGGCCCGCACGGGCCGGGACGGGCACCCGGGGCCCCGGGCCGCATCGCTACGGTGATCGCTGCTGCATTCCGGAGACAGGGAGGTCCCGTGCACGCACCGAGCGTTCTCGTGGTCGGCGCCGGGTTCGGCGGCATCGCCGCCGCGATCGAGCTGCGGGCCCACGGCATCCGCGACGTCACGATCGTCGACGCCGCCGACGGCATCGGCGGTACGTGGCTGCACAACATCTACCCGGGCGCCGCCTGCGACGTGCCGAGCCATCTGTACTCGTACTCGTTCGCCCAGCGCACCGACTGGTCGCGGCTCTGCTCACCGCAGCCCGAGATCCTCGCCTACCTGCGCGGGGTCGCCGCCGAGTTCGGGGTCGACGAGCTGGTGCAGACCGGTGTGCGGATCGTCGACGCCCGGCGCGACGAGGCCGACGGACCGTGGACGGTCACCGCCGACGACGGGCGCACCTGGACCCCCGACGTACTGATCGTCGCGACCGGGCAGCTGAACCGGCCGGTGTCCCCCGACCTGCCCGGCGTCGACTCGTTCACCGGGACGATGTTCCACTCCGCGCGCTGGGACCACGACCACGACCTGCGCGGGCGTCGCGTCGCCGTGATCGGGACCGGGGCCAGCGCCGTGCAGTTCGTGCCGGCGATCGCCCCCGAGGTGGGGCACATGACGGTGTTCCAGCGGTCCGGGAACTGGTTCCTGCCGCGGCGGAACCGCAGGTTCCCGGCGTGGTGGCGGGCCGCGATCGCCCGGGTGCCCGGCCTGCAGGCCGCGCGGCGCCGGTTCATCACCGAGTACTGCGAGTCGCTGACGCTGATGATCCGCCACCCCGCCACCTGGGGCCGGCTGGGGCGGCTCTACGCGACGCTGTTCATGCGGGCCCAGCTGCGCGACCCCGAGGTCCGCCGCAAGGTCTGGCCGGACTACACCTTCGGCTGCAAGCGCATCCTGTTCAGCTCGCACTGGCTGCCCGCGCTGCAGCGGCCCAACGTCGAGGTCGAGACGTCGCGCATCGCCGCCGTCGAGCCGACCGGGGTGCGCACCGAGGACGGCACGCTGCACGAGGTCGACACGATCATCTGGGGCACCGGGTTCGCCGCGACCGACTTCATGTTCCCGATGGAGATCAGCGGCCCGGGTGGACGGTCGCTGCGCACCGAGTGGTCCGACGGCGCGCACGCCTACCTCGGCATGACCGTCCCCGGGTTCCCGTCGCTGTTCGTGCTCTACGGTCCGAACACCAACACCTCCGGCGGCTCGATCATCCGGTACCTGGAGCACCAGGTCCGCTACGTCCGCGAGGCCCTGCAGGAGGCGGCCCGCCGCGGCGCGTCCGGCGTGGAGGTCCGCCCCGAGGTCGAGCAGGCCTACGACGAGGAGGTCCAGGCCCGCTTCCCCGGCACCGCGTGGACCCGCTGCGACTCCTGGTACCGCGACGACACCGGGCGCATCGTCACCAACTGGCCCGGCTACATGCGCGAGTACGACGAGCGCACCCGCCGCGTCGAGCCGTCGGACTACGTCTTCCACTGAGTCCCGGCGGGGCCGGCGTCGGACGAGACGGAACCGCCCCCTGCGTCCCGTGGCGGCGGGAGGCAAGGGGCGGAGGTCGTCGTCGGGCGTCAGTCGCAGGACGTCGGGTTGTCGCGGTTCTGCGCCGCCCCGCCGCCGAGGATTCCGAGGACGTTGCCGAGGGCCGCGTTGACGCCCGGGCAGATGTTGGCGTTGTTGAGGACGTTGACGTCGTCGAGGTTCACCAGGCCAAACTGGTCGCCCCGGGTGTTGCCGACGTCCTGGACGAAGGAGTCACCGTCGTCGTCCTTCGGCGCGGGCGCAGCCGACGCCAGCGGGCTGAAGGCGACCATGGTGGCGATGACGGCGACGCCGGTGACCGCAAGCTTCCTGCGCATGTCTTTCTCCCCGATCGTGTCCGGTGGGACGGACGTGTCTCACGATTCCCGTGAGCACCACCGGGACGCCTGTGCGTCGCGGCAAGCGGACAGTAGGCAGCCGCTCACCGGCGGGGATACGGCAGCGACACCAACGGGTGACCCGGTCACCACGGGTACCAAAAGTGTGGTGTGAAACGGACGGAACCGGTTCTCCCAGGACGCCGGACACCCTCCGTCCCCACGTCCGGGGCGGCCGATGCGAAGGGTGATCGACCGACCGGACCGTGGGCGGGGGCCGACCACTCGCGGGGGTGAATCCGTGACCGGCGTGTCGCAGGCCCCGGCGTGTCGCGGCGGGACCGTCGCTTCCGGGGCTTGCACCTGACGCGGCGTGAGGCGGCACCGTCCATCATGCCGCCACGACGTGGCGGCCCGACAGGAGGGGATTCCGGTGAAGGTGGGCGAGCTGGCCCGGGTGACCGGGCTGACCGTGCGGACACTGCACCACTGGGAGGAGCGGGGGCTGGTCGTGCCGTCGGCGCGGACGGCCTCCGGCCACCGCGTCTACGACGACGGCGACGTCCGCAGCGTCTACCAGGTGGTCGCCCTGCGGGAGCTGGGCCTGCCGCTGGAGGCGATCGGCGGGCTGCTCTCGTCCGGGTCGTTCGCCGACGTCCTCACCGCGCACCTGGACCAGGTCGACGCCCGGCTGGCCGCGCTGCACGCCCTGCGGGGCACGCTCGCGGCGGTCGTCGACCGGCTCCGGGACGCGCCGGACCCCGACCCGTCGGACGTGTTGATGATGATCGACGAGGTGAGCAGGGTGAACGACACCTTCGCGCAGTACTTCACTCCCGAGCAGGTCGCCGCGCTCCGTGCGCGGCGCGCCGAGGGCGAGGCGGCAGCGGCCGCGTGGCCCGGACTGATCGCCGACGTGCAGGCCGAGATGGACGCGGGCACCGACCCGGCGGAGCCGCGCGTGCAGGCGCTCGCCGCGCGGTGGTCGGAGCTGCTGGCGACCTTCCACCGTGGCGACGAGTCGTTGCAGCGGCAGCTGTACCGGCTGCGGGACGAGAACCCCGACGAGGTGACCGCGGCGGGTGGCCCGGACCAGGCGATGATCGACTACATCGCCCGGGCCGGGGTCACCGGCTGAGCAGGTGGGGCGGGCGGGCGGGGGTCAGACCGACCCGACACCCCGCACGACCGCCCCACCCACACCGGCCGCCTCCAGCAGCCCCGCCAGCACCGGGTTCACCGCGCCGGCCTTCCACGCCAGCGCCAGCGGCACCTCCGGCGGGTCGGTCAGCGGCACCAGCACCACCCCGGGCGTGCGCAGCTCCGCCGTCGCCTCCAGCGCCAGCCCCACCCCGACACCGGCCCCGACCAGGGACAGCAGGGTGTGCGTCTCGGGAGCCTCCTGCTCGATGCGCGGCAGGAACCCGGCGTGCAGGCATGCCGCGTCGACCGAGGTGCGCATGACGGCCATCCGCCGGGCCGGGTAGGTGACGAACGGGTCGTGGGCCAGCTCCGCCAGGTCGATCGCGTCCCGCCCGGCGAGCGGGTGCTCCTCGGGCAGCGCGGCGACGAGCCGGTGCCGGTCGATCTCGTGGACGACGAGGCCGTCGTCGTCGACCGGGGTGCGGATCAGCGCGGCGTCGACCCGGTCGGCGCGCAGGTCCTCGGCCAGCTCGCCGGAGAACCGGCCGGTGACCAGCACCAGCCGGGCCTGCGGCCGGTGCGCGCGGAAGCGGCGGGCGGTCCGGTACAGCCAGGCGTTGGAGCTGGGCCCGGCGAACCCGAGGCGGACCGAGCCGGTGCCGCCCGCGGCGGCCTCGCGCGCCGCCTCCGCGGCCTCGTCCGCGGCGGCGAGGGCACGGCGGGCCCGGGGCAGGAACGCCGCGCCCGCCGGGGTGAGGGCGACGGCGCGGGTGTGCCGGTCGAACAGCGTGGCGCCGACCTCGCGTTCGAGCCTGCGGATCTGCTGGGACAGCGGCGGCCCCGAGACCTGCAGGCGGGCCGCGGCCCGGCCGAAGTGCAGCTCCTCGGCGACGACGACGAACGACTCCAGCTGCCGTAGCTCCACCCCTCCGATCATGTCGATCGAACGACAGGAACGGAAGCAAGAGCGTCCCGATGACGTCCCAATGCTGTTCTACCGTTGCGTGGCGGTGGTCACGACGGCGTGGTCGCGACCGTCGCTCCACGACGAGTGCAAGGGGCACCGGGTTGAGCACGAGCACACCGTCGATGCGCCGCAAGGCGGGGATCGCCTCGTTCGTCGGCACCACCATCGAGTGGTACGACTTCTACATCTACGGCACCGCCGCCGCGCTGGTGCTGGGGCCGCTGTTCTTCCCGAACGCCTCCCCCGCCGCGGGTGTGCTGGCCTCGTTCGCCACGTTCTGGGTCGGGTTCCTCGCCCGGCCGATCGGCGGGATCGTCTTCGGCCACCTCGGTGACCGGCTCGGCCGCAAGACCGCGCTGGTCGCGACGCTGCTGCTGATGGGCGTCTCGACGCTCGCGATCGGGCTGCTGCCCGTCTACGACGACATCGGCGTCCTCGCCCCGGTGCTGCTGGTCGTGGCCCGGCTCGTGCAGGGGCTCGCCGTCGGCGGCGAGTGGGGCGGCGCGGTGCTGATCGCGTCGGAGCACGCGTCGAAGAACCGCCGGATCCTCTACGGCGCCTTCGCCCAGCAGGGCAGCCCGGCCGGGCAGATGCTCGCCACCGGCTCGTTCGCGCTCGTCGCGATGCTGCCGGAGGACGCCTTCCTGTCCTGGGGCTGGCGCGTGCCGTTCCTCGTGTCGGCGGCGCTGGTCGTCGTCGGGCTGGTGATCCGGCTGCGGATCGAGGAGAGCCCGGCGCTGGTCGCGATGCGCTCCCGCGGCACGACGGCGCGGTTCCCGCTCGCGGAGCTGCTGCGGGAGCGGACGATGCTGGTGGTCGTCTCGGTGGGCGCGTGCGCGCTGGTGGCCGCGGCCGCGTACTTCAAGAACACGTTCGCGCTGTCCTGGGCGGTCAACGACCTCGGCTTCGACCGCCAGGTGTTCCTCAACGTCGTGCTGATCAGCTCGACCGTGCAGTTCTTCACCCAGCCGCTCGGGGCGTTCATGGCGACCTGGTGGAACCCGCGGAAGGTCGTCACGGCGCTGCTGCTGATCGAGCTGCCGCTGTTCCCGGTGATGTTCTGGCTGATCTCCACCGGCAGCTTCGGGCTGGCCGCGCTCGGCATGGCGCTCGCGACGCTGCCGCACACGATGTACTACGCGATCCTCGCCGGGATGCTGGCCGAGGCGTTCCCCGCGCGGATGCGCTACACCGCGATCTCGCTGTCCTACGCGCTGGCGGGCACGCTGTTCGGCGGCACCGCCCCGCTCGTCGGGCAGTCGCTGCTGGCCGCGACCGGGTCGATCGTGCCCGTCGTGGGGTACTCGCTGGTGATCGTGCTCGTCTCGCTCGCGGCGGCCCGGTACGTGCTGGCCCGCGGACCGGTCCCCGACGACGAGCGGCTCGACCCCGCCGTCGCCGGCACCACCGGGAGGACCGCATGACCGCACGACTCCGCGAACCCCGCTTCCCCGAGCCCGAGGTGCCCGCCGGCGCGACCGCGCTCGCCGCCCGGCTGCGCGCGCTCGTCGCCGCCGACCCGGACCGCCCGCTGGTCACCGAGGACACCGCGGACGGCCCCGGTGTGGTGCGCACCCGCGCGGAGTTCGACGCCCGCACCAACCGCCTGGCCAGGGCGTTCGCCGACCGCGGGGTGCGGCGCGGGGACCTGGTGTCGATCGCGCTGCCGAACACCGCCGCGCACCTCGAGTGCTCGGTCGCGGCGTGGAAGATCGGCGCGGTGCCCCAGCCGCTGTCGGCCCGGCTGCCCGCCGCCGAGCGCGACGCGGTGCTCGCCGTCGCCGCGCCGGCGCTCGTCGTCGACACCCCGCTCGACGCCGGCTCCTACGACGACGGCGCGCTCCCCGACGTCGTCGGGCCCAGCTGGAAGGCACCCACCTCGGGCGGGTCGACCGGCACCCCGAAGGTGATCGTCGCCGGTCAGGCCGCCTGCGTCGAACAGGTCCTGGCCCGCGCCGACGGGCTGCGCATCGACCGCGACGGCGTCTTCGGCTGCACCGCGCCGCTGCACCACAACGCGCCCTTCATGTTCACGCTGATGGCGTTGCTCCAGGGCCACCACGTCGTGCTCATGGGCCGGTTCGACGCCGCCCGCGCGCTGGCGATGGTCCCCGCGTACGGGGTGACCTGGCTCTACGCGGTGCCGACCATGATGAGCCGGATGCTGCGCCTGCCCGACGCCGACTGGGCCGCCTGCGACACCGGGACCCTGCGGACCGTGCTGCACGTCGGCGCGCCCTGCCCGCCGGAGGTCAAGCGCGGCTGGATCGACCGGGTCGGCGCGGAGACGGTGTTCGAGATCTACTCCGGCACCGAGTCGCAGGCCGGCACCGCCATCGACGGCCGCGACTGGCTGGCCCACCCGGGGTCGGTCGGGCGGGTCACCCGCGGCGAGATCACCGTCCGCGACGACGACGGCCGCGAGCTCGGCCCCGGTGTCACCGGTGAGATCTGGATGCGGTCGGGCGGGGCGCCGACGTACCACTACCTGGGCGCCTCCGCCCGCGAGCGCGACGGCTGGGAGTCGCTCGGTGACATGGGCTCGCTGGACGCCGACGGCTACCTGTACCTGGCCGACCGGCGCTCGGACATGATCCTCGTCGGCGGCGCGAACGTGTACCCGGCGGAGGTCGAGGCGGCGCTGACCGCGCACCCCGGGGTGCGGGACGCCGTCGTCGTCGGGCTGCCGGACGCCGACTACGGGCACGTCGTGCACGCCGTCGTGCAGGCCGAACCGGGCATCGAGAACGATCTTCGCGAGTTCCTCGACGGGCGTCTGAGCAGGGCGAAACAGCCACGGAGCATCGAGGTCGTCGACCACCCGCTGCGCGACGACGCCGGGAAGGTGCGCCGCTCGGAGATCGCCGCGCGCGCCGCGGACGCTCGACGGCGCGCAACGGCGGACGGTGCGACAGGATGACGTCCATGACCGACCTCCTGGACCGTCTGCGCGAGCTGCAGGTGTCCTCCATCTGCGACGCCGACAAGTCGCTTCCCGTGGTGGACCCCGCGATCCGGGCCCTGGTGCCGGACGTGTCGATGGCCGGGCCCGCGGTGACGGTGTCCTGTGTGGACGACCACCTGCCGATGTTCGCCGCACTGTCCGCGGCCCGCCCCGGCTCGGTGCTCGTGGTCGCCGGGGCGGGTGGTCACCGCGCCGTGTCCGGTGAGCTGTTCGCGACCGAGGCGAAGCGGCGCGGGCTGGCCGGGATCGTCGTCGACGGGCTGGTCCGTGACGTCCGCGGGCTGCGCGGGATCGGGCTACCGGTGTTCGCCCGCGGGACCTGCCCGGCCTCGGGCAGCACGAGCGACCCGGGCACCGTCGACGAGATGGTGTCGTTCGGCGGGCTCGTCGTGAGCCCGGGCGACCTGGTGTGCGGCGACGACGACGGCCTGCTGATCGCCGCGCCGGACCGGCTCGCCGAGGTCGTCGACACCGCCGAGGGCATCGAGGCCGCCGAGCGCGCGCTGGTCTCGGCCATGCGCAACGGCCACGACCTGCACTCGCTGACCACGGTCGTCGAGCACGTCGCGGCGCTGCGCCGGGGCGAGCCCAGCGCGCTGGGGTTCAAGGTCTGAGCGGGCCGCTCAGGCGGCGACCGCGTCCCAGCTGAACTCCTCGGTCATCGAGCCGGGGCAGTCCGGGCACGGGACGGCGACGCCCGCCGTCTCGTCACCGGGGAGCTCGGCCTCCGCGCCGCAGCCGGCGCACCGCTGCCAGGACACCAGTTCTCCGTACATGTGTTCGAGGGTGAACCACATCGGTGTAGTTCGCAACCCCGCAGGTCCGGGGCGGGGTCAGACGTCGTCGATCAGGTCCGCGACCGAGGAGACGACCCGCGTCGGGCGGAACGGGAACCGGTCGATCTCGTGCTCCTTGGTGATGCCGGAGAGCACCAGCACCGTGCGCATCCCGGCCTCCAGCCCGGCGAGGATGTCGGTGTCCATCCGGTCGCCGATCATGACCGTGGACTCCGAGTGCGCGCCGAGCCGGTTGAGCGCGGCCCGCATCATCAGCGGGTTCGGCTTGCCGACGAAGTACGGGTCGACCCCGGTCGCCTTGGAGATCATCGCGGCGACCGAGCCGGTCGCGGGCAGGATGCCCTCCGGGGACGGGCCGGTCGCGTCGGGGTTGGTGGCGACGAAGCGGGAGCCCTGCTCGACCAGGCGCATCGCGGTCGCGATCGAGGAGAAGCTGTAGGTGCGGGTCTCGCCGAGCACGACGTAGTCGGGGTTGCGGTCGGTGATGACGTAGCCGATGTCGTGCAGCGCGGTGGTCAGCCCGGCCTCGCCGATCACGTAGGCGCTGCCCTGCGGGCGCTGCTCGCCGAGGAACGCGGCGGTGGCGAGCGCGGAGGTCCAGATCGACTCCTCCGGCACGTCGAGGCCGGTGGCCTGCAACCGGTAGCGCAGGTCGCGGGGGGTGTGGATGCTGTTGTTGGTCAGGACCAGGAACGGGACGCTCTTGTCCCGCAGCCGCGACAGCAGTGTGTCCGCGCCCGGGACGATGCTGCCCTCGCGGACGAGGACGCCGTCCATGTCGGTCATCCAGCACTCGATCGGCTTCTGCTCCACCACGGCCGCCACCCTAGGCCGCCTCCCTAGGTGGCTGCCGGTTGGCAGCGCGGGCACCAGAACAGGTTGCGGTTCTGGTGCTCGGCGTGCCGTACGGGCGTCCCGCAGACGAGGCAGTCCATCCCGGTGCGGCGGTAGACGTAGACCTCGCCGCCGTGCCGGTCCTTCCGTCCGGCCTGCCCGCGCCGGCGCGGGTCGTGCTCGGGACGCACGGTGTCGATGCGGCCGGTCCGCACGCCGTCGCGCATGAGCACGACGAGGTCGGCCCACATCGCGTCCCACGTCTCCCGGTCCAGCGACCGGCCCGGGAGCTGCGGGTCCAGGCCGTGCCGGAACAGCACCTCGGCGCGGTAGACGTTCCCGACGCCGGCGAGCACCTTCTGGTCCATCAGCAGCGTCGCGAGCGGGCTGCGCGAGGCCGAGATGCGGGCCCAGACCGTGTCCGGGTCGGCGTCGGGACGCAGCGGGTCCGCACCCAGCCGGGCCCGCAGGGCGCGGGCCTCGGCCGAGGTGAGGAGCTCACAGGCGGTCGGGCCGCGCAGGTCGGCGTAGTGGGTCTGCCCGACCAGGCGCATCCGCAGCTGCCCGACCGGTTCCGGAGCGGGCAGCGGCTGTTCGACGAACGTGCCGTACAGCCCGAGGTGGACGTGCACGACGCGGTCGCGGCCGTAGCGGTGGAACAGGTGCTTGCCGTGGGCCTCGGCCCCGGTCATCACCTCGCCGTCGAGCAGCGCCGCGGAGGCGGCGAAACGACCCTGCGGGCTGGACACGCCGACCGGCCGGCGCACGAACAGCTTCCGGTGCAGCCGCGCCAGCCGGTGCAGCGTGTGTCCCTCGGGCATCTCGGCTCCGGGTCAGGACGCGGGGAGCTCGATCTCGCCGGTCCGCTCGTAGTCGAGGACCTGGTCGATGCGGCGCTGGTGGCGCGCGTCGCCGGAGAACGGGGTGGCCAGGAAGGCGTCGACGATCGCGACGACCTCCTCGAAGCTGTGCTGCCGCGCGCCGACGCCGATGACCTGGGCGTCGTTGTGCTCGCGGGCGAGCTTCGCGGTGGCCTCGTTCCACGCCAGCGCGGCGCGGATGCCCTGCACCTTGTTGGCGGCGATCTGCTCGCCGTTGCCGGATCCGCCCAGCACGATGCCGAGGGACTCCGGGTCCTCGACCACGCGCCGCGCGGTCTCGATGCACCAGGCGGGGTAGTCGTCGAGGGCGTCGTAGGTCGGGGCCCCGACGTCGATCGCCTCGATCCCCTGCTCGGTCAGGTACTCGACGAGCTTGCCCTTGACCTCGAAACCGGCGTGGTCACTGCCCAGGTAGACGCGCACGGGGCACGATCCTCCCCCATGCGGATCGGCGGCGTGGACGGGGTCCCGGGTGGCTGGGTGGTGTGCGTGCTCTCCGGCAGCGGACGGACACGCGAGGTGACGTGGACGGTGGTCCCCGACGCCGCGTCGGTGCTCGCCGCGACGGCCGGGTGCGACGCCGTCGGGGTCGACATCCCGCTGTCGGTCCCGGCCGGTGCGCAGCGGCGTGAGGCCGAGATCCTCGCGTCGGCGCGGCTGGGCCGGGCCCGGTCCTCGCTGTTCCCGACCCCGCCCGCCCCGGTGCTCGACGCGGGTTCCTACGACGAGGCCTGCGCCGCCGCCCAGGCCGTCACGGGGAAGAAGATCAGCCTGCAGACCTGGCACATCGTCGGAAAGATCCGCGAGTTCCAGCAGGTGCGGCTGCCGTCGTCGGTGGTCGAGGCGCACCCGGAGCTGACGTTCCGCACGATGGCACCGTCGTGCGCGTTCGCGTCGAAGAAGACCGCGCGCGGGGCGGGCCAGCGGGTCGCTGCGCTGTCGGAGTGGATCCCCTCCGCCGCGTCGCTCGGTGACCTGCCCACCGCCGCCCGGCTCGACGACGTCCTCGACGCACTGGCCTGCGCCTGGACCGCGGAGCGCGTGGCCCGCGGGACCGCGGAGCTGCTCGGCCCCGGCACCGACGCCCTGGGCCGGTCCACCGCGATCGCGGTCTGAGCGCGAGGATCACCGGATGGACGGGCAGCGGTCGGACGAGCAGCGAGCGGCCGGGCAGCGCTCGGACGGGCGCTGGCTCGAGCTCGCCGACGGGGTGCTCGCCCGCCGCCACGACGAGCTCGACCTGACCACCGGCCTCGTGCTCGGCACGTCCGCGGCCCTGGTGATCGACACCCGCGGCGACACCTCCCAGGGCGCCGAGCTCGCCGCAGCGGTGCGCGCGGTGACCGCCCTGCCGGTCGTCGTGGCCCTCACCCACGCCCACTTCGACCACTGCTTCGGCACCGCCGCGTTCCCCGGCGCCCCGGTGTACGCCCAGGCCGGCTGCGCGGGCGCCCTCCTGGCGACGGCCGCCGCCCAGCGCGCCCACTGGACCCGGCACTACCGCGACGCCGGGGACACCAGTAGCTCCGGGGACACCGGCGGCTCCGGGGACACCGGCAGCTCCGCCGCCGCGACGGCCGATGCGCTCGGCGCCACCGTCCCGGTCCTGCCCGACCGCCCGGTCTGCCCCCGCCCGGGCTCCGTGCACCTGCTCGACCTGGGTGGACGCGTCGTGCAGCTCGTGCACCCCGGCCCCGGGCACACCGGACACGACCTGGCGGTGCACGTCCCGGACGCGGGCGTGCTCTTCGCCGGGGACCTGCTGGAGAACGGGGCACCGCCGTCGTTCGGGCCGGACTCCTACCGCCGGGACTGGGCGGCCGCCGTGGGGCTGCTGCTCGACGTCGGCGCAGCACCCTCCTCCACCGGGACACGGGTGTTCGTCCCGGGGCATGGCGATCCCCTGTCGCACGACGAGGCGGTGGCACAGCACGCGGACCTGCTGCGGATCGCCCGGACCTCCGACGCCGTGGTTCCGGGGGCTCCCTCTGCGAATTCGCTTACCCGGTAAGCGAATCCACGCACCAAGGGTCTGTCGACCCCCGTGTGTCGACCGCGCAAGCCACGAGCGATGGCGCGGATCGTCCTGCGTCGGTGTCGCAGAGGCCAAGCGGCGCGTGCTCCCTCTGCGAATTCGCTTACCGGGTAAGCGATTCCGCACACAGAGGGTCTGTCGACCACCCCGCATCGACCGCGCGAGCCGCGAGCCGCGAGCCGCGAGCCGCGAGCGATGGTGCGCATCGTCCTGCGTCGGTGTCCCCTCGCTGCCGCGGGAAGACGGTTCCTTCCGAGAATTCGCTTACCCGGTAAGCGAATTCACGGATCCCCCACCGGCGGCCGCGGTGGTCCGTCGGCGGTGGTCACCTACACCGGACGGCCGCACGGCTCCGTCGATGGTGGTCGGCCGCGAAGATCGTCCACGCGACGCAGCGACGTCATCCGCCCGGTCGAGCCCGCCGCCGCGGAGCCGGGGCAGTGCCGGAGCTCCGTGGGGCGGCTGTCGGCGTGGCGGCGTTCGACAGGGCTGCGGTCGGTGGGGCCGCGGGCGGCGGGGCGGCAGCCCGGGACCGGTCGGACAGCACCCGCGCGAGGCGGTCGGCGAAGCCGGAGGGGCCCGGTCCCGCCACCCGGCGGAGGCGGTACAGCTCCACGGTCGGCGGCCCGTCCACGGCGCGGAACAGCGGCGCCGTCGGTCGGTCGTCCATCGCGATCCGTGGGAGCTCGACGGTCGGCTCGTCCGCCGGGGCTGCCGCGGGGGCGGCCGGGAGGAACGGGGCCGAGGGGGACGGGGTCGGGAGCGCGGTGGGCAGGTACCGGCGCAGTGCGAGCACCGCGGGCAGGCCCAGCGCCGGTCCGACGGCGAGCACGACGAGCGCCGTCTGCCATCCGACCGCCGCCGCGACCACCGGGACCGTCGCGATCCCGGCGACGGTGAGCAGGAAACCCAGTGCGGTCTGCACGGTCAGGGCGGTGCCGGTGTAGCGGGGGTCGGCGACCTCGATCGTCGCGGTCGTCAGGACCGCGGAGTCGGCGACGGCGGCCGCGCCCCACAGCACGCAGAACGCGCTCACCAGCAGCGGCGCGGCGCCGAGCACGACCGGGGATACCGCACAGCAGACCCCGCTGACCAGCAACGACGTCGCGATCACCGGGACGCGGCCGTAGCGGTCCGCGGCGCGGCCGCCCAGCACGCAGCCGGCGGCGCCGCCCAGCCCGGCCGCCACGAACACCAGCAGGTGCTCCGCCGGGCCGGGGTCCCCGCCGGCGAGTGCGGCGCCCAGCCAGGTCCACAGCGCGTACAGCTCCCACATGTGCCCGAGATAGCCGAGCACGACGAGCCGCGGTCCGGGCTCGCGGAGGAGCCGGAGCGCGTAGCCGGTGTCCGGGGGCGGGGCCGGGGCGAGCGCCGGGCCGGGGCGCAGGCACCAGCGGGCCAGCGCGGCGGCCACGAAGCCGCACAGCGCGGCGCCGGCGAGCACCCCGCGCCACGGCAGCCCGGGCAGCCCGCCGATCAGGTGCGGCAGCGCCGACCCGACGGTCAGCGCCCCGACCAGCACCCCGAGGTCGCGGGCCCGGCGCGACCGGTCCGACCAGGAGGTCATGATCTTCATGCCGACCGGGTAGACGAGCGCGAGGCACACCCCGGTCAGCGTCCGCAGCACCAGCGCGGCCACCGGACCGTCGACGACGGCGGCGAGCAGCAGCGTGCAGGACGCCGCCGCGGCCGCACCGCCCGCGAGCAGCCGCTGCGGCGGGACCCGGTCGGCGAGGGTCAGGACCGCCGAGACGACCGCGCCGGCGGCGAAGCCGAGCTGCACCGACGTCGTCAGCCACACCCCGGCCGTCGCGGACAGGTCCCACTCGGCGCGCAGCTCGGGCAGCACCGCGGACGCGGAGAACCACACGGCGAGCCCGAGCACCTGGACGAGCGCGACCAGGGCCCGCGCGCGGCGGCCGGCGGTCATGAGCGGCTCCGTTGGGGTCGGCGGATCCGGACACGCTAGCGAGAACAGCAGATGGGAACTGGTCCGGACAGACGTCCGAGTACCGCCGTACGGACCAGCGGACGGGGTGGCGTCGGGCGCGATCGCCGCGGGACACACGGACGTAACAGCGGACACCTAGCGTCACCGGCCGTGGGGAACGTGCCGCTGGTGGGGGTCGAGGAGGAGTTCCACGTGGTCGGCCTGGCCGACCGCCGGGCCGCGCCCGACGCGGAACGGTTGCTGGAGCACCTGGACGGGGCGGAGTTCTTCCCCGAGCTGCAACGGTCGCTGGTCGAGACCAACTCGCCCGCGACGCCGTCGCTGGACGAGCTGCGCACCCACGTGCGACGCCTGCGTACCCGGCTGCGCGAGGCGGCCGAACCGCTGGGGCTGGGTGTCGTCGCGGCCGGGACGGTGCCGCTGGTCGACCTGTCCGGCGACGACATCTCCGCCGGCGCCCGGTACGAGCGGATGCAGCACGAGTACCAGATGCTGGTGCGCGAGCAGCACATCTGCGGGGTGCAGGTGCACGTCGACGTCCCCGACCGCGACACCGCCGTGCAGGTCTCGCGCCGGGTCTCCCCCGCCCTGCCGACCCTGCTCGCGATCACCGCCAGCTCGCCGTACTGGCGCGGCCACGACACCGGCTACGCCAGCTACCGCAGCATGATCTGGCAGCGCTGGCCCACCGCCGGGCCGCCCGGCGACGTCACCACCGCCGCCGAGTACGACACGATGATCGACGAGCTCATCGCGTCCGGGACGATCAGCGACGCCGGGATGCTCTACTTCGACGTCCGGCCCAGCGCGCACCTGCCGACCGTCGAGCTGCGGCTGTGCGACGCCTGCCCCGACGTCGACGACGTCGTGCTGGTGGCAGGGCTGTTCCGCGCCCTGGTCGCCCGTGCCCGCGCCGACACCGAGGCGGGCAGACCGCTGCCCCGCGCCCGGCACGAGCTGCTGCGCGCGGCCGGGTGGCGGGCCGCGCGGTCCGGGCTGGAGGGCGACCTCGTCGAGATCGGCCGGGCCCCCGGCGGTCCCCCGACGCTGAGCTCCCCGTCGGTGCAGCTGCGCGCGCTGGTCGAGGAGCTGCGGCCGTGGCTGGAGGAGGTCGGCGACCACGAGCAGGTCGCCGAGCTGGCCGAGGGCGTCCTGGCCCGCGGGTCGGGCGCGGCGGCGCAGCGGCGCGCGTTCGGGCGTCGCGGGTCGCTGACCGACGTCGTCGACGACCTGCTGGCCCGCACCTACGGCGAGCGGCCGCCGTCGGCGCCCGCGGAGACCGTGCCGTCCGCGCCGGAGCTGCTGGACGGCTACGTCCCGCCCCGCTACGACGAGGCCGTCGACGCGACCGGCGCCGTCCGGCCCGGCTACGGCTGGCTGTTCCGGTCGCTGGAGCGGCTCGGCCCGCGCGGGCTGGCCGCGGCGGAGAACGCCCTGCGCACCGAGCAGCGCGCCCGCGGGGTCACCTTCCCGGTGCCCGGCGTCGAGCCCGGCGACGACGGTGAGCGGCTGTTCCCGCTGGACCTGGTGCCGCGGATCATCGAGGCGCAGGACTGGGCGCACCTGGCCTCCGGGCTGGAGCAGCGGATGCGGGCCCTGGAGTGCTTCGTCCGCGACGTCTACGGCCGCCGCGAGATCGTGCGCGACCGGGTCGTCCCGGCGTCGGTGGTCGAGCAGGCGCCCGGCCGCACCCGCGCCGGCGCGCTGGTGCCGCCGGACGCGGTGCGGATCGCCGTCGGCGGCATCGACCTGGTCCGCGACGACGCCGACGGCTGGGTCGTGCTGGAGGACAACCTCCGGGTCCCGTCGGGCATCGGGTTCTCGATGATGAGCCGACGGCTGATCCGCAGCGTGCTGCCCGACCTGGAGTCGCCGTCGGAGGTGCGCCACCTCGACGACGTGCCGGACCGGCTGCGGGCGGCGCTCGCGGCCGGCGACCCCGACGGGCCCGACGGGGAGGCCGCACTGCTGACCGCGGGCGAGGTGGACCCGGCGTTCTTCGAGCACCGGCTGCTCGCCGAGGCGATGGACGTCCCGCTGGTGACCCCGGCCCGGCTGCAGGTCACCGACGGCGCGCTGTTCCTCGTCGGCGGCGGGCGGCGGCGCCGGATCACCACCCTCTACCGTCGGATGGACGAGAACGAGCTCGCGACCGCCCGCGGCGCCGACCACCGGCCGCTCGGCCGCGCGCTGTGGGCCGCGATGGCCCGCGGGCGGGTCGCGCTGCGCAACGCGCCCGGCAACGGCGTCGCCGACGACAAGCTCGTCTACGCCTACGTGCCGGAGATGATCCGCTACTACCTCGGCGAGAAGCCGGTGCTGGCCTCGGTGCCGACGCTGCCCTGCGTCGACCCGGCCGCCCGTGAGCAGGTCCTGGACCGGCTCGACCGGCTGGTGCTCAAGCCCGTCGACGGCTACGGCGGCGCCGGGATCGTGATCGGCCCGCACGCCGGTCGCGCCGAGCTGGACCGGGTGGCCGCGGCGATCCGGGACACCCCGGCCGGCTGGGTCGCCCAGGACCTCGTCGGGATCTCCACCCATCCCACCTTCACCGACGGCGCCCTGCGGCCCCAGGCCGTCGACCTGCGGGTCTTCGCGGTGCAGTCCCCCGGCGTCGGCGGGGTGCCCGAGGTCGACGTGCTGCCCGCGGCGCTGTCGCGGGTCGCCCCGCCCGGCGGGATGATCGTGAACTCCTCGCGCGGCGGCGGGGCGAAGGACACCTGGGTGCTGGCCTGAGGCGGGCTCAGCCGGCGAGCAGCAGGTCCGGCTCGCCCAGCACCCGGTCGGCGACGGCGCGGGCGGTCCCGGTGACGGTGGCCGCCCGGCCGTGCGGGGACACGAGCACGGCGACGTCCGGCCCGGTCGCGACCCCGCGGCGCACCAGCTCCGCGTGCACCGCGGGGACCAGCCAGGTGCCCAGCTCGGCGTAGCTGCCACCGAGGACGACGGTGCCGACGTCGACGACGTGGAGCACCGACGTCAGCGCCGTCCCGAGCGCGGCGCCGGCCCGGGCCAGCGCCCCCGTCGCAGCCGGGACCCCCGCGCGGGCGGCGGTCCGCAGCGCCGCGACGTCGGCGGCGCCCGCGTCGCCGAGCAGGGCGGGCAGGCCCGCGTAGACCTCGACGCAGCCGGTGCCGCCGCAGCCGCAGCGCCGCCCGTCGCGCTCGATCACGACGTGCCCGATCTCCCCGGCGACGCCGCGGGCACCGGGCAGCACCCGCCCGTCGACGACGATCCCGCCGCCGATCCCGACGTCGGCGGAGACGTAGAGGAAGTCGTCGGCCTGCCCCAGGTGCGCGAGCGCCCCGAGCGAGGCCTCGTTGCCGACGAGCAGCGGCACCTCACCGAGCGCCCCGGCGTGCTCGGCGGGGCGGCAGCCGTCGAGCCGGGGCAGGTTCGGGGCCCGCAGCAGCACCGCCGCGCCGTCCGAGCCGTGCACCGGTCCGGGGACGGCGATCCCGGCCCCGGCGACCGGTCGGCCGGTGCGCGCGGCCAGGTTCGCCGCGGTCCGCGCGGCCCGCCCGAACACCGCGTCCGGGTCGAGACCGCGGTGGTCGCGGCGCCGGCGCGTCCGGTGCACCACCTGCCCGTCCAGGCCGGTGACCAGCGCGTCGACGCCGTCGACCTCGACCGACACGGCCAGCACGACGGGCCCGGTGCCGGCGAACGCCAGCGGCGTCCCGGGCCGCCCGACCCCGCTGCGGTCCGGCTCCCCCTCCGCGAGCACACCCGCGGCGACCAGCGGGTCCAGGAGCCCCGCGACGGTGCCGCGGGTCAGCCCGGTCGCCGCGGCGAGCGACGCCCGCGACGACGGCGCCGCCCGCAGCGCCCCCAGCAGCAGGCCGAGGTTGTGCCGGCGCACCGCCGGTGGACGCGCGGGCGGGGCCTGCGGGCGGGGAGATCGGTCGTGCACGGGGTCAGCGTGCCCCGGCGAGGTGCTCACACGCGAGCTGGTGCAGCCGGACGAAGCCGTACCCGCGACGCCCGAGCGCGTCCGGGTCGACGGCGTCCAACGCCGGGTCCGCGAGCAGGTCCGCCACGGTCTCCCCGTCGTTCAGGGTCGGCTCGGACAGCGCGGGCACGCCGGCCTCCTCCAGCGCGGCGACGACCTCGGGGTCGGCCCGGAACGCGGCCGCCCGCTCGCGCAGCAGCAGGTAGGTCCGCATGTTCGCCTCGGCGGAGTCCCACACGCCGCGGACGTCCTCGGTGCGCGAGGGCTTGTAGTCGAAGTGGCGGGGGCCGTCGTAGCCCGCGGTCTCGAGCAGGTCGACCAGGGCGAAGGCGTTGAGCAGGTCGCCGTGGCCGAACACGAGGTCCTGGTCGTACTTGATGCCGCGCTGGCCGTTCAGGTCGATGTGGAACAGCTTGCCCGCCCACAGCGCCTGGGCGACGCCGTGCGCCATGTTGAGCCCGGCCATCTGCTCGTGCCCGACCTCGGGGTTGACGCCCACGAGCTCGGGGTGGGCGAGCCGCTCGACGAAGGCCAGCGCGTGCCCGACGGTGGGCAGCAGGATGTCGCCGCGGGGCTCGTTGGGCTTGGGCTCGATCGCGAACCGGATGTCGTGGCCCTGCTCCAGGACGTGCCCGCAGAGCAGGTCCATCGCCTCGCGGTAGCGGTCCAGGGCGGCGCGGACGTCCTTGGCGGAGTCGTACTCCGAGCCCTCCCGTCCGCCCCAGAGGACGAAGGTGCGGGCGCCGAGCTCGGCGGCCAGCTCGACGTTGTGCAGCACCTTGCGCAGCGCGAGCCGCCGCACGGTCCGGTCGTTGGAGGTGAACCCGCCGTCCTTGAACACCGGGTGCGAGAACAGGTTCGTGGTGATCATCGGGACGGTCATGCCGGTGGCCGCGCAGGCCTCGCGCAGCCGGGCGATCTGCCGGTCGCGGTGCGCGCGCTCGGGGGCGAAGCCGAACAGGTCGTCGTCGTGGAAGGTCAGGCCCCACGCGCCGCGCTCGGCGAGCCGCTCGACCGCCTCGACGACGTCGAGCGCCGGGCGGGTCGGGGCGCCGAACGGGTCGGCGGCGGTCCAGCCGACGGTCCACAGTCCGAAGGAGAACTTGTCGGCGGGGGTCGGGGCGGGGACGGCCATCGTCTGCTCCTGGAGGTGTGGGGGCGGCTCCGGCGAGCATGCTCCCGGCAGCGGCCCCGGTCCAGGATTTGTTCGTGTTCCGTACGAACGAATCCCTCGTTCGCCGTAGCGCTTGTCACCACCCCGAAACGCAGTGGGTCTTGCGGGCGGGGCCCGGCGCACGTGAGGTGGAACCCGGTGCGGACCCACCGGGTAGTTTCGGCGTCCGGCCGCGCGGAACCGCAGGACACGACAGCAGGAACGGGGGATGTGATCGGTGGAGGCCGGGCAGACCGTGCAGATCACCCAGACCGCCCCCGACCGTGCCGTCGCCGGGGCCGAGCCCGGGCACCACTCGCCCGCAGCGTCCCCCGACGGCACCCGCATCGCCTGGATCTCCGACCGCACCGGGCGCCCGCGGGTGCACGTCGCGGCGCTGCCGGCGGACGGACCGGTCGACCCGGACGGGGCGCGGGTCCTGGAGGCCCCCGGCCCGCACGCCGACGTGACCGCGCTGTCCTGGTCCCCCGACGGCAGCCGGATCGCGGTGCAGGTCGCCCCGTGCGGCGGCGACCGCACCCGGGTGGCGCTGCTCGATCCCGACGGCGGGCCCGCCGTCGGGATCGCGACCCACGCCACCGCCGTCGTGCTGGGCGCGTGGGCGCCGAGCGGACGGTCGCTGGGCGTCACCGTGCTGTCCGACGCGACCCCGCGCGGCGCCGAGCCGGGCGACGGCACCGCCTGCCTGGTCGACGTACGCGACGGCTCCTCCACTGTGCTCGGGTCCGGGCAGTCGGCCGTCGTCCAGGCGGTGTCGGCCGACGGACGACGGGTCGTGCTGCGCACCGGCCGTCGCGGGGAGCGCGCCCTGGAGCTGGTCGACCTGCACCGCGGCACCCGGGACCGGGTGATCGGCGGGCCCGGCGGGGCGCTCACCGCCGCCGCCCGCTTCGGCAGCGCCCCGGGCACGCTCTGGGTGCACACCGACGCCGACCGCGAGCACACCGCGCTGCTCGCCGTCGCCCTCGGCCCCGCGGGTGAGCACCGCCTGTCCCCCGCCCGCCCGGTCGCCGTCCGGCCCGGCGCCGACCTGGAGGTCGTGGCGCTGGACCCGGGTGGTCCGCGGGCCGCTCTGGTGTGGAACGTCGGCGGGCGCAGCCAGGTCGAGATCGCCGACCTGCGTGGCGGCAGGCCGGAGCGGCTGCCCGCGCCGTGCGACGTCGTCACCGGCGTGGCCTTCGCCCGCGACGGCGTGTCGCTGCTGGTCGCGGGGCACTCGCCGGGGGTGGCGCCGTACGTGGTGCGGATGCCGCTCGACGCGCGCCCGGCCACCCCGCTGCTCGGCGGCACCCCGGTGACACCGCGGCCCCCGCGTCCGGAGGCGGTCGGTTTCCCGGCCGAGGACGGGCTGCGGCTGACCGGATGGCTGCACCGGCCGTCGTCGCCGACGGGGGTGGGGTTCGTGTGGCTGCACGGCGGGCCCGAGTCCGAGGAACGGCCCGGCTGGGCGCCGCTGCTGCACGGCCTCGTCGCCGCCGGGGTCACCGTGCTCACGCCAAACGTGCGCGGGTCCTCCGGGCGCGGGCGGGCCTTCGCCCGGCTCGACGACGGCCCGCTGCGGCCGGGCTCGATCGCCGACGTGCGGGCCGCGACCCGGCTGCTGGCCGGGGTGCCCGACGTCGACCCGCGCCGGATCGTCGTCGGCGGCCGGTCCTACGGCGGGTTCCTCACCCTGGCCGCGCTGACCCGGTTCCCGGAGCTGTTCGCGGCCGGCGTCGACGTGTGCGGCATGTCCGACATGACCGCCTTCTACGCCGACTCCGAGCCGTGGATCAGCGGGCCCGCGACCACCGAGTACGGACACCCGCGCCGGGACCGCGCGCTGCTGGAGGAGCTGTCCCCGCTGCGCGCGGCGGACCGCATCGCCGCACCGCTGCTGGTCGTGCACGGCGAGCACGACACGAACGTCCCGCTGGCGCAGGCACTCGCGATCCACGCGGCACTGGCCGGGCGCGGTGCGCCGGTGGAGCTGCTGCGCATCCCCGACGAGGGCCACGAGGTGCACGACCGGCACACCCGGGCCGCGGCGAACGCCCGGATCGTGGAGTTCGTGACCGCGACGGTGGCCCGTGGCTGACCGGGCGGCCCGGCCCGGGTGGGCGGTCGCGGTGCGGGCGGTGATCGGGATCGTGGCCGTGGTCGTCGTGGTGGGGATCGTCGTCGTCGCGGGCCCGGTGCTGCTCGCGGGGCACCCGGCCTACCCGGTGCTGCTCGCCGTCGTCGCCCTGGTGGGGCTGGTCCTGGTGGTGCGGTCGGGGCGCCCGGCGCGGCCCGGACGGCTGCGGACGACCGGACGGGCCGCCGGTGCGGTGCTGCTGGTCGCACTGGTCGCCGCCGTGCTGTGGCTGCGCCCCTACGCCGCCGACGCGACCGCGCTCGCCGCGACCACACCGTCGGAC
Organism: Pseudonocardia sp. ICBG162; assembly: GCF_020496225.1. Lineage (NCBI taxonomy): Bacteria > Bacillati > Actinomycetota > Actinomycetes > Pseudonocardiales > Pseudonocardiaceae > Pseudonocardia > Pseudonocardia sp. ICBG162. The sequence continues at coordinate 85,461 of NZ_JAHLJD010000019.1, forward strand.
CGGGTCGCGGTGGTGCACACCGCGACGACGTGGGAGCTGCGCCCGACCGCGCCGTCCGGCCGGGGCCTGGTGTTCGTCCCCGGGGCGCTGGTCGACCCGCGGGCCTACCTGGCGCTGCTGCGCCCGCTGGCCGAGCAGGGGGTGCGCGTGATCGTGACCGCGCCGCCGCTGGGCGTCGCGCTGACCGATCCGGGGGCCGTCGGCCGGGCGGTCGCTTCGGCGCCCGAGGTCCGCACCTGGGCGGTCGGCGGGCACTCCCTCGGCGGTGTGGCGGCCGCGCGGGCGCTGGACGTGCCCGGGGTGCGTGGGCTGGTGCTGTGGGCGTCCTACCCGGCCGCCGACGTGTCGGGGGCGCCGGTCGCGGCCCTGTCGGTGTCCGGCTCCCGCGACGCGCTGGCCACACCGGACGCGATCGCGGACTCCTGGGCGCAGCTGCCCGCGGGGACCCGCTTCGTCGTCGTCGACGGCGGGGTGCACGCCTATTTCGGCGACTACGGCCCGCAGACCGGCGACGGTGAGGCGGGTGTGGACCGGGCGACCGCACAACGGCAGATCGTCGCCGCGACCACGGACTTCGTGACGTCGCTGCGCCCCGGCTGACCGGTCGGGACGGTCAGGCCGTGCTGAACGACTGCAGGATCTCCTGGCCCTCGCTGTCGGTGCCGACGACGAACCGGTAGTTCTCCCGGGTCGTCGTGCCGTCGTTGCGCATGAACACGACGGTCGCGGTGACCGTGTTCGGGCCCGCGTTGCGCAGGTTCTCGGCGTAGACGTTGCGGACGGTGCTGTAGAAGGTCCGGAAACCCTGGATGCCCTGGCTCTGGGCCTGCGCCTGCGGGCTGAGCATCGCGAACGCACCGTCGATGTCGCCGGGCAGCATCCGGTAGTAGTTCTGCACGAACGACACCGGGTCCTGGACCTCGCCGGTCCCCGTGGTCGGTGTCGGCGTCGGGGTGGTCGTCGGCGCGGGCGTGGTCGTCGGTGCCGCGCTCGGCGACGGCGACCCGCTCGTCGGCGGGGCGGCGATCACCGGCGGGGCGTCCTGCTGCCGGCTGGTCGAGTAGACGCCGAACGCGACACCGCCGCCGACGACGAGCAGCACGGCCACCGCGCCCAGCACGACCGGGGTGCGACGACCCCGCCCGTCCCGGGAGCGGGTGGCACCGCCCCGCCTGCCACCACGGCCGCCGGGACCGGGGATGACCTGCGGTGCGGGCACGGCCGGCGCGTCGACGACGGTCCCGCCGCCCTGCGCCTCGAGCCCGTCGGGCGCGCCCGCGCCGTCGCCGGTGTCCATCACCGCGGTCGCCGTGGACGGCGTCGCGAGACCGGCGACGGACTGGCCCGCGGCGATCCGGGCGAGCGCCTCGCGGGCCTGGGCGGAGCTGGGCCGCTCGGTGGGGTCGTTGGCCAGCAGGCGCATCAGCAGCGCGGTCAGCGGGCCCGCCTCCTGCGGCGGGGTGATCGCGCCGGTGGCGACCTTGTGCAGCAGGGCGTAGGCGTTGTCGTCGAGGCCGAACGGCGGCTCGCCCTCGACCGAGGCGTAGAGCATCGCGCCGAGCGCGAAGACGTCCGAGGCGGCCGTCGGCTCCTGGCCGCGGGCGACCTCCGGGGCCAGGAAGGCCGGGGTGCCGGCGATGACGCCGGTACGGGTGAGCTGCACGTCGTCGACGGCGCGGGACACGCCGAAGTCGGTGATCTTGGCCCGGCCGTCCTCGGCGATCAGGACGTTGCCCGGCTTGATGTCACGGTGCACGACGCCCGCGGTGTGCGCGGCGGCCAGCCCGTCGGCGACCTGACGGCCGATCGCGGCGGCCTCCCGCGGCGGGATCGGACCCTTCTCGGCGAGCACCGCGGCCAGCGAGCGCGACGGCAGGTACTCCATGACCAGCCACGGACGGTCGTCGTGGACGACGACGTCGAACATGCTGATCACGTGCGCGTGCTGCAGGCGGGCGCCGATCCGGCCCTCGCGCAGGATCCGCTGGCGGGACTCCTCCAGCTGCTCGTCGGACGGCAGGGCCGCCGCGAGCAGCTCCTTGACGGCCACCGTGCGGTTCAGCAGCTCGTCCGTCCCCCGCCACACGGCACCCATCGCACCGGCACCGATCCGCTCGTCGAGCCGGTAGCGGTTCCCGATCCGGTGGGCGTCGGGGATGGGCGAACTCATGAGGTCCAAGGGTAGGGAATCGAGGCCGGGCCGCCGTCGGCAGGGCAGGTGCTGCGAACGACCGGGAGAGGGACCACGGACCCTACGCGACCACCGGTCGCGCAGCCAGCGACCGTACGCCACACCACAGGACGATCGATCACCTCGGAAGGCCCAACTTGTTGGCACATGCCGGCCACGATCCGTAACCGCCGCGGGCGTCGCGGACCTTGGTCGCGATCTCGATCTGCTGCTCCTTGCTGGCGCCGTCGGCGGTGGGGGCGTACTTCGTGCCGCCGAAGTCGCTCCAGGTGCCCTTGTCGAACTGGAGACCACCGTGGTAGCCGTTCCCGGTCGAGATGGACCAGTCGCCGGAGGACTCGCACTGCGCCAACTCGTCCCAGGTGCCGTCGGCCGCCTTCGCCGACGACGACGGCGCCGGCTCCTTCTTCTTCTCCGGCTTCGGGGCGGGGGCCGCGGGGGCCGGGGCGTCAGCGTCTCCCCCGCCGCTCCCGTTCCCGCGGTCCTCGTCTTCCTCGTCGTCCTTGTCGCCCTTGTCGCCGCGGTCCTCGTCACCACCGGAGTCGCCACCGGACCCGCCGCCGGAGCCGCCGCTGCCGCCCTCGGCGGAGTCGTCGCCATCGGACGATCCACCGTTCCCGCCGGGAGGGTCTCCGTCCCCGCCGGAACCGCCGAAGTCGCGGTCCTCCGGCTCGGATCCCGAGGCCGGGCCGTCGCCGGCGCTGCCGCCGGAGCGGTGGCCGGAACCGCCGGAGCCCGACGGGGAGCCGCTGCCGGAGCCGTCGTCGCCCCCGCCGCCGCCACCGGTGCCGCCGTCGCCATCGGTCGAACCGGCACCGTCCGAGCCATCGCCACCCGAGCCGCTGTCCGGCCCGGCGCTGTCCGGCGCCCCGTCGGCACCGCTGCCCGTGCCACCCCGGCCCCCGCCGTCCGCCGCGTCACCCGCACCCTGGCCGTCGCCGGAACCGCCGGAGGGCCCCGCCGGGTCCGGTCCCCCGGCCGCTCCGTCGGAACCGGAACCGTCCGCGCCGGAGACCCGGCCGGACCCCGCCCTCGCCACCGCGGACCGCACCCGCTCCCCCACCGCCCGTGCGACGGCGTCGGCGTCGGGTGCGCCGTACCCGGCGGCGACGTCGTCGACCACCAGGACCCAGTCGCGGCTCCCGCCCGCGCCCTGCGGGGCCGGGAACCGGGCGATCCCCGAGCTCGCGAGCTGGGCCAGCTCCAGCGTCGTCCCGGTGGCGGGCTGCACCCACCACGGGCGCGCGGTGTCGCCGGAGAGCAGGTCGAGGTCGAGGACCACGTCGCTGCCCGCCGGGGTGTGGCCGAGCACGTAGGAGCCGTCCTCGGCCCCGGCGATGTCGACCCGGCTGTCCACCGCCGCGGCCCGCACGGTGAACGCGCCGTCGGAGTACGGGCTCAGCGACGTCCGGGGCACCGCGTCGGCGAGCGCGCCCCGGTCCAGCACGGCGCCGACCGCGAGCTGTCCGCCCGCGAGCGTCCCGGCGACCAGCGCCACCGCTCCGAGCACCGACGTCGTCCGCCGCGAGAACCAGGTGTCCACGGCCGGGCACTGTGCGCCCCCGCGGCGCCCGCCACGGCCGAACGGGCGATCCCGTTCGCGATCGCGAGCGGCGCCGCCGGGTGATCGTCACGAGTGAGGGGTCCGGTGCCACATCCGGCACCGGCCCCCTCGATCGCGGCGATCACGCCGTCACCGGCTCAGTAGTCGAAGGACGGGTCCTCGGTACGGGTGCGCTTGAGCTCGAAGAAGTGCGGGTTCTCGGCCAGCAGCCGGGCGCCGTCGAACAGGCGGCCGGCGTCCTCGCCCTTCGGGACCCGGGAGATGACCGGCCCGAAGAACGCCACGCCGTCGACGTGGATGGTCGGGGTGCCGACGTCGAGACCCACCGGGTCCATGCCCTCGTGGTGGCTGGCGCGCAGCTTCTCGTCGTACTCGGTGGAGTGCGCGGCCTCCGCCAGCGACGCCGGGAGGTCGAGCTCCTTGAGCGCGCCCGCGATGACGTCGTCGAAGTCCTTGTTGCCCTGGTTGTGGATGCGCTCGCCGAGCGCGGTGTAGAGCGGCGCGAGGACCTCCGGGCCCTTCAGCTCGGCGGCGGCGATGCACACGCGCACCGGGCCCCAGCCCTTCGACATGAGCTCGACGTACTGCTCGGGCAGCTCACGGCCCTCGTTCAGCACGGACAGGCTCATGACGTGCCAGGTGACGTCGACGGCGCGGACCTTCTCCACCTCCAGCACCCAGCGGGAGGTCAGCCACGCCCAGGGGCACAGCGGGTCGAACCAGATGTCGATGCGTGCGCGGCCGTCGGCAGCAGGAGTCGTCATACCCGGCGCAACACCGGGCACCGGCCGCGGATTCCACGGGCCGCGCCCCGGGCACCGTGATTGGATGCCGACGACACCACTCCCCGAGAGGACCCCGAACGACGTGACCCCGCCCAACCTCACCCGTGCCCAGGCCGAGGAGCGCGCGGCGCTGCTCGACGTCTCCACCTACGACGTCACGATCGACCTGACCGACGGCGCCGGAGCCCCCTCCGAGCGGACGTTCGCGGTGACGACCACGGTGCGCTTCACCGCGGCCGAGCCCGGCGGGAGCACGTGGATCGAGTGGGTGGGCGACGGCATCACCTCGGCGACGCTGAACGGCACCGAGCTCGACGCCGCCGCGTGGACCGAGGAGGACGGCCTCGCGCTGCCCGGTCTCGCCGCGGAGAACGAGCTGACGATCGTCGCGACCGGGCTCTACACCAACACCGGTGAGGGCCTGCACCGCTTCGTCGACCCCGTCGACCAGGCCGTCTACCTGTACTCGCAGTTCGAGACGGCCGACTGCAAGCGGCTGTTCCCCTGCTTCGACCAGCCCGACCTCAAGGCCCGCTACACCCTCACCGTGACCGCGCCGGAGGACTGGAAGGTCATCTCCAACGCCCCGGCGACGGTCGAGGGCGGGGTGCACCGCTTCGAGCGGACCGAGATCCTCTCGACCTACCTGGTCGCGCTGATCGCCGGGCCGTACGCGAGCTGGCACGACACCTACCGCGACGAGCACGCCGAGATCCCGCTGGGCATCTTCTGCCGCGCCTCGCTGGCCCCGCACATGGACCACGAGCGGATCTTCACCGAGACCCGGCAGGGCTTCGACTTCTACCACCGCAACTTCGGGGTGACCTACCCGTTCGGCAAGTACGACCAGCTGTTCGTGCCCGAGTTCAACGCGGGTGCGATGGAGAACGCCGGCGCGATCACGTTCCTGGAGGACTACGTCTTCCGGTCGCGGGTGACCCGCACGCTCTACGAACGGCGCGCCGAAACGATCCTGCACGAGATGGCGCACATGTGGTTCGGCGACCTCGTGACCATGCGCTGGTGGGACGACCTGTGGCTCAACGAGTCGTTCGCGACCTGGGCGTCGGTGCTGTGCCAGGCCGAGGCGACCGAGTACACGGGCGCCTGGACGACGTTCGCGAACCTCGAGAAGTCCTGGGCCTACCGGCAGGACCAGCTGCCCTCGACGCACCCGATCGCCGCGGACATCCCGGACCTGCAGGCCGTCGAGGTCAACTTCGACGGCATCACCTACGCCAAGGGCGCGTCGGTCCTCAAGCAGCTCGTCGCCTACGTCGGGCTGGAGCCGTTCCTGGCCGGGCTGCGCGACTACTTCGCCGCCCACGCCTGGGGCAACGCCACCTTCGACGACCTGCTGGGCTCGCTGGAGAAGGCGTCCGGCCGGGACCTGTCGGACTGGGGCGCGCAGTGGCTGCGCACCACCGGCCTGAACCTGCTGCGCCCGTCGTTCCAGCTCGACGAGGCCGGGAAGTTCACCTCGTTCGACGTCGTGCAGGGCGGCGCCCGGCCGGGTGCCGGTGAGCTGCGCACGCACCGGATCGCCGTCGGCGTCTACGACGACGACCCGGAGACCGGCAAGCTCGTCCGCACCCACCGCGTCGAGCTCGACATCTCCGGCGAGCGCACGGCCGTCCCGGAGCTGGTCGGGCTGCCCCGCGGCAAGCTCGTCCTGGTCAATGACGACGACCTCACCTACTGCGCGCTGCGCCTGGACCCGGGCTCGCTCGCGACCCTGGTCGACCGGATCGGCGACATCGCCGAGTCGCTGCCGCGCACGCTGTGCTGGTCCTCGGCGTGGGAGATGACCCGTGAGGCCGAGCTGAAGGCCCGTGACTTCGTCACCCTGGTCGCCGGCGGGTTCGACACCGAGTCCGAGATCGGCGTCGTGCAGCGGCTGCTGCTGCAGGCCCAGACCGCGACGGCGTCGTACTGCACCCCGGAGTGGGCGCAGGGCCGCGGCTGGCCGCTGCTGACCGACGCGCTGCGGTTCCGCCTGGACACCGCCCCGCCCGGGTCGGACGTCCAGCTGGCGGTGGTCAACGCGCTGACCGCCTCGGTGCTGCCGGAGAACACCCTGGACCGGATGAAGGGCTGGCTGCTCGACGTCGACGTCCCGAAGGGACTGACCGTCGACGCCGACCTGCGCTGGCGGCTGCTGCACGCACTCGTCGCGCACGGGAAGGCCGGCGAGACCGAGATCGCCGAGGAGGCCGAGCGCGACGCCACCTCCACCGGGGCGCGGCAGGCCGAGCGGGCCCGCGCGCTGATCCCGACCGCGGAGGCCAAGGAGCGGGCGTGGCAGCGCGCCGTGCACGACGACTCCCTGCCGAACGCGATCAACGAGTCGGCGATCTCCGGGTTCTCCCACCCCGCACTGTCGACGGTGAGCCCCGGGCTGCTCGACGGCTACGTCCAGCGCTACTTCGACGAGATCGACGGCGTGTGGGCGCGCCGGACCTCGGAGCTGGCGCAGAACGTCGTCGTCGGACTGTTCCCGTCCTGGGCGGTCGCGGAGCCGACCGTCGCGGCGGCGGACGCCTGGCTCGCCGACGAGTCCAAGCCGGCGTCGCTGCGCCGGCTCGTGTCCGAGGGGCGCGCCGGGATCGTGCGCGCGCTGGCCGCCCGTGAGTTCGACGGTCAGGCCACTCCGGACCCGGAGCGGACCACCGCGGTCCAGCAGCCCTGACCCACGCACGACGGCGCCCCGGGAGTCCGTGCTCCCGGGGCGCCGTTCGTGTGTCGGGGTGTGGTCAGCGGCGGCGCAGCCACCGCCGCAGCGGGTTCGTCGACGCCGGTTCGTCGGCGGAGCGGAAGCCCGCGCAGACACGCGGCCCGCAGCTGCCGCAGTCGGTGCCCGGGCGGTAGTGGTCGTGCAGGTCCTCCGGGTGGCCGCAGGTGCACAGTCCCACCTGCGGGACGACGGGCGCGGGCGGACCGGCCGGGGTCCGCGGCTCGGACGGTGTGCGCGGCCGGGGCAGCGCCGGGACGGGCTCCAGGCCCGTCGGCGGTGTCAGGACCGCGGCCGTGGGGGTGGCGGGGGTCCTGCGGTCGGTGCCGTCGTTCTCGTGCGCCATGGTGACCTCCTTCGTGCCGGCGAACGGCAGCGCGGACGACCATCGCGTCATCGCACCGTGCCGTTGCGTCACCCAGTATGAGATCGCGTGGGGCGCGTGGGAATGGCTCGCGGCGACGAAAAGACCTTCCGTGGACGGAACGGCAGGTCGTGGACACGTCGCCACCCGATCAGCGGGCCACCGGAAGTGTGAGTACGGCAAGACAGCCGCGGGGTGCGTCCACCGTACGGAGCACCAGGGTGCCGCCGTGCTCCTGAGCGAGCTGGGCGCTGATGTGCAGCCCGAGCCCGGAGCCGCCGGCGGCCTCGTCGTGCCGGCCGCGGACGATCTCGAGCTGCTCCTGCCCGTCCGGCAGGCCGGGGCCGTGGTCGCGGACCTCGACGGCGACCAGACCCGGCTCGTCGGCGAGGCGGGCCCGCACCACCACCGGGGTCCGGGGCGCGTGCCGGTCGCAGTTGGCCAGCAGGTTCGTCACGACTTGGCGGGTGAGCGACTCGGGCGCGGCGACGGGGGGCAGGTCGTCCTGGGTGTCGAGGGTGATGCAGCGGCCGTCGCGCAGGTCCACCAGGGTGCGCAAGGCCTCCCCGACGTCGTGCTCGCCGCCGGTGTCCGCCCCCGGCGACGGGGCGACCGGGGCGTAGTCCGGGCCGTAGTCGAGCAGGGCGGCGTCGCGCCCGTCGACCATCGGGTCGGCGACCGTGTCCTCGACGGTGATCGGGGTCTGCAGCATCTGGCGGAGCCGGTTCAGCTCGGCGAGCACCGCCTCCCGCATCCGGGCGACCTGGGGGTCGTCACCGGGGCGGGTCGTCAGCAGCTGCGCGGCGCCGGCCAGGCCCGCCAGGCCGTTGCGCAGCTCGTGGTCGCGCTCGGCGGTCTGGCCGGTGGCCCGTTCGAGCAGCGCCGACGCCTCGCCGAGGGTGTCCTGGAGCTGGTCGTAGTCGTCCTGCATCTGGGTCACCGCACGCAGCGCCATGGTCAGCAGCGCGGTGAGCACCACGCCCATCCCGAGCACCCGCAGCGACGGGTAGACCAGGCCGGCCGTCGGTTCCTGGCCGGGCACGATCGCCCGGTACAGCTGCGACACCGCGACGATCAGCAGGCCGAGCCCCATCCGGGCCCGGATCCGGCTCGGGCGCCGGTAGCCGTCGAGCAGGAACAGCACCGCGACCAGCGCCCAGCCGCTCTGCACCACGATCGAGTAGAGCGGCGAGGTCGCCACCATCCGGGTGAACGGGCTCTCCGCCTGCGACGCGACGACCCCGCCGATGACGAGGGCGACCGCGGCCAGCGCCCAGCCGCCCCAGGCCCCGAGGACCAGCGGCGGCCGCAGCGCGGCGACCAGGATGCACAGGCTGATCACGAACATGGTCAGCACGGCCAGCCGCGGGGTGCCCGCCGGGTACTGCGGCAGGACCAGTGCGGACAGCGGGAGGAGCACGACGCCGTAGAGCAGGAGGGCGGCCCCGAACCACGACGGACGGGGGTCCCCGGACAGCCGCCCCGTCACCAGCGCGACGATCGCCGCCGCCGAGCCGACCGCGGCCGCGACGAGGGTGAGCACCGCCGTCGCGTCGGACAGGTCGATCCGTCCGTCGACGACCGCGGGGCGGCTCACCGCCACCACGAGGACGGCCAAGACCGCGACGACCAGCACGTCGGTCAGGTGTCCGGCCAGGAACCGGGCCCGCCGCTGCGGCCCCAGGAGCGCGCCGAGGAAACCGGACGCCACGTCCCCTCCGCTCCGAAGAAGTCGCCGGACTGATGAGAAAGCGATGATAGGACTCGTCATTCTCGGTGACGTTCGGTGGCTGTGTTGTGGGCCGAACGGGTCAGATCCCGGCGGCCTTGCGGTAGAGCGCGACGGCCTCCAGCTGGGAGCCGACCTCCAGCTTGGTCAGCACCGCGCGGATCTGCGTCCGGACCGTCGCCAGCGAGACGACGAAGTGGTCGGCCACCGACTGCGCACGCTTGCCGCCCGCCCGCAGGGCGAGGACCTCGCGCTCGCGCTGGGTGAGCCTGCCCAGCTTCTCGTGCAGGTCGCGGCGTTCGTGCTCCCGGTCGCGGTGCAGCCGGATGAACTGCTCGCGGCGGCCCGGCGGCATGATCGAGCGCCCGGCGTGGGCCTCGCGGATGGCGCTGAGCAGCGCCGGGAACGGCGCGTTCTTGGGGACGAACACGAACCCGCCCGCGTCCAGGGCGGCGCCGACCCGGCCGGCGTCGGAGCTGCCGGACAGCACCACCACCCGCCAGCCCGCCTCGCAGAGGGGGCCGACGAGCCGGACCCCGTCGATGCGGTTGCCCTCCGGGTCACGCCCCAGGTCGAGGTCGAGCACGATGAGCCCGGGCGTGACGCGTCGGGCGTGCTCCAGGACCGCGGCGGCGGAGCGGACCGGCTGGAAGGTCGCGTCCTCGCCCTCGGCGCGCAGGTTGAGGGCGAGAGCGGACCCGACCAGCTCGTGGTCGTCGACGATCAGGATCGGGCTGCCGGTGGGGCCGGTCACCGCTCGGTCCTCCCGCTGCGCACCATGGGGGACACCTTAGAGCCGCTGCGCCGATCGTGGTGGGCCGCGAGTGACGGACACGCGGGCGCCGCACTGTCCACGGACGCGCCCGGGTGTCCGCCTGCGGTGTCCACCGGGTGGGAAACCCCAGCTCAGGGGCGGCTGCCGGCCTGGTCCGCCAGCATCCTCAGTCCGGACAGGATTCCACCGAACAGATCGCCCTCCTTGAAGGACGCGACCATGCTCATGAGAGCGAGCTTGGCGCCGCGGTCGGGGAGGCGGACCTTCGCCTCGGCGCCGGTCACGATCTCCAGCAGGCGCTGCTCGGGGCTCACGGCGACGAGCACCGCGTCCTCGTGGTCGTCGACGCGCCCGTGCAGGTCGACCGCGGTGGCCCGCGCGTCGGCACCCAGGTCGCCCAGGTACAGCGCGAACCGCAGGCCGGTCTCGCGGCTGGCCAGGTACAGCGCCTCGTCCAGGCGGGTCAGCTGCACCGGGGTGAACGGGTGCGCGGCCGCGGACGGCTCGACGAAGTTCTCGGCCACCGACAGGCGACCGGAGTTCGTGACGACCGACCCCTCGGGCAGGTCCTCCTCGTTGCCGGTGAAGACGGCGAGGTCACCACTTGCCACCGGTACCTCCTCGGGTGTCGCCGCCCTCGGACGGGGCGGTGTCGCCGTGTCCGGCGTGCGCGGCGTGGTGCCCCGCGGCGGACGGCTCGGCGATCCAGAACAGCGGCTCGTACGGCCAGGGGTCACCCGCGTTGTAGCGGGGGCGGTTGCTCCGGTTCCGCATCGCGATCCAGCCCCAGATCGCGAAGTACAGGACAGCCGGCGCGACCACGAAGACCAGCAGGGTTTCGACGACGGTCACGGGGCCAGAACCTAGCCGATCGCCGTGCCCGGCACCTGCTCAGGTGTCCGATCCGACAGCCGCCCGGACCGCACCGCGCGGACCAGCGCGTCATGATCGGCTTCGGTCTGGTCGGCGTAGGCCCTGGCGAACGTCGCGAGCGCCGCGGCCACCTTGCCACCCTTCCCCAGGTAGCCGGCGATCATCGACGCCCCCGAGGTGCGGGCGTGCCCCTTGGCGAGCAGCCTGCCGCAGACGTCGGCGTAGTCGGCCAGCGCGGGGGCGTCGAGGGTGTCGGGGACGATCGCGCCCTTCATGTCGCGGAACTGGCGGACGTAGTACTGGCGGCCGTTGATCGTCGTCCAGCCCAGGAGCGGGTCGGAGACGGTCTGCAGGGCCTGCTGGTACTCCACGACCCGCTGGCCCTGGTGGGCGTGCCAGGCCTCGCCGCCGTGCACCCACGGCGCGACGACCGACCGGCGCGCCTGCTTGAGCTGCAGGAACAGCACGTCGTCGGGGCTGGAGCCCTCACAGAGCACGAGGTAGGCGCGCAGCCCGACCGAGCCGACCCCGACGACCTTGTGGGCGACGTCGACGGCGTGGTAACCGCCGAGGATCCGGCTCCAGTGCGGCGGCAGCGTCGCGAGGTACTCGTCGAGGGCGGCCAGGATGCGCGCGGTGTGCCCGTCGTCGGGGTGGGTGATCAACGGCGGCTCGGTGACGATCCGCCGCGCCCCGCCCTCCTCGGTCACGAACCGGGGCAGCGCGCGGTCGCTGGTGCGCCGGCGCGCCCGCTCGGCGGCCTTGTCGATGACCCGGCGCGAGGTCTTGTGGTCGGCGTCCGAGCGCAGGGTGTCGATGTCCATGATGTCGAACGAGCGGGCGAGCAGCGGCTCGTCGGCGAGGTGACGCAGGTGCTCGGCGTAGGAGGTCACGCAGCGGGTGACGGCCTCGCCGCACTGCTCCTCGGTCGCGCCGGAGTCCCGGCCGGCGACCCAGGTGGAGGACACCAGCCGTCGCAGGTCCCACTCCCAGGCGCCGGGGTGGGCCTCGTCGAAGTCGTTGAGGTCGAAGACCAGGTCGCGCTCGGGCGAGGCGTAGAAGCCGAAGTTGCCCAGGTGGGCGTCGCCGCAGATGACGGGGTGCACGCCGGTCTCGGGCAGCACCGCGAAGTCCGCGGCGTGCAGGGCCGCGGCGCCGCGCAGGAACGCGTGCGGGGAGGCGGTCATCCGCTGGATCCGCAGCGGGACGAGCTCGTGCACGCGCCCGGCGTTCTGCGCCTCGACGACGTCGACCGGGTCGGCCCGGCGCAGCTGCGCGGACCACTCGGCGAGCCCGGACCGGGGCGCGACCTTCCGCAGCCCCTTGCCGATGCGGTAGCGCTCGGCGCGGGGCGTGGAGGCGCGCTGCAGCGAGCCGAACGCCGCGCGGTCCGATCCGGCGAGGACGGGGTGCGAGGTCACGCCTGCGTTCTACCGCAGCCCGCTCCCCGGAGCCCGTCCACGGTCAGGCGCAGCAGCCTCCGTGCGGTGGACGGGTCCTCCCCCGCCGCCGTGGACACCACCGCGGTGAGGGCGACGACGTCCTCGGGGCGGGCGTCGGGGTGCAGCCCGCCGGCGGCGGCCGCGGCGGCCACCAGCGGACGGACGGCGGCCCGCACCCGGTCGGTGTGGCAGACCGGGGCGTCCGCGGCGGGCTCGGCGAGCAGGACCTCGACCACGCCGCGGGTGGTCGCGACGTAGTGGACGAACTCGTCGAGCCAGGTCCACAGCGCGGTGGCGGGCTCGGCACGGCGGAGCGCCTCGGCGCGGGCGCAGAGGGTGTCGACGCCGTCGGCGAACACCGCCTCGAGCAGCGCCCGGCGGGAGGCGAAGTGCCGGTGCAGGGTCGCCGACCCGACACCCGCCCGGCGGGCGATCTCCTCCATCGACGCCTGCGCCCCGTCCCGTGCGACGACCTCCATCGCGGCGCCGAGCAGGCGTTCCCGGTTGCGGAGGCGGTCGGCCCGCGGGGCCGCCGTGGCGTCGCGCGACATGGGTCCTCCCGGACGGCTCGACAAAACGGAGTGGTCCTCCATATCGTAGCCGACAGAAAACGGGGGGACACCCCGTTTCATCGGGAGGAGCACGACATGGACGATCCGGTACTGGTCACGGGCGCGACCGGCAGGCAGGGCGGGGCGGCGGCACGGGCGCTGCTCGCCGCGGGGACCCCGGTCCGGGCGCTGGTCCGCGACCCCGGCACCACCGCGGCACGGGCGCTCGCCGACGCCGGCGCCACCCTGGTCACCGGCGACCTCGACGACCCGGCGTCGGTGACGGCGGCCGCCCGCGGCGCCCGCGGGGTGTTCTCGGTGCAGATGCCCGACCTCGAGGACCTGCTCGGTGACCGGGAGCTGCGGCACGCCGACGCGATCGCGGCCGCGGTCCGGGAGGCGGGCGTCGCGCAGGTGGTGCACACCTCGGTGTCGGGGGTCGGCGAGCTGGGGCACCCCGGCGCCGTCGACGCCACGGTCTGGGGCGAGCACATGGCCCACTACTGGCGGTCCAAGGCCGTCGCGGAGGAGGCGCTCGCCGGGGCCGGGGCCCGGTGGGTCACCCGGCTGCGGCCCAGCGGGTTCATGGAGAACTTCGTGCCGTGGTCGATGTACCTGGCCGGGGGCGACGCGCCGCGGCTGCTGCTGGCGCTGGACCCGGACCTGGTGCACCCGTTCGTCGCGGTGGCCGACATCGGGGCCGCGGCGGCCGCCGCGTTCGCCGACCCGGACCGGTTCGACGGCGTCGCGCTCGACCTGGTCGGCGAGCGCCTGAGCTACCGGCAGGCGGCCGCGGCGCTCACCGAGGCCTGGGACGTGCCGTTCACCCTGACCGAGAGCCCGGAGCAGGCCCGCGCGGAGGGGCTGGTCGAGGCGTTCGTGCAGTCCCACGCCTTCGTCGACGCCCACCCCCGCGCCGCCGGTCCGGAGCGGGCGCGGGAGTTCGGGCTCGACCCCGTCGGGTTCGCGGCGTGGGCGCGGACCGTGGGCCGGCCTCAGACGTTGCGCCTGCCCAGCGCGCGGTAGGTCCAGCCCGCGGACTCCCAGACCTCGCGGTCGAGGGCGTTGCGGCCGTCGAGCACCCGGCGGGTCTTCACGACCTTCCCGAACGAGCCCGGGTCGAGCTCGCGGTACTGCTTCCACTCGGTCAGCAGCAGGACGACGTCGGCGCCCTCGGCGGCCTCCTCCGGGGTGTCGACGCAGTCCAGCTGCGACCAGTGCCGCCGCACGTTGGGCAGCGCCTGCGGGTCGGTCACCCGGACGTTCGCGCCCTGCAGCTGCAGCTGCGCGGCCACGTTCAGCGCCGGGGAGTCGCGGATGTCGTCGGAGTCGGGCTTGAAGGCCGCGCCCAGCACCGCGATCCGCTTGCCGAGCAGGGAGTCGTCGCACACCTGGCGGGCCAGCTCGACCATCCGGATCCGGCGCCGCATGTTGATGTTGTCGACCTCGCGCAGGAAGGTCAGCGCCTGGTCGGCGCCCAGCTCGCCGGCGCGGGCCATGAACGCCCGGATGTCCTTGGGCAGGCAGCCGCCGCCGAAGCCGAGCCCGGCGTTGAGGAACTTGCGGCCGATCCGGTCGTCGTGGCCGATCGCGTCGGCGAGCTGCTTCACGTCGGCGCCGGTGGCCTCGCACAGCTCGGCCATCGCGTTGATGAAGGAGATCTTGGTGGCGAGGAAGGAGTTCGCGGCGGTCTTGACCATCTCCGCGGTGGCGTAGTCGGTGACGACCTTCGGCGTGCCGTCGGCGACGATCCGCGCGTAGACGGTGTCCAGGACCTTCTCCGCGTCCACCGCGGTGTCCACGCCGGACAGCGCCGGGACGCCGTAGACGAGCCGGTCCGGGTGCAGGGTGTCGGCCACCGCGAAGCCCTCGCGCAGGAACTCCGGGTTCCACGCCAGCGCCGCGTCCGGCACCCGGGCCGCGACCTGCTCGGCCAGCCGGGCGGCCGTGCCCACCGGCACCGTGGACTTGCCGACGACCAGCTCGCCGGGTCCCAGCACCTCGATCAGCGACGCCGTCGCCGCCTCGACGTAGGTCAGGTCCGCGGCGTACTCGCCGCGCCGCTGCGGGGTGCCGACGCACACGAAGTGCACCGCGGCGCCCCGGGCGTCGGCCATGTCCGAGGAGAACGACAGCCGCCCCGAGTCCAGCGACCGGCGCAGCAGCTCCTCGAAGCCCGGCTCGAAGAACGGGACCCGGCCCGCGGCCAGCGACTCCGCCTTCGCGACGTCGACCTCGATACCGACGACCTCGTGGCCCAGCTCCGCCATCGAGGCCGCGTGCACGGCTCCGAGGTAGCCGCACCCGATGACCGACAGCTTCAGCGGGGTGGTGTTCTCCGACATGGCCGGAGGTTAGCTGCCGCCCCGGACGGGCTGTCGCAGACGTCGGGCAGTGTGCGTCCCGGTGACGCCGAGATGTCGCGCCGGCACTAACGTCCTCGGCCGTGCGGACCCTGCTGCTGGCCGAGGAACTGCTCCTGCTGGGGCTCGACCGCTCGACCGGCCGGATCGGTGACCGGTTCGACGGGCGGGTCCTGCCCGTCGCGCTGGTGCGCGACCTGGTCGACGCCGGCGCGCTGCACCTCGACGGCGGGGACGGCCCCGACGGCGGCGACACCGTGACGCCGTCGGGCGGGGAGCCCGACCACCCCGCGCTGGCCGCGGCGCTGGCCGCGGTCACCCGGGACGGCACCGACACCGGCTCGCACGCCGTCGCCGCCACCGCGGCGCACCTCGCGCGGACCCCGGCGGGCTCGGCGGGCGGCGCCGTGGGGCAGCTGGTCTCCGACGGGGTCCTCGCCGCGCAGGAGTACCGCCGGTTCGGGCTGTTCCGCCGGGTGCTGCTGACCGAGCAGGACCCGGAGCCGGCCCGGGCGCTGCGGACCCGGCTGGCGTCGCTGCTGGTCACCGAGACGGCGCCGGGCGGGCACGACGGCCTGCTGCTCGCGCTGCTGGGGCTCACCGACCTCGCCGGTGACGTGCTGCCGCCGGAGATCGACGCGGAGACGCGCGGGGTCGCGCAGCACCGCGCGGCGCTCGTCGCGGAAGGGGCGGCGCGGGACCCGTTCGTCCGGGCCTACTTCGCGGTGCGGTCCGGCTGGGCCGGGAACTGAGCCGCTACCCGCGCAGCTCCGCCAGGCGGGCGCGGCAGCTCTCCCAGGTCGGCAGGGCTCCCGCGGCGAGGGCCTCGTCCAGGGTGGGCGCGGCGCGGTCCTTGTCGGACAGCACCGGCTCGACCCCCTCGGCCCAGGGCAGCGCGAGGGCCGGGTCCAGCGGGCTGATCCCGTGCTCGGCCGCCGGGGTGTAGGACGTCGAGCACAGGTACCCGACGACGGTGGTGTCGGCGAGCGCCTGGAAGGCGTGCCCGAGCCCCTCGGACAGGTAGACCGCCCGCATCGAGGCGGCGTCGAGGTCGACGGCCTCGGCCCGCCCGAACGTCGGCGACCCGACCCGCAGGTCCACCACGACGTCGCGGACGGCGCCGGCGGCCACGTAGAGGTACTTGGCCTGGCCGGGCGGCACGTCCGCGTAGTGCACGCCGCGCACGACCCCGCGCGCCGACACCGACTGGTTGGTCTGGGCGACGGTCAGGTCGAACCCGATCGCGTCGCGGAACGCCGGGCCCTGGAAGGGCGCGGTGAACGAGCCGCGGTGGTCGGCGAAGGTGGTCGGCTCGAACAGCCAGGCGCCCTCGATCGACAGCGGGGTCGCCTTCACGCCCACCAGCTCCGGTGGTCGCGGTACCAGGCCACGGTGGCGGCCAGGCCCTCGTCGAACGGCACCCGGGGGGCGTAGCCGAGCTCGTCGCGGATCTTCGACCAGTCCACGGAGTAGCGGCGATCGTGCCCCTTGCGGTCGGCGACCCGCTCGATGCGGTCCTCCCCCACGCCGACGGCGGCGAGCAGCGCGCGGGTCAGGTCCAGGTTGGTCAGCTCCGTGCCGCCGCCGATGTTGTAGACCTCCCCGGCGCGGCCCGTCGTGGCGGCCAGGGTGATCCCGCGGCAGTGGTCGGAGACGTGCAGCCAGTCGCGGACGTTGAGGCCGTCGCCGTAGAGCGGGACGGTGCCGCCGTCGAGGAGCCGGGTGGTGAACAGCGGGACCACCTTCTCCGGGAACTGGTACGGCCCGTAGTTGTTCGAGCAGCGGGTGACCACCACGTCCAGGCCGTGGGTGCGGTGGTAGCTGCGCGCCAGCAGGTCACTGCCCGCCTTCGCCGCGCTGTAGGGCGAGTTCGGCTCCAGCGGGTGGGTCTCGGGCCACGAGCCCGACGCGATCGAGCCGTACACCTCGTCGGTGGAGACGTGCACGAACCGGCCGACGCCCGCGTCCAGCGCGGCCTGCAGCAGGACCTGGGTGCCGACGACGTTGGTCGTCACGAAGTCCGCCGCGCCGGTGATGGAGCGGTCCACGTGGGTCTCGGCGGCGAAGTGCACGAGCAGGTCGGCACCGCCGTCGAGCACCTCGGCGACGCGCCGGGGGTCACGGATGTCCCCGCGCTCGACCGTCAGCCGCGGGTCGTCGGCGACGAGCGCGAGGTTCTCGATCCGGCCGGCGTAGGTGAACGCGTCGAGCACGGTCACCCCGGCCCCGGCCAGCTCGGGGTGCTCCCCGCCCAGCACCTCCCGCACGAAACAGGACCCGATGAACCCGGCCCCGCCGGTCACCACGATGCGCACGTGCCCTCCCCGCTCACTGTCCGGCCCCGCCAGCGTGTCAGAGTCGGCCCCGACGATCGGGAGGTGGGCGCGTGCGCGCGTGCGTGCTGGGGGCGAACGGGCAGCTCGGGCGGGCGCTGGTCGCCGCACTGCCCGGCGCGGTGGCACTCGACCGTGCGGCGCTGGACATCGGCGACGCCGACGCCGTCGCCGCGTACGACTTCACCGGCGTCGACGTGCTGGTCAACGCGGCCGCCTACACCGCCGTCGACCGGGCGGAGACCGAACCGGGCGCGGCGTGGCGGGCGAACGCGGCCGGCCCCGCGCACCTGGCCGCGGCGGCCCGGGAGCACGGTGCCCTGCTGGTCCACGTCTCCACCGAGTACGTCTTCGACGGCACCGCGCCCGGCCCGGTGCCCGAGGACGCCCCACCGTCCCCGCTCGGGGTGTACGGCGCGTCGAAGGCCGCCGGGGAGCTGGCGGTGCGGGCGGCGCTTCCGGAGCGGCACGTGATCGTGCGGACCAGCTGGGTCGTCGGCGACGGCGGCAACTTCGTCGCCACCATGGCGCGGCTGGCCCGCGACGGGATCTGTCCCGCCGTCGTCGACGACCAGGTGGGGCGGCCGACGTTCGCCCCCGACCTAGCCGCGGCGCTGCTGGTGCTGGCCGCGTCCGGGCGGCACGGCACCTTCCACGTGACCGGCGACGGCGAGCCGGTCAGCTGGCACGGACTGGCCCGGGAGGTGTTCGCCCGCTGCGGCCGCGACCCCGGCGACGTCCGCCCGGTGTCGACCGCCGAGTACGCCGCGGACAGGCCGCACCTGGCGCGCCGACCGGCGAACTCGGTGCTCGACCTGTCGCGCGCGACCCGGGCCGGGGTCGCGATGCCCGCCTGGCGCGACGGGCTGGACGCCCACCTGGGCACGGCGGGGGTCCCGCGGTGAAGGGCATCGTGCTGGCGGGCGGCACCGGGAGCCGGCTGTTCCCGCTGACCGCGGCGGTGTCCAAGCAGCTGCTGCCGGTCTACGACAAGCCGATGATCTACCACCCGCTGACCACGCTGATGCTGGCCGGGATCCGGGAGATCCTGCTCATCTCCACCCCGCACGACCTGCCCGGGTTCCAGCGCCTGCTCGGCGACGGCGGCCGGCTCGGCCTGCAGATCACCTACGCCGCCCAGGAGCACCCCAACGGCCTGGCCGAGGCGTTCGTCATCGGCGCCGACCACGTCCGCGGCGGGCCGTCGGCGCTCGTGCTGGGCGACAACATCTTCCACGGCGCCGGGTTCGGCGACCTGCTGCGCCGCCGCGCCGCCGAGGTCGCCTCCGGCGACGCGGGCTGCGTGCTGTTCGGCTACCCGGTGCGCGACCCGCGGCGCTACGGCGTCGGCGAGGCCGCCCCCGACGGCACCCTGCTCTCGATCGAGGAGAAGCCCGAGCACCCCCGCTCGGACCGCGCCATCACCGGCCTCTACTTCTACGACGACCGCGTCGTCGACATCGCCGCGCGCATCACCCCGTCGGCCCGCGGCGAGCTCGAGATCACCGACGTCAACCGCGCCTACCTGGAGCAGGGCCGCGCCCGCCTGCAGGACCTCGGACGCGGCTTCGCCTGGCTCGACACCGGCACCCACGAGTCGCTGATGGAGGCGGGCCAGTACGTCCGCGTCCTGGAGAACCGCCAAGGCGTCCGCATCGCCTGCATCGAGGAGGTCGCCCTGCGGATGGGCTTCATCGACGCCGCCGCCTGCCACGCCCTCGGGGCGCGGCAGGCGGGCTCGGGCTACGGCGAGTACGTCATGGCCGTCGCGGATCAGTTCAGGTCGTAGATCCGCACCCAGTCGACCTCGTAGCGCGCGGGCTGCATCCGGGACCCGAAGAAGTTGTCGAGCTGGATGGTCAGGTGGCCGCGCGGCATGTCCTGGATGTTCCGGCGCACCCCGTTGGCACCGCCCGAGAAGCGGAACCACTCCCGGCCGTCGACGAAGCCGCGGACGACCGACGGGGTCCACTCGAGGGCGATGGTGTGCCACTGCGACAGCGGGGCGCCGCAGTTCGTCTCGCGGGCGAACTGCTGCTGCACCGCAACCCGGGCGTTGTGCGGGTAGTGGGTGAAACTCTCCGCGCAGGGCGCGCCCGGCCTCCCGTTCTCCAGGAAGTCGTACTCGCCGTCCTGCGGCCAGCGGTTCGAGGTCGGCCACACGATGAGCAGCGGGTGGTAGGCGCGGTTGCCCGACGCCGGGCCGGTGGCGAAGGACCGGACGCGGGCCTCCCAGCGGCCGTAGCGGCGTTCGGCGCGGCTCGCGAGCCAGCCGGTGTCGCCGTTCGCGAGGCCGGTCATCACCAGCTTCGACCCGTCCACCGTGGACCGCGAGGCGCAGCGACGGCCGTTCCCGGCGTGGCCGGGCCAGCACTCGCCGGCCCTCGTCCACCGCGCCGGGTCGGGGGCGCCGGTGTAGGAGAACTCGTCGGAGCCGGTGGTCGGCCTGCCCCAGCCGTAGCGCTCGGCCGCGGTGGTGGCGGTGGGGTTCGGCGCGGCCGGGGCGGCGGCCGCGGTACCGGCTCCGACCAGGGCGGGAGCGACGGCGGTGAGTGCGGCCAGCGCGAGCAGGGCCAGGCGACGGCGGACGGAGAAGGGCATGCGGAAAGGACCGTTCTGTGACGGGGACGGGGAGTCTCGATCGCGCGCCGATCGATGATCACCGTAAGGAGACGCGTGGAACCGGGGGCAGTCTCGCCAACTGTCGGTGTGTGCCCGGCTCCGCTCTGTACACGGACGGAGCACGACCTCCTCCTCGCGCAGGAGGCGCATCACCCGTCCGGTCGCTAGCGTCGAGCCGCATGGTGGATCTGCTGCTCGCCGAGGAACTGCTGCTCATCGGTCTGGACGACGAGTCCGGCAGGACGCGGGGCATGTTCGATCCGGGGTCGCTGCACGGCGCACTGCTCTGCGACCTCATCGAACGGGGCGCCGTGACCGTGGACGACCGGACGACGGTCCACCCGGCCGGCGTCGCGCCGGGTCACCCCGCCCTGGACGCCGTGCTCGCGACGATCGCCGAGGACCCGAAGCCCCGGTCGGTGTCGCACTGGACGAGCACGCTGCCGTGGAAGCACACGAAGCCGGCCGAGCTCGTCGCGCAGCGGCTCGTCGCCGACGGCGTGCTGTCCCGGGAGGAGGGGAAGGTGCTCGGACTGTTCCGCACCGTCCGCCTGCCCGAGGCCGACCCCGGTCCCGAGCGCGCGCTGCGCGAGCGGCTGCGCTCGGTCCTGGTGCACGGCACGACGCCGAGCGCCCACGACGCCCTGCTCGTCGCGCTGCTGCACAGCACCAGCCAGGTCCGGGCGGCCCTGTCGGACGTGGACACCGCCCAGCGCCGGGCCGGGGGGAAGCGGGCCCGCGCCGTCGCGAAGGGACTGGCCGACGACCCGGTGCTGAAGGCCCGGTACGACGCCGCCGTCCTCGCCGCGGTGATGGCGACGGTGAGCACCGTGGTCGTCACCACCAGCGGGTCGAGCTGATCGATCACTCTCCGTCGTCGATCGACTGCACGATCCCCGACGAGACCGCACGCCTCCTTGTGACGCTACGCGTTGTTATTGAGAACGCAAGCGGGGCAAAGGAGTGACTGGGATCCCGCATTCGCCGCTGTAACGCACGTAGCGTGTTCGACGACCCTGCCACGTGTACGGCGAGTTCTCAGGTGATGCCTCCGAACGGGCTACGGCCGTACGCACGTCTCGGTTCGTCCCTGCGATTGGTGGTTACTCGTCGTGACAACGTTGGCACCATCCGCGGCTACGCTCCGTCGTAGGAGCGCGCGCCACGCGGTGTGGATCTTCTTGTCGCAGAACACCTTCCGCGCGGCCGGCCGGCCGTGAGCGCCGGACCGGCGCAGGCCCGTCGACCCGCGCGCGCCACGCCCCGTACCCACCACCGGCCCCTGCTCCGGCGGCCGGTCGCGGGCCACGGCCCCGGCCCGGCCGGGCCGCCCGCCCGGGCCGACACCTCCTCCGCCCCGGCGCCGGTGCGCAGGCTGGCCGCCCGGGTCAGCCTCGTCCGGACGGCGCTGGTGCTGACCGACGTCGTCGCCGTCGGGACCGCCGTGCTCGTGGTCGCGCCGACCGGGCGCCGCGGCGTCGTCGCCGCCTCCGTGCTGCTGCTCGCGGTGCGCTCGGCGGCGCGCCTGCACCGCTCCCGGCTCCGTCTGTCCTGGTTCGACGACCTGCCCCGCGAGCTGGCCGCCCTCGTCGTGACGATGGGGCTCGTGCTGGCCGGGGCGATGGCCCTGCAGCAGAACCTGGACACCCGCATCGACGTCGCCGGGCCGGTCGAGGTCGTGCTGCTGGCCACCCTGGTCGCCCTGACCCTGCGCGCCGCGGTGCTGTTCGCCGCCCGGCTGCTGCGGGTCCGGTGGGCCGTCGGCGAGCCCACGCTGATCGTCGGCACCGGGTCGCGGGCGGTGGAGCTCGACGAGACCATGCGCGCCCACCCCGAGTACGGCCTGCGCCCGCTCGGCCACGTCCTGTCCGAGGACCTCGACCTCGTGGTGGAGCGCGAGCGGGAGGCGCTGTCCGCCCGGATCCGGGACGCCGCGGCCCGGCACCGGGTGCGCGTCGTCGTGTTCGCCTGCCACACCGTCGACGACACCGCCGTCCTCGACGCGGCGATCGAGGCCCGCCGCGACGGGCTCGGCGTCCTGCTGCTCCCGTGGCTCTCGGAGCTGGTGCACGACCACTCCGGCGTCGAACGGCTGCGCAGCATCCCGCTGCTGCGGCTGCCCGCGGACCCGAGGAACCGGCTGTCCTGGCGGCTCAAGCGCCTCGGCGACATTGTGGTGTCCGCCCTGGCGCTGGCCCTGGCCTCACCGCTGCTGCTCGCGGTCGCCGTCGCCGTGCTCGTCGAGAGCGGGCGGCCGGTGATCTTCCGCCAGGAACGCATCGGCCTGGACAACCGGCCCTTCACCGTCCTGAAGTTCCGCAGCATGCGCCCGGTCGACGAGCGCGAGCAGCAGACACAGTGGTCCATCGCGGGCGACGCCCGGGTCGGCCCGGTCGGCAGGCTCATCCGCCGCACCTCGCTCGACGAGCTGCCCCAGCTGTGGAACATCCTGCGCGGCGACATGAGCCTGGTCGGGCCGCGCCCGGAGCGGCCGTCGTTCGTCGAGCGGTTCTCCGCCGAGCACGAGCGCTACACCGCCCGCCACCGCGTCCCGGTCGGGCTCACCGGGCTCGCCCAGATCTCCGGGCTGCGCGGTGACACCTCGATCGCCGACCGCGTCCGGCACGACAACTACTACATCGCGAACTGGTCGCTCTGGCTCGACGCCCAGATCGTCATGCGCACGGCGCGGGAGCTGGTCCGGCGCGGCCGGCACTGAGCGGCCGCGCCGGGCGGGTCAGCCCGCCTGGCGCTGCGCGAGCCCGAGGGCGTAGTCGGGGTACCACTGCCCGGCGGCGGGCTCCCCCGGACGGCAGGCCCCGTCGGACTCGCCGGGGCGCTTGACCCACAGCAGCGCGTCGACGCGGTCGTCGCCGGTCTCGGTGGTCGGGTTCGCCCCGAGCCCGCGACCGGGCGGGTTGCAGAACGCGGGCACCCCGCCCAGCGACGCCTCGTCGGCGACGCCCTGCCCGTTGCGGCTGGTGTCGACGACGAAGTGCGCGCCGCCGAGGCGGTCGGAGAGCTGCCGGCCGAAGGCGACGACCTGCGGGGTCGGGTAGAAGTTGGCGACGTTGAGGGCGAACCCGTCGGCGGCGCGGACCCCGGAGCGCTCCAGCGCCCCGGCGAGGGCGTCGACGTCGCTGATGAAGCCGGGGTTGCCCGCGTCGACGTAGACCCGGGCGCCCGCGTCCTTGAACGCCGCGACCGCCTCGGACAGCAGCTGGTAGCGCTCGTCGCGCAGGTCGCCGTCGACGCAGCCGGACAGCTCGTGCGGCACCGCGTCGGGCTCCAGGACGACCGTGGCCGTCGTGCCGCCCAGCCCGCGGACGATCTCGGTGACCCAGTTCCGGTAGTAGCCGCCGTCCGGGGCGCCGCCGCCGGAGAAGCTGCCGCAGTCGCGGTGCGGGATGTTGTAGGCGACCAGCAGCGGCCGGGCGCCCGCCGCGGTGGCCCGGTCGACGTAGTCCTTCGTGTCGGCCTGGGCCGCGGCGACGTCGCCGCTCACCCAGTGCGGGAACGGCTGCGACGCGATCTTCTCGATCTGGTCGGCGTCGGCGTCGCGGCCCTCGTCGCGCCACCGGACGACCTGGTCGGCGGCGGCGCTGCGCGGGTCCACGAACAGCCCCGTCGCGCTCGGCGGGGCGGACGCCGGTGCGCCCGGGCCGGGCGCGGTGGGCGCGCCCGCCCCGCACGAGACGAGCACCAGGGCGGCGGCCAGGGCACCGGAGGAGACTGCCAGCAGCGAGCGCACGATGCTGGAGTGTGTCACCTGACGTGGACCCATGACGCCACGGACGGCACCCCGGCGTCGTCGACCAGGAAGAGCATGTACCAGCCGGGCGGCACCAGGGTCGGCTCGGCGGGCACGGCCAGGCCGAGCAAGCCGTCCGGGTTGCGGGCGATGTCGAGGCGCACCGAGCGCTGGTCGACATCGGTCGCGTGGGTGACCGCGCTGGGCCGGATCAGCCGGGCCTGCGCGACCCGGGCCGCGTCCGGGCTGGTCACGGTCATGGTGCTGCCGAGCGTGGCCTCGCCCGGGGCCTTCGCGATCACCGGCTGCGGCCCGTGGAACAGGTACGGCGGGGTGTAGATCTCCAGCCGCTGCTCGAACGGGGCGGGCTTGGTGTTGTCCACGTTCTTGAACAGGGAGTTTCCGCCCGCGGTGAGCACCTGGCCGTTGGGCAGCAACAGCGCCTCGGCGTGGTAGTCGCGCCCCACCGCGGGGTCGGCGACGGCCGAGAGCGTGTTCGTGCCCGGGTGGTACAGGTTGGCCTGCAGGATGTCGCTCGCGCCCTTGCCGCGGTAGTCCGCGGAGCCGCCGGTGATCAGCAGGTCGTCGGTGGGCAGCTGCACGACGCTCGGGTAGCGGGTGGGGGTGCGCAGGTCCGGTCCCGGGGTGAACGCGGGCGCGGGGGCGCGCAGGTCGATCGTGTCGATCCGCGCCGAGGACACCGGGGACTCCCCGACCCCGCCGCCCCCGACGACGACCATCCGCTGGTCCTGGACCGGCCCGGCCCAGGACGACCCGGAGGTCTCCATCAGCTCCGGCGCGCGCAGCCCCGGGACGGGGGCGAACGAGTTGTCGGCCAGGTTCCAGAACCCGGGGGTGCGCCCGGCGTCGGCCGGGCCGTAGCCGGCGTTGGAACCGGAGTAGAACAGCCGTCCCTCCTGCTGCGTCTGGAAGATCGCCGGGTAGGTCGGGAAGTAACGGAACAGGTCCGGCCGGTCGGTCCAGCGCTTCGTCGCCGGGTCGTAGACCTCGTTCTGGCCGGGCAGGATCTGCCCGGTGCCGTCGAGGCCGGAGATCGCGAGCACCTGGCCGTCGGGCAGCCCGGTGAGGGTGGGGTACCAGCGCTTCTGGGTCATGTCCCCGACGCGCACGTACTTCTCGGCGAACGGGTCGAACTCGTAGGAGTCGGCGATGCCCTGGAAGTCCTGCTTGTCCAGGGTCATCCTGTCGCCCATGCCGTAGACGTTCGCGGTGTCCTCGGGGGCCAGGCCCGGGATCGCGTACTGGGCGGGCTGCTCGGTGACCCCGGCGGCTCCCTCCTCGGTGGACTCGACGAAGCCGATGGTCTCGCTCGCGGTGACGACGGTCCCGTCGCCCTCGCCGGTCTTGGTCGCGGCCATGACGTGGGCCGGGCTGGTGAGGGCGTACTCGCGTCCGTCGGGGTTGCGGAACACGGTGCCCTTCTCGAGGTGCAGCTCGCGGTCGGGGTTCTCGTTGCGGATCCGCATCGCGCCGGCGGCGTGGGTCACGAAGCCGTCGAGGACCTCGTAGCGCTGGGTGCCGCCGGCGACGAGGAGCTTGCCGTCGGGCAGGAAGGTGTGGCCGCCGCAGAACAGGTCCGACGGGGTGTCGATCTCCGTCGCGTCGCCGGTGGCCGGGTCGTAGACCAGCGTGCGGAAGGTGCCGGCGTCGAACTGCTTCTGGTCGTTGCCCGAGCCCGCGACGAGCAGGACCTTGCCGGTCGGCAGCATCGCGGCGTGGATGGCGTTGATCCGGACGTCCGCGGGCAGCTCGACGACGTCCCAGCGGCCGTTCGCGGCGGTGTACTCGGCGCTGTGCAGCCACGCCTCGTGGCGCACCTCGGAGATCCAGGCGAACGCGGGCGGGGCGTTGACCGCCAGCAGCACGGTGGGCACGCCGATCATCGCGATCAGCCGACGGCGGCCGAGGACGGCGCGCGCCGCCCGGGAGAGCAGGCGCCTCACGCCACGGCTCCGATCTTCTCGTCACGGGGTTCGGGGAGTGCGGGCACGAGCTCGACGAGCTCGGCCGCGGACGCGATCCGGCCGCGGGTGCGCAGCAGGCCGCCCAGCCAGATCGTCATCGGGACCAGGGAGACGACCAGCGCGAGCGCCGGCCACATGAGGACGTCGAGGTTGGCGTAGCCGAACGCGAACGACGCCGCGATCGCCGCCGCCAGGAACGCCGACCAGCGCAGGTGCCGGGCGAAGGTGACGACCCGGTCCGGGCTCGCCGCCTCCGCCTTCGGGGTGACGACGAACGTCGCCGGGCGCCGCAGCACCGTCGCGACCAGCGAGGACGCGTAGATCGGCGCCGAGAGCACCGACATCGCCATCCCCGTCAGCCCGGTCGAGTTCTCGTGCTCGTAGGGGCTGACGTTGTAGCGGCGGTTGCGGATGTAGACCCACAGCTGGAACGCGGTCGCGTCGACGTAGAGCGCCAGCCACAGCGCGGGCGGGACGACGATGCCCGACACCCCGAACGCCAGGTAGAGCGAGGCGTTGACGGCGCCGAGGATCCAGCCGATCGCCATCGACGGGTAGAACGCGGTGATCAGCAGGTAGTGCAGCGCCCGCGGCGGGGACAGCCGGCGCAGCCGCTTCACGAAGATGCCCTGCAGGATCACGAAGGTGCCGCGCGACCAGCGCAGCTGCTGGGAGAAGAAGTCCGTCCAGGACGACGGCCCCTCCCCCACCGCGACGACGTCCGGTGTGTACACCGAGCGCCAGCGCTGCCCGGTCCACGGGTTGCGCCGGGCGTGCAGCGCCAGCCCGGTCGCCATGTCCTCGGTGATCGAGTCGTGCAGGCCGCCGACGGCCAGCAGCGCGGAGATCCGCACGGCGTTGTTGGTGCCGACGAGCATCGGGATGCCGTAGGCGTTCGCGGCCCGCTGGATCAGCGAGTGGAACGGGAACTGCTGGGACTCCGCGGCGGTGGTGACGAAGTTGTCGCAGTTGGCGTAGCACTGCGGTCCGACGACGAACGCGACGTCGGGGTCCCGGAAGTAGCCCAGCATCCGCTCGGCGTAGTTCGCCAGCGGCACGTGGTCGGGGTCGACGGACAGGAACACGTCGTAGCGGTGGCCCTCGGCGTGCACCCAGGCGTTGTAGTTGCCGTGCTTGGTGCGGGCCTTGAAGAAGCCCGACGGCTCGTTGTAGGCGGCGACGCCCTTGCGGGAGAAGTGCCGGACACCGATCTCGGCGCACATCCGCCGGACCTCGCGGTCGTCGCCCTCGTCGAGCAGCCAGACGTCGAAGGTGCCGGCATGCCGGATCCGCCGCGCGGCCTCCAGCGTCGCGCGGACCATCTCGATCGGCTCCGAGCCGGGGACGATGGTGGTCAGGAACGCGACCCGCAGCTCCGGGTCCGGCCGGACCGGGACCGGGTCGCGGGCCAGCACCGAGGCCAGCGACAGCGAGAACACGTTGACCAGGCGCATCGTCTCGACCAGCGCGATGGAGCCGATGACGAAGACGTTCGCGGCCTGGATCCACCAGCGCTCGTCGACGTCGGGGTGGTGGGAGGGCTGCAGCAGCCAGACCACGAACAGCACCTCGAACGCGACGTTCGCGCCGATGATGGCCAGGGTGCCCGCCCAGCGGCGGCCCTGCCCGTCGTGCAGGTTGCGGTACCGCACCCGGTACGTTTCCCCGGCCAGCGGCGGCTCGGTGACCTCGCCGGAGATGCGGCTGAAGTCGTGCAGCGACCGGGCCCCCACGGCGGGCGCCCGGTTCTGCGGGGTGCCGGACGCGACGCTCGCGGTCACCGGCGTACCTCCCAGATCTCGGTCGGGAACGTGCGGTGGGCACGCCGGACCGAGGGCTCGGCGCGCTGTCCCGCCGGCCCCCTGGGGGCGTGATCGTTCCCGTGTGGAGCGTGCATCGACGCTTCCCGACACCCCGTTACGACGCGTGGCGGCCGGACTGGGCCGTCCGCGCCGGCCGCCGGGGACCCGCCGTGACCGCGTCGTGATCGAGAGGTGCGGTGAGCAGGGAAAACCCCGCCGCCAGTGATCTTTTCGGCCGCACATCACTGGACCGAACGGCCTAGTCGTCTGCTACGCGATGTGTCGGATCATCGATTCTGATGATCCATCGCGAACTCCGCCGAGGTCCCCAGTTCTGATGACGGGAGGGCCCCGCGCGCCGCTACCGGGTGCGCCGGTGGTCGTAGCCCAGGCGGCCCCGGGTGCCGGCCAGGACCACGACCGCCACGACGACGCTGCCCGCGGCCATCGCCTGCATCGACCGGTTCACGTCCAGTGCCGGGAACATCTCCGACCACACGACCGACGCGAAGTTGTTGACGCCGACGTGCAGCAGCATCGCCATCGGCAGGCTCTCCCCGGTGCGGTTGAACACCCAGGTCATGACGATGTTGAAGGCCAGGCAGAACAGCACGAAGGCCGCGGGCCGGGTCCAGTCCGCGCCGGACCCGCCGCCCCAGTCGGTCAGGAACAGCGGCATGTGCCACAGCGCCCACAGCGGGCCGAGCACCATCGTCCCGGCCAGCGGGCCGAACCGGCGCTGCAGGCGGGGCAGGGCGAAGTCGCGCCAGCCCGGCTCCTCCGCGAGCCCGGTGGTGACCATCTGGAGGAGCAGGGCGGGAACGTAGACGGCGACCACGAGCAGCGACGGCGCGACGATCCGGCCGCCGGAGAAGACGAATCCGGTCACCAGCATCGCGGCGGGCACCCCGAGCAGGGTGAGCGCGTACCAGTGCCACCGGACCCGCCAGCGCCACATCCGCCCGACCCAGCGTCGCAGCCCGGGCCGCCCGTCGGCGACCGCCGTCACCAGGAACGCCGACGCGATGGGGCCCAGGTAGGCGCCGGGCAGCACGCCGAGGATCTGGCCGGTCCCCAGGACGTCGGGGAACCGGAAGTCCCAGACGCCGAGCCCGTTGCGGGAGAGCACGTAGGGCGTCCACGCCGTCCAGCTCATGAGGTTGGCGAGCAGGAAGAAGCTCGGCAGCGGGCGGCGCCGGATCGCCCCGGCGAGCCCGGATCCGTCGCGTGACCTGGGCGGGTTGTCCGTCGAGATGACCATGCCGGGAAGTCTCGGCCGGTCACGGCCCCCGGACGAGCCACCGGCGATGGAAGCTCCACGGCTGCATCGAAGGATGCAGGACCGCGGTGTCAGCCCGGTGTGCCCCGGGCGTCGGGGACCTCGACGACGTGGTTCTGGTAGGCCCAGACGACGGCCTGCAGCCGCGAGGTGACCCCCAGCTTCGGCAGCATCCGGGCCAGGTGGGACTTCACCGTCGACTGCTCGACGACCAGCGTCCGGGCGATGTCGTCGTTGGACATCCCCTGGGCGAGCAGGAGGAGGATCTCGTGCTCGCGGGGGGTGAGCAGCTCCTCCGCCCGCCGGCCGGTCACCGGCTGCAGGCTCCGCCGGTGCACGAACTCGCGCAGGATGCGGCGGGTGAGGGTCTGGTCGATCGTGCCCTGGCCCGCGGCGACCTGGCGGACCGCGCGGATGATGTCGTCGGGGTCGGAGTCCTTGAGGAGGAACCCGGACGCCCCGGCCTCCAGCGCGCCGAACACGTAGTCGTCGAGGTCGAAGGTCGTCAGGACCAGCACCGCCACCTCGCCACCGGCGGCGGACAGCTCCCGGGCGACCTCGATGCCGCTGCGGCCCGGCATCCGGATGTCGAGGCAGGCGACGTCGGGCCGCAGCTCGTGGGCCAGCTCCAGGGCCCGGGTCCCGTCGGCGGCGACACCGACGACGTCGATGTCCGGCTCGGCCCCGAGCAGCGACGCCAGGCCCGCGCGTACCAGCGGCTGGTCGTCGGCGACGAGGACACGGATCATGCAGGGGCCTCCGGGCGCGGTGCGGTCGCGTCGACCGTACCGACCGTCTCGCCGAGCGGGAGCGTGAGCCGGACCTCCCAGCCGCCGTCGGCGGTGGGCCCGTGGGTGAGGTCCGCGCCGACGAGCTGCGCCCGCTCCGCCATGCCGACCAGCCCGAACCCGCCGCCGGGGCCGGGGTCGGGTCCGGCGGGCACACCGTTGCGGACGACGACGGCGACCCACCCGTCGCGGGGCGCGCCGATCTCGACCACGCAGCGGGCGCCCGGTGCGTGCACGGCCGCGTTGGCCAGGGATTCCTGCACCATCCGGTGGGCGACGAGCTGGGCGAGCGGCCCGAGGTCGACCTCCGGTGCGGCCACGACGAGATCCACCTCCGCGCCCGACGCCCGCCGCGCCCGCACCAGGGCGGCCACCGCGTCGAGGGTGGCGGGCGGTCGGTCGGCGTCGGTCTCCTCGCGCAGCAGACCGACCAGGCGGCGCAGGTCGTCGAGGACGGCGCGGCTGTGCTCCCGGATCCCGCGGGCCGACCGTCTCGCGGTCGCCGGGTCGGACTCGATCTGCCGGTCCATCGCCGCCGCCATGACCGCGATCCCCGACAGGTGGTGGGCGGCGATGTCGTGCAGCTCGCGGGACAGCGCGGTGCGCTGGCGGGACATCGCGGCCGCGAGCACCGCGTCCTGCTCACGGCGCAGCGCCAGCACCTCGTTGCGGCGTGCCCGTTCGGCGTCCCGCCGGGCGGCGACGACCAGCCCGACCAGCAACGGCAGCCCGACGACGACCGCCGCCTGCGCCACCGCACCGGCGGCGGCCGGCCCGGCCCCCGCTCCCCGGCCGACCTCGTTGACGAACTGGCCCGTCGCCAGCAGCAGCCCGGCCCCGGCCAGGGCGCCCCACAGCCGTCGCAGGGGGCGGGCGACGACGGCGAGGAACACCGCGGCGAGCTCGGCGACCGCGGTCAGGCTGTACGCCCCGCCCGGCGCCGCCCACGCGAGCAGCAGGGGCAGCGCGGTCACCCCGAGCAACGCCACGACGGGCGACCGGCTCACCCAGACGACCGTCACCGCCTGGGCCACCAGCACCGCGACGACCGCCCACCACCCGGCCCCACCGGTGCGGGGCACCGGCCCGAGGTCCGGGTCCCCACCGACGGCGGACGGCAGGGCCAGCAGCAGGGCCGTCGCGAGGACCGCGCACCCGACCGCGGCCGGGACCCGGAGCGGGGCTCGCCGGGGCTGCTGCGCTGCGGTGGACACGGCGGGCCTCCCCCGGCGGGACGATCGGTCGCGCCCATCATCGGACACGGCGCCCGGCCCGGGGCGCGGCCGGGCGCGATCTGCATCGAAAGACGGAGGTGCCCGACCGCGTCCCTCCGGCCGATGCCGGAGGGACACGTGCCGGGTCAGGCTCGGTCGCAGCGGACGGCCACCCGGGCCGCCGACCAGCGAGGAGGCACCACCATGACCGCCGACGACCGGACCGCACCGTCCCGCCCGCCGTCCCGCCCGCTGCTCTGGACGCTGCTCGTCGTGGCGCTGGCGGCGAACGCCGGCCTGTCGCTGGCCGCGCTGCCCGTGGCCGCGGCCGTCCCCGGGCTGCTCGTCCTGGTGGCCGGGGCGCTGCTGGTCCGCGACCACCGGCGCCGGGCCCGGGCCCGACCGTGACGGCCCGCGCGGCTCAGCGGTCCATGGTCGTCTCGATCCGCCGGCCCGTGGTCAGCACGACTCCGATGCCGGCCACCATGACCGCCGCGATCGTCAGCAGCGCCCAGGTGTAGCTGCCGGTCGCGTCGTGGATCGCGCCGGTGACGTACGGCCCGACGAAGCCGGACAGGTTGCTCACCGAGTTGATCACCGCGATGCCGGCGGCCGCGGCGGCGCCGGTCAGCGCCAGCGGCGGGATCCGCCAGAACTGCGGCATCGCGCTGTAGATCCCGGCGGTGCTCAGGCACACCGCCGCGACGAAGAGGAACCCGCTCCCGGCGAAGGTCGCGAGCACCAGCCCGGCAGCCCCGACGGCCATCGGCACCACGGTCGCCGTGACCGCGCTGAGCCGGCCCGACACCCGCGACCAGATGATCATCACGACGATCGCGAAGGCCGCGGGGATCGCCGAGACCAGCACGCTGTTCACGTCGCCGCCCGCCGCGTCGCTGATCGTGGAGATCATCGTCGGCAGGAAGAACGCGAGCGGGTAGAGGCCGAAGACGACGGCGAAGAACGCGATCGCGAGCCCCCACACGCGGCCGCTGCGCAGCGAGGCGCCGAACCCGCTGATGGCCCCGCCGGCGATGCGCTTCTCCTCGTCGGCGCGCAGGGCCGCCTCGACCCGCGCGCGGTCGTCGTCGGAGAGCCACTTCGCGTCCGTCGGACGGTCCGGCAGCAGGCAGAAGACGACCACCGCGATCAACAGCGTCAGCACGCCCTCGACCAGGAACAGCGACCGCCACGCGGCCAGCGGGAACAGCGCGTCGCCCCAGGACAGCAGGGCCGCGGCGAGCGGGGCACCCACGATCGACGACAGCGGGATCATCAGGAAGAACGTCGCCATCACCCAGGACCGCACCTTCCGGGGGAACCAGAAGGTGAGGTAGAGCAGGATGCCGGCGGCGAGCCCGGCCTCGGCGAAGCCCAGGGCCAGCCGGGCGAGGTAGAGGTGCGTCGCGGAGTCCACCCAGGAGGTCATCGCGGTGATCAGGCCCCAGGTGACCATGATCCGCGTGATCCACTTGCGGGCCCCGAAGCGGCGCAGCGCCATGTTGCTCGGCACCTCGACCAGGACGTAGCCGATGAAGAACAGCCCACCGGCCAGACCGATCTGGGCCGCGTCGAGCCCCAGCTCGCGGGACATCGGCTGGGCGACGTAGCCCAGGTTGGCCCGGTCGATGTAGCTCATCAGGTAGGCGAGCCCGACGATCGGGATGATGCGCCAGGCGATCCGGCGCCACAGGCGGCGCTCCGCCTCGTCCTGGATCTCCGGTTCCGTGCCCATGACGTCACTGCTGCTCATGACAGTGGCCTTCCGGTGTGTGGCCTCAGCGGGCCGAGCGGAGGAGTGCGGTGGCGGGGTGGTCGACGTGCCCGTCGTCGGTGACGACGACGCGGTAGTCCTCGCGGGCGCCGCGGGGGCTGACCTTCTGGTCGAGGACGTCGTCGAGCACGGCCTCGGGGTCGCGGGTGAACGGGTCGCCGTGTCCCCCGCCGCCGGCGGTGGTCTGCCGGTGCCGGGCGCCCGCGGGGAGCGTGAGGTGCGGCTTGGTGTCGAGCAGGACCTCGTCCGGGCCGGGGTCGCGCAGGTTCACCGACGGCGTGCCGTCGCAGCCGCCGGCGAGACCGTAGGGCAGCGACGTGCGCCGGTCGGACCGGATCTGGACGGTCGCCTGCGACGCGAGGACGGTCATGTCCCGGAAGGTGGCGGCCCGCCGCGGTAGCGGCCGGCGCCCGCCGAGTCGGTGAGGTAGCCGTAGCCGTCGATGCGGACGTGCCCGGACCGTTCGATGTCCTCGACCGGGGTGTTCGCGAGGTTGGCGCCGAGCGGGCTGATCCCGTCGATGCCGTCCTGGTCCGGCCGGGCGCCCCAGGCGCCGCACAGGACGTCCCAGAGCACGGTGGACGAGCCGTCGTCGCCGGTCACGCCGATCACCACCGAGTTCGGCCCGCCGTCGCCGGCCGCGGGGGTGCGGTCGGGGAACACCGGGGCGAGCGCCCCGAGGACGGTGTCGATGAGCCGGTAGGCGACGAGCCCGCGCGCGCCGCGGGCGGCGGGCCGGTGCGCGTCGAGGATGGAGCCGGTGGGGATCTCGAAGCGGAACACCCGCTGGAAGCCGCTGTTGGCCGGGATGTCGGCGGCGAGCAGGCCCTGCACCGCGGCGTAGCAGGCCGAGCGGGTGAACGACGCGGTGGCGTTCAGTGCGGAGGCCACCTGCGGCGAGCTGCCGGTGAAGTCGAAGCCCAGGCCGTCGGCGTCGACGGTGACCCGGACCCGGAACGGGATGGGGTCGCCGCCGAGCCCGTCGTCGTCGATCCGGTCGGCGAACTCGTAGGTGCCTGCGACCGCGCCGTCGAGCTCGGCCCGCAGCAGGGTCTCGGAGTAGTCCAGCAGCTCGTCGACGAGGCGGCCGAACTCCCCGGTGCCGTGCCGCTCCACCAGGTCCCGCAGGCCGCGGGCCCCGGTGTGGTTGGCGGCGAGCTGGGACTCCAGGTCGCCCCGGAACAGCTCGGGCTCGCGCACGTTGCGCAGGATCAGCTCGAGGAACGTCTCGTTGGTCCGGCCGGCCTCGACGAGCCGGGACGGCGGGATCTGCACCCCCTCGGCGAAGATGCTCGTCGACTGGACGGCCATCGAGCCGGCCGCCCATCCCCCGACGTCGGCGTGGTTGACGACGCTGACCGCGAACCCGGCCAGCACGGCGTCGACGAAGACCGGGGTCACCGCGAAGACGTCGGGCAGGTGCATCCCGCCGAGCGAGGGGTCGTTGAGGATGTAGACGTCGCCGTCGGCGAGCGTGTCGCCGAAGCGCTCCAGCACCGCGTCCATCGCGTCGGGGATGGAGCCGAGGTGCACCGGGCAGGTGTTGGCCTGGGCGATGGTCCGCCCGGTGGCGTCGCACAGCGCGGCGGAGAAGTCCATGCTCGACGCGACGATCTGGCTGTGCGCGGTGCGCAGCACGCTGATCGCCATCTCGTCGGCGGCGCCGGTGACGGCGTTGCGGAAGACCTCGAAGGTCGCGGCGTCGCGGATCACGGTCGGCTCCAGGAGATGACGATGTTGTTGAGCTGGTCGCGGTGCGCCGTCGCACCGGGCGGGACGAGCGTCGTCGAGTCCATGTCCTCCACGACCAGCGGGCCGGTCCGGGGGGTCGCGTCCAGCGCGGCCCGGCCGACGACCGGGACGTCGACCTCCCGGCCGTCGAAGAAGCACCGGCGGCGGGTCTCCGGTGCCGCGGGCGGGAGCGGCGCGGCGAGCGCGTCGTCCAGCCGGACACCGGCCCCGACCCGCCCGACCACCCGCAGGGTCACGATCTCGACGAGCTCGTCGGGGCCCCGGCGGCCGTAGGTGCGCCGGTGCTCGGCGTGGAACCACTCGCGGGCGGCGGCCAGCGCCGCCTCGTCGAGCGGCCCGGACGGCAGCGGCGCCCGGAGCTCGAAGCGCTGGCCGCGGTAGCGCAGGTCCAGGAACCGCTCGACGACGACCTCCCGGTCCGCGGCGGCGGACCGCAGCTCGGCCTCGACGACGGCGGCGAGCCGGTCGAACTCGTCGCCGACGGCGGCCGCGTCGGCCCGGTCGGGGTCGTGGGCGGCCGAGGCGTGCCGCTCGATGTCGGCGACGAGCAGCCCCAGCGCGGAGAACAGGCCGGGGTGGGTGGGGACGACGACGGTGCCGATGCCCAGCTCGCGGGCCAGCGCGGCGCTGTAGAGGGGGCCCGCCCCGCCGAAGGCGACCATCGTCGTCTCGCGCGGGTCGCGGCCGCGCTCGCTGGTGACGGCCTTGACCGCGGTGGTCATCCCGGAGACGGCGACGTCGTAGGCGCCCCGGGCGGTCTCGGGCACCCCGGCGCCCAGCTCGGCGGCTACCCCGGCGAGCGCCTTGGCGGCCAGGTCGGGGTGGATCCGCACCCGCCCGCCGGCGATCGCCTCCGGGTTGAGGTAGCCGAGGACGACGTTGGCGTCGGTCAGGGTGGGCCGCTCCCCGCCGTTGCCGTAGGCGGCCGGGCCGGGGCGCGAGCCCGCGCTGGACGGCCCGACGTGCAGCGCCCCGGCGGCGTCGGTGCGGACGATGCTGCCGCCACCGGCGCCGATCTCGGCGATGTCGATCGACGGCGCCCGCACCGGGTAGCCGGCGCCGGAGCCGAGTCCGCGGGCCACGTTCATGCCGCCGCCGACCTCGTAGTCGGCCGAGACGAACGGGGACCCGTCCTCGATCAGCGAGGCCTTGGCCGTCGTGCCGCCCATGTCGAAGGCGACGACGCCGGGCAGGTCCATCGCGCGGGCCAGCGCCGCCACCGCGGTCACGCCGGCCGCCGGGCCGGACTCGATGATCTCGACCGGGCGTCGGCCGACCTTCTCCGCGTCCAGCAGCCCGCCGCCGGACTGCATCACCAGCAGCGGGGCGGTGACCCCGGCGGTGACCAGGTCCCGCTCCAGCACGGTCAGGTAGTCCTGGACGGTGGGGCCGACGTAGGAGTTCACCACCGCGGTGCTGGTGCGCTCGAACTCCCCGGGCTCGGCGCCGAGGTCCACCGAGGCGGTCACGTAGACGCCCGGGAGCAGCCGGCCGAGCTCCGCGGCGATCCGCCGCTCCTCGTCGGCACGCAGGTGCGAGTTCACCAGGCACACCGCGACGGACGCGGCGCCGGAGCCCCGGATCTCCTCCGCGACCCGTGCGATCCGCCCGGGCGACGCGGCGGGCTCGACGGTGGAGTCGGCGTGGATCCGGCCGTCGACCTCGAACCGCCTGCGGCGCGGGACGAGCGGGGCGGGCTTGGTCCAGCCGAGGTCGTAGAGCGTGGGGCGACGCAACCGTCCGAGCTCGAGCACGTCCCGGAACCCGGCGGTGGTGACCAGCGCGGTCACCGCGCCGTCCTTCTCCAGGATCGCGTTCGTGGCGACCGTGGTGCCGTGCAGCATCCCGGTCACCTCCGCCGCGGTGACGCCCGCGGCCTGCACCGCGGCCGTCGTCGCGGTGACGACGCCCTCGCCGAAGGCCGGCGGGGTCGAGAGCACCTTCATGGGGACGATCCGTCCGCCGGGGCCGAGGGCGACGACGTCGGTGAAGGTGCCACCGACATCGGCTCCGACCCGCCAACCGGCAGGGGGTGAGTGGGCCACGAACGACCTCCGTCTGCGCAAGTGCGGTACCCGGACCGGCGTCGTGATGACGGGCGACGCCGCCCGGGTTGCCAAGTGGAATGCACAGTAGAAGGCGTCTGAGATCTCAGCAAGACCTCGTTGAGATCCTTGATATCGTCGCAACATATTCCACCGGCCGGACGCTGCTATCGTTCGACGGTGCGTCACGAGCCGGATC
The DNA here is from genome assembly GCF_020496225.1 of Pseudonocardia sp. ICBG162. Taxonomy (NCBI): domain Bacteria; kingdom Bacillati; phylum Actinomycetota; class Actinomycetes; order Pseudonocardiales; family Pseudonocardiaceae; genus Pseudonocardia; species Pseudonocardia sp. ICBG162. The sequence goes on from NZ_JAHLJD010000019.1 coordinate 122,373, forward strand.
TGCTCCGCGAACCGCCCCCGGCCGACCGGCTGATGGAGACCGCCTACCGGCGGCTGAAGCGGTCGATCATCGAGCTGCACCGTCCACCGGGCACCCAGTTCTCCGAGCAGGCGGTCGCGCGCGAGTTCGGGCTGAGCAAGACCCCGGTCCGCGAGGCGCTCGCCCGGCTGCACCGTGACGGGCTGGTCACCCCGCAGCCCCGCGCCGGGTACGTGGTCTCCCCCGTGACCCTCAGCGACGTCGGCGACCTGTGCGCGATGCGCTCGTTGCTGCAGTCCGAGACCGCGGCGCTGACCGCGCGGCACGGCCTGTCCGCCGGCGAGGCGGCCCGCCTGCAGGAGCTCTGCGTCGACGACGAGGACGGCCAGCTCGGCGGACCGCGCTTCGAGGAGCGGTTCCGGGACAACTACGAGTTCGAGTCGATCATCGCCAACGGCTGCCGCAACGCCCGGCTCGCCGCGGCGGCGGTCGACACGCTGGACGAGATGGAGCGGGTGGTCCGGCTGGCACTGCGGCTGGACCCGTCGATGCCGCCCGGGCGGATCGACGAGCGCCGGGCCCTGGTCGACGCGGTCCTCGCCCGGGAGCCGGACACCGCGCGGGCCGCGATGGCCCGGCGGACGGCGTCCGCGCAGCGGGAGATCGTCGGGGCGCTGACCGCGAGTGCCGCGGTGACCAGCGCCCCGATCGCGCTCCCCCTGTAGTCAGGCGAGTCGGCGCCCGAGCTCGACGATCCCGGCGTCCGGACCGCCGTACAACAGCCGGGCGTGGTCGGCGGGGCCGCCGAACGCGTCGCCCGCGAGTGCGACGATCCCCCGGGCGAGCAGTGCGTCCTCCAGCTCCCGGCCCGCGCCGATCCGGGACAGGTCGGCGAACGCGAAGATGCCCGCCGTCGGCGGCACGACCGGCACGTCCGCCGTCCGCAGCGTCTCGACCAGCAGGTCCCGCTTGCCCCGGAACAGGCCGAACACCGTGTCGAGCCAGTCCTGCGGGCCGGTCACCGCCGCCTCCGCGGCCGCCTGCGGGATGTCCCCGACGTTGATCGCGTCCCACTCGAACGCGGTGTGCACGCGGTCCAGCAACGGCGCGGGGGCGTGCACGTAGCCGACCCGCCAGTGGGTGAACGCGTAGTTCTTGCTGAGGCTCGTCACCGTCACCAGGTCCGGGTGCCGGTCGCGCAGGGACTGGAGCGGGACGTAGCCGGGTCCGTCGTGGACGTAGCGCTCGTAGGACTCGTCGGAGAGCACGACGAGCCCGTGCCGCGCCGCGAGGTCGACGAGCTCGGCGAGCCGGTCCCGGGTGGGGGTGTGACCGGTCGGGTTGTTCGGGTTGCAGAGCAGCAGCGCGCGGGTGGCGGGGGTGATCGCGGCCGCCAGCGCCGCCGGGTCGGCCGCCCAGCCGTCGCCGGCGCGGGCCGGGACGTGCACCGGGTGCGCGCCGGCCATCCGGACCATGCCGTCGAAGAAGTAGGTCGGGGTCGGGACCAGCACCTCGTCGCCGGGCCGGAGGAGCGCGCGCAGCACCACGCTCATGCCGTGCTGGGCGCCGTGGGTGACCAGTAGCTCGCGGTCCGGGTCGTCCGCGCCGATGCGCGCGGCGAGCGCCGCGCGCAGGCTGGGCGACCCCCGGCTGAGCCGCGGGAACGGGGTGCCCGCCACGGCACGCACCGCCTCGACGACGTGCTCGGGCATCGGCAGGACCGGGACGCCACCGAGGACGACCGGGTCGGGGCGGGAGGCTCCGCGCTCGGCGAGGGCGAGGGCGGGAAGACGGTCGAGCATCGCAGCTCCTGATGACGGCACCGCGGAACGGGTGCGGAACGGTCCCGGGCGGCACGCGGCGGAGGCGTGCGGGGCCCGGGCGGGGACGAGCTCACCGGGGAGCGGTGTCATCAGGCCGCCCCGGCGTCACCGGACACTACCCACGGCGCCCCGGGTCCGCGAGGCCCCGGCACCGGAGGCTCAGAACGGCAGGTGCCCCGACAGCACGACGGCCGTGGCGACGGCGGCGGTGAGCACGACCAGGACCGCGGCCACCGTCGTCCGTCGGCGCCCCGTCGTGGGACCCGCCGACGTGGCGGCGGTACCCGGGTGCGACCAGAGGGGCCGGCCCGTCCGGCGGGCGGCGGGCCACGGCGCGACGCCGTCGTGCTCCCGGCGGGCGGCCGCGGTCAGCGCCGCGGCCCGGTCGGCCGTGGCGGGGTCGACTCCCCCGTCCCCGGCCAGCGCGGCGAGCAGCGCGCGGGTCGCGGCCTCGTCGTCGGGCAGGGTCCGTCCGCGGACGATGCCGCGGACCCGCGTCACCGGGGTCCGCAGCCGGCGCGCGATGTCGCGCTCGGACCGGCAGCCGTTCCGGTCGTGGACGGTGTCGAGCAGGTCGAGCAGCTCGCGGTGCGGACCGTGCTCGGGCCAGGACGTCCGGTCGAAGCGGCGCAACGGCACCCGTCGCCTCCTCACGCAGGATGATCGTTCGATCACCTGTCGCATTCGGGCCCGGCGGCGTTACTCAATTCTGATGAGACGCCGCGATCCACAAAGGTGATGACAACCTCCGGACCGCTGTAGGGCGATCGGCGCAACTTCCGCGGATACCGGCCGGTGATCGTTAACGGTCCGCGCGCGAGGGCCGACAACGGGGACAGCGAACGGTGCACTCCGTGTACCGGCCGGGCGACGGCGCCGACCCCAGCGGCCCCGTGGCCCCCTCTCCCAAGGAGCCTGCCGTCCCGTGAGCACGCACCCCGACGTCTCGCACGCATCCGAGTGGACGGTCCCGAGCCCACGGGTCCCCGTGGCGGACGGCGGGGCCCACCGCCCCGGCCCGCATCCGGACCCCGAGCACGGGCGACGACGGTTCACCGCCCTGGTCGTCCTCGGCGACCTCACGACCGTCGCGGTGCTCACCGCGGTCGCGGTCCTGGTGGGGCTCACCGGCTTCGAGGCCGCCGACCGCGCCCGGATCGGCTCGGGTCTGCTCGCGGCCGGTCTGCTGGCCGTCGCGCTGCCGCTGTCCCGCGCCTGGGACGGCCGGGTGCTCGGCACCGGGTCGGCGGAGTTCGTGCGGGTGGCCCGGGCCGTGGTCCTCGCCGACGTGGCACTGGCCCTGGGCGGCCTGGCGCTGATGGTCGACTCGTCGCGGGAGTGGGTGTTCCTGCTCGTGCCGGGCACCGGACTCGCGCTGCTCGGTGTGCGGTTCGCGCTGCGCAAGATGCTGCACGCCCAGCGGGCGCGGGGCCGGGGCCTGGCCCCGGTGCTGGCGGTCGGCGAGGAGGCGTGCGTGGCGGACCTGATCCGCCGCACCCGTCGCGACCCGTACTTCGGCTGGCGGGTCACCGGGGTGTGCACCCCGACCGGCACCGGCACCGGGGGCGGCTACGTCGTCGACGGCGTCCCGGTGCTGGGCGACCTCGACGCCGTGACCGGGCTGGCCCGCGACGGCGGGCACCGGGTCGTCGCGATCTGCCGCTCGCCGGGCTGGGGTCCGGCGCGGCTGCACCGCCTCGCCTGGGACCTGGAGGGGTCCGAGACCGAGCTCGCCGTCGATCCCGGCCTCATGGAGATCGCCGGGCCGCGCATGCACATCACCCCGGTCGACGGGATGCCGCTGCTGCGCCTGTCCGAGCCGCGGTTCTCGGGCGCGTCGAAGATCGTCAAGTACGTCGCGGACCGCGCGGTGGCCGCGCTGTTGATGCTGCTCGTCGGTCCGCTGTTCCTGGTGCTCGCCGTCGCGGTGAAGCTCGGCGACGGCGGCCCGGTGTTCTTCCGCCAGGAGCGCGTCGGGACGCACGGCCGGACCTTCGGGATGCTGAAGTTCCGGTCGATGTGCGTCGACGCCGAGGCGCGGCTCGCGTCGCTGGCCAACGACCACGGCGACGGCCCGCTGTTCAAGATGCGCCGCGACCCGCGCGTCACCCGGGTCGGGGCGTTCCTGCGCCGGTACTCGCTCGACGAGCTGCCGCAGCTGCTCAACGTCCTCGGCGGGTCGATGAGCCTGGTCGGGCCGCGTCCGCCGCTGCCCCGCGAGGTCGCCGCCTACGCCGACGACGCCCGCCGCCGCCTGCTGGTCAAGCCCGGCATGACCGGCCTGTGGCAGGTCAGCGGCCGCAGCTCCCTGACCTGGGAGGAGTCGGTCCGCCTCGACCTGCGCTACGTCGAGAACTGGACCCCCGCGCTGGACCTGCTGATCCTGTGGAAGACCGTGGGCGCGGTGCTCCGCAGCCGCGGCGCCTACTGACCCGGCGCCGCGGCCTGCGGGCCGCTCAGGCGAAGAGCTTCTCCTGCTCCTCGCGCAGCGCGTCGACGAGCCGGCCCGGGGGCAGGGTCACGTCGTCGTAGGTGAGCACGGCGTCCTTGGCGACGTCGCGGATGAGCGTGCAGCCCTCCGCGACACCCATCGGGAGCAGCCGCTCCGACCGCGTGACCGGCGAGGACTCGGCGACGCCGTAGGTGTCGTAGCCGCCCAGCCCGTCGACGGTGTGCCCGGCCCGCAGGTCCTGCTTGGCGGTGGCGACGACGTCGACCCGCTGCCCCGCGGGCGGGCTCAGCGCGGCGTCGGCGAAGTCCACGGCCCGCACGATGGTGTTCGGGACCTCGAAGTGACACAGGTGGTACGGGGTGTAGAAGCTGTACAGCGGGCCCTCGCCGAGCTTGTACAGGTTCAGGTAGTGGCGCTGCTTCGGGTCGTCGTGGGTGCCGAGCACGTAGATGCCGGGGCCCGGCTTGGCCCCGACCACGTAGTCGACGACGCCGCCCAGCTCGCGCAGCTCGTCGACGTCGTAGGTCTGCGTGAGCTCGTCGACGTGCCCGGCGTGGTCGCGCCCGTACATGCCGCGCTTGCCGACGGTGAAGCCGAACGCGTTGGCCACGATCGCCTGCTCGAACGACACCTTGGTGCCGTCGGCGAAGCTGGTGACCATGTAGGGGTCCTGCCCCCACTTCTCGGCGAACGCCTGCTGCGTGGTGGGCGTGCGGTACTCGTCCTGCAGACCCTTGATGTTGCCGGCGACGAGCGGGGTGACCCCGATGCCCTTCACGAAGCGCAGCAGGTTGGCCTGGACGCCGGGCTGGTCGCCGTCGGCGCCGGTCAGCACGACCCCGGCCGCGCGGGCCCGGTGCGCGAGCAGCGGGCCGACGGTGCCGTCGAGCTCGGCGTTCATCGTGACGACGGGCAGCCCGCGCTCGATGGCGGCGACGGTGACCCGGGCGCCGAACTCGACCGCGCCGGTGACGTCGACGAGCACGTCGATGTTCTCCGCCGCGAGCAGCGCGAAGGCGTCGTCCAGCACGGCCGGGACGCCCTTCGCGATCATGGCCTCGACCTGCGCGGTCGTCGACACCTCGACCGGCTCCAGCCCGGCCTCGGTGTAGGCGCGCACGGCGGTGGCGACGGTGCGGTTGGCGATCGCGGCGACGTCCATCCCGGGGGTGGAGTTCACGATCTGGTTGACCAGGCCGCGGCCCATGAACCCGGCGCCGACCAGACCGACGCGGATCGGGCGGTTCTCGGCGGCGCGCTTCGCGAGGGCGGTGTCGAGGATCAGCATCAGCGGGCTCCGGTGACCGACGGGAAGTCGGCGTTGTCGGCCAGCAGCGGCCAGTTCGCGTCCTTGTCCGAGACGTGGTCGACCGCGTGCGGCCACGCGACGTCCAGGGCCGGGTCGTCCCAGCGCAGGCCGCGCTCGGCGCCCGGGGTGTAGGGCGTCGAGACCTGGTAGATCGTCGTCGCGTCCGGGGTGAGGGTGAGGTAGGCGTGCGCGAAGTTCCGCGGCACGTACATCGCCCGGTAGTTGTCCTGGGACAGCTCGGCGCCGAACCACTGCAGGTAGGTGTCGGAGTCCGGGCGCAGGTCCACGATCACGTCGAAGATCGCGCCGCGGACGCAGCGGATGACCTTGACCTCGGCGTTCGGCTCCAGCTGGTAGTGGAAGCCGCGCAGGGTGCCCGCCTCGTGGTTGTACGAGAGGTTGCACTGGGTGATCGTCGGGTCCAGCCCGGCGTCGCGGAACTCCTGCTCGCAGAAGGCACGGGCGAAGAAGCCGCGGTCGTCCTCGAGTCGCTTCAGGTCGATGAGAGCCGATCCGGGGAGCGGGGTCTGGTGAATCTCCACGCCCGGCATCATCGGCCAGGGCCGGTCGGCCGTTATCGGGGCCCCCCACGACCGTGGCGAGGGCAACGATGACGGTCACGCTCCGTGCGCGCGACCGCCGCCGTCCTCACGGTCAGCTACTCGACCAGAGCGTCGTTCCGTTGTCGGAGATGATGATCCGGCCGTCGTCGGTGACGGACAGGAGCGCCGTGGGACGGGCGGCACCGGGGCTGGTCCACACCGGGGCGCCGGAGGCGTCGTGGACGACGAGGTGCCCGTCGCCGTCGAACTCGACGCGCGAGTGGCCCGACCACCGGTCACCCAGCACCCGCTGCAGCGCCCAGACCGGGGTGCCGTCCGGGCGACGGGACAGGACGAGGTTCCCGTCGTCCTGGAACCGCAGGGCATAGGCACCCGACGGCGACGTGTACTCGCGGCCGCGCTCCAGGTCGGTCTTCGCCGGGATCCCCGGCGACCGCACGTCGACGGTCACGGTGAACGAGCCGGTGTTGTCGTGGTGGAAGTCGACGTTGTCGTTGACGATCAGGTACAGCTCGCCGTCCTCGGTCGCGGTGTGCTGCACCGCCGGTCCGACGAGGAAGGCCGGACGGGGCGGGGCGTCCGGGGCGAGCGGGTAGCGCGGCACCTCCGGGCTGATCATGCCGAGGAGCGCGACCGAGGGCAGTGACGCCACCATCGACCGGCCGTCGGCCCGGCCGCCGTCGCCCTCGGGACCGAACTCCCGCGCGCTGTTCTGGATCCGGATCCGGCCCGTCGCCGTGATCGAGACCGTCGCGCCGCGACCGACGTGGACTCCCGTGGGGAACCACTTGGCGGACGTGGCGGGGACGAACGTCAGGGTTGTCATCGTCGGTCTCCTGGCTCGGGACGACGGTGGCGGGGCCACCGCGGATCGGTCGAGTCGATCACGCGGCGGGCCCCGGCGAATCGTGCCGATTGACGATCTGCCCGTCAGACCGACCCGGGCGCCACCGGGTGGATGTAGGTGCCGGGGTGGGTCGCGCCGTCCTGGCGGAGGACCGGGCCCTGGTCCCACTTCAGCGTCGTCGACGTGGTCTCGTCCGGAGCGGTCACGACGATGTCGGTCGGCGTCCAGCTGTCGCCGGGCAGCCAGGTGATCACGGTGTGCGCGGTGCCGCCCGGCTTCACGACGACCGAGGTGGGCTGCTCCCCGGCGCGCGGCAGCGAGTACGACGGCCCCCACTGCGGGTCGTCCGGGCCGCGCAGGTCGACGCCGCCGAACCCGGTCATCGTGCAGGGCGCGTCGGAGGTGTTGCGCCAGACGATGGTCGTGTCCTTCTGGTCGTTGCCGAGCGTGGTGCCGACCGACGCCTCCACGGTGCCGCTGGTGCAGCGGGCCACCTGCCCGCTCTCCGGCGACGCCTCACCGGTGGGCTGCTGCGCGGCCGTGGTGGGCGCCGACGACAGCGCGGCCGGGGCCTGTGCGGGGGCCGGGGCGGCGTCGTTGCCTCCGCAGCCGGTGACGAGCAGGCCGGCCGACAGCAGTCCGATCAGGAGCGAGATGCGGTGAATCGTCATGCGCGACACCGTTCCCCGGTTCGCCGGGCCCCGCCGCGCGACGGACGGAGGACCACCCGGAGGTGGGACACCCGCACCGGGTAACAGGAGGTCAGGGCTCCGCGAGTCCCTCCACACGGCTCTCGTGCCGGTGGAGTCGACGAGGAGATGCGGGGGACCCGGATGCGCGCGATCATCCTGGCGGCCGGGCTCGGCCGCCGCATGCTCCCCCTGACCCGGGACACCCACAAGACCCTGCTGCAGGTCGGCGACCGGACCATCATCGACCGGCTCATCGGCTCGCTGGAGGAGAACGGCGTCACCACCGTCACCGTCGTGACGGGCTACCTCCACGAGCAGCTCGAGCGCCACCTGCTCGAGCACCACCCGCACCTGGACATCTCGTTCGTGCGCAACCTGCGCTTCGACGAGACCAACAACATCTACTCGCTCGCGCTGGCGTTCGAGCAGATCGACATCGACGACGACCTGCTCCTGCTCGAGTCCGACCTGATCTTCGAACCGGCGGTGATGCGGCGGCTCATCGAGTGCGACCGGCCCAACGTGGCGCTCGTCGACCGGTACCGGATGGGTCTCGACGGGACGGTCGTGACGGTGTCCGGGTCCGACGTCATCACCCAGGTGATCCCCGCGTCGCTCCAGGACGCCGCGTTCGACTTCACCGACAAGTTCAAGACGCTGAACCTGTACAGGTTCTCGGCGGAGTTCTGCCGGGACGTGTTCAGCAAGCTGCTGCGGTACTACACGCAGAACTTCGACAACCAGTGCTACTACGAGCTGATCCTCGGGATGCTCGTCTACATGGGACAGGCCCGGATCCACGCCGAGCAGCTCGACGGCGAGACCTGGGCCGAGGTCGACGACCCGAACGACCTGGAGAACGCCGACTACCTGTTCGCACCCGACCGTCGTCGCCGGCACCTGGAGTCCTCCTGGGGCGGCTACTGGAACCACGAGCTGCTCGACTTCGCCTTCATCCGCAACATGCACTTCCCGCCGGACTCGCTGGTCTCCCAGATGCGCGCCTACCTGCCGCGGCTCATGGAGAACTACGGCTCGGCCCAGTCCGTACTGGACCGCAAGCTCGCCCACCACCTCCTGTGCCGTCCGGAGCACGTCGTCCTGCTCAACGGTGCGGCGCAGTTCTTCCCGACGCTGCGGACGGCGTTCGCCGGGGCGCGGGTGCTGGTCCCGTCACCGACGTTCGGCGAGTACCCGCGCGCGTTCCCCGGCGCCTCCGTCTACGACGACCGTGGCACCTTCGACCCCGACGCCGTCGCACGCGCGGCACGCGACCACGACCTGCTCGTCGTCGTGAACCCGAACAACCCGACGGGCACCACCGCCCGCACCGCGGACGTGGTCGCGGTCCTCGACCGGCTGCGCGGGAGCGGCACGACGGTCGTCGTCGACGAGTCCTTCATCGACTTCTCCGACGAGCCCTCCCTGGTCCCGCTGCTGGAGCGGGAGCCCCGCGACGGCGTGGTCGTGCTCAAGAGCCTCAGCAAGACCCTCGGTGTCCCGGGTCTGCGGATCGGCTACGTGTTCAGCACCGACCCGGCCTGGACCGCACGGGTCCGCGACGACCTCCCCGTGTGGAACATGAACTCGGTGGCCGAGCACTACGTGGAGTCGCTGCTGAAGTACCCGTCGGAGCTGGTGTCGTCGTTCGAGCGCACCAAGCTCGACCGGGACCTGTTCGCCGAGGAGCTGCGCGTGCTGCCCGCCGTGACGGCCGTCCACCCGAGCGGCGGCAACTTCCTGCTGGTGGAGCTCGGCCCGGACGCCGCGGCCGTCGCGACGTTGGAGCAACGGCTGCTCGTCGAGGAGGAGATCCTCGTGAAGAACGTGTCCGCGAAGTTCCCCGGCGACCGACGGCTCTGGCGGCTGGCGGTCCGTTCCGTGGGGGAGAACCGGCGTCTGTGCCGCTGCCTGCACCGGCTCGCCCCCGTTCCCGAAGAGGTGGTGTCCCGATGACCCGCAGCGACGTGTGGCGCTCGGTCTGGAACGACCGCGACGACGACCGCGCCGACTGGAACGGCTACGAGGCCACGATGCCCGCCGCGGAGTACGAGCGGTTCACCGCCGCCACCGCGGACCTGGTCCGCCGCCGGCTGGGCCTGGGCCCGGACGACGTCGTCGGCGACCTCGGCTGCGGCACCGGGCGGATCGCGGCGCACCTGGCACCGCACGTCGCGGCCGTCCACGGCTTCGACTACTCCGAGACCGTGCTGCGTGTCGCGCGGGAGCGCCGCGACCTGCCGAACGTCGAGTACCACTGGGCGGACCTCAACGACCTCACGTTCGAACCGCACGGCCTGACCCAGGCGTTCTCGGTCGGCGGGTTCCTCTACCTGGACTCCGAGCGCACCGCGGTCGACCTGATCCGTCGCCTGCACGTCGCCGGTATCGGGGTGGCCGTGCTCGACATCCCCGACAGCAGCCTGGTCGACACCCGCGAGCGCGCCTACGACCGGTCGGTCTACAGCCACCTCGCGATGGACGCCGACCGGCTGGCCGCGGCGTTCCCCGGCGCGGGGATCCACCGCGACGAGCTGGGGCTCGACTACGCCAACGCGGGGGTCCGGTTCAACTTCTACCTGCCGGTGTCCTGAGCCGGTCCGACGACCCAGGGGCGGGTCTCGACGACCGTCCCGTCGTCGGTGAGGTAGTGCCAGTCGGTGACCGGGATGCGCCAGTCGCCGTAGTGGCGGCGCAACAGTCCCTCGTGGTCCACCGGCTTGTTCCAGCGCCGGCCGAGGAAGGAGAAGGTCTCCGGGCGCTGCGCGGGGATCCGGCCGAGGACCTCGACCGGTTCGAGCCCGTCGCTGCCGAACATGCGGTACTCCTGCTCCTCCCCGGTGGTGGTGAGCCGGAAGAACTCGAACTTCGAGCCGCGCCGCACGAAGACACGTTCGCGCAGCTCGCCGTCGGAGTCGCGGTAGCTGAACCACGGCCGGAACCCCGCGGCCCGCAGCGCGGGCACGGCGGCGGCGAACTCGGCGTCGGCGCTCGCGTCGTAGCAGAAGTCGGCGTCACCGACGTCGTGGGCGAGCAGACCGCCCTCGCGGGCCCAGCCGAGCAGCATCCCGCCCCAGACCCAGTAGTGGGCACCGAACCGGGTCCCCGCCAGGACGTCGTTGAGCAGCAGCAGGTCCTCACGGAACGCCGCCGCCCGCCGTCGGCGGTGCGCCGGGGCCAGCAGCGGCAGCCGGCCCGCCACCCGGTGGGCGGCCAGCGCGAGCACCGTCCGCGGCCGGATCTGGCCGTTCTCCGGGACCGACCGGAGCCGGTCCAGGCGCCGGGCCCGCGAGCGCCAGCCACGGACGAGGTCGTGCCACCGGGACGTGACGGAGCGGGACGTCGTGACGGTCATGGGGTTCCTCCTCGTCGGCCGGTGCCGGATCACGGTCCAGCCGGGCCAGGGCCAGTGCGACGACGACGAACACCGGCACCAGGTGTCCCGCGTCGAGATCCTCGAACACCGACCAGACCGCGACGGTCGCGACGATCGCCCGGGGCAGCGCGGAGCGGGCCGCGCAGGTCCGCCACAGGGCGACCCCGCACACCAGCAGCGCGAGCAGCCCGACCAGGCCGGCGCGGAAGGTCAGGCCGAGGTAGGTGCTGTGCGTGGCGATGCTGGCGACCAGCCCCTCGCCACGCGGCTTGAGTCCGTACCCGAGCACCGGCAGGCCGAGCTCGGCGAGCCGGTCGAGCGTGGCGGTGTAGATCGCTCCCCGGGACTCCGCCGACCCCGCGCGGGCCGCGTTCACCGTGGTCACGGCCTCGACGACGCCGGGGGCGAACCCGGCGAGGCCCGCGGCGAGCAGCCCGCAGGCCGCCACGACGACCGCGGGTCCCGTGCGGCGGGCCCGCCAGAGCCGCCGCAGCAGGACCACCAGCAGGGCCACGGCGAGCGCGATCTGGGTGGCCCTGCTGTAGGACAGGTACACCGCGGCGACACAGGCCACCCCGGCGAGGAGCCGCCACGGTGCGGGCGCCCAGGAGCGTGCCGCCGGGCTCAGCAGGACCAGCACCGTCAGTGCGGACACCGCACCCGACCACGTGGTGTTGCCCATCATCCCCACGGCGCGCAGGACGCTGCCGTCGAGCCACCCGTGCACCACCAGCTCGTCGGTGGTGAACGCGGCGACGCCGGGCGGGAGCGATCCCGCGTACCGCGCCAGCAGCGGGACCGGCAGCAGCGTCGGGTACAGCCACACCGCGACGACCGCGACCACGCTGTGCACGGTGCCCACGGTGAGCACCGCGCGGACCAGGCGTCGCAGCTCGTCGGGCCCCGACGCCGCGACGACGCCGGTCATCGCGGCGAGCGCGAGCCACACGGCGACGTTGGCGGCGAGCCCGACGAACCGGTCGACGGAGGCGTACCCGGCAGCGGACCCGATCGCCGCGGACAGCACCAGCGCGGCGGCCACGACCAGCAACGCACCGCTCACCGCGGTCAACCGGGACCGCAGCAGCGCCGGGAGCAGCACCACGGCGGCCAGCACCCAGAACCCCGCGGCGAGGCCGAGCGTCCAGAGCACGACGTAGGCGAGGACCAGCCCGGCGAGCCGGCCGCCCGGTCCGGCCGTGCTCACGGTGGGCCGCCGGTCGTCGTCCTGCCGGACAGGGCGAGCCGCGCGACGGTCAGGGCTCCCCGGCCGTAGCGGGACGCGAGGGCCGGTCGCTGGGCGAGGCGCCAGAGCCACTCCAGGCCGCTGCGGCCCGCGATCCCGGGCGCCCTGGCCTCGTCGCCGGTGAGGAAGCCGAGCAGCCCGCCCGCGGTCAGCACGAGCGGAGCGGTGATGTCCGGCAGGTGGCGGCGTACCCAGCCCGCCTCCAGCGGCATGCCCATCGCGACGACGAGGACGTCGGGGTCCCCGGCCCGGATGGCGGCCAGCGCCCCGGCGTAGTCGTCGCGGTAGCCGTCGCACACCCCGGCGTCGACGGCGCCGAACCGCTCCCCGAGGACGGCGGCCGCACGTCCGGCCAGGCCGGGCGGCCCACCGACGATCGCGACCCGGGGCGGGCGGCCGAGCTCGAACGCGAGCCGCTCGACGATCTCCGGGGCGACGTCGGTCGTGGTGGTGCGTTCCATCCAGACCGCGCCCGCGAGACGTCCGAGCAGCACGACCGACATGCCGTCGGCGTAGACGAACCCGGCGGAGTTCATGGTCTCCGCGAACTGCGGGTCACGGGCCGCGTTGAGGCCGCCGACGTGCATCGCGAACATCACCGTCGGCCGCGCCGCCCGGCGCTTCACCGCGTCCACCGCGCGGTCGACGATGTCGTGGCGGGCGAGGTCGACCACGTCGATCCCGGCGATGCGCACGGTCGGCAGGCCCGGACGCTCGGCGGTCCCGCGGGTGGGCGCCGGTTCGACCGTCATGGTGCCTCCTGGGATCGCTCGGTTCGGAGGGCCGCGGTCCACAGTGCGCAGGACGCGACCAGATGCAGGCAGGCGAAGGACCAGGCGAAGGTGACGACGTCGCCGCGCGACAGCGCGAACAGGCTGCCGCCGGCGACCAGGGGGGCGGTGATCGTCCGGCAACGGAGGATCGTGCGGGTCGCCCCGGAGGTGAGCAGGGCCAGGGTCGGGATGGTGGTCAGGGCGGACACCGCCTGCCGGACGGCGAGCGCGGCGACGACGGTGGCCGCGACCGTCCACGTCGGGCCGAGCAGCGCGGTGCCCCACACCGCGGGGAGCAGGGCCAGGCCGAGCCCGCAGGCCAGGGCGGCCAGCGCGACGCCGGAGAACACCGGTGCGGCCGCGCGGAGCCGGCGGGTGCGTCCCGGGGGCAGGTCGCGCAGACGCGGGACGGCGGTGGTCTCGCAGGCGAGCAGCAGCACGGTGACCGGGCCGAGTGCGGTCTGGCCCAGCCGGAGCGCGCCGGTGGCCACGACCGTCAGGAACACCCCGGCCGCGACCAGGACGACCTGGTCCAGCCCGGTGTAGACGAGGTGGTCGAGCAGCAGGTGGCGTCCGGCCCGGGACCCGGGCGGGGCCGGATCGGGTCGCCAGCGGGACGACCACGGTGCGAGCACGGTGAGGGCGGCGACGGCGGGCGCCACCGCGAGTCCCGCCGCGACCACCAGGAACTCCCCGGTCACCAGCGGGACGACGGCGAACCAGGCCAGCCCGGTGAGCAGACAGACGATCTCGCCGCGGGTGAGCACCGGGTAGCGACGCGTGCCCTGGTGGTGGGCCCGGACCGCGTCCCAGTAGAGGACGGGCGGGAGACCGAGCGCGAGCGCCCAGCAGATGTCCCGCAGTCCCCCACCCGCGACGGCCCCCACCACCGACGCGACGACCGCGGCCGTCCCGGACAGCGCCAGCACCCGCGTCCGGACCTCCCGCTGGGGCGGACGTTCCCCGGCCCCGGGGCGGATCATCATCGGGGTCAGGATCCCGGCCCGCGTCACCCCCACCGCGAACATCAGCACCAGCTGCACGACGGCGAACCGTCCGAACGCCACGACGTCGAGCCGGCGCGCCACCAGCGCGGTCGCGGACAGCGCGTACAGGCTGGCGGTGGCCTGCGGGGCCGCCGCGGTGCGCCGGAGGAGGTCGGCCCCCGGGATCCGCGACGCGCGGGGCGGCGCGGCGGTGAGGACGGGCCGCCCGGTCACGTCGGGACCCTCGGGTCGGGTTCCGAGCGCTGCGGCACGACGGTGGCGGCCGGGGCCCCCACGGCGGGGGCCGGCGGGAGCGGGTCGCGGCGGTAGTCGGCGTACTCCGCGACGTGCGACGGCGGGCTCGCGCTCACCACCGTGCCCAGTGGACGCACCGAGACGGTCGCCAGGACGTGCAGCGCCTCCGCGACCCGGGGATAGGTCGCGGTCCGGTACCGGCACACCAGCAGCACACCGTCGGTGGCGGGAGCGAGTGCGGAGGCGTCGGCGAACAGCAGCAGCGGCGGGGTGTCGACGAGGACGATGTCGAAACGGGACCGGGCGGACGCCAGCAGTGCCGTCATGCCGTCGCTCGCCAGCAGCTCGCTGGGGTTGGGGACCGGGCAGCCCGCGGCGAGCACCGTGACCCCGGCGGAGCCGGCGTGCTGCAGGGCGCGCTCGAACGACACCCGTCCGACCAGGACGTCGGCGAGCCCGACCGTCGGCTCGACGCCGAGGGACTCGGCCAGCGCCGGACGGCGCAGGTCCGCGTCGACGACGAGCACGCGGCGACCGGCGGTGGCCAGCGTGGCGGCGAGGTTGACGACCGTGGTCGTCTTCCCCTCCCCCGACACCCCGCTGGTGACGAGCACGACCCGTCGCGGCCTGGCCACGTCGACGAACGCGAGCGTGGTGCGCAGCCGGCGGAACGCCTCCGCGAACTGACCGGTCGCGGCGGCGGTGGCGACGAGCCGGGTGCTGCGCAGACCGGCGTCGGTCGGGACGGACGCGAGGGTGGGGACGCCGCTGACCTCCTCGAGCCGTTCGGTCGACCGCACCGACACGTCGAGCAGCCTGCGGGCCAGCACCACGCCGCAGGCCAGCGCGAGGGCGACCGTCGCGCCCACCGTCGCCAGGAGCGCGAGGCCGGGCGGGGACGGACGGTCCGGCGCCACGGCGGGCTCGACGACGCGCAGCGTGACGGGCGCGACGGCGTCGGGCCCCGGCGGCGTCTCCATCTCGGCGACGACCTGCGTCATCACCCCGCCGATCCGGTTGGCGATCGTCGCCGCGCGGGCCGGGTCCCCGTCGCGGACCGCGACGTCGATGAGCACCGAGTCCTCCGTGGAGGTCGCGGTGACCCGGTCGGCGAGGTCCTCGGGACGCTCCGGCAGCCCGAGCTCGTCCACGACCTCCGCACTCACCCGGCGACCGGTCACCAGCAGGGTGTACGAGCGCACGCGTTGCTCGGACAGCTGTGCGCCCTGGAACGCCTGCTGGGAGTCGGCGGCGCCCCGGGCGGACACGTAGAGCGTCGCGTGGGCCGTGTACTGCGGCGGCAGCACGACGAAGAGGCCGGCGCCCGCGGCTCCGCCGAGCAGGGTGACCAGGACGATCGTGAGCCATCGCTCACGCAGGATGCGCAGACAGTCGGCGACCGTCATCGCCCGTCACCTCCAGCACTGGGACCCGGCGGTCGCGACGCGCGGTGACCCGGTGGTCATCCCCCGTGTTCACCCCGGCGCCGTCTCCCGTTCGTGCCACGACACTCGCCGGTCCTGCCACGGCGTTACGGGGAGTAAGCGGTACTGCTCCACTGATCCCATATCGCAAAACCGTCAGCTCCGTCGCGATCACGGGGTGTGCCTTGTGGACCCCGATACCGCTCCCGACCTGTGCAGCGGCTAACGCGACGCCCTCGTGCCACGAGGAATGCCGCAGCGCCCCGGCACGGGGAGTGCGCACGGGGAGGAGGCGGCGATGACCACCACCACGCCGGACGGGACCCGGACGGCGGCGGACCGCACCGTGGCACCGCGACCGGGATGGCCGAGGCATCCGGTGCGCACCACCGTCGTCGTCGACCTGTGCGCGGTGGCACTCACCGTCGCGACGGCGGTCGTCGTCGGCCTGACCGGGGAGCCCGCCGCCGACCGGGCACGCATCGGCACCGGGGTGGCCGCCGCCGTGCTGATCGCCCTGGCGCTGCCGGCCACGCGGGCGTGGGAGGCGGTGGTGGTCGGCCAGGGGTCGGTCGAGTTCGCCCGGGTCGGCCGGGCCGTCCTGCTGGCCGACGTCACGCTCGCCCTGACCGGGCTCGCCCTGCTCGTGGAGTCCGCACGCGAGTGGGTGTTCGTGCTGGTCCCGCTGACCGGGACGGTGCTGCTGGCGGCACGTTTCGCACTCCGCAAGGCCCTGCACCGGCAGCGCGGTCGGGGGCGCGGCCTGACCGAGGTCCTGGCGGTCGGCGACGAGACCGCCGTCGCCGGACTGATCCGGCGGACCCGCCGGGACCCCCACTTCGGCTGGGTGGTCACCGGGGTCTGTGTCCCGACCGGCGCCGGGGTCGCGATCGACGGCGTCCCGGTGCTCGGTGACCTGGACTCCGTGCCGCGGATCGCGACGGCGGGCACGCACGGTGTCGTCGCGGTGTGCCAGGCACCCGGCTGGGGCCCGGCGCGGCTGCACCGCCTCGCCTGGCACCTGGAGGGCTCCGACACCGAGCTCGCCGTCGACCCCGGTCTCATGGAGATCGCCGGCCCGCGCATGCACATCACCCCGGTCGACGGGCTGCCGCTGCTGCGGCTGTCCCGGCCGCGTCTGACGGCGGTGACACGGTTGCTCAAGCACGCGGCCGACCGGCTGGTCGCCGGTCTGCTCCTCGCACTGTCCGCCCCGGTGTTCGTGCTGGTGGCGGTGCTGGTGAAGGCGGGCGACGGCGGCCCGGTCCTGTTCCGGCAGGAACGCGTCGGCGCGCACGGACGCGCCTTCGGGATGCTCAAGTTCCGGTCGATGTGCGTCGGCGCCGAGGCCCTGCGGACCGCGTTGACCTCCGACGGCGACGGCCCGCTGTTCAAGGTCCGCGGCGACCCGCGCGTCACCCGCGTCGGGGCGTTCCTGCGCCGGTACTCGCTCGACGAGCTGCCCCAGCTGCTCAACGTCCTCGGCGGGTCGATGAGCCTGGTCGGACCCCGCCCGCCGCTGCCCCACGAGGTCGCCACCTACGCCGACGACGCCCGGCGGCGGCTGCTCGTCAAACCCGGCATGACCGGGCTCTGGCAGGTCTCCGGACGGTCCACCCTGACCTGGGAGGAGTCGGTCCGCCTCGACCTGCGCTACGTCGAGAACTGGACCCCCGCACTGGACCTGCTGATCCTCTGGAAGACCCTCGGCGCCGTGCTGTCCGGGCGCGGCGCCTACTGACCCGGGCGCTCAGCGGGACACGGCCGCCGCCCGTGGGGCCAGCTCGGCGACGACGGTGTGCACGGCGTCGAAGATCCGTCGTACCGCGTCGCGGTGGGCGGACTCGGGCCCGCCCATCGGGTCGGGGACGGTGTCGTCGGCCCGGGGGACCGTGCCGCGCGCGGCGCGGGCGAGACCGACCAGCGACCGGCCCCGCTCGACCGGGTCCGGCGGGAGCGCGGTGGTGTCGGCGGCCACGGCCAGTCGGGCGAACTCACGCAGCGCGAACGTGCGGTCCAGCAGGTGTGGGTAGCGCTCGAGGACGGCGGAGCGGTGCCGCACGTCGGCCCCGAGCACCAGGTCGGCCCCGGCGACCGCCCGGTCGTCGAGACCGCGGGCCCGGAACGCCTCGGCCCGGGTGTCGAGCCCCCACGGCGCGAGCTGCGCCCGGGAGAACGGGTGCATCCCCGACCCGACGACGGCGGCGACGCCGGCGCTGGAGACCTCCACCCGCGCGGCCGCCCGCCCGCCGAGCCGCCCGACCAGCAGGGACCGCATCAGCAGCTCGGCGGCCGGCGAGCGACAGATGTTGCCCGTGCACACCACCAGCACCCGGAACCGGTCGTCCGGTCCGGAACCCCGGGGGACCTGCTGCGGGATCGCCGGCGCACCGGTGGGACGGGCGTGCGGCGGATCCGGTGGCTCAGCACGGGTGTCGGCCCGCTCCGCCAACGATGTCATGGCCCTCCCCCGACGGTCCGTCCTCCGTTGAGTCGTGCGGAGGGCTCCGGCCATTTCGCCGGACGCCCGCGGGCCGCCGAGATCATCAAGATTGATGAGAACCCGGTGCCAGCGACCAGATGTACAAGGTCCCGAGCCCGGTGACCTCACCCCGGTAGAGCGGCGGCGCGGCGCACACGTCGAGACCGACCCGCGGCCCCGTCCCGAAGTACGGCTCCTCGACCCGGCACCCCACGGTCTCGCCGGGATGGGTCAGCCGGGCGAGGTAGCCGACCCCACGGTCCGCCAGCCACTCCCCCGCCGTGCCCGCCTGCAGGGCGCGCAGGTAGTCGACCGAGCCGACCAGCCCCTCGGTCTGGACGACGGGGTGACGGGTGGAGTAGGCGAACGTCCCCGCCCAGTCCCCCATCGCGATGACCGCACCCGGGGGCAGGTGCGCGTCCGCCCACGCGCCGGCGTCGATGTCGCGGGTCGCCGGGGACACCGACGTCGGGAGCTCGCCCAGCACCCTGCCCTGGTTCAGCACGACCGCGCCGAGCGCCGCCACGACCAGCGCGACGACCAGTGCCCGGCTGCCGGCGCCGCGGACGACGGCGTTCCCGATCACGCCCGCCGAGAGGACGAGCGCGACGACACCGCAGCTGAAGTACCAGCTCTGCAGCTCCCACGACGTCGCGACGGCGTAGTAGCCGACCTGGACGACCGAGGCGGCGCACAGCAGCACGACGAGCGCACGCAGCGGCCGTGCGTACTCGGCCCGCAGGCCGACGACCCGCTCGGCCCGACCGGGCGCGAGGAGCAGCACGGCGCACGCCGAGGCGAGGAGCACGGTCGCACCGAAGAACATCGGGAGCGGTCCGACCTGCCCGTAGAGCAGGAAGTCGACCACCACCCGGCCGTTCGCACCCCGCGGCCCGAGCTGCTTCGCGAGACCGCTCACCGGCACGGCCGTGCCGAACCACAGGTGGTTCAGCACCAGGTAGAGCCCGAAGGTCACCGCCGTCGGGGCGAGGAGGGGCACGAACGTGCGCAGCCACACCGACACCGGCCGCCCCCACGTCCCCCGGGCGACGAGCAGCGCCACCCCGGCCACGACGACCAGGAGGTCCAGGCGGGCGAGCACGAGGCAGGCGAGCAGCACCCCCGTGCCGGCCAGGATCCGGCGCCCCGGCGGCCGCGCGGTGAGGAGCCTGCCGCGCAGGACCAGCAGCACCAGTCCGAGCAGGAGCACCGTGGCCACGGCGTTCTCGCATCCGCCCCACCACCGGGAGTGGACCAGCAGGGCCACCAGGCCCGCCGTCGAGCCGTACCCGGCCCCGAGGACCGAGGCGATCCGGTACAGCAGGTACACCGCCCCCACCCAGAGCAGCGTGAGCAGGACCATGGTGACCACCAGGGCGTCGCCGCGGTCGGACACCGGCAGGTAGGCCGCCGACAGGATCCAGAACCACAGCGGCTGGTAGCCGTTGGTCGGGGTGATCCCGTCGAAGGTCGGCCCGAGCCCGTCCGACCAGTTCAGCGCGGTGAGCAGGTAGTAGTACAGGTCGTCGGAGGCGAAGGCGAGCGGGCGGCGCTGCGGCGGGAGCACCGCGAGCACGGTCAGCTGCACCACCGGTGGCACGACGGCGACGAGCGCGTGGATCGTGCGGACCGCTCCGTTCCCGCGGACCCCGGCCCGGTCGGCCGCCGTCGTGGTCCGGGTCAGCGGACGACCGTCTCGTCGACGTGGAACAGCTTGCTGTCCTGGTTCAGCGGCCCGATCACGCGGGCGGGGCTCCCGGCGTAGATCGTCCAGGGCTTGGGCAGCCTGCGGGTCACCACCGAGCCGGCGGCGACGAGGGCGTACTCGGGCACGCGCGCACCGGGGAGCAGCGTGCAGCGGGTCGCGACGAGCGCCCGCTCCTCCAGCACGACCGGCTTGACGGTCTGCCTGCCCTCCGCCACGTCGACGGAGTGGGTGAGGATCATCGACCAGTAGCCGGCGACGTGCGAGTAGTCCTTGAACTCCACACGGTCGCAGCAGTCGAGCAGGTTCATCACCTGGAGGCTGGCGTTGACGCCCATGATCAGCTCGAGGTGACGGTCGAGACCGGCGAAGAAGTCCTTGTCCCGGCCGACGGCGTTGATCCAGTTGAGGTGGTTGACCAGGGCACCCCGGTCGAGCCGGACGAGCTCCAGACCCCGGATCAGGTTCAGGTGCCCGATGCGGGCACCGGGCCCCATGACCAGCCGGTCCACGTTGACGACCGAGCGGCCGATCGTCGCCGTCGGGTGGATGTCGTGGCCGAGGAGCCGGTGGTGCACCGACCTCCGCAGACGGGCGGGGAGGACGACCACCAGCGCGGCCAGGAACAGTCGCGGCAGGGGGTGGCGGACACGCATCCGGGAGCTCCTTCCGAACGCCGCGGGCACCGGTCGGGGGAACGGTTGCGGCGTCGATCCTGGCTCATCTCGGTGGTCACACGCCGCGCGTTACGGATCACTGCCGGTCCGGCACCACCGCCTCCGTGACCCCGCCCCGCACGCCGGCCGGGAACGGCGTCCGGGAGGATCCGCGGACAGGACCGGGCGGTGCGACCGGGCCGACCCACACCGTCCGGAGGCCACAGTGGATGTCGAGCGGCGCGCGATCTCCGTGCTGCACGTGATGGGTGTGCTCACCGGGGACCGCGGTGGCGCGACCACCGCGACGCTCGCGATCGCCGAGGCGACCTCGCTGGCGGGCGACCGGGCCACGATCCTGACCACGGTGGCCCCCGGCGACGACCTGGACGCGGTCCGGTCGCTCACGGGCGTCGACCTCGTCACCGCTCCCCGGCACGCGCCCCGGCACGTGAGTACGTCGCTGCCCCTGGTCGGGTGGCTGTGGCGGCACGTGCGCGAGCACGACCTGGTGGAGGTGCACGAGGTCTTCGCGTTCCCGACCGTCGCCACCCGGGTGGTGTGCCGGCTGCGCGGGGTGCCGATGGTCGTCCACCCGCACGGGTCGCTGGAGCCCTACGACATGCGCAAGCACGCCCGGGTCAAGGCGCTGCTGCGGCCGGCCCTGCGGCGTCTCCTCACCGGCAGCGCGGCGGTCTGGCTCACCGCGCAGCGGGAGGCGGACAACCTCGCCCACCTCGGCGGCGGGATCACGACGGTGGTCACCCCGTTGCCGGTGCGCCCCGACGGTCTGCGCGGGGACCGGGCCGCCTTCCGCGCCCGGTACGGCCTCGACGGCTCCGACCGGGTCGTGCTGTTCCTGGGCCGGCTCGACCCGAAGAAGGGCATCGACCGGCTCGTCGAGGCGTTCGAGCGGGTCCGCGACGACGACGAGCGCGTCCGCCTGGTCGTCGCGGGGGGCGGCGACCCCGGGTTCGTCGCGACCGTGGAGCACCGCCTGGCCTCCGGCCGGCACGCCGCGTCGGTCCGGACGACCGGGTTCGTCGCCGGGCAGGACCGGGCGGACGCCTTCGCCGGCGCCGACCTGTTCTGCCTGCACTCGGACCGGGAGAACTTCGGGATCGCCCCGGTGGAGGCCGCCGGGGCCGGGCTGCCCGCACTGCTGTCGGACGAGGTGTACGTCGGCGACGACCTCGCCGCCGCCGGGGCCGCCGTGGTCGTCGCCGCGACCGACGTCGCGGCCCTGGCCGGGGCGATGGCCCGGCTGCTGGCCGACGACGCCGAGCTGGCGCGGCTCGCGACCGCGGCCCGGGCCGCCGGTGCGGGCTTCGCGCCGGAGCGGGTGGCCGAGCTCGACGCCGGGGTCCGCCGGGAGCTGCTCGGCTCCCGGCGGCGGGGCTGACCTCAGGTCCCGGCGGCGTCCGCCCGGCGCCGGAACAGCAGGTCCGCCTGGAGCTGCCGGCCGGCCCGGGTCGTGACCCCCGAGACGTGGACCAGGTCGAAGCCGCGGTCGGCCAGGAAACCGACGACCTCACCGGCCAGCGCCTGTCCGGTGTAGAGCTCGACGAACGAGCACTCGCACAGCAGCTCGTCGACCCGGCCGAGGTCGTCCCCCGCACCGCGCAGGACCTCGAGCTCGAAACCCTGGACGTCGATCTTCAGCAGGACGGGCCCCTCGGCCGTCGCGAGGTGTCCGGCCAGTGTGGTCACCGGGACCTCGCGGGTCCCGGTGGCCGCTGTGCCGGGGAAGACCTCGGCCTGGTGCCCGATCGGGAGCAGCGACGACGAGTCGTCGTGCCCGGACACGTGGATGTCGACGGCGCCGGGGCTGCTGCCGACCGCGGTGACGTGCACCTCGACCCGCCCCGGGACGACCTCGTGGATCCGGCGCGCCGCCTCCGCCAGCGGTTCGAAGCAGACGATGCGGGCCGCGGGCCAGGTGTGCCGGGCGAAGGTCGCGAACTGGCCGCGCGAGGCCCCGACGTCGACGACCGTCGCGAAGTGCGGCCCGAGGCCCGCGTCGGCGTGGTCGGTGGACGCGAGCACCCCCTTCCGCAGCGCGGCCCGGTATCCCGGGTGGCGCAGCACCCGGGAGAGCTTGCGCGCGCGCAGACGGGCGAGTGAGACCTGTGTGGACAGCGACATGTCGAGTGCTCCTGGCCGGACGTCCGGCGGTGGGTGCCGGCGGCGCCTCCGGATCTGTTGCGCTGTCGGGGGTCCGCCCCCTCCCGTTACCGCCCGCGCCGCAGACGTGCGGAATCCCATGGCGCGGTAACGATGCCGCCCCGCCGGTCGAGTCGATCACGACGGGCGAGGCCCCCCGAGACCGCTCGGTCGTGGCCGCCCGCTGAACGGAACCGGAGAGCTCGTGCGCCGACTCGACGTCCTCGTCCTCGGGCTGAACTACCCACCCGAGGTGACGGGCATCGCCCCCTACACCGGGGGGCTGGCGCGGGCCCTCGCCGGTGCCGGGCACCGGGTCCACGTCGTCGCCGGGTTCCCGCACTACCCGCAGTGGCGCATCCCGGACGGGTACCGGGGCCTGCGGCGCGTCGAGCGCGACGGGGAGGTGCGCCTCACGCGGGTGCGGCAGCCCGTCCCGGCCGATCCGACCGGTCCGGGCCGGGTCGTGATGGAGGCGGCGTTCGCGGCCGCGACCTGCACCGTCCGGACCGGACGGTCCGACGCCGTCGTCGTGGTCAGCCCGGCGCTGCTCACCGTGGCCGCGGCGCTGCTGCGGTCCCGGCTCACCCGCGGGCGGCCACCGGTCGGGGTCGTCGTGCAGGACGTCTACGGCGCCGCGATGCGGGAGACCGGGGTCCTCGGCGGGCGGGCCTCGCGGCTGGTGGGTGCCCTGGAACGGGCCCTGCTCGACCGGGCGGACCGCATCGTCTGCATCCACGACACCATGCGCGACACGCTGGTGCGGGCCGGGGTCCGCACCCCGGTCGACGTCATCCGGAACTGGTCCCACGTCGGGACCCCGTCGGTCCCGGCGGCGGAGCAGCGGGCCCGGCTCGGCTGGCGCCCCGGGCGCGTCGTCGCCCTGCACGCCGGGAACATGGGCGCCAAGCAGGGGCTGGAGAACGTCGTGGCGGCCGCGCGGCTGGCCCAGGAGCGGGACCTGCCGATCGAGTTCGTCCTGCTGGGCGACGGCAGCGCACGCCCCGGGCTGGAGCGGCTCGCCGCCGGGTGCGACCGGATCTCGTTCCTGTCCCCGCTGGCCGCCGGGCTGTTCGAGAGCACCCTGGCCGCCGCCGACGTGCTCGTGCTGAACGAGCGCGCGTCGGTGCGCGAGATGTGCGTGCCCAGCAAGCTCACGTCCTACTTCGCCGCGGCCCGGCCGGTCGTCGCGGCGTCGGCCGAGGGCGGGGCGACGGCGTTCGAGATCCGCCGCAGCGGGGGCGGGGTCGTCGTCGCGCCCGAGCGTCCGGACCTGCTGCTCGACGCGGCGCTGGGGCTCGGGCTGCGACCGGGCGACACCGGGGAGCGAGGCCGGACCTACGCCGGCACCGAGCTCACACCGGCCCGGGCCGAGACGGCCTACCGGGACTGGGTGGACGCGCTCGCCGCGCGTGCCCGCCCGGTCCGCACCGGCACCGCCGCGCTCCGGCACGGCGGACGCGGTCCCTACGCGCTCGCCCGGCGGGCAGTGGGCCGCGCCGTCGCCCGGGCCGGCACCGGACGGAGCCGCCCGACGTGACCGTGCTCGGTGCACCGGTCCGGAGACGGTCGGTGCCGCCGTCGCTGTTCGGGATGGCGTCGCAGCTGCTGAACGCGCTGACCAACGTCGCGACCGCCTACATCGCCTCGACCGCGCTGCAGCCCGCGGCGTTCGGTGAGTTCGTCCTGGCGTTCGCCGTGGTGACCCTGCTGCTGGCCACGGGCCGCGGGCTGATCGGCTCGACCCTGCTGACCCAGCTCCCGGCCACCGCGCCCGACGCCCGGCCCGCGCTGCTCCGCTCGGTGGCCGGGGCGACGGTGCTGGCCGGTCTCGGCGCGGCGGTGGTCCTCGTGGTGCTCGGTGCGGTCGCCCTCCCGGCGGTGCTCTGGTTCGCCCCCTGGATGGTGGTCGTGCTGTTCCAGGACGCCGGGCGGCACGTGTTCATCGCGACCGGCCGGTTGCGCGACGCGTTCCTCGCCGACGCCGTCTGGGCGCTGGTGCAGGGTGTCGCGCTGGCCGGGCTCCTGGCGGCCGTCGGCTCCGTCCCGGTCCCCGGTCTGGTCGCCGCCTGGGGGCTCGGCGCCCTCGCCGGCGCCGTGGTCGTCGTCGTGCGGGCGGGGCTCCCCGCCCGGCCGGGCGGACCGCGGCCGTGGGCACGCGCGACCCGTGACCTGGCCGGCTGGTTCACCGCGCTGTCGATGCTCGGCCAGCTCGAGACCTACCTGGTCCTGACCCTCACCGGAGCCCTGCTGGGGGCGGCCGACGCGGGCGGGCTCCGCGCGGTGCAGCTCCTCGTCCTCCAGCCGCCGATGGTGCTGCTCGGGGCGATGCTGGCGCTCATGGTGCCCGGGTTCGCGCGCCTGCCCGCCGACGACCCGGCGCGACGCGGCCTGTGGCTGCGCCGGTTCGCGCTCGTCGCGCCGGTGTCGGTCGGCGTCCTGCTCGTGGCCGCGCTCGCCGGACCGCTGATGGACCTGCTCTTCGCGCAGTACTCCGCCTACACCCCGCTGGTGCTCCCGGTCGCGGTGCAGTCGGCCCTGCTGGCCCTGCTCCTCCCGACGATGGCGCTGCTCGCGGGCACGCGGCGCGGACGCACCGCCTTCGTCCTGCACGTGCTGCGGACCGCGACGATCGTCGTCGGCGTCCTGGTCGGCATCGCCGTCGCCGGTGCGGCGGGTCTCGCCTGGTCGCTGGCCGTCTCGGGGGCCGTGGTCGCCCTCGTGACCACCGTCGTCGCCGCCCGTGTGACGCGGACGGGGGCTCCGCGATGAGCTCCCGCCCGTCGGCCCCGGTGCTGCTGTGGGCGGTGCTCACCGTGCTCGGCGCCGCGGGACTCGTCGTCGCCCGGGACCTGCTGGACGTCCCGCTCTGGGCGACGGTGGCCGGGGCCGTCGCCGTCGCCGGGGTCGTGCTCGCGGCCGCCGTGCTGGGGGTGGACGGGCTGGCCGTGCTGCTCCTGGTGCTCGCGGTGGGGACCTCCACCTGGAACGCGGTGGCCGCGGGACCGGTCAAGCCCGGCCCCGTCCTGCTGGCCGCCTCGGTCGTCCTGCTGCTGGTCCTGCAGGCCGGAGCCCCGGAACGGGTCCGGGTCCCCTCCTGGGTGTGGGTGCTCGGCGGGACGATCCTGCTGGTCACCGTGGCCGCGGCGCTGTTCCCGCCCTCCATCCCCTACCTGGCGGCCCGGTTCGTCAGCGACCACACCTACTCGCTGGACCAGCTGGGGACGGCGTGGGTGCTCAACCTCCTCGAGGGCGCGCAGTGGCTCGTCGCGGCGGTCGCCCTGCCGGTCGCCGTGTGCGTGGCGGCCCGCTACCGCGCCGGGCTCCTCGTCGTGCTGGTCGAGGCGTGGATCGTCGGGACGGCCGTCAACGCCGGCGTCGGCGTCGCGGACGAGTGGGCCGGGACGGGCATCAGCAGGGCCCTCATCGGCACCGTCGACATCGGCGGCCGGCAGGCGGGCCTGACGGTGCAGCCGAACCACCTGGCCGTCGCGGTCGCGATGACGCTGCCGGTGGCGCTGTGGCTGGCCCTGCGCGGGAGCCGGCCCGTGCTCATGGGGGCCTGCGCCGTGGTCGCCGCGGTGGGCCTCGCGACCACCGAGTCCCGTGGCGGGCTGGCCGCGGCGGCGCTCGCCTGCGGCGTCGTGCTGCTCGCCGACCGGCGCGCTCGCTCCGCCCTCCCGGTGCTGGGCGTGCTCGGGGTCGCCGGTGCCGTGCTCGCCGTCGCCCTGTTCCCGGACCGTCTGCTGCGCCTGGCCGAGGGCCTGCGCCTGGTCGGCGCGGCGAGCGCCCGGGAGAGCAACTCGATCCGCGTGATGATCCTGCACCAGGCGCTGGCCGACTTCACCCACGCACCGGTCCTCGGGGTGGGGCTGGAGGTCGTCGTGCAGGGCCACAACATCTGGCTCCAGCTGCTGGCCTCCGGCGGTGTGGTCCTCCTGACGGGGTTCCTCGTCGCCTGCGTCGGGTTCGCCCTGGACGCCCGGGCGACCCGTGGCGGTGCGACCGACCTGTCCACCGCGCTGCTCGTCTCCGTCGGCACCTGGCTCGGTGTCGGCGTCGTCGAGAACAACCTCACCGACCTGTTCCTGTACGTCCCGTTCGCCGTCGTCGCCGCGATGCGTGCGACGACCCCGCCCGACACCGGGCCGCCGGCCGATCCCGTCCCGGTCCACCTCACCACGGGGGAGCTCCGTCCATGACCCTGATGTCGCTGCTGCGCAGCCTGCGACGACGATGGACCTTCGTCGTCGCCGGGCTGGTGCTCGGCCTGGTCGCGGCCGGGGCGGTCACCCTGCTGACCCCACGGACGTACGCGTCGACCGCGAGCCTCTACGTCTCGGCCTACGACAGCTCCCAGAGCGCCCAGTCGGCGTACCAGGGCACGCTGCTCTCCCAGCAACGTGTGGCCTCCTACGCCGAGCTGCTGGTGTCCCACCGGGTCCTGCAGCCGGTGGCCGACCGTCTCCAGGTGGCGGACGGCGCCACCGGCCTGGCCGACGAGGTCGCGATCGGTACGACGACCGAGTCGACGATCCTGACCGTCACCGTGGACGACCGCGATCCGGCCCGCGCCACGGCGCTCGTCAACGGCATCGCCGAGCAGTTCACCCAGGTGGTGACGACGCTGGAGCGCCCGTCCCCGACGCTCCCGCCCGCGGTGAACGTCAACGTCGTCGACCCGGGGACCGTCCCGGTCGACCCGGTGAGCCCGAAGGTGTGGGTCAACCTCACCGTCGGTGCCGTCGTGGGGCTCCTCGCCGGTGTCGGGGCCGCGCTCGTCGTCGGGAGCCTGGACACCACGGTCCGCAGCCGGTCCGACCTCGGCCCGCTCGTGCCCGGCTCGGCGCTCGGCGCCCTGCCCGAGCAGGAGGAGCTGCGGTCGCGCACGCTGGTGCCGGTCCTCGACGGGACGCCCTACGCGGAGGCGGTGCGCCGGATCCGGACCAACCTGCTGTTCGCCGGGGTCGACGACCCGCCGAAGGTGCTCGCGGTGGCCAGCTCCGTGCCCGGCGAGGGCAAGACGACGCTGGCGTGCTCGCTGGCGGCCGCGTTCTGCGCGACCGGGCGGGTCGTCGTCGTCGAGGGTGACCTGCGACGCCCGGTGATGGCCGGGCGGCTCGGCCTGGTCCCCGACGTGGGGCTGACCGACGTCCTGACCCGGCGCACGACGCTGCGGGACGCGGTGCAGCCGTGGCAGGGGTCGGTCGACGTCCTGGTCTGCGGGGCGCCGCCGCCCAACCCGAACGAGCTGCTGTCGTCGCGGGCGTTCGCCCATCTCGTCGACCAGCTACGTGCCGACTACGACACCGTGATCATCGACGGCCCCCCGCTGGTACCGGTCGCCGACGGCGCGATCATCGCGAGCCGGTCCGACGGCGTCGTCCTGCTGTGCCGGGTGGGGTCGACCGGTGCCGCGCAGGTCCGTGCTTCGACCGAGGCGCTGGCCGCCGTCGGCGCGCGGGTGATCGGCTCCGTCCTGACGATGACCGACCCCGGGCCGGTGGGGCCGCAGTACGGCTACGGCCCGCAGCCGCAGGACCGTCCCCGTCCCGGGCCCGCGACCACCGCGTCCCCCCGCCCCGGGCCCCCGCCGCAGAGCCACCCGGGCGCACCGGGTGGTCCGCGCCCGGGCGAGGCCACCGAGCGGCTCCGGCTCACCCCGCAGGGCCGCGGCAGCGGCGGGGTCAACGGGCACGCCCGCACCGACGCGTCCCGCCCGGAGGTCCGCCCGTGAGGACGCGGCGGCAGGTGCTGGTCCTCGGCGCCGCGGGCCTGGCCGGCCTCGCCGTCCCGGCGGGCTGCGGCACGTCCGGGGAGGTGGTCCCGGTGTCCGCCCCCGAGGTGCCCGTGCGGGTGCGGACCCGGTGGGCCGGACGCCCCGCGGGCCCCCTCCCGGCCGCCGGGGACGAGGGGGTGCCGTTCACCATGTCGCTCGCCGGGACGACGGAGCGGCCGTCGACGGACGGTCGCGGCCTGGTCGGGAACCTGCCCGACCGGCCGTCGGCCGCCTACGTCATGCAGGGCCTGCCGGACAAGGTGCACCGCATCGGGGCGAGGGTCGGGTTCGGGCCCGGATCGGCCGAGGGGATGCTGGCGCTCGTCGCCTGGGACCCGTCGGCGCCGATGACCGCCCACTGCCACTTCGTCCTCACCCCGGACCACTGGGTCGGTGCCACCGCGGGCGACGGGTCGCTGGACGAGCTCGGCCGGGGCCGGCTCTCCGCCGATCTCCCCGGCGACGGGTCGCCGGTCACCTTCGAGGTCGTGGTGTCCGGCCGCACGGTGTGGGTGCACCTGCCCGACGGCTCGGTCACCGCGGTGCAGGGCGAGGCCGTGGAGCGGATCCAGGGCTCGATCGCCTGCTGGGAGTTCTACCGGAACGCGCCCGGCGGAGCGCCCGTGACGATCTACGAGACCTGGGCAGGATGATCCGCCCCGGCCACCGGTAACGGATCTTGCCTGCTCTCCGAGTGCCCGGTTGCACCGAGCACCCGTCGATCCCCAGCGACGGCTCATCCCGCCCGATCCCCAGGGCAGCAAGGACGTTCCCGATGCCGGACCCGACCGCCCCGACGACCGGGAGACGCGCCCTGATCACCGGTATCACCGGCCAGGACGGCTCCTACCTGGCCGAGCTGCTGCTGGCGAAGGGATACCGGGTCCACGGGCTGATCCGCCGCGCGTCCACGTTCAACACCGGCCGGATCGACCACCTCTACCAGGACCCGCACGACCCGGACGCGCGGCTGTTCCTGCACTACGGCGACCTCACCGACGCGAGCCGCCTGGTGACCCTGGTGGACAAGATCCGCCCGGACGAGGTCTACCACCTGGGGGCCCAGTCCCACGTGCGCGTCTCGTTCGACGAGCCCGAGTACACCGGCAACACGACCGGTGTCGGCACCACACGCCTGCTCGAGGCGATCAGGATGGTCGGCGTCGACTGCCGCTTCTACCAGGCGTCGTCCTCGGAGATGTTCGGGGCGACACCGCCCCCGCAGAACGAGCGGACCCTGTTCTACCCGCGGTCGCCCTACGGCGCGGCGAAGCTCTACGGCTACTGGATCGCCCGCAACTACCGCGAGGGTCACGGCCTGTACGCCGTCAACGGCATCCTGTTCAACCACGAGTCCCCCCGCCGGGGCGAGACGTTCGTGACGCGCAAGATCGCCCGCGCCGCCGCCCGCATCGCGCTGGGCATCGACCGCGACGTGTACCTCGGCAACCTCGACGCCGTCCGCGACTGGGGCTACGCCCCGGAGTACGTCGAGGGCATGTGGAGGATGCTGCAGGCCGACGAGCCCACCGACTACGTGCTGGCCACCGGCACCGCCTACACGGTGCGCGACTTCGCCCGGTTCTGCTTCGAGCACGTCGGCCTGGACTGGCACGACCACGTGCGGTTCGACGAGTCCTACCTGCGGCCCACCGAGGTCGACGCCCTGATCGGCGACGCGAGCAGGGCCGAGGAGGTCCTCGGCTGGAAGGCCCGGGTCCTGCCGCCGGAGCTGGCCCGCATCATGGTCGACGCCGAGCTGGAGCTGGAGAAGTCCGGCGGGCCGCTGGTCAGGAGTGTCGATGCTCGATAGGGACGCCCGGCTCTACGTCGCGGGCCGCCGCGGGCTCGCCGGGTCCGCGGTCGTCCGCGCCGCGCGGGCGGCCGGGTTCACCGACGTCGTCGGCGCCACCAGCGCCGAGGTCGACCTGCTCGACCGCGACACCGTGTTCGCCCACCTCGCCGCGGTCCGCCCGGACGCGCTGGTGCTGGCCGCGGCGAAGGTCGGCGGCATCGTCGCGAACGCCAGCTTCCCGACCGAGTTCCTGTCGGAGAACCTCCGGATCCAGGTCAACGTGATGGACGCGGCCCGTGCGGCGGGTGTGCGTCGTCTGCTGTTCCTCGGCTCGTCGTGCATCTACCCGAAGCTGGCCGAGCAGCCCATCCGGGAGGACTCGCTGCTCACCGGACCGCTGGAGCCGACGAACGAGGCCTACGCCGTCGCCAAGATCGCCGGGATCATGGCCGTGCAGTCGGTGCGCAGCCAGTACGGGCTGCCCTGGATCTCGGCGATGCCGACGAACCTCTACGGCCCCGGCGACAACTTCCACCCCGAGCACTCCCACGTCCTCCCCGCGCTGATCCGCCGCTTCCACGAGGCGGCCCGGTCCGGGGCGCGCGAGGTCGTGCTGTGGGGAACCGGGACGCCCCGCCGCGAGTTCCTGCACTCCGACGACCTCGGCCGCGCGCTCGTCCACCTGCTCGACCACTACGACGACCCCCGGACGATCAATGTCAGTGTGGGGTCGGACGTGACCATCCGCGAGCTCGCCGAGCTCGTCGCGGACGTCGTCGGGTTCGACGGCGCGATCGTGCAGGACACCGACCGGCCCGACGGCACCCCGCGCAAGCTGCTCGACGTCAGCCGGCTCACCGCGCTCGGCTGGGAGCCGGCCGTCGGCCTGCGTGAGGGCGTCGAACGGACCTACCGCTGGTTCGTCGAGCACCACGGCGGGGCCCGGGTCGGGCGGTGAACGACATGGCAGCCGGTCCCGGCGCATGATCGCGGACCGTCCGGGGTAAGCGCCGTCCACACCGCCACACGCAGGAGGAACACCATGGCTCTGAACGACGACGACATCACCACCTCGGGCGGCTCCGGCCCCGAGGGCCCCGCGGACTCCGGCGCCGGCCAGGGCACCCCCGGCCAGCACGACGGCGGCGCCGACGGCGGCGCGGACTCCGGCGCCGAGGGCCCGGCCGACTCCGGCGCCGGCCAGGGCACCCCCGGCCAGCACGACGGCGGCGCCGACGGCGGCGCGGACTCCGGCGCCGAGGGCCCCGCGGACTCCGGTGCCGGCGAGGGCACCCCCGGCCAGCACGACGGCGGCGCCGACGGTGGCGCCGACAGCGGTGCGAACTGAGCTGAGCGAGCCGACGGCCGGTGCCGGGCAGCCCTCCACGGGCGCCCCGGTACCGGCCGGCGCGCGTGCGGCGTCCGGCAACGGTGCGCTCGCGCGGCTGGTCGGCTCGGACACCGACTCGTTCGCCGCCCGGCACTGGGGCACCACCGCGCTGCTGCGCACCGGCGCGGACACCGGCGCGTTCCGCGACCTGCTCGACCTCGACGGCGTCGACGAGCTGCTGTCCCGCCGCGGGCTGCGCACCCCGTTCCTGCGGCTGGCCCGCAACGGGTCCGTCGTCGGCTCGGCCGACTTCACCGGCCCGGGCGGGGTGGGCGCCGAGATCGGCGACCAGGTCCGCGACGACAGGGTCGCCGCGCTGTTCGGCGACGGCAGCACCGTCGTCCTGCAGGCGCTGCACCGCGTCTGGCCCGGCGTCATCGACTTCTGCACCGCGCTCGCCGAGGACCTCGGCCACCCGGTCCAGGCGAACGCCTACATCACCCCGCCGCAGTCGCAGGGCTTCTCCGCCCACTACGACGTGCACGACGTGTTCGTGCTGCAGCTGGCCGGGCAGAAACACTGGCGCGTCCACGCACCGGTCCACACCGACCCGCTGCGCGGCCAGCCCTGGAGCGACCACGGCGACGCCGTCGCCGCCCGCGCCCGCGACGACGAGCCCGTGATCGACCGGGTCCTCGAACCCGGCGACGTGCTCTACCTGCCCCGCGGCTGGCTGCACTCCGCCACCGCGCTCGGGGACGTCTCGGCGCACCTGACCGTCGGCGTGCACGTGGTGACCCGGTACGCGCTGGTCGAGTCGTTGCTGGCGCTGGTCGCCTCGGACGAGCGGCTCCGTGCGAGCCTGCCACTGGGCGTCGACCTGGCCGACCCGCAGCAGCTCGCCCCGCACCTGGACGCGGTGCGCGCCGCACTGACCGGTGCCGTCGCCGCCGTCTCCGCCGAGGACGTGTCGCGCCGGGTCCGGAGCCGGGTGTGGTCCGGCGGGCGCCCGGAGCCGGTCCGGCCGGTCGCCTCCGCCGCGTTCGCCCGCGATCTCGCGCCCGGGGACACCGTGCGCCGGCGCCTAGGGGTGCACCACCGCCTCGTCGCGGGTGATGATCGGGTCGTGCTGGAGCTGGCCGAGAAGACGCTGACGTTGCCCGCCGTCGTCGTACCCGCGCTGCGGGCCCTGCTCGGCGGCGGCACCCACACCGTCGGGGACCTCCCCGGTCTGGACGCCGACGACCAGGTCGTCCTCGTCCGGCGGTTGCTGCGGGAGGGCGTCGTCGTCCCGGCCACCGCGTGAGCGACGCACGACGGTTCCGGCGCTGCGCCGACCTCGCCGAGGCGGCCGGTGACCCCGCCGAGGGCACGGCGCCGCCCGCGCGGTTCTGGTTCCTCGTCGAGCACCCCGGGCCGTGGCCGCGTCAGGCACTGGCCGCGCTCGACCCGGACACCGCCACCACGCTCGGGACGTGGGCCGACCGGGTCGGCGCCCGGGTCGTGCTCGTGCGTCGGCCCGGGCGCCGGGACCGCGAGGCCGTCGAGCCGGGGCGGCGCTGGTTCCGCGTCGACGCCCGGCCCGGGCACGAGGACGTCCGGACCGGCACCTGGTCCTCCCCC
The DNA here is from genome assembly GCF_020496225.1 of Pseudonocardia sp. ICBG162. Classification (NCBI taxonomy): domain Bacteria; kingdom Bacillati; phylum Actinomycetota; class Actinomycetes; order Pseudonocardiales; family Pseudonocardiaceae; genus Pseudonocardia; species Pseudonocardia sp. ICBG162. Next base: position 155,631 of record NZ_JAHLJD010000019.1, read on the forward strand.
GCCGAGCTGGCCGCCGCCGTCCACGCCGACGGCGACCCGCACCCGGACCCGCTGGTGCTGGTCTGCGCCCACGGCAGGCACGACGCCTGCTGCGCCGTCCGCGGCCGGCCGCTCGCCGCCGCGCTCGTCGCCGACGACCCGGACGGCACCTGGGAGTGCAGCCACATCGGCGGCTGCCGGTTCGCCCCCGCCCTGGTGCTGCTCCCCCACGGCCTGACCTACGGCGGCGTGACCCCGGCCGAGGGGCCCGCCGTCGTGCGTGAGTACGGACGCGGGCTCGTCGTCCCCGGCACGCTGCGGGGCCGCTCCGCGCTGCCCCCCGCCGTGCAGGCCGCCCAGCACCACGCGCGGGTCGCCACCGGCGCGACCGGGGTGGACGACCTGGGCGTCGCGGGCGTCGACTCCGACGGGCAGCCCCCCGGGCACACGTCCTGGCGGGTCACGTTCCACCACCCGGACTGCGTGGTCGAGGTGCGGGAACGGTTCGTGGGGGTGGACCGGCCGCTGACGTGTGCGGCCCGTCCGGCCGGCCGGATCCGCGTGTTCGACCTCGTCGACGCCCGCTCCTGACGTCCGGCGGGGCCCCCGTCGTTTCCGAAACGGAACCGATGGCCGGGCACCCCCGTCCACAGCAGATCCCCGGATGACCTGCGGAGGGGGCGCCGGCCCGGTCGTGACCGGGCGACCCCCGCTGTCCGGTTCCGCCCGGTGTGAGACGGCGAACAGCCCCGAGGCGATAACAGTGCGGTAGTGGTGTTCGGTTGCACCATTACGACGCCGTCGCCCCACCACGCTCCCCACGAAGGAACGGAAGAACCCGTATGGACCCCCAGACCCCCGTCGTCATCCTCTGCGGAGGCAAGGGCACCCGCATCCGGGAGGCCTCCGAGAGCCTGCCGAAGGCGATGGTCGAGATCGGCGGACGGCCGATCGTCTGGCACATCATGAAGACCTACCGGGAGCACGGCTTCCGGCGCTTCGTCCTGTGCCTGGGGTACAAGAGCTGGGCGATCAAGGAGTACTTCCTCGACTACCGGGCCCGCTCCGCGGACTTCACCCTGTCCATGTCCGACCGGCACCGCATCGACTTCCACAGCGGCGTCGACGAGGACTGGGAGATCACCTTCGCCGAGACCGGCCTGGAGGCCGCCACCGGCTCCCGGGTGCGCACCATCGCGCCCTACGTGGACACCGAGAACTTCTTCCTGACCTACGGCGACGGCGTCGCCACCGTCGACATCACCGCACTGGCCAAGGAGCACGAGCAGTCCGGGAAGATCGGCACCGTCACCGGGGTGCACCCGACCTCGAAGTTCGGCGAGATGCAGGTCGAGGGCGACCGGGTCGTCGAGTTCAACGAGAAGCCGACCCAGGTCACCGGCTTCGTCTCGGGCGGCTTCTTCGCCTTCAAGCGGGAGTTCCTCGACTCCTACCTCGGCGAGCCCGGCGACGACGACGTCTGGCTCGAGCACGAGCCGCTGCAGCGCCTGGCCCGCGACGGGCAGCTCAACGTGCACCGCCACGAGGACTTCTGGTCGGCGATGGACACCTTCAAGGACTACGAGTACCTCAACAGCCTGTGGGCGCGCGGCGAGGCGCCCTGGAAGATCTGGGCCTGACCGACGTCGGCGACGGCCGGTCCGCTCCCCCGGGCGGGCCGGCCGTCTCCTACGACGGCGTCGAGCTCAGCGCCTCGGTCGGGTTCGGGTCCGCGTACTGCGCCACCGACCCGTTGCGGATCGCTCCCCACAGCTGCGCGCTGCGCTGCTCGTCCAGGTACACGACCGACTGCGCCCCCTCCCGCCCCAGCCCGGCCACCGGCGCGGTCACGAACGCCACACCCGAGCCGCGCAGGTTGCGGTTCTCCAGGGCCAGCTGCACCAGCCCGGTGTTGGACAGCGAGTCGTCCACGCTCACCGCGTCGCCGACGCTGGTCGCGAACGAGTAGAGCGCGGTCGGGTCGGTGGTGGCCTTCTCCTGCACCTTCGCGAGCAGCGCCTTGATCGCGTTCTGCTGGCGGGCGGCGCGGTCGATGTCGCCGTTCGGGAGGCCGTAGCGCTGGCGGACGTAGGCCAGGGCCTGGGCGCCGTCGAGGTGGTTCTCCCCCGCCCGGAAGTCCACACCGGCGTTGCTCGTGGCCCGCGCCACGGTCACGTCGATGCCGCCGACCGAGTCGACGAGCGAGGTGAACCCGGCGAAGTCGACGACGCCGAAGTGGTCCACCCGCACCCCGGTCAGCTTCTCCACGGTCTCGATGAGCAGCGGGGCGCCACCGAAGGCGTACGCGGCGTTGATCTTGTTCATGCCGCGGCCGGGGATGTCGACCCAGGAGTCGCGCGGGATCGACACGACGCTGGCGTGCTCGCCGTCGGGGGCGAGGGTGCCGAGCATGATCACGTCGGAGCGCTGGGAGCCCGCGTCGACGCCCGGGGCGGCGTCGGTGCCGGTGGTGGGGGCCTCGGCCCGGGAGTCGGTGCCGACGAGCAGGAACGTGGTGCCGCCGAACGTCGCGGGGCGGCTGCCGGCGTCGATCCCGCGGAACGCGTCCGGGATGCGGGCGATGCCGCCGCCGATGCTGGAGGTCAGGTAGGCGACCACGCCGCCGACCGCGAGCAGCAGCACGAGGACCAGCGCCGCCAGCACGGCGAGCACCCGCCGCCCGCGACACCGCGGACGCCCGTCGCGCAGGCCGGGCACGACGTCGTCGTGCCGGGTCGGGGGGACGGCGTCGCGCATCGGGTCTCCTGGATCTGTGTGGACGGTCGTCCGGTTCGTCGCTCCCGCGCGTACGGCGTTACGTGACACCGCACGGTCCCACTCCCGGTGCCCCACAACGTCACCGGTCGTCGCAGGTCAACGGCACGGTGCGCACACAGCGCAGTCACACGGGGGTGCTGTGTCATCAGATGTGTGGAACCGACGGCCCTCTCGCTAATGGTCCGGACGGACCAGGCGAATTCAGGGGCAGAACGGCCGCACGGCCGTCGCGGACCGAGGAGGAACCCATGAGCGTCACGCCCGAGACCCCCGCCACCGTCGACACCGATACCGCTCCGGTCGCCGTCCCGGCGCCGCGCGGCGCCGCCGAGAACGGCACGCTGCCGCCCGTCGCGGCCACCCCGGTCGCGGTCGACCTGTGCCGCTGCGGGCACGAGCGCGACGCCCACGACCACTACCGCGCCGGCACCGACTGCGGTGTCTGCGGCACCGCCTGCCGCGCCTTCCACGCCCGCACCGGTTCCGCCGCCGGCCGCTCGGCCGGTCGCGCCGCCCGCCTCACCTCGGCCCTGCTGCGGCGCCGCTGACCCCTGCCCTCCGTCCCCGGACGGTCCGCCGGGAGACGTTCCACGAACGCCCCCGCCTCCTCCCGTGAGGCGGGGGCGTTCGCGCGTCCGGTGCCGCCCCGGCCGGGTCACGCCCGGACCGGCACCGCGTCGGGGAGCAGCCACGTGCCGCCGGTCGCCTCCACCTGCGGCAGTGCGCGTCGCATCTCCGGGAGCAGGTCGTCGACGAACAGCAGCACCGACCGCGGCGCCGCCGCGACGAGCGCGTCCGGGGCGACGATCGGGATCGCCGTCCCCGGGGTGCGCCTGCCCTGCTTGGCCGCCGAGCCGTCGGCGATCGCGGGCAGCAGGTCCGGTCCGATCCCGGCCCGCGACAGCAGCGCCACCGCCCGCGACGCCGCGCTGTAGCCCCACACCGGGCGTCCGGCGGCATGCTCGGCCTCCAGGAACTCCCGCACCCCGGCCGTCGTCCGGTCCGCGGCCCGCTGCAGCGACGCGACCGTCGCCGCGTCGCGCATGCCGGCGGCGTCCTCGTCGGTGACCAGCGCCCGCACCGAGTCCTCCGGCTCACCGCCGGCCCGCGCGGTGAGCAGCACGGTGCCGCCGTAGAGCGGGAACCACCAGGCCCGCACCGCGGTGAGGCCGACCGTCTCCAGCATCCCGGCCAGCGCCGGGGTCGAGTAGTAGGCGAAGTGGCCGTGACGCAGGTCGTTCCACTGCGCCCCGTCGACGATCGCGCGCAGCGTGTGGAACCCGACCACGAGCGTCCCGCCCGGCCGCAGCCGGTCGGCCCGCTCGCGCAGGGCGGCGGCCTGGTCGGCGTCGTGCATGAGACCGAGGTTGTCGACGACGACGTCGGCCCGCTCCCCCGGCGCCACCGGCGTCGCGCCGGTCGCGGTCAGGTCGGCCACCCAGGAGCCGCCGTGCGGGCTGCCGTACTCGGTGAAGCCCACACCCGGCCCGACGACCCCGGCCGCGGCGAGCGCGGCGACGGCGGCACGGCCCTGCTCGACCAGCGCCGCGGGCTCCAGGCCGACGACCTCCTCCACCCCGCCCGGGTCCTCGGCGAGCTGGGCCAGCCCACACCCGTCGCACAGCCACATGCGCAGCGGGAACGTCGCGTCCGGGCCCGGGTCGGCGGCGGGCGGGAAGGTCTTGCAGTCCGGCTGGACGCCGAGGTCGAGCACGACCTCGCCGTCGATCCCCGCGCAGAACCGGCAGGCCGTCACCGGCCGGCCTCACCGCGCGGGGCCGGGACCTCGCCCGGAGCGCCGTCGAGGGTCCGCAGGTAGTCCGCCCACGACGGCGCGACCCGGTCCCGCTCGCTGGTGGCCGACGGCGGCATTGGCCAGTCGACACCGAGGTCCGGGTCCGCCCAGTGCACCGAGACGGCCTGGATCGGGTCGTGCACGCGGTCGATGGCGTAGCAGACGTCGGCGACCTCGCCGACCACCTGGAACCCGACGAGCATCCGGCGCGGCACCCGGATCGAGACCATGTCGTGGTCGTCGAGCCGGACGGCGACGTGGCGGCCCAGCGTCGGTGACTCCAGCCGCCCGTCGACGACGACCAGGTGCGCCGCGCCGTGCGCCACCCGGATGATCTTGCCCTCACCGCCGTGGTTGCGGCCGTGCAGCCCGCGGAGCACCCCGTGCCCGGAGCGGGACTGGCTGTCCTGGACGTAGTCGGCGCGGGTGATGCCCCACTCCCGCGCCACGGCGTCGTCGTAGGTGCGGGAGAAGAAGCCGCGGTCGTCGCGGAAGGGGTTCGGCCGGAAGAGCAGTACGCCCTCGAGCGCGGTCGTCTCGACGTCCACCAGTGGCTCCCTCGCGGCCGGCGGCCCGATCGGCCGCACCACGAGCGAGGTCGTCCCATCACTGATCATTGTTACGGGGTGTCGTGATAGCCACGGCCCGCGCTGCGCCGACCGGCAGGAACAGCGGCTTTACGCCACCGCCCGATCACCGTCAGTCACGACTGCGGCGGCCGAGCATGCGCTTCACCGGCCCCAGGACGCGGCCCGCGGCGTCGCGCAGCCGGGTGTCGGGGACCTCCACCACCGCGGTGTCGCGCCGCTGCGCGTCCAGCGCGGCCGAGGCCACCTGCTCCGGGGTCGCCCACCGCCACTCCGGCACCCAGGACACGTCCTCGCCGTGCCGGTCATGGAACGGGGTCCGGGTGAACCCCGGGCGCACCACGGTCACCCGCACCCCGCGCGGCGCCGCCTCGTCACGCAGTGCCCCGGCGAGCGCCTCGACCGCGGCCTTCGTCGCCGAGTAGACCGGGGTGCCCGCCGTGGGGTGCACCGCCGCCGAGCTGGACACCATGACGATGCCGCCCCGGCCGCGGCGCAGCATCGGGGTCAGCGCGGCCCGCGACAGCCGCGCCACCGCGGTGAGGTTCAGCGCGACCTGGGCGTCGATGTCGTGGTCGGCGTGCTCGGACAGGGTGCCCGGCCCCGCCGTCCCGGCGTTGTTGACCAGCAGCCCGACCGGGTCGCCGGCCATCGCCTCCTCGGTGGCGGCCAGACCGGCCTCCGTCGCCAGGTCCGCGACCAGTGTCCGCGACCGCGGCACCCCGGCCGCGACGTCGTCCAGCCGCTCCGCGTCGCGTCCCACCAGCAGCACCGGGACCCCTCGGCGGCCCAGCTCGCGGGCGAACGCGGCACCGATCCCGCTCGACGCGCCCGTCACGACCGCCCGTTCCGTCATCATGGTCCCTTCCGTCCCCTACGCCCCGGGCCAGGGATCTTGGCATGATCGGGAACGTGTGTCACCGCCGCGTCCTCGTCACGCTCGTGCTGGTCGTGGCGGTGCTCGCCGGTTGCGGCGCCGCGGCCGCTCCCCCGCCGCCGCCCGGCACCGAGCCCGCGACCGCCCCCGCGGTGTGCGGGCTGTGGGTCGCCACCGGCGGCACCCCCACCGACGAGCAGGTCCGCTATGCGGCCGGGCGCTACGGCGTGGTCGTCCTCAACGCCTGGGAGACCGACGTCGCGCGGCGGCTGCGCGCCCAGGACCCGGGGATCACGCTGCTCGTCTACAAGGACCTGTCGTCGACCCGCGGCTACGCCGAGGTCGGGCTGCACGGCGGGCTCCTGCCGACCGGTGTCGACGGCGCCACCGCCGACCCGGCCTGGTTCGCCACCGACACCGCGGGCCGGCGCATCGAGTGGGCGCCCTACCCGCAGCACTGGCAGATGACCGTGTGGGACGAGGGCTACCAGCGGGCCTGGACCGACCGCGTCGTCGCCGAGACCGTCCGCGACGGCTGGGACGGCGTGTTCGCCGACAACGACATGTCCTCGCTGCGCTTCTACTCCGACGCCGTGGTCGCCGGGACCACCGACCGCCACGGCACCGACACCCTGCTGCGCGACGGCCTCGACGCGCTGGTGACCCGCGCCGGGACCGCGCTCGCCGAGCGGGGCAAGGTGCTGGTGCCGAACCTGTCCGAGGCGCGGCTGTTCCCCGGCCGGTGGACCCGGCACGCGCGCTTCGGCGGGGCGATGGAGGAGAACTTCGCCCAGTACGGCGACGACGGCGCGCTGACCACCTGGCAGGGCCACCAGTGGGCGGAGATGCTCGCCGCCCCGCCGCAGGACCTGACCCTGCTGGTCACCGCGACCGCCGGGCGGCCCGAGGCCCGGCCCGGCGCGGCCGAGCGGGCCGGGTTCGCCGGGGCCGCCCTGCTCGGCGGTCCCCGCACCTGCTGGACGCCGTCGACGACCAGCGACTACTCCCGTCCCGAGTGGTCCGGCTACCGGTCGCTCGACCTGGGCGCGGCGAGCGGGCCCGCGGTCCGCGACGGCCGCACCGGCGTGTGGACCCGCGGGTTCGCCGGCGGCTGGGTGGCGCTCAACCCCACCGCCGACGACGCCGAGGTGCCCGTCCCGGACGGGCTGCGGACCGTCGGCGGGGCGCAGGCCGGGGGCACGGTCACCGTCGGGTCGGCCGACGCGACGATCCTGGTGCGGCGCTGAACAGCCCGTCCGGCCCCGGCCGGCCGAGCAGCGAGCGGTAGAGCGCCAGGTGCGACCGCGCCGACGCCGGGGCCGAGTACCGCTCGGCGGCCCGGGCGGCGAGGAGCCTCCCGGTCAGGCCCGGGTCGGGGTCGGCGAACAGCGCGCGCAGCGCCGTCGCCAGCGAGTCCGGGTCGCCGGGGGTGGCGGTGAACCGCGCGGCGCCGGGGGCGGCGAGCATCGTCGCGGTGTCGCCGGTGTCGGTGGCGAGCACCGGCTTGCCCGCGGCCATCGCCTCGATCACGACCAGCGGCTGCTGCTCCATCCGCGACGGCACGACGACCGCGTCGGCGGCACGCATCAGCTCCGGCACGTCCGCCCGGAACCCGAGCAGCCGGATCCGGCCGCCCGAGGCGGCGGCGCGGGCCTCGATCGCGGCGCGCTCGGGGCCGTCGCCGACGACGGTGAGGGTCGCGTCGTCGGGGAACACCCCGGGCCGCTCCAGCGCGTCGATCAGGTCGGTGATCCCCTTACGGGGCAGCAGGAGCCCGGCCGTGACGAGGTGGCGCACCGGCCCGGCGGGCGGGTCGGACGGGCCGAGGTCCAGGCCGTTGTCGATGTGCACGAGCCGCCGTGCGGGCAGCCGCAGCCGCCCGGACAGGAAGCGGCGCATCGGTTCCGCGCAGACCACGGTGCGGTCCAGCGCCCGCCCGACGACGGCGTCCGCGGCGAGCGTCGCGCGGGTGTAGCGCGACGGGGCGGGCGCCCCGGCGGTGCCGCGGAACCACGCCTCGCCGACGTCCTCGGGCACCCCGTGGTAGGTCTGCAGCAGGCGCGGGCGGCGCCGTCGCCACGCCGTCGTCGCGAGGACGAGGCCGGCGCGGCGGTCGTGGGCGTGCACCAGGTCCGGTCCCCAGTCCGCGATCCGGGTGAGCAGCGCGCGGCCCGCGGCGACGTCGGTCTTGTCCCCCACCCCGGACTCGGTGAACAGCCCGTCCGGCACGCCGGGGCCGCGGGCGGGGCGCGGGCCGAACACCCGGACCGTCGCGGCACCGGTGCGGTGCAGCTCGCGGGCCAGTGCCAGACACACCTCGACCGGGCCGCCCCGGTCCTGGGTGAGGACGAGGGCGACCCGCGGCGGCCCCGCGGGGCTCACTGGGCGCCCCGGTACTCGCCGGGCATCGCCGACGCGGGCAGCGGGGTGTCCGAGCGCGCGCCCAGGAACCAGACGCCGCTGGCGCCGTCGGACTGGAACGGCTCCGGGATGACCCGGTCCAGCAGGCGCAGCCAGAACAGCGCGAGGCGCACCGCCCGTCCGGCGGCCCGGGAGCGGGTCAGGCCCGTCACGACGGCGCCGATCGTCCAGATCAGCTGCACACCGGGTCCGCCGACCACCCCGGAACCGATGCGGTCGAAGCCGCGGAACAGCCAGCGGTGGCCGGACTCGGTGAACCGGGTGAAGTCGTAGGGGCCCTCGTGGACCTGCTGCAGGAACGGGGTCTCGGCGTAGACCAGACCGCCGGGGACGAGCACGCGGTGGATCTCGGCGACGACCGTCGCCGGGTCGAGGACGTGCTCCAGCACGGCCTGCACCACCACGCCGTGCACGACGCCGTCGGCGAAGGGGATGCGGTGCCCGTCGGCGACGAACTGCACGTGCGGGCTCGCGTAGATGTCGAAGGCGAGGACCTCGACGCCGGGGTCGGAGTAGAGCCGGTCCGCGCCGTTGCCGATCTCCCCGCCCCCGACGACGAGCACCGTCGGGCGGGTGTGCCGGGCGCGGAGCCGGTCGAGGAACACGTCGAGGTTGCGACGGGTGCCGCCGTCGGGGTTGGTGATCCGGCGCAGGTTCCGGCGCAGCGCGGCGAGCGCGCCGTGTCCCCGGTCGATCTCGCTGGCGGCGCCGCCGGCGAGCAGCCGGTCCCGGTCGAGGACGCTGGTGGCGAAGTCGACGTACACCGGGGTGTCGCCGACGTGCAGCGGCTCGGACGGCCACTCGACGAACGCGCTCAGCCGCTGCGCGGGTGCGAGCATTCCCCCACCTCCGGGTCGGTCGGGCGGGCCCCGTCGTCCGGGGCGTCGCGCAGCCCGCCGCGCAGGTCGCGCAGCAGGTCCAGGTTCGTCACCGCGACGACCGCGGCCACCGTCACGACGACGACGGTGCCGGCCGCCAGCAGCGCGGGCACCGAGGCCGGGTCACCGGCCCCCGCGGCGCGGACGGCGAGGTGGGCGAGCCCGCCCGCGACGAGCGCCGCGACCAGCCCGCCCGCGGTCCGCAGCACCGGCCACACCCGCGGGAGGCCACCGGCCCGGTGCAGCACGAGCAGCGCGGGCGGGACCACCAGCCACACCGCGACCAGCTGCGCCCAGGCCGTCGCGACGACGCCGTAGGGGACCAGCAGCGCGAGCCCGGCGACCAGCAGCGCCAGGTGGGCGAGCTGCAGCAGCAGGTAGGCACCGGGCCGGTCCACGGCCCGCACGACCTCCTGCAGCATGTACTGCACGCCGAAACCGATGCCGTAGCCGCAGAGCACCACCAGCACCGGCGCGGCCGGGGCCCAGCGCTCGTCGAGCACGACGATCCGCTCCGCGAGCAGGGCGAACGCCACGTAGGGCACCCCGGCGAGCACGAGCAGCGCGCGGACAAACCGGGTCACGGCGGGCCGCAGGTCGCGGCGCTCGCGGCGCAGCCGGGCGTACACCGGGAACGACACCGCGCCCAGCACCAGCGACACCATCACGTACGGCGCCCAGGCGATCCGGAAGCCCAGCGAGTAGACGCCGACCGCGTGCGGGCCGAGCGTCCGGGACACCGCGAGGTAGTCGACGTTCACCAGCAGCACCGCGACGACCGCGCCCGGCCCGACGACCCGGGTCCAGCGCAGCGCCTCGGCGGCGGCCGGGGTGTCCCAGCAGGGACGGATGCGCACCCCGGCGGCGATCCCGAGCAGCGGCAGCACCACCGCACCGGCGAGCAGGCCGACCGGCAGGGACAGCGCGCCGAACCCGCCCGCCGCCAGCGAGACCGCGAGCACCGTGGCGACCAGCGCGGACCCGACGTCGGGGACCATCCGGCGGCGGAACTGCAGGTTGCGGTGCATGAGCCCCATCTGCACGCCGCCCGCCGCGGTGAACGGCAGCGACAACGCGGCGATCCGCACCAGCGGCTCGGCCTCGGGAGCGCCCATCGCGGCCGCGATCGGGGCGGCCCCGAGCAGCCCGGCCAGCGCCAGCAGCGCCCCGATGCCGACCGAGACCGTCATGAGGACGCCGGCCATCACGTCGGGGTCGCGGTCGGTGCGCGCGACGATGTCGAACACGCCCATCGACTGCACGATCTGCCCGACGCCGACCAGCGCGACGGCGACGGTGACCAGGCCGAGCTCGGACTCGGTGAGGAACGCGGCGAGCACGACCGTCAGGACGATCTGGCTGCCCTTGGCCAGCAGGTTGACCAGGCCGAGCCACAGGGTCCCGCGGGTGGCGCTGCGGGCGAGACCGGTGTCGGACCCGGCCCCGGGTCCGGTGCCGGCCCCGGTCGGCGTCACGGTCACCTCAGGACACGACGGCGGCGAGCACCCGGGTGCCCGGGCGCAGCGCGCGGACCGCGGCGTCGAGGTCGGCCCCGTCGGCGGCACGGTCGACGACGAGCACGAGCGACTCGTCGGTCCCCCCGCCCGCACCGGTGCCGGGCTCGCGGGCCAGGTCGGCCTGCAGGGCGAGCACCGCGTCGGCGACGCCGGGCGACCCGGCGGCGACCCGGACCGGGCCGCCCGCGGCACGGGCCAGCACGAGCAGGCGCTCACCGGCGTCGGCGTCGCGGGCGCTCAGCACCGGAACGATCCCGTGCCCGGCCGCGACCAGCGTCGAGAGCACCGAGCGGCGCGCGTCCCCGCGGCGGGCGCGCACCCGGCGGACCAGTACCACGGCGGTGCCCAGCCCGGCGAGCGTCCCGGCGATCAGGCCCAGCCCGACGCCGAGCGTGAGGTCCGGGCCCTTCTCCAGCAGGGTGGCCTGCCGGTCGAGGACCCGCAGGGTGCCGGCCGGGGCGAGCAGGTCGGCGGCGGCGACGCGGCCGGCGAAGGCCTCGGCCAGGCGCGCGGCGAGCTCCGGCGAGCCCGCCTGGACCGACACCCGGGCCACGCCGGAGCCGGCGAGCAGCTCCACCGACACGTCGTCGGCCAGCTCGTCGGGGGGCGGGGAGCCGGGCACCGCGGCGGCGACGGCGTCGAGGGTCGACGGGGAGGTCACCAGGTCCGCGATCGAGGGCATCGCCAGGGTGACGACCTCGCCGTAGCTGGTGGACACCCCGGACTCGCTGATCAGCGCGGAGCCGGTGGAGCCCGAGGGCAGGGCGAGCAGCCCCACCCGGCCCTCCCAGCGGCCGGGCAGCAGCGCGAACACCCCCGCGACGAGCGCGGTCACCAGCAGACCCACGAGCACCGCGACCGCGGCGACCCGCAGCCCCGGGCGACGCGGCCCGGCGGCCGGGGCCGTGCGGGCGGGCGGCGGGCCGGGGTCCAGGGGTGTCGCGCGCGGGACGTGCCGATCGCGCACCACGCCGTTCGACCTGCTCACCGCGTTCCTCCCCCACCGCTCGGACCGGTTGATCATCCGGCTACTCCTGAGTCGCTCCCGGCCGTCGATCCGTTCCCCGGAGCCGCCTCCGGCGAGGATGACGTCGGCCACTCCCGCCCGGCCAGCTCCGCGACGAGCGCGGCGACCCGGGCGGTCACCCGGGTCCGGTCGAACAGTTCCTCGGCCCGGGCACGGGCCGCCCGCCCCTCCCCGGCGGCCAGGTCGGGCGCGGCCAGCCGGAGGGCGACCGCGTCGGCGAGGGCGGGCACGTCACCGGGTGGGACGGTCCGCCCGGCCGGGCCGACCGCCTCGGCCATCCCGGTCACCGCGAACCCGACGACCGGGCGCCCGCTCGCCATCGCCTCCAGCGCCACCAGTGGCATGCCCTCCCACCGCGACGGCAGCACCACGACGTCCGCGGCCCGGTGGTACGGCGCAGGGTCGGTCGTCGCCGGGTGCAGCAGCACCGAGTCGCGCAGCAGCGGGTCGGCCGCGCAGCGCTCCCCCAGCGTGGCGGCGTCCGGGCCGTCGCCGACGACCAGCAGCCGCGCGCCGGGCACCTGCGCACGGACCGACGGCCAGGCGTCGAGCAGCAGGTCCTGGCCCTTCTGCGCGGTGACCCGGCCCAGGCACAGCGCCCACGGTCCCGGGCCGAGGCCCAGCGCGGTGCGGGCGTCGTCGGGTCCGGCCGCGGTGAACCGGTCGAGGTCGACCCCGTTCGGTACGACGACGGCGGCCCCGCCGATCCCGGCCGCGCGGCCGGTGGCGAGCTCGTCGGCGGACACGCACAGCAGCAGCGACGTCCAGCGGGCCGCGACCCGTTCCCAGGTCCGGGCGGCGCGGGCGACCGGCCCGGCGACGGCGTCGAAGGACCAGGCGTGCGGCTGCACGACGGTCGGGACCCGGCCGCGGACGGCGAGCCGCCCGGCCAGCCCGGCCTTCGAGGAGTGCAGGTGCACGACGTCCGGTGCGGTGCGGGCCACGATCCGGGCCAGCGCGCGGACCTCCGCGGGGACCGACCGGCCGGGTGAGCGGGTCGCCGCCCACGTCTCGACGGGTACCCCCGCGGCGCGAGCGGCGTCGGCGAGCGGGCCGTCGGGGCAGGCGAGCCGGACGTCCCAGCCGCGGTCGTGCTGGTCGGCGCACAGCGTGCGGACGACGCCGGCCACACCGCCGTCGACGGGCTGGCTGACGTGCAGGACGCGCAGGGGTCGGGTCATCGGGGCTCCGCGGGTGCGGTCAGTGGACGGAGGCGTACACGACGACGTTGTCGGTGTAGGAGCGGACGGCACGGTCGAACGACCCGCCGCAGGTGATCAGCCGGAGCTGGGCGTTGGCGGTGCCGCCGTAGACCTCGGCGGCGGGGAAGGCGTCCTTCGGGTAGGTCGCGACCCGGTCGACGGTGAACGTGGTCCGCTTCCCGTCGGTGCGCGGGACGACGATCTGCGCACCGACCGGGATGTCGCGCAGCCGCCAGAACACCGCGGGCCCGGCGACCGAGTCGACGTGCCCGACGATCACCGCGGGCCCGGCCTGGCCGGGCCGGGGACCGGCGGCCCACCAGCCGATCCGGCGGAAGTCGGCCGGGGCGCCGAGCGTCCCGTCCGGACCGACGGCCAGCTGTTCCGGTGCGCCCGCGGTCAGCCCGATCGCGGGCACGACCAGCCCGGACGGCGGGGCGACCGGGCGCGCGGCGCGGGCCCCGGTCGTCGCGACGGCGGCGGCGCGGGTGGCCTCCGGGGCGGACGGCCCGGTGACCGAGGCAGCGGTGACCACCGGCGGCGACGCCGGTTCCGGCTCCGCCGCCGGGGTCAGCACCGGGATCAGCGGCAGCGCGAGCACGGCGGCGGCGACGGCGGCCCGGACCGCGGGCCCGGCCGGGGTGCGGGCGACCCCGGCGCGGGCGGACACCCCCACCCCGGAGGCCGCCGCCCGCAGCCGCCGGACCGGTCCGGGCGGGGTCCGCAGCGGCGGGGTCCAGGCGGGGGCGGTCGGGGTGCGCAGCGGCGCCCGCCAGGGCAGACCGGTCGCGTCGAGCCGCGTGGGGTCGGGGGTGCCGCCGGGGTGGGTGCTGCCGGGGCGCGGCGCGGACACGGCTCAGCCCCGGCGGCGCGAGGCGCGGAGCACCGAGGTCCCGTAGACCAGGACCGGCGCCGCGAGCAGGCACAGCACCAGCGGCAGCACGCCCGGGCCGTCGTCGCCCGCCGTGCCGCCGGCTCCGGCGGGGACACCGCCCCGGGGCAGCGGGGTGCCGTCGTGGGTGGCGGCGGGCTGCGCGGCGCCGACCGGCAGGCCGGGGGTGTCGGTGAGCGGGTGCACCGCGAGCGCCCCGCCGGGGCCGCCGGTCACGACGACGGTGGTGACCGACCCGCCGCCGACCGGGAGCTGCGCGGCCTTCGTCGCGGCGCCGGAGGACAGGCGCACGTCCCAGGTGCGGGCGGCGACGGTCGCGTACTCGGTGACGGCGCCGTAGCCGAGGTCGGTCGCCAGCCGGGGGCCGCCGACCGCGAGCGCCTGCAGCGGGGTGGCCGTCTCCGCGCCCTGGACGACCCGGACCCGGCCGGAGCCGGCGGCGGGCGCGGTCAGGTCGTCGGTGACGAGGTCGCCGCGGACCTGCCCGGAGCCGGTGTCGAAGAAGAACAGCGACTGCGCGGTGCCGGGCGCGATCTGCAGTCCGGCCGACAGCGGGGCGGGTGCGGACGGATCGCTCCCGACCGGACGCATGTACACCGTGTAGCGACCCGGGACGAGCCGCAGGTAGCCGGTGACGTCGCCGTAGGCGGCGTCACGGGCGACGACCTGCTCGGTGGACCCTGCGCCCTCGGGACCGGAGATCGTCGCGACGACGGCGCCGGTCCCCGGCGACAGGTGGCCGAGCCGCAGCTGCCCGACCGGCTGCGCCGCGCCCGCGACCGGCGAGAACGCCAGTCCGGCCGCGACCGCGAGCAGGATCGTGCCCACCAGAACGGCGAGCCGCCCACGCCCCTGCATCACGCTCTCCCTCGCCCCGTGCCCGGCTCGGTCACCGGGTCCGCCGCATCGCAGGATGCAACGATCATGACGGGGCGAGGTTACCCACGATCAGGGCATGATTTCCAATCTCGTGACCCTGTGTGCCCGACCGTGGACGAGCGGTTCATGCGGCGATGGTCAACCACGGCTCCCAGGCCGGCAGCGGCTCCACGGCCAGCACCAGGACCCCGGCCCCGTTGCGGGCCGGCGGTGCCGGAGTGGTGCGCAGTGTCCAGCCGATCTCCTCGATCAGCCGGTCGGCCTTGCGGGAGTTGCACGCCTTGCAGGCGGCGACGCAGTTCTCCCAGCTGTGCGCCCCGCCGCGGCTGCGCGGGACCACGTGGTCGATCGTGTCGGCGCGTTTGGCGCAGTAGGCGCAGCGGCGGGCGTCGCGGCGCAGCACACCGGCCCGGGTCATGGGGACGACGCGGCGGTAGGGCACCCGGACGTAGCGGGACAGGCGCAGCACCGACGGGGCGGGGAGCGAGAGGGACTCGGAGCGGAACTCCGCGCCCTCCAACGCCTCCTGGAGGCACTCGGCCTTGCCGGAGAGCAGCAGGCAGATCGCACGTTTGGACGTGACGACGGCCAGCGGTTCGAAGCTGGCGTTGAGGAGCAGGACCCGGGACCCCGCCGGGATGCGAGCCGTGGTCGGCGGCTCGGTCCCCGGTGCCGGGACGGGATCGTCGGGGAGCGGATCGACCGCTCTCAGGTCGCCAGGGACGATCATCTCGGCACCACTGGGGACGGGTTGTCGGTACGGCACGCGACCACCTCCGGAACGCACGAGGTCCGTGATGTAGTCGACCATACGGAAGCCCGGTTACGCGAGAGTGATAATGAGGCCTCCGGGACGTGACCGCGCGGCGCAGGCTCCCCGGGACCGCACACCGGACCGACGGCACCGCACGACGGCCCTCCCGGTCCGTACGACCGTTCGTCAGGTCAGGACGACGGCCAGCACCCGCTCCCGTTCCGGGACGGCCGCGAGGGTGCCGGTGAGGTCGTCGGTGCGGGTGCGCCGCGGGTCCGCGAGCGCCACGACCGCGCCGGGCCGGGCCCGTCCGTCCACCGGACCGTCGCGCAGCGCGAGCGCCTCGGTGATCCGCCGGGCGTCGGTCTCCAGGCCGGGTCCGGCCGGCACCACCCGCGTCACGTCCGGCCCGGCCAGCAGCCGGATCCGGTCGACGAGCACCGGGTCCGCCGCGTCCAGCACCGCGACCGGGCCGCGGCCCGCCGCGGCGACGGCACGCAGCAGCGCCGTGTGCGGGGTGGCGCGCCGCCGGGGCAGCAGCGCCGCCCCCGTCACGACGGCGACGACGATCCCCGCCAGCAGCGCGAGCGCGGCGGCCAGCGTGGTGGAGGTGGCGACCGGGGTCACCGCGGCCCGGGTGTCGACCGGCACCAGCCGTCCGGCCGGGTCGAGGACGTCGGCCGCCACGACCTGGTCGGCGACGGCCTCGGCCAGCGCCGCCGCACGGGCCGGGTCGGGGTCGCGCACCGAGATCCGCGCCAGTCCCGACGCCGGGACCAGCTCCACCGACACGGCGCGGCGCAGCTGCTCGGGGTCGGGCCCGCCGGGCACCGCGGCGGCCGCCCGGCCCAGCAGCGACGGCCCGGTGGCGATCTCGGGCAGCGCGGGCAGGGCCAGCGAGACGACCTCGCCGTAGCTGGTGGAGACCACCGAACGGGCCGTGTTCAGCGAGATCGTCGCGCCGGCGTCCGGGCGGGCCACCAGCGTGACGGTGGCCTGCTCGGTGCCCGGCCCGAGCGCGACGGCCAGCAGCACCGCGACGGCCGTCGCGAGTCCCGCGAGCGCGGCGACCGCGCCGAGCCAGATCCGGCCGGGACCGCCGGTGCCCACGGCGCGGGCGTCGCGCAGCAGCGCGTCGTAGCCGGCGGCCTGCGCGGCCGGGTCGTGCTCGGCGGCCACCCGGGCCCGCCCGGCCGCGGCCAGCGCCTCGCGGCGGCGCGGGTCGGCCAGCCGGTTCAGCGCGGCGACGACGGCGGCCGGGTCCCCCGGCGGGACGAGCAGCCCGGCGGCGGGTGCGTCGCCGCGCGGGCCGAGCGCCTCACGGACGCCGTCGACGTCGGTCGCGACCACCGGGAGCCCGGCGGCCATCGCCTCCAGGACGACCATCGGCAGGCCCTCCCAGTCGCTGGTCAGCACGGCGACGTCGGCGGCGGCGAGCAGGGTGGGCATGTCGTCGCGGGCCCCGAGGAACCGCACCCGGTCCCCCAGGTCCGCGGCCCGGTCCTCCAGGCCGGCGCGCAGCGGGCCGTCCCCGGCGAGGAGCAGCACCGGCCGGCCCGGCACCGAGCGCCAGGCGTCGAGCAGCACGTCGTGGCGCTTCTGCGGGACCAGCCGGGCCGCGCACAGCGCGACACCGGCGTCGTCGGGCAGGTCGAGGGCGCGCCGGGCCTCGGCCCGGTCGGGCAGCACCGGCGGGGTGACGGCGTTGCGCAGCACCGCGATCCGGGTGTCGTGCAGGCCCGCGGCCCGCAGCCGGTCGGCGACCGCCGCGGACACCGCCACCACGACGTCGGCGGTGCGCGACAGCAGCCGGGCCGCGGCCGGGTAGTCCTCGGCGGCGACGCCGTGGAACACCGTCACCGGCGTCGGGCTGCGGCGCCGGGTGTGCGCGGCGAGCCGGCAGACCAGACCGACCAGCACGTTGTGGGCGAGCACGACGTCCGGGCGGTGCCGCCGGACGGCGGCGGCCACGGCGAGGGCGCCGCGCAGGATCCCGGCCGGGGTGCGGCGCACGAGCGGCATCGTCTCGGTGCAATACCCCTGTGCGGCCAGCTCGTCGGCCCGCACCCCGCCCGAGGACAGGACCACGGTGTCCCAGCCGAGGCCGGTCCCGTGCCGGGCGAGGTCGGCGACGACGCGCTCCGCTCCCCCGGTCCCCATCTCGTTGACGACCTGCAGGACCTTCACCGGATCGCTCCCTCGCTGCGCAGGCCCACGGCGCAGGCCGCGGCGGTCAGTGCCCACAGGGGCATGTAGTACTGCTCGGACAGGAACGCCGAGGCGACGCAGACCGCGATCAGCGCGGTCTGCACGGCCAGCGGCAGCAGCCGCCCGGCGCGGTCGCGCGCGGCCCGGACCGCCCGCTCGGCCGACCACAGCGCGACCGCGATCATGCCGACGAACCCGGCCAGCCCGAGCACCCCGAGCTCGGCGGCGACCTCGACGTACATGTTGTGGGCGACCGGGGTCTGTTCCTCCAGCTCGGCGTTGTGCGAGGCCGCGAGGTAGTGCGAGCGGAACCCGCCGGGCCCGACGCCGAGCAGCGGGTGCTCGGGCAGCAGCGTGGCCGCCACCTCCCAGCGCAGCGCCCGGCTGTCGATGTTGGAGGCGGCGACCTGGTCCTTCTGGGACAGCGCGCGGCCGACGTCGTCGGGGAAGGCGGCGACCAGCCCGACCCCGGCGACCACGACGGCGACGGCGGCCGCGGCGAGCACCCGCGGCGCGATCGCCCCGCGCCCCGCCAGCCACACCAGGGCGACGGCCAGCGCGATCATCCCGCCGCGGGACACGGTCACCGCCGCGCCCAGCACGAGCAGCACCAGCACCACGCCGACCAGGATCTGCGCGGCCCGGGGGGCGCGCTCGCGCCCGTCGCGGCGCGGGCGGCGCAGCCACAGCGCGAGCAGCAGCGGCACCGCCGAGACCAGCACGTAGGCCAGGTCGTTGGGGTCCTCCAGCGGCCCGGTCGCCCGCGGCGAGCCCTCGATGAGGAAGCTCCACAGCGCCCCGCCGGCGGCGACCGTCGCACCGGTGACCGAGGCCCACACCGGCACCCGCACCGGGACCTCGCGGGAGCAGACGTCGATCAGCACCGTGACGGTGACCAGGAACGACACCCAGCGCTGGGCGTAGGTCATGGTGAAGGTGTCGCCGGCGTGCACCGCGGTCGAGGCGAGCACGGCCACGACCAGCACGGCGAGCGGCACGTGGACCGGGTGGAAGCGCGGCATCCGGAACGGGCGCAGCCGGGCGACCAGCCAGACGAGCACGAGCGTCGCCGCGGGGACCTTGGTGACGACGTCGTTGATGTCGAGCAGGTAGCCCTCGCAGGAGGCCACGCCGACGGTCAGGAACACCAGGCCCTGCAGCAGCCGGGCCAGCGGCGTGCGGGTGGCGACGTCGTGCACCAGCGGGGTGCCGGGCCGCGGACCGGTGTCCCGCAGGACCACCCCGGCCGGTGCGGTCTGCTGCACCATCCCCGCCTCCACCCGCCGTCCGACATCCGTCCGTACGGCGGTGCATTCGGCCGTCCACCGGGGTTCGTTACCCCCTGTGGCGGAGATCAACGACACGGCGGCGTAACACCGGCGCCGCTCCGGTACGACGATCATCCCAGCGACCCCGACAGAACGGACGACCATGGGCCACCACCGTCAGGAACGTCCGCGCGTCAGCTTCCTGTCGACCGCGTACCGCACCGAGCACGCGGTCTCGGGGATGATCGGGTCGGTGCTGGCCCAGACCGACCCGGACTGGGAGCTCGTCGTCGTCGACAACGGGATGTCCGACGAGATGGCCCGGATCGTCGGCTCCCACGCCGAGCGCGACCCGCGGATCGTGCTCGTCCGTCAGCCGAACCGGGGCGCCGCGGGCGGGATCAACCGCGCCTCGGCCGAGTCGTCGGGCCGCTACGTCGCCCTGCTCAACTCCGACGACCAGGTGCTGCCCGACTTCTGCGCCCGGCTCGGCGACGTGCTCGACTCCCGCCCGGACCTCGCCGCCGTCACCTGCGACGCCTGGTTCACCGACGCCACCACCGGGGAGCGGTTGCCCGCCTCCTACCTGGAGAACGCCGGGGCGCCCGCGCCGGACCCGGAGCACGTGCTGACCCTGCCCGAGCTCATCGAGGGGCCGTGCCCGTACTACACCGGGGTGGTGCGCCGGGAGGTGTGGGACGCCCACGGCCACGTCGACGACGCCGGGGTCACCGTCGCGGACCTGCACCTGTTCCTGCGGATCGTCGCGGCGGGCCACCGGATGGTGACCCTGCCCGAACGCCTCGCGAGCTACACCCAGGCCCCGCAGTCGCTGTCCCGCGGCGGGCCCGCGGTGCTGGCCGTGGAGCAGGCCCGGGAGCGGGCGGTCCGCGCCGCGGCCGCACGCTCGGACGACCCGGCCGTTCCCGCCGCGCTGGAGCGGGAGCTGCGCCGCAGCAGGCACCGTCGCGGCGTCGTCGGGGCCCGGGTCGCGCTGTTCGAGGGCGACGTCCCGACCGCCCGCGCCCGGGTCCGGGCGGCGCTGCGGGAGCGGGCCGACCCGCGGACCCTCGCCGTCGCCGCCGCGGTGCTGCTCGCGCCGGGGCCGACCCGCTGGGCCTACCGCCGCGCCCGGGGCGGGTCCGGCGCGGCGCCGGCCGCCCCGGTCCGGGTCGCCGATGCCACGGGCTGATCCCGCTCGGCCGGTCCGGCGGGTCCCGCTCAGCCGGTCCGGCGGGCCAGCACGACGAGCTTGTTGCCCCGGCCCATCCGCCGGAACAGCCCCTCCGCCGCGGGCCAGCCGCGCGCGAGCAGCCGGTCCACCAGGCCGGAGCCCTCGGCCCCGTGGTCGAAGGTGGCCTGCATCTTCGCCACCGGCGAGGTCATGCGGTGCACCTCGACGATGCTCACCCCGTGCGGCGCGAGGACCCGCTCCAGGCCCCGCTCGGTGAAGTAGATCTTGTGCTCCCAGTAGTACATGTTCTTGGCCAGGTCGACCCGCCCACCGGTGACCCGGTGCAGCGCGCGCACCAGCGGGCGCACCGGGAACGCGGCGTCCGGGGTCTCCAGCAGCACCCAGCCGCCGGGACGCAGCCGCGACAGTGCGTCGGTGAGGAACGGGCCCGGGTCGGCGACGTGCTCGATCACGTCCCACAGGGTGACGACGTCGACCTCGGTGTCCTGCGCGGCGAGCTGCTCGGGGGTGAACACCGTCAGGCCGCGGGCGGCCGCGCCGGCCAGTGCGCGCTCGTCGACGTCGGACCCGACGGCGTCCAGTCCGCGGGCCGTCGCCCAGGCCAGGAAGTTCCCGATACCGCAGCCGACGTCGAGCACCCGCCCGCACCGTCCGGCCCGGGCCTCGAGCCGGTCGAACACGGCGCCGTAGCGCTGCTCGTAGCCCTCGCGGACGGCGTCGCCCGCGTAGACGTCGAACTTGTAGTCCTCCCAGTACTCCCCCGCGGTCGAGCCGCCGGGGACCGGGTCGCGCAGGAACTCGGTCGCACAGCCGGTGCAGCGCAGCAGCCGGTACCGCTCCTGGACGACGTGGCGGAGCACCCGACCCGGGGCCCCGCAGGCCGGGCAGGCGGCGGCACCGGCGGGGACGGTGCCGGACGTGGGGTCGGCGTGGTCGGTGGTCATGGACGGCACCTCGTCTCGCGGCGGATCATGCACCGCTGCGGTCGTGCCGGACCGCCCCGCCGTTACCCCCCGAGGGCGCCGATCACGTCCGCGAGGAGGTCGTCGGTGTCCTCGACCCCGCAGGACAGCCGCACCAGACCGTCCGGCACCGCGTCGCCCCAGCGGGCCCGCCGGTCCGCGGCGGTGCGCAGCCCGCCGAAGCTCGTCGCCGAGTCGACCAGCGTCGTGCGGGCCAGGAAGTCCGAGACGGCGTGGGTGTCGGCCAGGGTGAACCGCAGGATCCCGTTCCAGCGGCGCATCTGGCTCCGGGCGAGCACGTGCGACGGGTCGTCGGCCAGCCCGGGCCAGCGCACGTCGTGCACGCCCGGGGTCTCCCGCAGCGCGACGGCGAGCGCGCGGGCGTTCTCGGCCTGCCGGGCCAGCCGCAGGTCCAGGGTGCCGAGCCCGCGCAGCGCCAGCCAGGTCTCCATCGGCCCGGCGATCGCGCCGCCGCGGGTGCGGAAGGCCCGGACCCGCTCGTGGTGCACCGGGTCGGCCGCGGACACGTGCCCGAGCAGCAGGTCCCCGTGCCCGGACAGCGCCTTGGTGTCGCTGGCGACGACGAGGTCCGCCCCGAGTGCGAGCGGCTGCTGCCCGAGCGGGGTGCACGTGGTGTTGTCGACGGCGACGACCGCCCCGGCCGCGTGTGCGGCGGCGGCGACCGCGGCGACGTCGCAGACCTCCAGGCCGGGGTTCGACGGCGTCTCCAGCATCACCAGCGCGGGCCGGTGCCGGGCGATCGCCGAGTCCCAGTCGCCCGCGGTCGCGCAGTAGGCGACCGGCACCCCGAGCGGGGCGAGCTCCTCGTCGGCGAGCAGACGCGCGACGTAGTAGCCGTCGCTGGGCAGCAGCACGCCGCGCCCGGTGCCGGTGAAGGCGCGCAGGACGGCGGCGACCGCGGCCATCCCGGACGGGAAGACCGTGCACGGCCCGCCGTCGAGCTCACCGACGGCGGCCTCGAACTCCCGCCACGTCGGGTTGTCGGCGCGGGCGTAGAAGTCCGCGCCCTGGTCGGCCTCCTCCGGGCGCCCGAGGTGGTACGTGCTGGTCAGCACCGGCCCGCGGTGCACCGGCTCGCCCACGGCGTGGGCGTCGTGCTCCCCGCCGCGCACGCAGCGGGTGCCGTCTCCGAGCATGGGGTTCACTCCGGCTTCGGGGCCCGGGAGATCAGTTCCTTGGCCATCTGGTGGGCGGTCATGCCCTCGTGGCAGACCCGGCGCACCGCGTCGGCGATGGGCAGCTCCACCCCGGCGCGCTCACCGAGCTCGCAGATCGACAGGCAGGACTTCACGCCCTCGGCGACCTGGCCGTGGTTGGCCTTCTCCGCCTCGGCGAGGCTCGCGCCGCGGCCCAGCTGCTCGCCGAAGGTGCGGTTGCGCGACAGCGGGGAGCTGCACGTCGCCACCAGGTCGCCCATGCCGGCCAGACCGGCGAAGGTCAGCGGCGAGGCACCGAGCGCCATCCCGAGCCGGGACATCTCGGCCAGCCCGCGGGTGATCAGCGAGGCCCGCGAGTTGTCGCCCAGCCCCATCCCGGACGCGACGCCGACGGCCAGCGCGATGACGTTCTTGCCCGCCCCGCCCAGCTCCGCCCCGACGACGTCGGTGTTGGTGTAGGCGCGGAAGTAGCCGGTCGCGCAGGCGGTCTGCAGCGCCACCGCACGGTCGTGGTCCTCGCAGGCGATGACGGTGGCCGTCGGCTGCTCGTGCGCGATCTCCGCGGCCAGGTTCGGCCCGGACACGACGGCGAGCCGGTCCACCCCGACGCCGGTGACGTCGTCGATGACCTCGGTCATCCGCTTGAGCGTCCCCAGCTCGACGCCCTTGGCCAGGCTGGTGAGGGTGACCCCGGCCGGGACCAGGTCGCGCCAGCGCTCCAGGTTGTCGCGCAGCGACTGCGACGGCACCGCGAGGATCACCGCGTCGGCCCCGTCGAGGGCCTCGGCCGCGTCGTGGGTGGCCCGCAGCGTGTCCGGCAGCGCGACGTCGGACAGGTAGTCGGGGTTGCGCCGGTCGGCGTTGATCGCCTCGGCCACCTCGACCCGGCGGGCCCACAGCCGCACGTCGCGGCCGGCGTCGCCGAGGACCTTCGCGAACGCGGTGCCCCAGCTGCCCGCGCCGAGCACGGCGACGCGGTGGATCGAGTGCACGGGCTCGTTGACCGGACGCTCCCCGAACGACGGGGCCGGGGGGACGCTCATCGGCCCGCCTCGCTCTCCGGGCGGCGGCGGTAGAACTCCTCCGGCGCGTCCTCGTCGCGGACCTCGGCGAGCAGCTCCCGCACCCGTCCCATGATCAGGTCGGTGACCTCGCGCAGGACGTGGGCGTCCAGCGGGCGCCCGCGGTAGGCGCTCAGGTCCACCGGGTCCCCCGCGCGCAGCACGACGTCGGTGCGCGGCAGCGGGCGGAACTTCTTCTCGTAGCCGTTCAGGACCTCGCGGGTCCCCCAGTGCACCATCGGGATGACCGGCACGTCCGAGGCCAGCGCCATCCGCGCGACGCCGGTGCGCGAGCGCATCGGCCACCCGTCGGGGTCGCGGGTGATGGTGCCCTCCGGGTAGATGATGACGATCTTGCCGTCGGCCAGGGCCTGCGTCCCGGCGGCCAGGCTCTGCTGGGCGTCGGCGGAGTCGCGGTAGACCGGGATCTGCCCCGAGCCGCGCAGCACCTGCCCGAGCACCGGCACCTGCCACAGGCTGCTCTTGGCCAGGAACCGGGGCACCCGCCCCGCGCTGTGCACGTAGGTCCCGGTGTGGATCGGGTCCAGGTGGGAGATGTGGTTGCCGACCAGCAGCGCGCCGCCGCGGGCCGGGAGGTGCTCACGGCCCTGGTAGCGCGGCCGGCCGGTGAGCCAGCCGATCGAGTAGAAGAACGGGACGGCGAAACCGACCCAGAATCCGCCCTTCTCGCGTGCCACCGGCGGCCTCCTCCTGCCCGCCTCCGGGGCGGGTCGTGGGGTCGTCGCGGATCGGGATGATCCGGATCTCGTCCGTGGAGTCTCCCCACAGAGGCCCCACGGTGTCACGTGGGGTGCCAGACTGGGGCCTGTGACCCTGCGGGTGGACCTGGTCGTACCGGTGAAACCGCTGCCCCGCGCCAAGACCCGGCTGCGCGGTGCCGCCGACGGCGGGGTGGGTGATCTCGACGCGCACCAGCGGCTCGCGCTGGCCCTGGCCCGCGACACCGTCGCCGCCGCCGTCGCCGCGACCGCGGTCCGGCACGTGCTGGTGATCTCCTCGGACCCGGCGGTGGCGATGGAGGTCGGCGCGCTCGGTGCGGAGGTCGTCACCGACCCCGGCCGGCGGCTCAACGGCGCGCTGCGCCACGGTGCCGCGCTGCTGCGCTCGCGCGACCCGCACGTCGCACTGGGGGCGCTGCAGGCCGACCTGCCCGCGCTGCGCCCGGCCGAGCTCGACGACGCCGTCGCCGCGGCCGCCGTGCTGTTCGCCGCCGGCGCGACCCGCGCCTTCCAGCCCGACGCCCCCGGCGAGGGCACCACGCTGCTGCTCGTCGCGCCGGGCCACGACCTCGACCCGCACTTCGGCCGCGGGTCGGCCGCCCGGCACGGCGCCTCCGGGGCACGCCCGCTGCCCGGTGACCGTCCCGGCCTGCGCCGCGACGTCGACACCGCCGCCGACCTCGACGACGCCGTCGCCCTCGGGGTGGGCACGTGGACCCGGGCCGTGGTCGACGCCCGGCACGGGCCGCCCGCCGCACCTCACCCACCCGGATGTCCCCCGCCCGGTGACGCCGTCGCCCGACGGTGTGGCACACCACGTACGTGACATCGCCGGGCGGGGCCGTGTCCACGTGGACGGTTGCGGAGCGGTACGAAACAATCGCGACGTGAGTGACGACTCGGCGACCCCGGACGGACGGAACGGCACCTCCGCGCACCCGGGAGGCCGTCCCCGGACGGCGGCGCGCCGTGCCCCGCGTCCGGCGTCGCGGCGGCTGCACACCGCGAGCCGCAGCGTCGCCGACCAGGCACCGTCCGCGGAGATCCCGGCCCAGCAGCACGTGCCGTCGGGTCCCGCGGCGCCGTCCGCGCCGCCGGCCGCCGCGCCGTCGCAGGTCCAGGGGGCCGCCCCGATCGCGCCGCCCGCGGGGGCGACCACCCCGGCGTCGACGATGGCCGAGCTGCTCCCCGAGGACCGCTACCTCAACCGTGAGCTGTCCTGGCTCGACTTCAACGCCCGGGTGCTGGCCCTGGCCGAGGACTCCAGCCAGCCGCTGCTGGAGCGCGCGAAGTTCCTCGCGATCTTCGCCTCCAACCTCGACGAGTTCTACATGGTCCGGGTCGCGGGCCTGAAGCGCCGCGACGAGACCGGCCTGTCCGTGCGCAGCGCCGACGGCCTGACCCCGCGCCAGCAGCTGGCCCGGATCACCGAGCGGAGCCGCGCGCTGTCGCGGGCGCACGCCGAGGTGTTCATGGACGAGCTGCTCCCCGAGCTCGACGCGGCCGGCGTCCACCTGCGCAGCTGGGAGGACCTGACCGACGCCGAGCGCCTGCGGCTGTCGGACTACTTCACCGAGACGGTGTTCCCGGTGCTGACCCCGCTCGCGGTGGACCCGGCGCACCCGTTCCCCTATATCTCCGGGCTGTCGCTCAACCTCGCGGTGACCGTCCGCGACCCCGAGGGCCGGACCGAGCGGTTCGCCCGGGTCAAGGTGCCGAACAACGTGCCGCGGCTGGTGTCGGTCGACCCGCCGGACACCGACACCCGGGCCGGGAACCGGCAGTGCACGTTCCTGCCGATCGAGGACCTGATCTCCGCGCACCTCGGTGACCTGTTCAACGGCATGGAGGTCACCGAGGTCCACCCGTTCCGCGTCACCCGCAACGCCGACCTCGAGGTCGAGGAGGACCGCGACGAGGACCTCCTGCAGGCCCTGGAGCGCGAGCTGGCCCGGCGCCGGTTCGGCCCGCCGGTCCGCCTCGAGGTGCTCGACACGATGTCCGAGCACGTGCTGGAGCTGCTGCTGCGCGAGCTCGACGTCGACCCGAACGACGTCGTCACCGTCCCCGGGCTGCTCGACCTCACCGGTCTGTGGCAGGTGCACGGGGTCAACCGCCCCGACCTGAAGGACGAGCCGTTCCGCCCCGCGACGCACCCGGCGTTCGCCGAGCGGGAGACCCCGCGGAGCGTGTTCGCGACCCTGCGCGAGGGCGACGTGCTGGTGCACCACCCCTACGACTCGTTCTCGACGTCGGTGCAGCGCTTCATCGAGCAGGCCGCCGCCGACCCGAACGTGCTCGCGATCAAGCAGACCCTCTACCGCACCTCCGGCGACTCCCCGATCGTCAACGCCCTGATCGACGCCGCCGAGGCGGGCAAGCAGGTCGTCGCCCTGGTGGAGATCAAGGCCCGGTTCGACGAGCAGGCCAACATCCGCTGGGCACGCAAGTTGGAGAAGGCCGGCGTGCACGTCGTCTACGGCCTGGTGGGGCTCAAGACGCACTGCAAGACCTGCCTGGTCGTGCGCCAGGAGGGGTCGGAGATCCGCCGCTACTGCCACATCGGCACCGGCAACTACAACCCGAAGACCGCGCGGCTCTACGAGGACGTCGGCGTGCTCACCGCCGACCCGACCATCGGCGCGGACCTCACCGACCTGTTCAACTCCCTCACCGGCTACTCGCGGCAGACCTCCTACCGGAGCCTGCTCGTGGCTCCGTACGGGATCCGCCGCGGCATCGTCCGCCGCATCGACGACGAGATCGAGGCGCACCTGTCCGGCGAGTCCGGCGCGCGGGTGCAGATCAAGGCGAACTCGCTGGTCGACGAGGCCATCATCGACGCCTGCTACCGGGCGTCGCAGGCGGGCGTGCCGGTCGACATCGTGGTGCGCGGCATCTGCGCGATCGTCCCCGGGCGGCCGGGGCTCAGCGAGAACATCACCGTCCGGTCGATCCTCGGGCCGTTCCTGGAGCACTCCCGGGTGCTGCACTTCGGCTCGGCCGACGAGTACTGGATCGGCTCGGCGGACATGATGCACCGCAACCTGGACCGCCGGGTCGAGGTCATGCTGCGGGTCGCCGACCCGAAGCTGGCCGACCAGCTCGGCGCGATGTTCGACTCCTGCCTGGACCCGGCGACGCGCTGCTGGACGCTCGGGCCGGACGGGACCTGGTCGCCGTCGCCTGCGCCGGGGTCGGAGAACATCCGGGTCCGCGACCACCAGGTCGAGATGATGAACTCCCGCCGCGGCAGCAGCGAGGACTGATGCTGTCCGCACAGCTCCGGACCGACGGCGCCGAGGTCGACCCGGCGGGGATCGCCGACGTCGTCGCGGCCGGGACGGTGCCGTGGCGCCGCGCGGACGACGGCACCGTCGAGGTGGCCCTGGTCCACCGTCCCCGCTACGACGACTGGTCCTGGCCCAAGGGCCATCAGGACCCGGGCGAGGCGCTGACCCTGACCGCGCTGCGCGAGACGGCCGAGGAGGCGCACCTGGGGTGCCGCCTCGGCGCCCGGCTCGGCCACACCGCCTACTCCGTGCCCGGCCGGGGCCACAAGGTCGTGCACTACTGGGCCGCCGAGGCGGTCCGCGACCACGGCTTCTCCGTCACCGACGAGACCGACGACCTGCGCTGGCTGCCCCGCGACGAGGCCGCCGCGCTGCTCACCCGCCCGGCCGACGCCGACCTGCTGGACCGGCTCGACCGGGTGGGGCCGCCGTCGTCGACGGTGGTGCTCGTGCGGCACGCCAAGGCGGGCAGCCGGACCGCCTGGGAGGGCGACGACGACCTGCGCCCCCTGTCCGGCACCGGGTTCACCCAGGCCGACCGGCTCGCGGACTTCCTCGCCCGCTTCGGCCCGGACCGGCTCGCGACCGCCCCACCGCTGCGCTGCGGCCAGACGATCGAGCCGTACGCCCACGCGTCCGGCGCGGGCGAGCCGGACGTGGAGCCGCTGCTCGGCGAGCACGGCTACTGGGTCTCCCCCGCCGACGGCCTGGCCCGCTTCCGCACCCTCGCGGCGCAGCCCGGCGTGACGCTGCTGTGCAGCCAGGGCGGGGTCATCCCGGACGTCGTCGGGCACCTGCTCGCCGCCGCGGGCCGGTCCCCCGACCCCGACCTGCCCTCGCACAAGGCCAGCACCTGGGTCCTGGGCTTCGGCGACGACGGCGCCCTGCTGTCGGCCGACTACTACCGCCGCCCGCCCTCCTGACCCGCCGCGCCGTCCCGCACCCGGCGGCCCCGGGTCCGGGCCGCTCGTCGATCAGTACCCGAGTGCTGTCCGACCCCGGGCCGGCAGCACTGGTGCACTGATCGACCGGGTCCCGGAAGCCCGCTCCCGGCGACGGCGTGTGCGATCGCGAACGGGCGCACCGGTTCCGGCCCGCCGGGCGTGGGCCGGGGTGCAGGGTGCGCGGGTGGAGGAGCCGTTCCGGGGGTCGGAGGCCGTCGCGCGTGGGACCGTCACGCCGGGGCGGCTGCGCGGGCCACGGTTCGTGCGCCTGTTCCCCGACGTGTACGTCTCCGCCGCGGTCCCCGTGACGCCGGTGCTCCGGGCCCGGGCCGCATCGATCCACGCCGGGCCCCTCGGTGCGGCGTCGGCCTACTCGGCGGCCGAGATCCTCGGCGCGTCCTGCGGACCGTGGACGGCGCCCGCCGAGCTCGTCGCACCACGGCGGATCCGGTCCCGCCCGGACCTGCGCGCCCACCAGGGCGTCCCGCTCGAACCCGGGCTCTGCGACGGCGTCCGGGTCACCTCACCCCGCGCCACGGCGTGGGAGCTGTGCCGGCGGCTCGAGCTCGTCGACGCCGTCGTCGCCCTCGACGCGCTCGCCGCCCGGAGACGGGACCGGCCGGTGTTCGTCGCGGTGCGGGGCACACCGGCCCCCGAGCAACGGACGCTGTCCCGGATGACGGCGCCGTGCCCCGGCTTCGACCCCGCCGACCTGCTGGTCCGGCGGTCGCTCCACCCGCACGTGCGGGGCTCGGCCCGGCTGGACAGGGTCGTCGCGCTCGCCGACCCACGCGCGGAGTCCCCGCCCGAGACCCGGCTACGGCTGTTGCTCGTGCTCTCCGGGCTCCCCGTCCCCCAGGTCCGGTTCCCGCTGTACGACGGCCGGAGCCGCCCCTGGGTGCGGTTCGACCTCGCCTACCCCGACGCCCTGCTCGCGATCGAGTACGACGGCGCCCACCACGACGACCCGCTCGACCGCATCCGCGACACCCGCACCGCGGCGCTGGGATGGCAGACCCTCCGGATCACCGCCGACGGCCTCACCCGCAACGCCGGTCGCACCGTCGGGACGGTCCGCGCCCTGCTCGCCCGACGGACCCGCCTCGCGCCCTACTGACCCCGACCGCACCCGGCTGCGTCACCGATGCCGCGATCCCCGTCGATCAGTACATGAGTGCTGTCCGCACCCGCTCGAACAGCACTCATGTACTGATCGACGCGCCCGCAGGCAGCGCCGGGCGGCGCGACGCGGGCAGCGCGGAACACCGTGGCGCAGCGCGGGGCGGCGCCGACCGGGGGCAGTGCGGTGGCGCGGCTACTTCTCCGCAGCGGCCTTCCGCCGGGCCGGCTTCTTCGCCGACGCGGCCGCCTTCTTCGGGGCAGCCGCCTTCTTCGCCGGTGCCGCCGCGGCGGCCGGAGCGCCCGCGGTCTCCGGCGTGATCGTCTTGCGGGTCGCGGTGCTGCGACCGTTGCCCGTCGCGGCCCGCTCGGTACGGCGGGGGGCGCTGGTCGCGTTCGCGGCGGCGGCCTCGCTGGCGGCCACCCGTTCCTTGAAGGCGGCGCCGGGCCGGAACGACGGCACCACGGTCTCCCCGACGGGCACCGTCTCCCCGGTCCGCGGGTTGCGGGCGGTGCGCGGTGCACGTCGTCGCGGCTCGAAGACCCCGAACCCGGTCAGGGTGACGGTCTCACCACGCCCGACGGCGTCCACGATCACCTCGACCATCGCGTCGACGGCCGACGTGGCGGCACGACGGTCTCCGAGCCGGGCGGTCAGCGCATCGACGAGCTGAGCCTTGTTCATGGTCACGAAAGGTAAGGCTGCGCCCCTGCCGCGCACCAGATCCCGACGCGAGTCCAGGTCGCATACCATCCATCAGTACAGGTCCGAACGGGTGATCACCACGACATCTGTCGGAGCATGGTGACCACCCGTGTTCGGATCAGGCCAGAGTGCGTGGCATCCGGGCGGGCCGGGTTCCCTCGAACGCGGTGATGTCGGCCTCGTGCCGCAGGGTGAGTCCGATGTCGTCGAGACCCTCCAGCAGCCGCCACCGGGCGTAGTCGTCGATCTCGAACGGCACGGTCAGGTCGCCGGCCTGCACGGTCTTCTCACCCAGGTCCACGGTGATCTCCGTGCCGGGCTCGGTCTCGAGCTTCTTCCAGATCAGCTCGACGTCGGGCTGGGCGACCTCGGCGGCCACCAGACCCGCCTTCGCCGAGTTGCCGCGGAAGATGTCGGCGAACCGCGACGAGATGACGACCCGGAAGCCGTAGTCCATCAGCGCCCAGACCGCGTGCTCACGCGAGGAGCCGGTACCGAAGTCCGGGCCCGCGACGAGCACCGACCCCCGGTCGAAGGGCTCGTTGTTGAGCACGAAGGACGGGTCGTCGCGCCAGGCGGAGAACAGGCCGTCCTCGAAGCCGGTGCGGGTGACCCGCTTGAGGTAGACGGCCGGGATGATCTGGTCGGTGTCCACGTTGGACCAGCGCAGCGGCACGCCGATCCCGGTGTGGGTGTCGAACTTCTCCATCAGTCCAGGTCCTCCGGGCTGCTCAGCGTGCCGCGCACGGCGGTCGCGGCGGCGACCAGCGGCGACACCAGGTGGGTACGGCCGCCCTTGCCCTGCCGCCCCTCGAAGTTGCGGTTCGAGGTGGACGCGCAGCGCTCACCGGGCGCGAGCTGGTCGGGGTTCATGCCCAGGCACATCGAACAGCCCGCGGAGCGCCACTCGGCACCGGCGGAGGTGAAGACCTTGTCCAGGCCCTCCTCCTCGGCCTGGAAACGCACCCGCATCGACCCCGGGACGACGAGCATCCGCACGCCCTTCGCGACCGAGCGCCCGTCGAGCACCTCCGCGACCGAGCGCAGGTCCTCGATCCGGCCGTTGGTGCAGGAGCCGACGAACACCGCGTCGACGGGCACCTCCCGCAGCGGGGTCCCACCGGTGAGGCCCATGTAGGACAGCGCCTTCTCCACGGCGGCGCGCTCGCCGTCGTCGGAGATGGCCTCGGGGTCGGGCACGGACTCGCCCAGCGGCAGGCCCTGGCCGGGGTTGGTACCCCAGGTGACGAACGGGGTGAGCTCGTCGGCGTCGATCCGCACGACCCGGTCGAACTCGGCGCCGTCGTCGGTGCGCAGGGACCGCCAGTCGGCGACGGCGGCGTCCCAGTCGTCGCCGACCGGGGCGTGGTCGCGGCCCTTGAGGTAGGCGAAGGTCGTCTCGTCCGGGGCGATCATGCCCGCGCGGGCACCGGCCTCGATCGACATGTTGCAGACCGTCATCCGGGCCTCCATCGAGAGGTTCTCGATGACGTTGCCCCGGTACTCCAGCACGTGGCCCTGCCCGCCGCCGGTCCCGATCCGCGCGATCACGGCGAGGATGACGTCCTTGGAGGTGACGCCCGGGCGCAGCGTGCCGTCGGCACTGGTCACCTCGATCGCCATCGTCCGGAACGGCTTGAGCGGCAGCGTCTGGGTGGCGAGCACGTGCTCGACCTCGGAGGTGCCGATGCCGAACGCCATCGCGCCGAACGCGCCGTGGGTGGAGGTGTGGGAGTCCCCGCAGACCACCGTGGTGCCGGGCTGGGTCAGCCCCAGCTGCGGTCCGACCACGTGCACGATCCCCTGCTCGGGGTCGTTCATCGGGTGCAGGCGGACGCCGAACTCCTCGCAGTTGCGACGTAGGGTCTCCACCTGGGTCCGCGAGACCTCGTCCGCGATCGGGGCGAGGACGTCGAGGGTCGGGACGTTGTGGTCCTCGGTGGCGATGGTGAGGTCCGGACGGCGCACCGGACGGCCCGCGAGCCGGAGCCCGTCGAACGCCTGCGGGCTCGTGACCTCGTGCACCAGGTGCAGGTCGATGTAGAGCAGGTCGGGCTCGTCGCCCTCGCCCTTGCGGACGAGGTGCCGGTCCCAGACCTTCTCGGCCAGCGTGCGCGGCTTCTCTGCGGTGGTCACGCCCGCCTCCTCTGTGATCTGATCGCGGTGGACTTCCCAGATCGTGGGAAGCTAGTATCGGAACGTGGGACAGTCTAGCGGGATCGGCGTGCTCGACAAGGCCGTGGGGGTTCTCCGGGCGACGGCGGAGGGGCCGTGCGGCCTGGCGGAGCTCTGTGAGCGCACCGGCCTGCCCCGGGCCACGGCCCACCGGCTCGCCGTCGGGCTCGAGGCGCACGGGATGCTGCTGCGCACACCGGACGGGCGCTGGCACCCCGGCCCGACCCTCGGCCAGCTCGCGGGCGGCCGGCCGGACCCGCTGCTCGACGCCGCGGCCGCCGTCCTGCCCCGGCTGCGCGACATCACCGGTGAGAGCGTCCAGCTCTACCGGCGCGACGGGATCCACCGGATCTGCATCGCGCACGCCGAGCCGCCGTCCGGCCTGCGGGACACCGTGCCCGTCGGCTCCCGGCTGCCGATGACCGCGGGCTCCGGGGCGAAGGTGCTCGCCGCCTGGTGCGACCCGGCCACGCAGCGGCTCATCCTCGCCGACGCGAGCTTCTCCGAGCGCGTGCTCGTCGACGTCCGCCGTCGCGGCTGGGCACAGAGCGTCGCCGAACGCGAGGCCGGGGTGGCGTCGGTGTCGGCCCCGGTGCGCGACGCGGCGGGCCAGGTCGTCGCCGCCGTCTCGGTGTCCGGGCCGGTGGACCGGATCGGGCGCCGTCCGGGGGTCCGCTGGGCCGCCGACCTGCTCGCCGCGGCCGACGCATTGCAGCACCGGCTCACCTGATCGGCCCCTGCCTGCGGCACCGACGCGACTGAGGTGACGGTTCCGGGCTCCACTACCGTGTGGAGGTCCGGCACCGGGCCGGACCCTTCGGACATGGTCGGCACACCGGGGAGACGATGGGTTACCTGCTGGGCATCGACGTCGGCACCACCCGCACCGCGGCTGCGGTCATCGGCTCCGGCACCGTCGAGATGGTCACGCTCGGTGACCACTCGGTCGACATCCCGTCCGTGGTCTACGTGGCGCCCGACGGCGGTCTGCTGTTCGGCGAGGCCGCCGAGCGCCGCGCGCTGACCGAGCCGGACCGCGTCGCCCGCGAGTTCAAGCGGCGCATCGGCGACCCCACGCCGATCCCGCTGGGCGAGCAGTCCTTCGCCCCCGAGCAGCTGTCCGCGCTGCTGGCCGAGCACGTCGTCGACGTCGTCGCGCGCACCGAGGGCGGCGCGCCCGAGCGCATCGCGGTGACCCACCCGGCGTCCTGGGGCACGCACAAGTGCGACCTGTTCGCCGCGGCCCTGGCCGAGCGCGGCCTGACCGTCACCTTCCTCACCGAGCCGCAGGCCGCCGCGCTGCACTACGCGACGAACGAGCGGGTCGAGCCCGGCGCGACCGTCGCCGTCTACGACCTGGGCGGCGGGACCTTCGACGCCGCCGTGGTGCGCAAGGAGGCCGCGGGCGGCGGGTTCACGCTGCTCGGCAGGCCCGAGGGCGTCGAGCAGCTCGGTGGCGCCGACTTCGACCAGGCCGTCGTCGACCACGTGCGCGACGCCGTCCCGGCCGCCTTCGAGGGGCTCGACGAGACCGACCCGAACGTCCTGTCCGCGATGGCCCGGCTGCGCCGCGACTGCCGCGAGGCCAAGGAGGGCCTGTCGGCCGACACCGAGGTCTCGATCCCGGTGTGGCTCGGCGAGGTCCGCACGACGGTGCGCCTGCACCGCAGCGACTTCGAGGAGCGCATCCGGCCCCGGCTGGAGGAGTCGGTCGAGGCGCTGCAGCGCGCGATCGCCTCGGCCGGGCTGGCCGCGTCCGGGCCGTCGGTGGTGCTGCTCGTGGGCGGGTCCTCGCGGGTCCCGCTGGTCGCCGAGCTGGTCTCCACCGGGCTCGGGCGTCCCGTGCAGGTCGACGCGGACCCGAAGAACACCATCGCGAAGGGCGCCGTCGTCGCGCTCGGGCCGGCCGACCCCGTGCCCGGCACCGGCTCGGGCGGGTTCGGCGCGGTGTCGGCGAGCAGCGGCCTCGCGCTCGCCCCCGACCCCGGCCCGCTGCCCTGGGAGAACCCGGACCCGGTCACCGACCGGATGCCGACCGGCGGCACGACCCAGCTCGACGGCGACCGCACCGCCTACCTCGAGGGTGCCCGCGCCGACCCGCCCACCGACCGCTTCCCCGTCGTACCGCCGATGGGCTACGACCAGACCGCCGTGCACGGGTACGGCGGCTACGACGACGGCGAGACCACCGTCGCCCCCGGGCCCGCACCCGTCCGCCGCTCCCCCGCGCTGCTCATCGGTGCCGGCGGGGTCGTCGCGGCGCTGGCCGTGCTGGGCACGGTGTTCCTCTGGCCGCAGGACCACTCGATCGGCAACGCGATCCCCAACCTTCCCGCGACGCCGACGACCACCGAGGCCCCGCCCCCGACGACCGTCGAGGAGCAGCCGGTCCGCCAGCCGGAGCGGACCCGGGAACGCACCACCGAGGCCGTCCCGACGACGACCGACGCCCCGGTCCCCGTGCCGCCGCCGGTCGTGACCACGACGACGGACGCACCGCCACCGCAGAGCTCGACGTCCTCGTCCTCCTCGACGCCGCCTCCGCCGGACAGCTCGACGCCCAATCCGCCGGAGGGGAATCCGGTCCCGCCCGGAACCTGAGGCAGCCGACAGATCGACAGTCGGGATTGATGAATCCGGACTGTCGACCTATCGTGGGTTGCATGTCGCAACCGAACACAGGGACCTCCGCCGCCACCACCGCTCGCGCGGTCCGGATCGGCGTCGGCCGGCTGCGCCGCCGCATGCGCGAGCACTACGACCGCGACCAGCTGACGGCGTCGCAGACCGCGCTGCTCGGCCGCCTCGACCGCGGCGGCCCCAGCACCGCCGCCGCGCTCGCCGCCGCCGAGGGCGTCCGCCCGCAGTCGGTCGCGATGTCGATCGCCGCCCTGGAGGAGCGGGGCCTGGTCGAGCGCCGCCCGGACCCGTCCGACGGGCGCCGTCAGATCGTCTCGGCCACCGAGCTCGGTCGCCGGTTCACCGCCGACGCCCGGTCCGCCGGCGAGGACTGGCTCGCGGGGGCGCTCGCCGACCGGCTCTGCGACGACGAGCTGCGCACCGTCAACGAGGCGATGCGGCTGCTGGAGCGGGTGACCGAGCCGTGATGCCGCACCGGAGCCGCCGCACCGGCCCGCCCACGTTCGACCGCCGGCTGCTCGTACCCATGATCGGCGGGGCCGTGCTGAACCCGGTGAACTCGTCGCTGATCGCGGTCGCGCTGGTGCCGATCGGGCTCGCCCTCGGCGCCCCCGCGACCGAGACCGCCTGGCTGGTGTCCGGTCTCTACCTCGCGACGGCGGTCGGCCAGCCCGTCACCGGGCGCCTGGTCGACCTGTACGGGCCGCGCCCGCTCTACCTGGCCGGTGCCGTGCTGGTCGGCGTCGGCGGGGTCCTGGGTGCGCTCGCCCCGGACGTCTGGTGGCTGGTCGCGGCGCGGGTCGTCATCGGGCTCGGGACGTGCGCGGGCTACCCGGCGGCGATGGCGCTGATCCGCGGCGAGGCCGACCGCACCGGCACCGACAGCCCGGAGGGCGTGCTGACGGTGCTGTCGATCGCGACGTCGACGATCGCCGTCGTCGGGCCGAGCCTGGGTGGGCTGCTCCTCGGGGTCGCGGGATGGCGGGCGGTGTTCGTGGTGAACATCCCGCTGGCCCTGCTGTGCCTGGCGCTCGGTGCGCTGCGGCTCCCCCGCACCCCGGTCACCCAGCGCGGGGTGCGGGCCGCGTTGCGCCGGGTCGACCCGCCGGGGATCGTGCTGTTCGCGGTCACCGTCGTGGCACTGCTGTTCGCCCTGCTGCACCCCGATGCCGGGGCGGTCGCCCCCGCGGTGGTGGCCGTCGCCGCCGGGGCGGCGCTGGTGGTGCGCGAGCTGCGGACCCCCGAGCCGTTCCTGGACCTGCGGGTGCTCGGCGGGAACGTGCCGCTGCTGCTGACCTTCGTCCGCGCTGTGCTCACCGCGACCGTCTCCTACTGCGTGCTGTACGGCTTCACCCAGTGGCTGGAGCAGGACCGCGGGCTCACCCCCGCGACGGCCGGGCTGGTCCTGTTGCCGATCTTCGTCACCGGGATCGGGGTGACCGCGCTGACCGGCAGGCGGCGCGCGGTCCGGGGCAAGCTGCTCGTCGGCGGGGCGGCACAGGTGCTGCTCGCCGCACTGCTGTTCGCCCTCGGGCCCGCCAGCCCGGTCTGGGTCATCGTCGTGGTCGCACTGCTCGCCGGACTGCCCCAGGGCCTGAACAACCTCGCCGTGCAGAACGCGGTCTACCGGCAGGCCGACCCGGAGCGGGTCGCGTCGTCGGCCGGGCTGATGCGCACCTTCTTCTACCTGGGCGCCATCGCCGCCTCGGCCGCGGGCGGGATCGCCTTCGGCGGTGGTACGGCGGGCGACGGCCTGCCCGTCCTCGCCGCGGTGATGCTCGTCGCCTCGACGCTGTTCGTCCTGCTCACCCTCGCCGACCGTTCACTGGCCCGGCTCGCCGGACCGGAAGGAGCACCCTCGTGACCGACCAGCTCGACCCCACCCGCACCGTGGTGCTCGTCATGGACTACCAGCGCTCGATCGTCGACGCGGTGGCCGAGCGCACCGGGCACCCCGCGCCGGTCGACGCCGCCGCCCGCGCCGTCGCCACCGCCCGGGCCGCGGGCGCCCTGGTGGGGCACGTGCGCGTCGCCCTCACCGACGAGGAGGCCGCCGCGGCCCCCGCACACAGCCTGTTCGGCCGGGCGATCGCCGCGCGGCCCGCCGGGTCGATGCACCCCGACCACCCCGGCACCGCCTTCGACGAGCGGGTCGCCCCGGAGCCCGGGGACGTCGTGGTCCGCAAGTCGCGGGTGGGGGCGTTCTCCACCACCGATCTCGACGCGCGGCTGCGCGCGGCGGGCGTCACCACCGTGGTGCTCGCCGGGCTGTCGACCAGCGGGGTGGTGCTCACCACGGTGCGCGAGGCCGCGGACCGGGACTTCCGCGTCGTCGTCCTCGGCGACGCCTGCGCCGACCCGCGGGCCGACGTCCACGACGTCCTGCTGTCCGCGGTGTTCCCCACCCAGGCCCTGGTCACCACGACCGACCGGCTCCCCGGGCTGCTCGGCGCGACCTGACCCGGGCACGACGAAGGCCCCGCTCCGTGGAGCGGGGCCTTCGTGGAGTAGTCCCGACGGGATTTGAACCCGCGCTACCGCCTTGAGAGGGCGGCGTCCTAGGCCGCTAGACGACGGGACCAGGACATTCGGCTCGATCTCGATTGCGGACCCCCTGCGAGGGAGTCCGTGGTAGTCCCGACGGGATTTGAACCCGCGCTACCGCCTTGAGAGGGCGGCGTCCTAGGCCGCTAGACGACGGGACCTTGGACGAGACCGTGCCGATTGTCAGAAATCATCATTCCGGAGAACTCGTGATTTCCGCTGGGGTACCAGGACTCGAACCTAGACTAACTGAACCAGAATCAGTCGTGCTGCCAATTACACCATACCCCATCGAAAAGCGGGCCCCGTTCCGGAGCGAGGCCCGCTCTCCGTTGATGTAGGTACTCTAACCCATGCCCTGGGAGCGTCTGACACCGGCCCCCAGGCGGGCGAGCGACCGCTCGCGGCCCAGCAGCTCCATGCTCTCGTAGAGCGGCGGGGACACCGTGCGCCCGCTGATGGCGACGCGGACGGGGGCGAACGCCTTCCGCGGCTTGAGCTCCAGACCGTCCACGAGCGAGGTCTTGAGCGACTCCTCGATCGCGGCGGCCGACCACTCCGGCAGGTCCGTGAGCCCGGCGACGGCGGCCTCCAGCACCGGGGCCGCGTCGGCGCCCAGGTTCTTCGCGGCGGCGTCGTCGTCGGGGGTGAAGGTGTCCTCGTCGCGGAAGAGGAAGGCCAGCATCCGGGCCGCGTCGGACAGCACCTGGCTGCGCTCCTGCACCAGCGGCGCGGCGGCGGCGAGCACCGAGCGGTCGGGGTCGGTGATCCCCTCGGCGGCGAGGTACGGCACGACGCGCGCGGCGAAGTCGTCGGGGGCGAGCAGGCGCAGGTGCGCGGCGTTGATCGCCTCGGCCTTCTTCAGGTCGAAGCGGGCGGCGTTGCTCGACACCCGGGACACGTCGAAGGCGGCGACCATCTCGTCGAGGGAGAACACGTCGCGGTCCTCGGCGATCGACCAGCCGAGCAGCGCGAGGTAGTTGAGCAGCCCCTCCGGCACGAACCCGCGGTCGCGGTAGTGGAACAGGTTCGACTGCGGGTCCCGCTTGGACAGCTTGCGGTTGCCCTCACCGGTGACCAGCGGGAGGTGGGCGTAGGTGAAGGTGCCGTGGCCGATGCCGACCCGGGCCAGCGCCTCCAGCAGCGCGATCTGCCGCGGGGTGGAGGCCAGCAGGTCCTCCCCTCGCAGGACGTGCGTGATCTCCATCAGCGCGTCGTCGACCGGGTTGGTCAGCGGGTACAGCGGGGTGCCGTCGCCGCGGGCCAGCACGAAGTCGGGCACCTGCCCGGCCCGGAACGTGATCTCGCCGCGGACGAGGTCGGTGAAGGTGATGTCGTGGTCGGGCATGCGCAGCCGGTAGACCGGGGCGCGGCCCTCGGCCCGGAACGCGGCGCGCTGGTCCTCGGTGAGGTCGCGGTCGGCGTTGTCGTAGCCGAGCTTGGGGTCGCGGCCCGCGGCGCGGTGCCGGGCCTCGATCTCCTCGGCGCTGGAGAACGACTCGTAGACCTCGCCGGCGTCGATCAGCCGGCGCAGGGCGTCGGCGTAGACCTCGCCGCGTTCGCTCTGCCGGTACGGCCCGTGCGGGCCGCCCTTCTCGACGCCCTCGTCCCAGTCGAGGCCGAGCCACTCCAGCGCGTCGAGCAGGGCCCGGTAGGACTCGTCGGAGTCGCGGGAGGCGTCGGTGTCCTCGATCCGGAACACCAGGGCCCCGCCGTGATGGCGGGCGTGGGCCCAGTTGAACAGGGCGGTGCGGATGAGGCCGACGTGCGGGGTACCGGTGGGCGACGGGGAGAACCGCACCCGGACCTGGGCTGGAGTACTCATGGTCGGTCCAGCGTATCGACCCCGTACGGAGGGGTGGTGCACGCGGGCGCCGGATGGACCATGGTGGAGGCAGTCGCGGCGCACCGGAGCGCCGTGCGACGCGAGGAGGGAACCCCGTGTTCCAGTTGACCGCTCTCTACAACCACCCCGAGGACGTCGCCGCGTTCGACACGCACTACGACACGGTGCACGCGCCGCTGGCACGGAAGATCCCCGGCCTGGCGCGGTTCACGGTCTCCCGGCCCGCGCCGGGTCCGGACGGGGCGAAGCCGGCGTACCACCTGGTGGCCGTGCTGGAGTTCCCGGACGCGGCCGCGTTCCAGGCCGGCATGGGCGGCGAGGAGGGGCAGGCGGCCGTCGCCGACCTCGAGAACTTCGCCGGCGCCGGGGTGTCCCTGCTGACCGGGCCGTCGAACCAGATCTGAGCCGGTGGGTGGCCGCCGGGCTCCGGCGGCCACCCGTACCGCGTCAGTTGGTGGCGACCTCGCGGCTCGACACGAGCGCGGCGAGCCGGTCCCCGATCGACGAGGTGTTGCCCGTCGCCGCGTGGTCCCGAGTGGCCAGGTCGAACGCGACCGCGGCCTCGATGCGGCGGGCCGAGTCACGCTGGCCCATGTGGTCGAGCAGCAGCGCGACCGACAGCACGGCGGCCGTCGGGTCGGCGATGCCCTGGCCCGCGATGTCCGGGGCGGAGCCGTGCACCGGCTCGAACATCGACGGGTTGGTACGGCTGGCGTCGATGTTGCCGCTGGCCGCCAGGCCGATGCCGCCGGTGACCGCCGCCGCCAGGTCGGTGAGGATGTCGCCGAACAGGTTGTCGGTGACGATCACGTCGTACCGGCCCGGGTCGGTGACCAGGTGGATCGTGGTCGAATCGACGTGCTGGTAGGCCACCGACACCTCGGGGTACTCCAGCGACACCTCCTCGACGATCCGCGACCACAGCGCACCGGCGAAGGTCAGGACGTTGGTCTTGTGGACCAGCGTCAGGTGCTTCTTCGGCCGCCGCTGGGCGCGGGCGAACGCGTCGCGCACGACACGGTCGATGCCGAACGCCGTGTTCTGGCTGACCTCGGTCGCGATCTCGTGCGGGGTGTCCTTGCGGAGCAGGCCGCCGGTGCCGACGTACGGACCCTCGGTCCCCTCGCGCACGACCACCAGGTCGATCTCCGGGTTGCCGGCCAGCGGGCCGCGCACCCCCGGGTAGAGCCGCGCGGGGCGCAGGTTCACGTGGTGGTCCAGCTCGAAGCGCAGGCGCAGGAGCAGGCCGCGCTCGAGGATGCCGCTGGGCACCGACGGGTCGCCGACCGCGCCCAGCAGGATCGCGTCGTGCTGCTTGATCTCGGTCAGCACCGTCTCCGGGAGCAGCTCGCCCGTGGAGTGCCAGCGGGCGGCACCGAGGTCGTACTCGGTCGTCTCCACGTCGCGGGCGACCTCGCCCAGGACCTTGAGTGCCTCGTTGATCACTTCCGGGCCGATGCCGTCACCGGGGATGACCGCAAGGCGCATGACCTCGTCCTCTCGTCGTACTGCTGGCCGCACGCTACCGCCTGCCGACGCAGGGTCATCGTTCGGCCACCCGGTGGGGTGGTCCCGTCCGGGTGACGCGTGCGCCGCACGCGGTCGGAGTACCCGCGACACGCGGCCGTTCCGGGGACTCCGGCCCGTTCCGAGGGGTGGGACGCCCGCCGCGGCCGTCACCCGTCCGGATGGTAGTGGGGAAGAAGCGCGACGACGGCGTCGTTGCCCCGGACGTGCCCACGCCCGACCGCCCGCTGCGTCGCCTCGGCTTCCTCACCATCGGTTCCTTCGACGGCGACGACCCCCGCCCCGGCCACGAGACGACCCTGGAGATGATCGCCCTCGGCGAGCGTCTGGGCTTCGACTCGGCCTTCGTCCGGCACCGTCACCTGCAGTTCGGCATCTCCTCGCCGGTCGCGGTGCTCGCCGCGGCGAGCCAGCGGACCTCGCGGATCGAGCTCGGGACGGCCGTGGTCCCGCTGGGCTGGGAGAACCCGCTGCGCCTCGCCGAGGACCTCGCGACGGTCGACGTGCTCTCCGGCGGCCGGCTGAACCCGGGCGTCTCTGTCGGGCCGCCGATGCAGTGGGAGCACGTGCGGGACGCGCTCTACCCGGACACCGCCGACGTCGAGGACTTCGGCCGCGAGCGGGTGTCGCGGCTGCTGCGCCTGGTGCGCGGGGAGCGGGCGAGCACCTTCTCCGGGACGGTCGGGATCGAGTCGTTCTCCGAGCGGGTGCAGCCGCACTCCCCCGGTCTGGCCGGGCGGATGTGGTACGGCGCGGGCAGCGACTCCTCCGCCGTCTGGGCCGCGGGGCAGGGCCTGAACCTGCTGACGAGCAACGTGGTGCGCTCCGGCGGGGAGACCGACTTCGCCGCGATCCAGTCCCGGCAGATCCGGGCGTACCGCGAGGCGAACCCCGCCGGGCGCGTGTCGCAGGGCCTGGTCGTCGTCCCGACCGACTCGGCGACGCCCGCCCAGCGCGAGCGCTACGCCGCCTACGCCCGCGAGCGCGACGCCCGGGTCGGCGTCCCGCAGGGCCCGGCCGGGCTGCTGTTCGCCCGCGACCTGGTCGGCACCTCCGCCGAGATCGCCGAGCGGCTGTGGGCCGACGCCGGGTTCCGCGAGGTCGACGAGGCGGTGTTCGCGCTGCCGTTCGGCTTCCCGCACGACGACTACGTCCAGATCGTCACCGACATCGCCGGCGCGCTCGGACCGGCGCTGGGCTGGGCGCCGCGCGACTGACCCGGCGGCCGCGGCACGGCCGCCCCGGGCTCAGTGCCCGGCGCGCGGCAGCGCCCGGCGGGCCCGCACCCGGCCCGGGGCCTCGATCATCGCGACGAGCGCGGCGAGGACCACGAGCATGCCGGGGCCGATCGTCATCGTCGCCGACGGCGGCCCGGTCACGATCGCCATCACCGACACGACGTAGGGCACGGTCAGCGACAGCCCGGTGACGAAGCCGACGCCGAGCAGCACCAGGCACCCCACACCGACCGCCGTGCCCGCCAGTACCAGTGCCCGCAGCCAGCTCACCGGGTCCCCCTCCGCTCGTGGCGAGCAGACACGATCCCACGACCGACCGGGTCCGCGCAGCCGTTTCCCGCAGTGCGGGACGGGGCCCGGTCGGTCAGCCTGGATCCACCGCAGGTATGCGCCGGTAGGGGCGGGTCGTGACACACGAATGCCCTTCTGAGCTGGGAAGATGTGCTTACCACGGCAACATCGATCCCTGCAGAGAAGGGCATCCGCTGGATGCGACTATCCCACGCCTGCCGCGCGATCAGCGTGCGCTTCGATGATCCGAATCTCGTGTCGTGTGTCGGGCTGGTCCCGGTCATGGCGCTGGCCGCCAGGTGCGGGCTGCGGTCCCTGCTGGCCGAGACGTTGACCCTGACCGGGACGGGCGCCGCGAACGCGGCCGCGAAGATCACCGCGCTGATCGGCGGGATGGTCGCCGGGGCGGACTCGATCACCGACATGGACATGCTGCGCCACGGCGGCATGGGCCGGGTGTTCGACCAGGTGCGGGCTCCATCGACGCTGGGGACGTTCCTGCGCCGGTTCACCTTCGGTCACGTCCGCCAACTCGACGCCGTC
The DNA here is from genome assembly GCF_020496225.1 of Pseudonocardia sp. ICBG162. Classification (NCBI taxonomy): domain Bacteria; kingdom Bacillati; phylum Actinomycetota; class Actinomycetes; order Pseudonocardiales; family Pseudonocardiaceae; genus Pseudonocardia; species Pseudonocardia sp. ICBG162. The sequence continues at coordinate 198,695 of NZ_JAHLJD010000019.1, forward strand.
GCCGCGCGCCTGCTGGCTCGGCTCGCCGCGGCGACCCCGCTGCTGAGGAGCGCCGATCAGGTCGCCTACCTCGATCTGGATGACACGGTGCGCCGCACCTACGGGTACGCCAAGCAGGGCGCCGGACGCGGCTACACCGGGGTGAAAGGGTTGAACGCGCTGCTCGCGGTGCTGTCCGCCCCGGCCGCGGCGCCGGTGATCGCGGCGACCCGGCTGCGGCGCGGCGCGACGAACTCCGCCCGCGGCGCGCCCCGGCTGCTGGCCGAAGCGCTGGGCACTGCACGCCGGATCGGTGCCGGCAGCGCCCGCCACGCGATGCTGCTGGTCCGCGCGGACTCGGCCTACTACGGCCACGACATCATCAACACCTGCCGCCGCGCCGGAGCCCGGTTCTCGGTCACCGCCCGACTCACCAAGACCGTGACCAGGGCGATCAGCAGCATCGACGACGATGCGTGGACCGCGATCCGCTACCCGAACGCGATCTACGACCAGGACGAGCAACGCTGGATCTCCGACGCCGAGGTCGCCGAAGTGTCGTTCACCGCGTTCACCGGCCGCCGCAAGGCAGACCACGTCACCGCCCGGCTGATCGTGCGCCGCGTGCGGCGTCTCAACCCCCGCACCGTCACGGCCGGGCAGTCGGAGATGTTCGCGGTCTACCGCTACCACGCGGTGTTCACCGACACCCCCGAGCCGATGCTGGCGGCGGAGGCCACCCACCGTGACCACGCCATCATCGAGCAGGTCATCGCCGAACTGAAGAACGGCCCGCTCGCCCACCTGCCCTCCGGGGTGTTCACCGCGAACGCCGCCTGGCTGGTCTGCGCCGCGATCTCCCATAACCTCACCCGCGCCGCCGGTGCCCTGGCCGGCGGCCGGCATGCCCGTGAACGCGCCGCGAGCCTGCGCCGACGACTCATCGTCACCCCCGCCCGGGTCGCGCACTCCGCGCACCAACAGGTAGTCCACCTCCCCCGGGACTGGCCCTGGGAACCCGGCTTGGACGAACTGTTCCGCCGCGCTCTGCACGACCCCCTCCCCGCAGCGTCCTGACCACCCCCCACCAGGGCCGACCGGAGAACACCAGTGGAACAGCCGGACAGTCCGGCGGCTCACCCGCGCCCCGGCACCACTACCAGTCCCAAAAGATCAACAACCTGGCGGCTCAAGATCGACGGTGGATCCAGGCTGAGCGTGCCGTCCTGGGCGATGTCCACCATGCAGACCCGGTGGTCGCCGTCGAGCCCGGTGCGGGCCACGAAGTAGTTCGCGGTCGCGAGGCGCTGGGGCTGGTCGGTGTGGTGGTAGTAGCCGTCGTCACCGCGCTCCAGGTTGTCCAGCGCGCCCCAGTGCGGGCCCGCGCCGGTCTGGTCCGGGTTGATGCCGACCGTGCCCTTGAGCGTCGGGCAGTCGCCCTCGGCGCCACCGGCGGTGGTCTCCTCGATGGTGTCGATCGAGCAGCCCGGGGTCGGGCCCGAGGCCAGCAGCTTCTCGATGTCGAGCGCGATGACGCCGCCCGCGGTGCCCTTGTCGTCCGGGCCCAGCGTGCCGGCCTTGCGGCCGATCGTGGCGTGGTACAGCGTCCGGTCGTCGGCGCTGGTCTGGATCCAGCCGCCGTTCGCGCTCGGGCCGCCGTTCTCGCCACCGACGCCCAGCTCGGGCGCGGAGGTCGCCAGGTCGAAGACCTCGCGCCACTCGGGGTTGTCGGCTGTGATGTCCGGCGTGTAGAAGATCGCGCCGCCCTGCATGGTCATCGCGAACGCGCCCTTGTGCTCCGGGCGGTTGGTGACCGTGGTCTCCATGACGGCGCGGTTCTCGTTGCGCAGCGGGTCGACGCCGTTGCTGCGCGGACCGGTCGGCAGGTACTGCACCGACTTGACCTTCGGCTTGTTCAGGTCGGAGATGTCCCAGGTCCGCACGGTGGGCCGGCGCAGGTACGGCGACGGGTTCTTCACCGGGTCGAGGATGATCGTCCGCGGCTCCGCGTAGTCACTGGTGACCATGGTGTTCAGGTCCTCGCGGACCTGGATGCCGTGCGGGTTCGCGCAGGTCGGGTTGCCCAGGGCCGGCATGTTGAGGCACTGGGTCGGGTCCTCGGGCGTCTCGGTCGCGGCCGGGGCCTCGACGAGGTTCTTCCCCTCCTGGTCGAACCGGACCACCGAGCCGGGAGAGCCCGCGAAGCCGTTGCCGGTGCGGACCTCGCCGTTGGTGTAGCGGCACGGACCCGGGGCGACGGGGCCGCCCATGTAGGTGCCGTAGGCGGTGCCGTCCTTCAGGACCCAGTAGGCGTCCGGCACCGAGCCGCAGAGCGTCTGCGACGGCAGCGAGATGCCGGACAGCTTGATCTCCGGCAGCGCCGCGACGTCGAAGACGTAGGTGGCCGCGGAGAACAGGCCGCCCGCGTAGATCTTGTCGCCCTTGCGCCACGAGTACTGCATGTGGTGCGGCTCGTTCTCCACGAGCGGGCCGACGGTCGCGGTGTTGACGACCTTGCCGTAGTCCGGGGTGCCCTTGGTGACGTCGACGACGGCCAGGAAGTCCGGGCCCGGCGCGGCGTCGCGGACCTTGTCGACCGGGTCGAGCAGCGACCCGGGCAGGTTGCGCACGTCGGCGACCGCGGTGTCGGCGACGTTCTCGTCACCGGCCCAGACCAGCGCGTACTCCTTCTTGGGCCCGTCGGCGGACTGCTGACGGGCCTCCGGCGTGAGGTTGTTCTCGACCCAGTAGTTCTTGCCGTCGGCGCCGGTGACCTCGGACTTGACCTTGTCGATCGTTCCCTGGGCCGACGCGGGGATCGCGACGACCCCGGCGACGACGGCGGCGCTCGCGAGGGCGATGAGCCCCCGCCGCGCCCAGCGGGACCTCGGGAGCAGGCTCATTCGCCCGCCCCGCCGCTGAGGAAGGTCGGGGTGATCTGCTTCGGCGCCTTCGACACGACGTCGACCAGGCCGGCGGCGGGGACGCCCGCGGGGGCGAAGTCGCGCAGCTGCTGGATCGGCTGGTCGGAGTCGAACGCCTCGTAGGACGACTCGACCGGGGGCGCGGTCGGCGCCGGGTCGGGCTGGTCGTCGTTCGGGGCGCTGAGGATCGGTCCGAGGTCGGGGACCAGGTCCGGGGTGGCCGCCTGGGCCGCGCCGGACAGGCCGATCAGGGCGGTGCCGGCGAGAGCGGCGCCGCCGGCGATCAGCCGGGCCCGGGACGCGGACCGTGCGCGGTGCTGAGGCACGACGTGTCTCCTTCTTTCGTGACGGGGAGCGAGGTGGAGTCCGATGTGGACATCCGCCGAGCGGCGAGCCGGGGCGTCGTCCGTCGTGGACGGCGCCGCGGGGCGCGGGCAGGTGCGGGCGTGCGCTCCGAGGGGCGTCGGACTCCGCCCTCCCGGGCCGCCGGGAGGGCGGGGCGGGAGGTCCGCGCGGGGGCGCGGTGGTGTGTCGGGGAGTGCTGGGGGCGGTCCCGTGGCTACCGCGGCTGCGGACCCCGTGCCGGGGTCGGCGTGCGGCGGAGCGCGGGCGCGCCCCGGGAGCCGGGCGCGGTCAGGCGCCGGAACAGAGCGCGCTCGCCTGGCGGCGCAGGTCGACGTGACGCCGAACCGCGAACCGGGAGACGAGGTGCATGGGAACCAGTAAACAGACCCGTTCGGACCAATCCGACACCGGACAGGTCCACATCATGGGATCGGGCCCACGGGGCCCCGGGATCGGGCGCGGGGAGTGACCTGGGCTACCCGGTGCGGACCGGGACGACCCGCCCCGGTGCACCGGAACCGGGCGAAACGAATCACCCGATCGTGTCAACGGCGTCGGGAACCGGTCCGGCACGAGGCGCTGACCTGCGACGACGCGGGCCGCGGCAGCCCGTGCGGGAACCGGTCCGGACAACCCGGCCGCCGCCCCCGCCGGTCGGTACGGCGGCGGGGGCCGGCGCCGGTCACCCCAGGCCGAGCATCCGGACCGCGTTGTCCTTGAGGATCATCGGCCGGACCTCGGGCTTCATCTCGAGGGTCTCGAAGTCCGCGCGCCACCGGTCCGGGGTGATGACCGGGTAGTCCGAGCCGAACAGCACCTTGCGGCGCAGCATCGTGTTCGCGGCCCGCACCAGCTGCGGCGGGAAGTACTTCGGCGACCAGCCCGACAGGTCGATGTACACGTTGGACTTGTGGGTGGCGATCGAGATCGCCTCGTCCTGCCAGGGCACCGACGGGTGGGCGAGCACCACGGTGAGGTCGGGGTGGTCGGCGGCGACGTCGTCGAGCAGCATCGGGTTCGAGTAGCGCAGCTTGATGCCGCGCCCGCCCGGCAGCCCGGCGCCGATCCCGGTCTGTCCGGTGTGGAACAGCGCGGGCACGCCGAGCTCGGCGATGGCCTCGTAGAGCGGGTAGAAGCGCGTGTCGTTCGGCTCGAACGCCTGCAGGCTGGGGTGGAACTTGAAGCCGCGGACCCCGTGCTCGGTGACCAGCCGGCGGGCGCGGGCGACGGCGGCCTTGCCGGTGTGCGGGTCGACCGAGCCGAACGGGATGAGGATGTCGGCGTGCGCGGCGGCGGCGTCGGCGATCTCCTCGCTGGACAGCGGCGGGTGCCCGGTGCCCGACGGCGCGTCGACGGTGAACACCACCGCGGCGATCCGGCGTGCCCGGTAGTGCTCGGCGACCGCGTCGATGGTCGGCGTGCGGTCCTGGTCGGCCTTGAAGTACTTCGCCGAGGCGTCGAGCAGCTCCTGGTCGAGGGCCAGACAGCCGTGGCCGTCCTGTTCGACGTGGACGTGCACGTCGATCGCGTCGACGGCAGCGAGGTCGATGGGCATGGGGGAACCTCCGTCAGGGGAGCTCGGTACGGGACTTGGCCTCGAGCAGGGCGGCGAGGACGGTGTCGCGGCGGGCGGCGAGCGCGGGGCCGTCGAGGTCGCCCAGCTCGTCGCGGACGCCGTCGACCAGCGTCGCGGCCAGCTCGGGGGTGAGCGTGACCCGGCCGAGGTCGCGCCACCACCGCTCGGTGGGCGGACCGAGGTGCTCCAGGATGTGCGCGAGGCCGCCGGGGCCGCCGGACAGGTGCTGGTTGGCGAACGGGCCGAGCACCGCCCAGCGCAGGCCGGGGCCGTGGGAGATGGCGGCGTCGACGTCGGCGACCGTCGCGACACCCCGCTCGACCAGCGAGTACGCCTCCTGCCACAGCGCGGCCTGCAGCCGGTTGGCCAGGTGGCCCGGCACCTCGGCGCGCAGCCGGACCGGCCGCTTGCCCAGCGCGGTGTAGAAGGCGAGCGCGGCCTCGACGGCGGACTCCGCCGTCCGCTCCCCCGGCACGACCTCGACCAGCGGGATGACCTGCGGCGGGTTGAACGGGTGCCCGACGAGCACCCGCTCGGGGTGCCGGGCGGCGCCGCGGGCGATCGTCGTCGGCAGCAGGCCCGAGGAGCTGGAGGCGAGCACGACGCCGGGGGCGGCGGCCTCGTCCAGCTCGGCGAACAGGGTGTGCTTGAGGTCCTCGCGCTCGGGGCCGTTCTCCTGCACGAACCCGGCGGGCCCGGCGGCGTCACCGGCGCTGCCGGCGAACACCAGGTTCGCCACCGGCAGCGGGCCGTCGTGGCCGGGGAACGGTCCGAGCGCGGCGAGGTCGGCGCGCAGCCGGTCCTCGGCGCCCGGTGCGGGGTCGAAGGCGCGCACGTGCAGGCCGCGGGCCAGGAACAGCGCCGTCCAGCCGACGCCGATCACCCCCGTCCCGACGACGGCGACGGTGCCGACCCCGGCCACGGCACCGGCGCCGCCGGGGGTCCCGGGCGCGCTCACGCCGGCGTCCCGGAGGCGAAGCGGACGAACGCGTCGAGCGCGGTCGGGTCGGCGAGCACGTCGCGGGAGGCGACGTCGTCGACGGCCGCGCCGAGCAGGATGCGCTTCACGGGGACCTCCAGCTTCTTGCCGGTGCGGTTGCGCGGCACGACCGGCACCGCCTCGACCCGGTCCGGGACGTGGCGCGGGGTGAGCTCGCCGCGCAGCGCGGTGCGGATCCGGGTGACCAGGGCGTCGTCGAGGGGGGTGCCGTCGGCGGGCTGCACGAACAGCAGCAGCTCGCCGTTGCCGCCCGCGGGGTCCTCCAGGTGCACCACGAGCGAGTCCTCGACCCCGGGCAGCTCCTCGACGACGCGGTAGAACTCGGCCGTCCCCAGCCGGACGCCGCCCCGGTTGAGGGTGGCGTCGGAGCGGCCGGCGACGACCGCGGAGCCGTCGGCGGAGAAGCGGACCCAGTCGCCGTGCCGCCACACCCCGGGCCAGGTGGCGAAGTAGGTGTCGCGGTAGCGGCTGCCGTCGTCGTCGCCCCAGAAGCCGACGGGCATCGACGGCATGGGGGCCCGGATGACCAGCTCGCCGAGCTCGTCGACGACCGGGCGGCCCGCGTCGTCGAAGGCGGCGGCGTCGACCCCGAGGCAGGGCCCGGAGATCTCGCCGGACCACACCGGCTGGAACGGGCTCCCCTGCACGATGCCCGAGCACACGTCGGTGCCGCCGCTGCCCACGTTGAGCAGTACGTCCGGGCCGAACTGCTCGGCCACCCAGCGGTAGCCCTCCGGCGGGAGCGGGCTCCCGGCGGCGCCGATCTGGCGGACCGCGGACAGGTCGTGCTCGGCGGCCGGGCGCAGCCCCGCGGCGCGCGAGGCCATGAGGAACCCGGGGCTGGCACCCAGCAGCGTCGCGCCGGTCTCGGCGGCGAGACGCCACTGCCACCCGAGGTCGGGGTGGGCCGGGTTGCCGTCGATCAGCACGATCGAGGCCTGCCGCAGCAGCCCGGACACCAGCGCGTTCCACATCATCCAGGCGGTCGTGGAGTACCAGAGGATCCGGTCGCCGGGGCCGAGGTCCCAGCTCAGGGCGTGGTTCTTGAGGTGCTCGACCAGGATGCCGCCGTGGCCGTGCACGATCGCCTTGGGCAGCCCGGTGGTGCCGGAGGAGAACAGCACGCACAGCGGGTGGTCGAACGGGACCGGGTCGGCGCCCGGCTCCGGGTCGGCGGCCAGCAGCTCGTCCCAGGTCATCGCGTCGGGCACGGTGTGCGGCCCGTACGGCACGGCGACGACGTGGCGCACCCCGGGCAGCCCGGCGCGCAGGGCGGCGACCTCGTCCTGGCGGTCGACGTCGCGTCCGGCCCAGCCGTAGCCGCCGACGGTGAGCAGCACGACCGGGTCGACCTGGCCGAACCGGTCGAGCACGCTGCGGGCGCCGAACTCGGGGGCGCAGCTCGTCCAGACCGCGCCGAGCGAGGCCGTCGCGAGGAACGCGACGACGGTCTCGGGCAGGTTCGGCAGGTACGCCGCGACGCGGTCGCCACGGCCGACGCCGAGCCTGCGCAGCCCGGCCCGGGCGCGGGCGACCTGCTCGCGCAGCCCGCCCCAGGTGAGCTCGACCTTCTCGCGGGTCTGGGAGTACGCGACGACGGCGACGTCGTCCTCGGGTCCGTCCAGGGCGTGCGCGGCGTAGTTCAGCGTCGCGCCGGGGAACCACTGCGCGCCCGGCATCCCCCGGCGCCCGAGCACCGCCCGGGGCGGGGTGTCGAACCGGACGCCGAGGTGGGTCGCGACCGCGGACCAGAACGCCTCGGGCTCGGTCACCGACCAGCGGTGCAGCGCGGCGTAGTCGGGCAGGGTCAGGCCGTGCCCGCGCTCGACGGCGGTGACGAACCGGCCGATCTCCGTGGTCTCCCGGACGTCGTCGGCGACCGGGCGCAGCAGCTCGCTCACCGGCGGACCTTCCCGCCGCGGCCGTCGAGGAAGGCCCGCATCCGTTCCTGGGCCTCGGCACTGGACGAGGCGACGGCGGCGACCAGCGACTCCATCATGAAGCCGTGGTCCGGGGAGGCCTCGGCGATCCGCGGCAGCGCCTGGAGCACCGCGACGTTGGTGATCGCCGAGTTCCCGGCGACGGTGCGGGCCAGCTCGCAGGCGCGGGCCAGGCCCTCCCCCGGACCGGTGCGGTAGTGCGACAGGCCCAGCGTGTGGCCCTCGTCGGCGTCGAGGACGCGGCCGGTCAGCATCATGTCGGTCATCCGGTGCACGCCGATCAGCCGCGGCACCCGCACCGACCCGCCGCCGCCGACGAACAGCCCGTGCTGGCCCTCGGGCAGCGCGTAGAAGGTGGAGTCCTCGGCGACGCGCAGGTGGGTGGCCGAGGCCAGCTCCAGCCCGCCGCCGACGACGGCACCCTTGAGCACCGAGACGACCGGCAGCCGTCCCTCGGCGAGCCGGGCGAACGCGCGGTGCCACATCCGGGAGTGCTCCATCGCCGCGACGACGTCGCGGTCGCCGAGCTCGGACAGGTCCAGCCCGGCGCAGAAGTGGTCGCCCTCGGCGTCGAGGACGACGGCGCGCACCCCCTCGGGCGGGCGGGCGAAGAAGTCCTCGATGCCGAGCACGGTCGCGTCGTCGAGGGCGTTGCGCTTGCGGGGCCGGGACAGGCGCAGCACGGCCACCTCGTCGTGGCGTTCCACGGTCAGCGACTCGGGCAGAGAGTTCACGACAGCTCCTCGGCGACGGCCGCGGCCGCGCGCAGGTCGACGCGCCGGACCTTGCCGGACGCGTTGCGGGGCAGCTCGTCGACGAACCGCACGTACTTCGGGACCTTGTAGCGGGCCAGCCGCCCGGCGAGCAGCGCGCGCACCGCGTCGGCGTCGAGGTCGGCGCCGGGGCGCAGCTGCACGTAGGCCGCGCCGACCTCGCCCCAGCGCTCGTCGGGGACCCCGACGACGGCGCAGTCGGCGATGTCGGGATGGGTGACCGCGACCGCCTCGACCTCGGCCGGGTACACGTTCTCCCCGCCCGAGATGATCATGTCCTTGACCCGGTCGACGGCGAACGCCCAGCCGTCGTCGCCGGCCCGGAGCACGTCGCCGGTGCGGAACCACTCCCCGCGCCGCGACGCCGCGGTCTCGTCCGGGCGGTTCCAGTAGCCGGGACTGACGTGCGGCCCACGGACCAGCAGCTCGCCGGGCTCGTCGTCGAGGGGGACGAGCTCGCCGTCGCGCTCGACGGCGACGTCGGTGAAGAAGTGCGGCACCCCGACCGAGGTCGGCGGGTGCGCGGCCGTGCCGTCGCGGGTCGCCATGTGCACCCCGGGCGAGGCCTCGGTCATCCCGTAGCCCTGCTGCAGCGCGACGCCGCGCTCCAGCCAGGCCCGGGCGACCCGCTCCTGCACCGGGGACCCGCCGTAGACCACGGTGCGCAGCGACGACAGGTCCGTGCCCGCGAACGACGGGGACTCGCACAGCATCTGCAGCATCGTCGGGACGGCGGCGAAGCTGGTGATCCCGGCCTCGGCGATCCGGCCCAGGACCGCCGCCGGGTCGAACCGGGCGACGAGCTCGACGCTGCCGCCCTTGAACAGCGTGGGCAGCGTGACCTGGGAGAGCCCGACGCAGTGGAACAGCGGCGAGATGCACAGCGTGCGCTCGTCGGAGCAGACGTCGACGTGGGCGAGCTGGTTGACCGTGTTCCAGGTCAGGTTGCCGTGGGTCAGCACCGCCGCCTTCGGACGGCCGGTGGTGCCGGAGGTGTAGAGCAGCACGGCCGGGTCGTCGAGACCGGCACCGGCGTCGTCGCGGGCGGGCCCGCGGGCGAGGTCCTCGACGCCGCGCACGACCGGGATCCGCGGGGCGGTCGCGGCGACGAGGTCGTCGGCGTCGGGGCCGTGCACGAGCAGCGTCGCGCCGCAGTCGTCGAGCATGTAGCCGACCTCGGCGGGGGCCAGGCGGTAGTTCAGCGGGACCGCGACCGCGCCGAGGCGCCACGCCGCGAAGCAGGTCTCCAGGGTGGCGACGGCGTTCACCCCGAGCCAGGCGACCCGGTCCCCCGGCCCGACGCCCCGCTCCACCAGACCGCCGGCGATCCGGGCGGCGCGCCCGGCCAGCTCGGCGTGGTCGACCGCCCGCTCCCCGTCGGACAGGGCCAGGGCGTGCGGACTGATCCGCGCGCGGCGGGCGGGCCAGGTGCCCAGCCCGAGGCCGGGACCGGTGATCGGGCTCATGGGGCTCCCTCGCTCCTTGATATCAAGCAAGTTGATAGCAAGGTGCTTGCCATGGGTCAAGCGTCGCCGTCCGGCGGGATCCCGTCGCGACCGGCCAGTGCGGCGAGGCACCGTTCGAGGGCGTCGGCGAACACCTCGGCCTGGTCGGGCTCCAGCGCGTCGAGCATCCGGCGCTCGACGACCCCGGCCGCGGTGTGGCAGCGGGCCAGCGTCGCGTCGCCGTGCGGGGTGAGCCAGACCTGCAGGATCCGGCGGTTGTCCGGGTCCGGCCGGCGCTCGACGATCCCGTCGCGCTCCATCGCTGCGACGAGCTGCTGCATCGCCTGCGGGGTCACGAAGTGCCGCCGCGCGAGCTGCGCCGAGGACAGCCCGCCGCGGCGCTCCAGCACGCTGAGCGCGGTGTACTGGGCCAGCGTCACGCCCAGCGGACGCAGCGCCTCCTCCATCCGGGCCCGCTCGGCCATCTGCAGGCGCTTGACCAGGTAGGTCAGCCGCTGCCCCCGCGTCCCCGTCGGTACCGACGCCGCATCCGTCACGTGTGCGATCCTAACGATCGTGGCGCGGATCACAAGGTACTTGCTATAAAGCTGCTTTCCATCTCACGGAAGGCAGGGAGCTGCGATGACGCACCCCCGGTTCTCCCCGACCCAGCGCCGGCGCGCGGTCCTGTCGAGCTACCTCGGCAGCCTGATCGAGTACTACGACTTCCTGCTCTACGCGACGGCCTCGGCCGTCGTGTTCAACGCGGTCTTCTTCTCCGACCTCGACCCGCTGGTCGGCACCGTCGCCGCCTTCGGCACGCTGGCCACCGGCTACCTGGCCCGCCCGCTCGGCGGGATCGTGTTCGGCCACTTCGGGGACCGGGTCGGGCGCAAGAGGATGCTGGTCATCAGCATGGTGCTGATGGGGGTGGCGAGCACCCTGATCGGCCTGCTCCCCACCTATGCGCAGGTCGGCGCGCTGGCCCCGGTGCTGCTGATCGTGCTGCGGGTCGTGCAGGGCGTCGCGGTCGGCGGGGAGTGGGGCGGCGCGGTCCTGATGTCGGCCGAGCACGCGTCGTCGCGGCGGGGGCTGTGGGCGAGCTTCACCAACGCGGGCGCGCCGAGCGGCATGGTGCTGTCGACGCTGGTGCTGGCGCTGTCGGCGTCACTGACCGGGGACGCGTTCCTCACCTGGGGCTGGCGGATCCCGTTCCTGCTCAGCGTGGTGCTGCTGGGCATCGGCCTGTTCGTCCGGCTGTCGGTCACCGAGACCCCGGTGTTCGCCGCGGCGGCCGCCGCACAGCCGGCGACGCCGGCCCGCGCACCGCTGCTGGAGGTGCTGTCCCGGCCGCGCAACCTGCTGCTCGCCGTCGGCGTGGGGTTCGGGGCGTTCGTGGCGCAGGGAACGCTCACCACGTTCCTGATCTCCTACGCCGTCGGTGCCGGGTTCGAGCGCCAGACCGTGCTGAACGCGCTGACGCTGTCCTCGCTGGTCGCCATCGTGGGGATCATCGGCTTCTCCGCACTGTCGGACCGGGTCGGACGACGGCCGGTCGTCCTGGGCGGGGCCCTCGCCACCGGGCTGTGGTGCGTCGCGATCTTCCCGATGATCGACACCGGCTCGGCGGTGCTGCTCACCCTCGCCGTGGTGGTCGGGCAGGGCGTGACGCACGCGGCCTGGTTCGGGCCGTCCGCGGCGCTGTACTCGGAGATGTTCTCCACCGGCTCGCGCTACACCGGGGCCTCACTGGGCTACCAGATCTCCGGGATGGGCGCGGGCCTCTCGCCGGTGCTGTTCGCGTCGCTGCAGGCCGCCGGGTTCGGCACCGGGGTGCTGTCGGCCGTGATCGGGGTGCTGGCGCTGGTCTCGGTCGGGTCGGTGCTCGCGCTGCGCGAGACCTCCCGCGACGGGCTGAACGACCCGGACGTCCCCGCCCCGGCCGGCACCACCGAGAACACCCCCACGCGCTGACCCGCCGCGCCGCCGCAGCACCCCGCCACCTGCCGCGGCGGCCCATCGCCTGCTGCGGCGACCCGCGCGCGGGGTGCCGGGCGACGTCACGGGGCGCCACAGCGGTCCCGTACGCCGGCGGGGCGCGGGTCGCGGGGCGCGGCGGGGGTCAGGCCCGGGCGTCCTGCGGGGCCGCGGTGGGCGCCGGCAGGCGGGACGCGGCCACCGCGACGACCACCGTCACCAGGGACACCCCCGCCGCGACCAGGAAGGCCGCGTGCACCCCGGCCGCATCGACCCCGGCGCCGGCCGAGGCCAGCGTCATGACGGTGATGAACAGCGCCGTCCCCGCCGCGCCCGCGACCTGCTGCAGCGTGGTGAGGATGGCGCTGCCGTGCGAGTACAGCTCGCCGGGCAGCGAGCCGAGCGCGTCGGTCATCAGCGGCGTGAACATCAGCGCCAGCGCCGCGGACAGGCCCACGTGCAGCACCACGACCAGCCAGATCGGCGTCGCCGCGGCCAGAGTGGTGAACCCCCACATCACGATCGCGAGCAGCACCGAGCCGGGCAGCACCAGCGGACGGGCGCCGACCCGGTCGTAGGCCCGGCCGACGAACGGGCCCAGCAGCCCCATCACGAGCCCGCCCGGCAGCACCACCAGGCCGGCGACGAACGCGCTGTCGCCCAGCACCTCCTGGATGTAGAGCGGCAGCAGGATGATCGCGCCGAACAGCGACATGAACCCGGTCGCGACGAGCACCAGCGACAGCGAGTACCGGCGGACCGCGAACGGACGCAGGTCCAGCAGCGGGGCCGTGCCGGTGCCGCGCTGCAGCCGGACCTGGCGGTGCACGAACACCGCCAGCGCCGCCGCCCCGAGCACCAGCGGCACCCACGGCGGCACCGCGGTGTGCGCGCCCCCGGCGGCGGACTCGCCGATCGCGGACAGCCCGTAGACGATCCCGGAGAACGCGACCGCCGAGATCAGGACCGAGGCGACGTCTAGCGGGGTCCGCGTGGTCTCCGCGGCCACCCGCAGCCGCAGCGCCCCCGCGACCAGGGCGACCAGCGCGATCGGCAGCACGATCCAGAACATCCAGCGCCAGCCCAGCGCGGAGAGGATCACCCCGGACAGCGTCGGGCCGACCGCGGGCGCCACCGCGATGACGATCGAGATCGTGCCCATCGTCTGCCCGCGGCGGCTCGCCGGGACCAGGCGCAGGATCGTCGTCATGAGCAGCGGGATCATCACCGCGGTGCCGGTGGCCTGCACGACCCGCCCGGCCAGCAGGAACCCGAACGCGGGCGCGACCGCGCACAGCAGGGTCCCGGTGCTGAACAGGCCCATCGAGGCGAGGTAGACCGACCGCGGCGGGAACCGCCCCAGCAGGTAGCCGGCGATCGGGATGACCACGGCCATCGTCAGCAGGAACCCGCTGGTCAGCCACTGTGCGGTGGCCGGGGTGACCCGCAGGTCGGCGATCAGCGCGGGCAGCGCCACGCTCATGATCGTCTCGTTCAGGATCATAACGAACGCCGAGCCGACGAGCAGCGAGATGATCAGCAGGGCTCCGGCGGGCAGCCGCTCGGCGTCGCGGCCGGCGGCCGGCTCGGTGGTCACAGCGTGCTCCTCGGTACGTGACGGACGCGCCCACCCGCGGCGGCGGCGCACGGCGCGGCCGGGCGACGGGGTGGCGGTGTGCGAGTGCACCACGGCCGGGCGGGCGGTGGCGAGCCGTTTCCGCCCGGGCGCGGAGGGGACAATGGCGCCATGTCCACCTACGACGTCGTCGTGGTCGGGGCCGGTCCCGCCGGCTGCGCCGCGGCACTCAACGTGCTGCGGCTGCGACCGTCGGCGTCGGTGCTCCTGCTCGACGCCGCGGCCTTCCCCCGCGACAAGACCTGCGGCGACGGCGTCGCGGCCGAGGTGTTCGACCTGCTCGACGAGCTGGGCGCCACCGGGGTCCGGACGCTCGGCGTCGCGGCACCGCGGCTGCGCCTGCGCACCCCCCAGGGCCGGGTCGTGCACCGCACCGCGCCCCGGCCGAACCGGGTGGTCACACGGCTGGAGCTGGACGCGGCGCTGGTCGACGCGGCCGTCGCCGCCGGGGCGCAGCTGCGCCGCCACCGGGTCCGCACCGTCGTCCCGCACGGGGACCGGGTGCTGCTCGACGACGACGTCGTCGCGAGGGTCGTGATCGGCGCCGACGGGGCCCACTCGGTGGTCCGCCGCGCGCTCGGCGCGCCGGGCGTGCCGCCGTCGTCGACGGCGGTGGCGATCCGCGGGTACGCCCCGGTCGCCGCCGAGCCGGGGACGCTGTCGATCGAGTACGCCGGCGGCGCCGTCCCGGCCTACGCCTGGTCGTTCCCGATCGCGGGCGGCGGCGCGAACGTCGGCTACGGCGTGTTCGACGAGCGCGGCGCCGGGAACCGGGCGTCGTTGCTGGAGCGGCTCGCCGCCCTGCTGCCCGGCCAGGAACCGGACCCGGCGACGCTGCGCGCGCACCACCTGCCGCTGTCCACCGCGCCCCGGTTCCAGCCCGACGGCCGGGTGCTGCTGGCCGGCGACGCCGCGGCGAAGGTGAACCCGCTGACCGGCGAGGGGATCTTCGACGCCGTCGCCTCCGGGATCCTCGCCGGGCGCAGCGCGCTGCGCGGCGACGACGCGGGCGCCGCCCACCGCGCCGCCATGGAGCGGACCTTCGCCCGCCACCACCGCCACGTCGGGGCGCTCGCGCGGCTGGCCGCGCGTCCCGCGTTCCTCGACGCCGCGATCGGCGCCGCCGCCCGGAACCAGCGGGTGTTCGACTGCGCGGTCGGGCTGGGGCTGGCGCGGGGCACGGTCTCCCCCGCCGCGCTCGCGGTCGTCGCCGCGCACCTGCCGGGTGCCGCGCTCGGCGGCGCGGTCCGGCGCCGCGCGGCCGCCCGCTCCGGGGTGTGAGCCGGTACCGGCCGACGGGCCGCGGCCGCCGGGCTCCGGTAGACAGGACGGCATGGAACAGGTCGTGCTGCTGGACGACGACGGCAACCCGGTCGGCGTCGCGGACAAGGCCACCGTGCACGGTGCGAGCACCCCGCGGCACCTGGCGTTCTCCTGCTACGGCGTCGACGACGCCGGCCGGCTGCTGGTGACCCGGCGCGCCCGCACCAAGACCGCCTTCCCGCTGGTCTGGACCAACACCTGCTGCGGGCACCCCGCCCCCGGCGAGGACATGGCCGACGCGGTGCACCGCAGGCTGGCCGACGAGCTGGGCATCCGCGCGACCGAGCTGCGGATGGTGCTGCCGGACTTCAGCTACCGCGCGTCGCAGGACGGGATCGAGGAGAACGAGCTGTGCCCGGTGTTCGTCGCCCGGATCAGCGGCGAGCCCGAGCCGCGCCCCGACGAGGTCGAGGACGTGGCCTGGTGGAGCTGGTCTCGTTTCCGCGCCGCCGCCGACGACCCGGCCTCCGGGCTGTCGCCGTGGGCGCGGATGCAGGCCCCGCTGCTCGACGTGCTGGCCGACCCGCTGCTGGTCGGCGCCCGGGGCTGAGCCCGGGACTGGTGGAATGGGCGGGTGGTCCCCGACCTGTCCCCCGACCTGTCCGGCGCGCTGGGCGCCGCCCTCGACGACGCGCTCGACCGGGTCCCCGCCGCGCGGCTCGCGCCGGTGGTCGACCGGCTGATCCGCGACTACCGCAGCGGCACCGTGCCCACCGCGCCGATCCTGCGCACCGACGACGACGCGGCCGCCTACGCCGCGTACCGGATGCCCGCGACGCACGCGGCGGTCGTCGACGTGCTGGAGCGGGCCGCCGCGCGGGTGCCGGAGCCGGTGTCGCTGCTCGACCTCGGCGGCGGGACCGGCGCCGCGGTGTGGGCCGCGGCGCAGGTCTGGCCGTCGCTGGAGCGGGCCACGGTGCTGGAGGCTGCCGCGCCGGCCCGGGCGCTGGGCCGCAGGCTCGCGGGCGGGGCGCCGTCGGCACTGCTGCGCGGGGCCCGCTGGGAGGCCGCGGTGCTCGGCACCGCCCCGGCGCTGCCGGACACCGACCTGCTGACCGCCTGCTACCTGCTCGGGGAGCTGCCGGTGCCGGTGCGCGACGCCGTCGTCGACGCCGCCGCCCGGGCCGCGCGGGTGGTCGTGCTCGTCGAGCCGGGGACGCCGGCCGGGCACGCGCGCATCCTCGACGCCCGTGCCCGGCTGCTCGCCGCGGGCCTGACCGTCGCCGCGCCCTGCCCGCACGACGGCGCCTGCCCGGTGACCGGCGACGACTGGTGCCACTTCGCCGTGCGCGTCGGGCGCAGCTCGCGGCACCGGGTGCTGAAGGCCGGCTCGCTGGGCCACGAGGACGAGAAGTTCTCCTACGTCGTCGCCGTGCGTGACGACGACGGCACCGTCGGACGGGCCCCGGGCCGGGTGATTCGGCACCCGCACACACGCAAGGGACTGGTGACGCTGCGTGTCTGTGAGGCGGACGGGACGCTGCGGGACACCCCCGTCCCGCGCAGTCGCAAGGAGCTGTTCCGGCACGCCCGTGACACCGCGTGGGGCGACGCCTGGCCACCCGGGTGAGCCCTCCGGGTTGCTCGCAAGCGGGGGAGGCGAACGTCACAGCCCGGACGTGCCGAAGAACGTTGTGAATCTGTAACACCGACCGGCATCGTGGGCGACTGACCGGGCGAGACGGCCATCAGGTGGGCCGCGAGCAGCAGCATTCTCACAGATCGAGCACGACCATGAACGACTTCGTCGCCGGCGCCCCCGCCGACCGCCTGCCCACCCTCGTCCGCACCCGTACCGGATATCGCGTGTACGACCCGGCCCTGATCGCCGGCACCGACTACGTCGTCGACGACGCGGGCGACCTCGTCTACACGAAGCTCCCGGCCGGTGCGATGACCGGCTCCGCCGTCGTCGCCGCCGCCGTGGTGGCGCTCACCGTGGGTGAGAACAGCTGGTCCTGGTCGGCGCTGGCGTTCCTCGTCTGCCTGCCCGTCGCGCTGGGGCTGGCGATCGGGGTGCTCTCGGTCATCCACGCGGTCACCGACCCGGTCCGGCCCTACCGCGCCCGCACCGGGCACACCCGTTTCGCCCGCGACATCGCCGCGACCGACCCCGCCTCCTGGCAGCTCTGCGTGCGCGCCGAGCGGCTCGCGGCGACGCCGTCGTGGCAGGCGGGCCGGATCGACCCGACCCGCACCCTCGGTGTCCTGCTGTGGACCGCCGTCGCCGGTGGGGAGGCGTGGGCCGCCGAGGCGCTGACCCAGCTGGCCGAGCCGGCGACGGGCCCGGACCTCACCTCGGTCTGAGCCCTCCCCGGGGTCGTCAGGTCGCGTAGCGGGCGACCGGGAGCAGGGCGTCGGCGTCGCGGCGGTCGGTGTCGGTCGCGACGCAGGCCCGCAGCGACCGGTGCAGCGCGTCGGAGTCCAGCCCGGTCCCGATCAGGACCAGGGTGGTGCGGCGGGGCTCGTCGGTGTCCCACCGGCTCCGGTGGAACCGCACGTACCGGCCGACGGTGTGCAGGTCCCAGCGTTCCCGGTCGGGGGCTGCGGCGAAGCGCACCGAGCCCTTGATCCGGTACAGCCCGGACGGCCGGGCGTCGAGGAGGTCCTGCAGGCGGGCGGCGTCGAGCGGCTCGTCGCACAGGAACGTCAGGCTCTGGTAGCCGGCGTGCAGGTGGTGGGCGTGCGGCTCGTCGACGCGCTCGCCCAGCATCAGCTGCCTGCCCGGCACGATCTCGATGTCGAACAGCAGCGCCGGGTCCACCGCGCCGTCGCGGACCGGGACGATCGGGGCCCGCGGGTTCGCCTCGCGGCACAGCCGCCGGACCCGCCACAGCGGCCCCGGCCCCACCCGGTCGATCTTGTTCAGGACGACGAGGTCGGCCATGCCGACGTGCTTGTCGAGCTGGGGGTGGCGGCGCCGCGAGTCCTCGAACTCCGCGGCGTCGACGACCTCGACGAGCCCGCCGAAGCTCAGGTGCTGGCCCAGCGCGTCGAGCACGAGCTGGACCAGCGTGCCGGGCTCGGCGATGCCGCTGGCCTCGATGACGACGACGTCGATCTCGTCGCGGCGGCGGGTCAGCTTCTCCAGCACCGAGGAGACGCCGCCCTCGCCGACCTCGCAGCACAGGCAGCCGTTGCCGAGCCCGACGACGTCGCCGGCCTGACCGGCCACGCGCATCGCGTCGATGCCGACCGACCCGAAGTCGTTGACGACCACGCCGATCCGCGCGTCCCCGCCCGCGGCGAGGAGGTGGTTCAGCAGTGTCGTCTTGCCGGCTCCGAGGAATCCGGCCAGCACCACGACCGGGATCTTCCGGGGCATCCGTCATGCCTACCACGTGCGTGTCGACGCACCGTGACGTGGTCGTGACCCGTCACGGACCTGTCCGGGGACCCCGATCGGACCACTACAGTGCGGCCATGCCCGACACAGCTGCCGGACGCCCGCCACGCGGAGTGATCGCCGTCGCCGGAGAAGCACTCGTCGACATCGTCCCCGCCCCCGCGCACGGGTACTGGGAGCTCGCCCCCGGCGGCAGCCCCGCGAACGTCGCGGTCGGGCTGTCCCGCCTCGACGTGCCGGCCCGGATGCTGGCCCGGCTCGCCGACGACCTGCTCGGGCGCAAGCTGCGCGACCACCTCGCGGACAACGGCGTCGACCTGTCGCACTCGGTCGAGGCGGACGAGCCGTCGTCGCTGGCGATCGTGGAGCTGGCCGCCGACGGGCAGGCGTCCTACGACTTCCGGATCGCGGGCACCGCGGACTGGCAGTGGACCGACGACGAGCTCGCCGGGGCCCTCGACGACGGCCCGGCCGGCCCGGTCGTCGCCGTCCACTCCGGATCGCTGGCGCTGACCACCGCGCCCGGTCACGAGGCGCTGCGCGAGCTGCTCGCCTCCGCCGTGGACACCGCGACGGTGAGCTACGACCCGAACTTCCGGCCGCTGCTGATGGGCACGCCGGAGGAGATCCTGCCCGGCGTGCACGAGCTGCTCGGCGTGGCCGACGTGGTGAAGGTCAGCGAGGAGGACCTGGGCTGGCTGCACCCGGGCCGCGAGCCCGGCGACGTCGTCGGCGAGTGGCTCGAGCTCGGTCCGGCGGTCGTCGTGGTCACCCTCGGGGCGAACGGGGTGCTGGCCGGGACGTCGTCGGGGCTGCACCTGGTGCTGCCCGGCCGCACCGTCGAGGTCGTCGACACCGTCGGTGCCGGGGACAGCTTCTCCGCGGCGCTGCTCGCCGGTCTGCACCGGCGCGGGCTGCTCGGCGCGACCGCCCGCGACGACCTCTACCGCATCGACCGGCCGACGCTGGAGGCCGTGCTGACCGAGGCCGTCGCGGCGTCGGCGATCACCTGCTCGCGGCACGGCGCGAACCCGCCCACCCGCGCGGAGCTCGACGCCGCGGTCTGAGCCTCAGCGGTGCTCGCGGGCGAGCATCGCGGTCTGCGCCTGCTGCTCGGGCCCCGACAGCTCGCGCGGCTTCCGGTCGGGGAAGTCGCGGGGCTGCCCGGTCGCGGCCGAGCCGGGCGGGAGGCTCAGCGTGGCCACGGTGCTCTGCGGCAGCGCCCACTGCCGGGCCCAGTCCATGTGCATGGCGGTGGGGCCGCCGGCGTTGCCGAAGTAGTCCAGCTGCATGGTCATGTTCATCGGGCGCGGCGGGAACTGGTCGGTGTCGGTGTTGGAGTACCACTCCTTCCCGTTCACGTACGCGGTGATCTTCTCCGGGGTCCACTCCAGCGCGTAGGCCGACCACTGCGTCGAGTCGTGCTTCACCGACCCGTAGTCCTGGTCGTTGCCCGGTCCGTAGTGGAGGAAGAAGCTGGTCTTCTGGCGGGAGTCGTCCATGATCTCCATCCAGTCGACCTCGCCGCCGACCGGGAAGTCCTCGGCCACCGGCCAGAGCAGCAGCAGCGCGTTGATCCCGCCCCGGCCCTCGTCCGACTTCACGCAGGCCTCCCAGCGGCCGTACTTCTGGCCGGGGTGCCAGCTGACGGCACCGGTGTTGCCGTCGGCGTCGGCGGAGATGGTCATCGCCCCGTCGGCGACCGTGACCGCCTCCGGGGTGCGGGTGCCCTTCTTGTTGTGGCCGGGCTCGGGGCCGTAGGGGTGCCAGTCCGGCGGGACCGTGGTGCCGTCGAAATCGGACTCGCGGGTGGGAGCGCCCCAGCCGAGCTCCTGCGCCGCGGTCTCGGTGCAGTGCGACGACGCCGGGGGTGCGGCGGGGTCGGCCGGGGCCGCCTTCGCCGTCCCGCCGGCCGGGTCGCCTCCCGGGGTCGCGGTGCCCGCGGCCGGGCCGGTCGGGTCTCCGCCGGCCGGGTCGGTCGGGTCTCCGCCGGTCGGGGTGGGCGCGGCCGCGCCGCTGCCGTCCCGCGGGGGCGCCGGGTCGTCGGCGACGGTCCGGGCCACGGCGCTCGCCGGCGCCGCGGGTGCCGCCGACGCCGCCGACGCACCGGCCGTCGTGACCGCCGACAGCGTGAGCGTCGCGGCGAGCACCGCCACCGTCGTCCTGGTCCTGGTCCGCACCGTGGATCACTCCCGTCACTCGGTCACCTGCGGTCCCATCTCACGTGCGGTGGGTGAGGAGCACCAGTCGAACCACCCGTCCGGGGAGCGCGCGGACGGGTGGGATGCGGTCGTCAGTGGACGGAGGGTGATTCTCCTGCGGGCACCGGTGACGACGGGTGACCGTCCCGGTGCGCGGAGGCGGCTGTGGCGCCCCGTCGCGGCGCGGGGCACCCCGCGCGCGGGGTGCCGGGCGCGGTGGCGGGTCGCCGCGCCTCGCGCGCCCGCCGGTCGGCGCGGTCGCCGCGCCTCGCGCGCCCGCCGGTCGGCGCGGTCGCGGCGCCGACACGCACCCGGGCCGGTCGGCGGCCGCCGCCGCGGCGCACCCGGGTCCGCCGACGCGGCCGGCCCGGAGAGGCGGCGCGGTCCGGCGTCGCACCCCGCGGACGGAGGTGTCGCACCCCGGCGGGGGCTCCCGCACCCGCCGCGACGGGTGCGGCGACCGCACCAGGGGTGCGACGCGCCCCCGGGGGCCGATGCCCCGGGGCGCTGCGAGGTGGGGGTCCGGGAGGGACTGCGCGTCCGCCTGCCAGAGTGGCGGCGTGGCTCGCCCCGACCTCGCCGTCGCGCTGGACCTCGCCCCGCACCCGGAGGGTGGCTGGTACCGGCGGACCTGGACCTCACCGGTCGTCGTCGCGACCCCGTACGGTCCTCGCCCCTCGGCGACGGCGATCCTCTATCTCTTCGACGCCCCCGGCCGGTGGCACCGCGTCCGGTCCACCGAGCTGTGGTGCCGGCACTCGGGCCCCGAGGCGGACCTAATCCTCGGTGGTGACGGGCCGGACCCCGTCCCCGGGGCCCGGTTGCGCCTCGGGCCGGCCGGCCCGCAGCAGGAGGTCCCGGCCGGGGTGTGGCAGCGGGCGGAGCCGGCGGGGCCGGGGGCGGTCCTGGTCAGCTGCGTCGTCTCCCCCGGCTTCGACTTCGCCGACTTCGAGCTGCGCTGAGCCGGGCGCCCGCCGGCACAGGAGGTCAGCGGCGCAGCAGGCCCGCGAGGTCGCGGGTGTTGCGGATCCGCTCCGGGTCCACCCCGCAGGCGACGGCGCGGGCGCAGCCGTGGTCGAGCCAGTCGAGCTGTCCGGGGGCGTGCGCGTCGGTGTCGATCGTGAACTCGCACCCGGCCTCGACGGCCAGGCGCAGCAGCCGCTTCGGCGGGTCGAGGCGCTCGGGCCGGGCGTTGATCTCCACGGCGACGCCGTGTTCCGCGCAGGCGGCGAAGACGGCGTCGGCGTCGAACTCGGACTCGGGGCGCTTGCGGCGGCCGGTGACCATCCGGCCGGTGCAGTGCCCGAGCACGTCGACGTGCGGGTTCGCGACGGCGGTGAGCATCCGCTCGGTCATCTCGTCGCGGGGCATCCGCAGCTTCGAGTGCACGCTGGCCACCACCACGTCGAGCGCGGCGAGCAGGTCCTCGGACTGGTCGAGGGCGCCGTCGTCGAGGATGTCCACCTCGATGCCGGTGAGCACCCGGAAGTCCGACCCGGACGCGGCGATCCGCTCGTTGAGCTGCGCGATCTGCTCGACCTGGCGGCGCAGCCGGTCCGCGGACAGCCCGTTCGCGACGGTCAGGCGTGGCGAGTGGTCGGTGACGACGAGGTAGTCGTGGCCCAGCCCGATCGCGGTCTCGGCCATCTCGGCGAGCGGGGAGCCGCCGTCGGAGGCGTCGGTGTGGCTGTGGCAGTCCCCGCGCAGGCCCTCGCGCAGCCGCAGCGCCGCCTCGGCCAGGGGCACCCCGGTGGCGTCGGCGCGGGCGACGGCGTCCTCCAGCCGTCGCAGGTAGACCGGTTCCTCCCCGGCGACGGACTCCCCCACGCAGCGCGCGGTCACCTCGCCGACGCCCTTCAGGTCGGTGAGGCCGCCCGCGGCGTGCAGCCGGGCCAGCTCCTCGGTGTCACGGCCGCGCAGCGCGGCGGCCGCGGTCCGGAACGCGCGCACCCGGTAGGTCGACTCCTGGGCGCGTTCGAGCAGGAACGCGATCCGGCGGAGGTCGGCGACGGCGTCTCTCACCCCGCGCAGGCTAGCGGCGCATCCACCGGCGGGCGCGCCGCGTCCACGCCGTCTCCCACACCGTGGGCAGCCTGCGCTCCAGGTCGAGCATCGTCGCGGTGTCCCGGCCGTGCAGCACGCCGAAGGTGAACCCGTTGTCCCGCTCGGCGCCGGCGCGGGCCCCGAGGGTCCGCAGGGTCTCCCGGGAGACGACGGCGTCCTGGTGCTCGCCGAGCACGTCGGAGACCTTCTTGAGCCGCTTCGCGAACGCCCGCGCGTCCTTCCCGACGCCGGGCCGGGCGACCTCGGTGGCGTAGCGGAGCTGCTTGCCGGTCTTGCGGGCGTCGTGCAGCGAGTCGGGGGCGACCCGACCGGCGTCGAGGTCGGCCAGTGCGCGTTCCATCCGCCGCTCCAGCTTGCGGGCCGTGCGGCCCACCATCGCGGGCAGGACCGCGGTCGCAGGCCTGCGGGCCCGGCGCGACAGCGGCGGGTCGGCGAGCAGCCGGCGCAGCGCGCCCTGCAGCGCGGCGTAGCGCTCCCCGTCGACGACGTCGAGCACCGCCGCGCCGGTCTCGGCGCGGGTGCGGGCGAAGTGTCGGGTGACGGCGGCCTGCACCGGTCCCAGCAGCAGCTCCGGCTCCAGCGCGGTCAGCCGGGCGTTCAGGCGCTCCTCCTGGACCTCGGCGTCGCGCTCACCGGCCAGCGCCCGGCCCAGCCAGCGCAGCTCGGCGACCACGTGCGCGGCCCGCGGGCCCTCCAGGAGCCTCGCGTAGGTGCGCAGCGCGCTGCGCATCCGGCGGGCGGCGATGCGCATCTGGTGCACCGCGTCCGGGCGGTCGGCGCGCAGGTCCTGCTCGCGTGCGGCGAGCGCGTCGACCTGGTCGCCGAGGTAGCGCAGCAGCAGCGCACCGGCGCTGCCCTTGCGCCCGGTCCGCCGCGGCGGGTCGACGGGCGCCGCCTCGGCCAGCAGCGCGGTCAGCCGGGCGTACCCGCCGCGCGGGGCCCGGACGAGGCCGGTGGTGCGCAGGGCGTCGTCGAGCTGCTGCAGCAGGGCGGTCCCGGCCGTCCCCGGTTCGACGACGGCCTCGGTCCAGCTCTCGACGGTCGCCGACCCGCCCAGCGTCGCGACGTCGACCTGCTCGCGGGTCAGGGTGGCCAGGTCGCGCCCGGCGTCGTCGCGCAGCCTGCTGACGGTGCGGGTGACGTGCAACCGGCCCACCGGCACCAGCGGCGCGTCGCCGCGGATCCGGCGGACGAGCGCGTCGATGCCGTCGGGGACCGACCGGTCGGCGACGCCCTCGACCTCGCTGCCGGACAGCGGGACGCGCAGGTCGTCGTCGGGGCCGGCGTCGGGCAGCCGCAGCACCCAGACCGAGCCGGGCGCCACCACCGAGGCCCGGTCGGGCACCACGTGCTCGACGACGAGCTCGATGCCCGCGGAGAACAGCCGCAGGTCGGCGGTGTCGAGACGGTCGACCTCGCGGACCTCGGCCGCCACCACCGCCACCACCTCGTGCACGCCGTCCACGCCGGACAGCCGCGGCGCGCCGGTGTGCGCCGGGCCCCGGTAGGTCAGGGCGAGCGCGGACGGGACCAGGGCCGGGTCGGTCGTACTCATCCTCCGGGGTTCCCCGGCGCGGGGACGATCACGCGCGGCCATCCGGGCGACGCATCCGGTTCAGACGGCCTTGCCCGGGTTCAGGATGCCGTCCGGGTCCAGGGCCGCCTTCACCGCCCGCTGCAGGGCGAGCACCTCCGGGCCGAGCTCCCGCTCCATCCCGTCGCGCTTGAGCAGGCCGACGCCGTGCTCGCCGGTGACCGTCCCGCCCAGCTCGACGGCCGCGCCGATGATCTCGTCGAACGCGGCGCGGGTGCGGTCCCGGGCGTCCGGGTCGTCGTGCGGGGTGAGCATCAGCGGGTGCAGGTTCCCGTCGCCGGCGTGCGCGACGGTCGCGATCCGGACCCCGCGGCGACGGCCGATGTCCTCGATCCGGGCGAGCATCTGGGCCATCCGCGGCCGGGGGACGCAGACGTCCTCGGTCAGCATCCCCATCCCGAGCTGCTCCAGCGCCGGGTAGGCCATCCGGCGGGCGGCGAACAGCGCCTCGGACTCGGTCTCGTCGGTCGAGGCCATCGCCTCGGTCGCCCCGTGCGCGGTGAACGCGGCCAGGATCGCGTCGGCCTCGGCCTGTGCGGCGGGCTCGGGCAGGTCGGTCTGGGCGATCAGCAGCGCCGCGGCGCCGGTCGGCAGGCCCGCGTTGCGCCACGCGTTGACCGCGGCCAGGCACTCCCGGTCGACCAGCTCGAACACCGCGGGCTGCAGCCCCTGCTCGGTGACGGCGGCGACCGCGGCCCCGCAGTCGGCGAGGGAGTCGAAGAACCCGACGACGGTGCGCGGCGCGGCCGGGCGGGCCGGGCGCAGCTTCACGGTGATCTCGGTGATGATCCCGAGCGTCCCCTCCGAGCCGACCATCAGCCCGGCGAGGTCGTAGCCGACGACGCCCTTCGCGGTGCGCCGCCCGACCCGCACGACCTCCCCGGTGGCGGTGACGACCTCGAGGGCGAGCACGTAGTCGCGGGTGACGCCGTACTTGACGCAGCACAGCCCGCCCGCGTTGGTCGCGACGTTGCCGCCGATCGTCGACCAGGGCGCCGACGCCGGGTCCGGCGGGTACCAGAGGCCCTGCTCCGCGCAGGCGGCCCGCAGGTCGTCGTTGACCACCCCCGGTTCGACGACGGCGAGCCGCTCCCCCGCCGAGATCTCCCGGATCGCGGTCATCCGTTCCAGGCTGACCAGGACGCAGCCGTCGACGGCGTTCGCCCCGCCGGAGAGCCCGGTGCCCGCGCCCCGCGCGACGACCGGGACCCGGTGGGCGGCGCAGGCCCGCACGGTCGCGGCGACGTCGGCGGTGGTCCGTGCCCGCACCACGCAGAGCGGTGTGCCGTACTCGGCCCACTCGGCCTCGTCGTGGACGTAGGGGCGCACGACGTCGGGATCGGTGAGGACCCGGTCGGCGTCGAGCGCGGCGGCCAGCTCGGCGAGCACCGCGCGCCCGGCGGTGTCCGGGCCGGAGGCGTCGAGCTCCGCGGGCGCGGTGGACCCGCCGAACGGCCGTCCCTCCGGTTCGACGACGACGGGGGCGGCAGCGGTGGCGCGGTCGGGCATGCCCACGACGGTAGGTCGCCGACGCCGACGCGGCCAGGGCTCAGCGGCCCGGGCGCCCCGCGAGCTCCCCGGCCAGCTCCAGCCCGGACAGCCAGGCCGTCTGCACCCGGGACCGGCCCCAGCCGTCCCCGGCGAGGGCGATGCCGTCGTCGCCGAGGTGGAAGGTCTGCTCCCGCGTGCCGGCGGGGGCGGCGAAGCGCCAGCGGTGCACGTGCGTCCAGTCCGGCTCCGCGGTGATGCCCAGCAGCTCCCGGACGGCGGCGGTCATCGCGGGCACCGCGCCGGCGGGGTCGGCGTCGTGGGCGCGGGCGAGGTCGCCGGTGGAGTGCGCGACGAGCACCGGGGCGTCGTCGCCGCGACGGTCGCCGTCGTCGGCGACGAGGGACAGGACGGGGTGGTCGTTGACGAACGCCGCGGGCAGCCGCGGCCAGTCCCGCGCGGCGAACCCGGCGGTCAGGGCGAGCACCGGGTTCCACGCCCGCCCGGCGACCGCGGCGCCCGCGGGGGTGTCCGGGTCGAGCAGCCGGGCGGCCTGCGGGTCGGGCATCGCCAGCACGACGGCGTCGGCGCGCTCCCCGTCGACGGTCGGGCCGTCCGGGCCGGGGCGGACCCGCTCGACCGTGTGGCCGGTGCGGACGTCGAGGTCACGGGCGGTGTCGGTGACCAGCGACCGCAGCCCGGCGGGCGCCGCGAACCGCAGCGGGCCCGGGTTGTCCGCGCCCCGGGCGGCGCCGTCGAACACCGCGAGGGTGTCGGTCCACCCGCGGACCAGGCCGTCGTCGCGCCAGCGGCGGACGCGGGCGTCGAACCGGTCGTCGGAGACGGTGAAGTAGGCGGCGCCGATGTCGGCGGGACGGCCGTCGTGGCGGTGCACCGCGAGCCGTCCCCCGGCTCCGCGGGCCCGCTCGTACACCGTCACGTCCACGCCGCGGGCGGCCAGCTCCGCGGCGCAGGTCACCCCGGCGATGCCGGCCCCGATCACGATCACGCCCACACCGGGACCCTAGGCGGGGGTCGCCCCGGGAGCACGTCCACGGTTAGGGTGACCTAAGAACGAGGGGGATGCGATGGAACACGTGACCGACGAGGCCAGGCTCCGGGAGATCATCGGCGAGGTGCCCGAGTTCATCCGGGACAAGGCGCGCGACCGGGTGGACCCGGTGACCGCGGAGTTCCTGGCCGCGTCGCCGTTCTTCCTGCTGGCGACGACCGGGCCGGACGGCGTCGACGTCTCGCCGCGGGGCGACCCGGCGGGCTCGCTGATCGTGCTCGACGAGCACTCGGTCGCCTTCGCCGACCGCAAGGGCAACCGGAAGCTCGACTCGATGCGCAACATCCTGCACGACCCCCGGGTCGGGATGATCGTCGTCGTGCCGGGGTCGAACGACACCGTGCGGATCAACGGGCGGGCCCGGATCGTGTACCGGCCGGACTTCGCCGACCGGCTCACCGTGAAGGGCTCGACCCCCGAGGTGGCGATCGTCGTCGAGATCGACGAGCTGTTCCTGCACTGCGCGAAGGCGTTCCTGCGCTCGTCGCTGTGGGACACGGCGACCTGGCCGGGCAAGGCCGCGGTGCCCAGCGCCGGGAAGCTGGTGAAGGGCCAGTACCAGGTGCCCGGTCCGGCGCGGGCGATCGACGCGGCGCTGCGCCGCGACGGGCGGGTCAACCAGTACTGACCCGGCCGGCGCCGGTGGCCGCGTCGAGCAGGGCGGCGACGCGGTCGTGCCGGTCGCGCCACCAGGCGGCGCGGTCCGGGGCGGCGGCGACCCCGGCCCGGTGCACCGGCTCGGGCGCGACCCGCGGCACGGGCAGGTAGCCCCGCTGCGGGGCGAGCGGCTCGGCGACGACGTCGGCGGCCAGCAGCGAGACCGTCCCGAGCCCGCAGGCGTGGTGCAGCTCCGGCAGCGCCCCGGCCAGCGCGAGCCCGGCGGCGAGCCCGACGCTCGACTCCACCGCCGAGGACACGACGACCGGCAGCCCGACCTCCTCGGCGATCCGCAGGGCCCGGCGCACCCCACCCAGCGGCGACACCTTCAGCACGACGACGTCGGCCGCCCCGGCCCGCACCACCCGCATCGGGTCCTCGGCGCGGCGGATCGACTCGTCGGCGGCGATCGGCACGTCCACCTTCCGGCGGACGGCGGCGAGGTCCTCGACCTCCCAGCAGGGCTGCTCGACGTACTCCAGTCCCCCGGCGGCCCGGTCCAGCTCGCCGATCGCGGCGACGGCCGTGTCGACGTCCCAGGCGGCGTTGGCGTCCACCCGGACCAGCCCGGCGGGGCCGAGCGCGTCGCGGACGGCGGCGACGCGCTCGACGTCCCCGGACAACGGCGCGCCGGCGTCGGCGACCTTGACCTTCGCGGTGGTGCAGCCGGAGGCGCGCACGATCCGCTGCGCGTGTTCGGGGCCGACGGCGGGCACGGTGCAGTTGACCGGTACCCGGTCGCGCACCGGCTCCGGCCAGCCCACCTCGGCCGCCTCGCGGGCCGCGGCCAGCCACGCGACGGCCTCGCGGTCGTCGTACTCGGGGAAGGGGCAGAACTCCCCCCAACCGGCCGGGCCGGACAGCAGCAGGCCCTCGCGCACGGTGATCCCGCGGAACCGGGTGGTCATCGGCAGGGAGTAGACGTCCATTCCGCTCACTTCCTACCGTCGGTAACTTACTGCGGGTAAGCTCTCGCCCGTGACCGCGCAGACCGTACCCGGCCCCCGCCGCCGCGTGCCCAGGGCGGAGCGGGAGCGTCAGATCGTCGACGCGGCCGTCGCCGTCTTCGGCGAGCGGGGCTACGCCGAGGTCTCGATGGAGCAGGTCGCGGAGCGGGTCGGGGTCACCAAGCCGGTGCTCTACACCCACTTCGGGTCCAAGGAGGGCCTGCTGCTGGCCGCGATCGCGCGGGCCCGGTCCGAGCTGCTCGACGTCGTCGCACAGGCGGCGGGGGCCGCGGACTCGCCGGAGGCGATGCTGCGGGGCGGGACGCTGGCCTTCTTCCGCTACCTCGACCGGCGGGCGCCCGCCTGGCAGCTGTTCTGCTCCGAGGCCGGGGTCACCGACACCGCGCTGGAGGAGATCCGCGCCCAGCAGACCGACTTCACCGCCGCCCTGCTCGCCGCGCAGGTCCCCGGCACCGAACCGGCCCGGCTGACCGGCTGGGCGCAGGTGATCGTCGGGGCCTGCGAGCGGCTCGCCGTCTGGCGCGGCCAGGACGAGTCGGTCACCGCCGAGCAGGCCACCGAGTACCTGATGGACCTGGTCTGGACCGGCCTGGCGGGCCTCGGCCACCGGGCCTGAGCGCGCGTCCGGGACAATTCCCGGCCATGAGCACGACCGCACCACGCCTGCTGCAGGTGGCCCGCACCGAGCGGGTCACCCCCGGCATGGTCCGGGTGACCCTGACCGGCGAGGAGCTGGCCGGGTTCCCCGGGCACGGCCCGGACCGCCGGATCAAGATGTTCTTCCCGGTCGAGGGCCAGGAACGGCCCGCCGTGCCGCGCGCCTCGACCGGCGGACCGGTCTGGCCCGCCGGGGAGGCCCGCCCGGCGATCCGCACCTACACGGTGCGCCGCTTCGCCCCCGACGCCGGCGGCCACGGTGAGCTCGACGTCGACTTCGTCGTGCACGCCGGGCACGGCCCGGCCGCCGCCTGGGCCGTGTCGGCCGCCCCCGGGGACTGGGTCGGGGTGTCCGAGCCCGGCGGGCGCTGGGAGCCGGACCCGGCCGCCGCGCACCACCTCGTGATCGGCGACGAGTCCGCGCTGCCCGCCATCGCGACCGTCTGCGAGACCCTCGCCGAGGACGCGCCCGGGGTGCCGGTCCGGGTCGTCGCCGAGGTCGCCGACGCCGGCGAGGAGCAGACCCTGCCCGGCGACGTCGCCGTCACCTGGGTGCACCGGGGCGACGCCCCGGCAGGTGAGCCGCTGGTCGCGGCGGTGCGGGCCGCACAGCTGCCCGACGGGCGCGGCCAGGCGTGGCTGTCCGGCGAGTCCGCCGCGGTCAAGGAGCTGCGCGCGCACCTGCTCGGCGAGCGGGGGTTCGACCGGCGCGCCGTCTACGCCACGGGGTACTGGCGCGCCCGGTGAACCGACAGCCGGTGCACAGCCGTCGCACAGGTTCGTGCGGTGTGCTCCTAGCATGACCGAGGTGATGGACCGGGACGCCGACCCGCTGCGCCGCGCCGACGGCGGCCCGATCCGGGTGCTCGTGGTGGACGACGAGTCGACGCTGTCGGACCTGCTGTCGATGGCCCTGCGCTACGAGGGCTGGGAGGTCCGCGCCGCCGCCGACGGCATGTCCGCGGTCCGCCACGCCCGCGAGTTCCGCCCGGACACGATCGTGCTGGACGTGATGCTGCCCGACTTCGACGGCTTCGAGGTGCTGCGCCGGGTCCGCGCCGACACCCCCGAGGTGCCGGTGCTGTTCCTGACCGCGCGCGACGCCGTCGAGGACCGGGTCGCGGGCCTCACCGCGGGCGGCGACGACTACGTCACCAAGCCGTTCTCGCTGGAGGAGCTGGTCGCGCGGCTGCGCGGGCTGCTGCGCCGCGCCGGGATGGCCGCCGCCCAGCGCTCCTCGGAGCTGGTCGTCGGCGACCTGGTGCTCGACGAGGACGCGCACGAGGTGTCGCGTGCCGGCGACCCGGTGGAGCTGACCGCGACCGAGTTCGAGCTGCTGCGCTACCTCATGCGCAACCCGCGCCGGGTGCTGTCGAAGGCCCAGATCCTCGACCGGGTGTGGAACTACGACTTCGGCGGCCAGTCCAACGTGGTCGAGCTCTACGTCTCCTACCTGCGCAAGAAGATCGACGCCGGGCGCCGGCCGATGATCCACACGGTGCGCGGCGCGGGCTACGTGCTGCGTCCCGCGGCGGAGTGACCCGGTGGTCGTCACCCGCGTCTCCGGCCGGGTCCGCTCGCTGCGGGCCCGGCTGGTCGTCACGGTGCTGCTGCTGTTCACGGTGGCGTGCGTGGCGATCGGCGTCGCGACGACGCTCTCCCTCGACCGCTACCTGTCCACCCGGCAGGACCACGAGCTGTCGTTCTCCCTGGAGGGCTTCGTCGCCCAGCAGACCGGGCGCGCCCCCGGGCCGCTGACCCAGGACGAGGGCGACGGGACCGGCGCCCCGTCCGGCGACGGCGGCCGGCGCTCCGGCCCGCCCGACGGGGTGTTCCTCGGCCCCGGCCCGAGCGCGAACGCGATCGGCGCGGTGTTCGACGACGGCCGTGTCGTCGTGGCCCGGCTCGCCCAGCGCGGCGGCACCAGCACCGCGGTGTCCGACGACGACCTCGGCGCGCTCCGATCGGTGCCCGCCGACACCGCACCGCACGACGTCACCCTGTCCCTGGGCGACTACCGGGCGATCGGCTGGACCGAGGGGACGACGACCTACCTGATCGCACAGCCGGACAACGCCGGCGCCACCGTGACCAGGCTCGTCGTCACCGAGCTCGTGGTGCTGGGCGGGGCGGTGGTGCTCGCGGGCATCGCGGCGGCCGTGCTGGTGCGCCGCGAGCTGCGCCCCCTGGAGCGCGTCGCCGGCGTCGCCGCGCAGGTCGGCGACCTGCCGCTGGACCGGGGCGAGGTCCACCTCGCCGCCCGCGTCCCCGACCCCGACCCCCGCACCGAGGTCGGCCAGGTCGGCACCGCGCTCAACCACATGCTCGACAACGTCGAGGGCGCGCTCGCCGCCCGCCAGGAGTCCGAGACCCGGCTGCGCCGCTTCGTCGCCGACGCCAGCCACGAGCTGCGCACCCCGCTGACGGCGATCCGCGGCTACGCCGAGCTGTCGCGCCGCGAGCGCGACCCGGTCCCGGAGCGGACCACGCACGCACTGGCCCGGATCAGCTCGCAGGCCGAACGCATGTCCACCCTGGTCGAGGACCTGCTGCTGCTCGCCCGGCTCGACGCGGGCCGCCCGCTGGAGCGCGCCGAGGTGGACCTCACCCGGCTGGTCCTCGACGCCGTCGGGGACGCCCACGTGGCGGGCCGCGACCACCGCTGGTTCCCGCAGCTGCCCGACGAGCCGGTCACGGTCACCGGCGACGCCCACCGGCTCGCCCAGGTGGTCACCAACCTGTTCGCGAACGCCCGCACCCACACCCCGCCCGGCACGACGGTCACCGTCTCCCTCGACCGGCCCGTCCCCGGCCGGGTCCGGCTGCGGGTCGCCGACGACGGCCCCGGCATCGCCCCGGACGTCCTGCCCCGGGTGTTCGAGCGGTTCGCCCGCGGCGCGGAGGGACGCACCCGCGCCGGGAACGACACTCCCAGCACCGGGCTGGGCCTCGCGATCGTGGCCGCGGTCGTCGCCGCCCACGACGGGACGGTCGGGGTCGACAGCGCCCCCGGCCGGACGGTGTTCACCGTCGACCTACCGGTCTGAGTACGGCTCCGCGGCCCCGGGGCCGACGGGCGGGTCGGCCGGGGCGAGGTCGGTGGACAGCCGGCGGATGAAGTCGTCCATCGCCTGCTGCATCGTCTGGCGGAAGGCGCCCAGCAGCGACTGGGTGGCGACCGGCTGCAGGGCCTCGACCGCCGTGCGCAGGTCCGCGACGCCGCTGCGGGGCAGCCCGGCCGCGACGTGCGCCGCCCAGACCTGCTCCCGGAACAGCTCGACGAAGATCTCGGCGATCTCACGGGTGCGGGTCAGCAGCTCGTCGCCGACCTGCTGCACCGCCTCCGGGGCCAGGCCGAGGGCGACGGCGTGCGCCCCGGACCGGACCATCGACGGGTTGAGCACGCGCAGCCGCCCCGGGCCGGTGCGCTCGATCATCCCGGAGGCGACCAGCTGCCCGACGAACTCCGGGGACGTCCGGGCGCCGGCCCACTCGGCCAGGTCCTCCTCGGCGAGCTCGACCGGCTCCTCCGGCTGCCACGGGGCGAGCATGCCGCGGTAGAGGCGCAACGCCTCCTCGGCGCTGCCGGAGGGGGTCTGGTTGATCAGCACACCGATCGCGGCGAGCGAGAACCCGCGCCGCTGCAGGCCGGCGATCAGCTCCAGCCGGGCCAGGTGGACGGGGCCGTACCAGGCGGTGCGCCCGCGCATCTCCCCCGGCTGCAGCAGCCCGCGGGACAGGTGGGCGCGCACGTTGCGGACGGTCATGCCGGCACGCGCGGCGAGCTTGTCGATCGGGAACTCGTCCCCGGCCGTCGGAGTTCCGGACATCGGGGCGGATCCTACCCGGGGTAGCCGGGCGCGCACGGCGACGACGGGCGGGCCGCAACCACCCCGTGACCCGCGGCGACGACGGTCGCGGGCACTCACCCGACGATCAACGATGTCATCGGTTGCCCGATCCGCACCGCGACATCGAGCTGACACCGACCCACACCCGGTTCCTGCTGGTCATGGGCGCAGCGTAGCGGAACGTTGACACGAGTACGTGGCGGGATAGTACTGTTCATGGGTGTCGTCGTCATCACGGTCGACGCGCCCGACTCCGGTCGCATGCCCGCGACCGGTGCACGCCGGGCCGGCCGACGGGTCCCCCTCCCTGCCGGCCGGTCCGGTCCGCTCAGCGCGGTCCGTCGACGGTGCGACCGAGGTGCTCGCGCTGCAGCACCGCCATCCGGTACGCGTCGTGGTAGCGGCCGCTGGCGAAGTACTCCTCGCGCAGCTCGCCCTCCACGACGAAGCCGGTGCGTTCGTAGGCGCGCACGGCGCGGGCGTTGTCGACGTCGACGACGAGGTACACCTTGTGCAGGTTCAGCACGCCGAAGGCGTAGTCGAGGGCCGCGGCGGTGGCGCGGGCGGCGAGACCCCGGCCCTGGAAGGCGGGGGCGACGATGATCTGGAACTCGGCGTTGCGGTGGATGTAGTCGATCTCCACCAGCTCGACCAGGCCGGCGCGCTCGCCGGCGCAGTCGATGATGAACCGCCGCTCGCGGTTGTCGTGCACGTGCCGGGCGAAGATCTCCTGCAGCTCGACGAGCGACTCGTAGGGCTCCTCGAACCAGTACGACATGATCCCGGAGTCGTTCGACAGCCCGTGGACGAACGGCAGGTCCTCGCGCTCGAGGGCGCGCAGCCGCATCTCGGGGGTGGGCGTACTCATGGGGCCTCCGCGGTCGACGGGCCCGGTGCCCGTCGACCCGGGAACCTACGAGGCCGGGGCGTTCAGCGCCCGGCGCGGGCCCGCTGCGGTGTGCAGGACGGACAGTCGCGCCACGGCAGGGCGCGCGCGTCGGCGGGCCGGGCCGCTCCGCAGCGGCAGACGCCGGCGAGGCCGCCGAACCCGGGCATCGACTTGGTCGGACGTCCCGCGCGGACCAGGGTGCGGCCGGAAGTGGACGTGCGTGTGGGCAGGTAGAGGCGCATCAGGATCCCCGACGGTGTGTGGTGGAGAGTTCGGCGACCTGTGGGTCACCGAGGGACACATCGTCTTCACCCTACGAAACATGACGGACATGCTCAGTGACCTCTGACACAGATCCCCGGACCGGACCCGACGCGGCTGCGGGTGGCCCTGCCAGACTGCGCCGCATGGCTGGCTCCCCGCTGCTCCAGAACCTCTCCGGCACCGCCCGTACCGCCTACGAGCTGGGCAGCGGCACCGCCCGCGCCGCCGTGGCCCTGACCCGCTCGGGAGTCGTCCGCCCGCTCGGCCCCGGGAAGCTGTACGGGATGGGCCGGGCCCTGGTGCGCTACGGCAACAGCATCACCGCCGCGTTCGCCGTCGGGGCGGCCCGCCACCCGTACCGGCTCGCCGTCGTCGACGACGACGGGGTCACCACCTACGCCGAGCTGGAGGCCCGCACCGACAGCCTCGCGCTGGCGCTGCTCGACTCCGGCGCCGGGCCGGGCGCCCCGGTCGGGGTGCTGTGCCGCAACGCCCGCGCGCCGATCGAGGCGATGGTCGCGGCGGGCAAGGCGGGCGCCGACGTCGTGCTGGTCAACACCGGGCTCTCGGCCGAGCAGATGCGCGGGGTGCAGGAGCAGCAGCAGCTGCACACCCTCGTCGCCGACCCGGACTTCCTCGACATCGTCCCGGACGGGCCGCGCGTCGTGCTGACCCGCACCCCGGACGGGCCGCGCCCCGCGGGCGACCGCGCGCTCGACGACCTCGACGCGATGGTCGAGCGCGGCGGGCCGGGCGAGCTGCCGTTCAAGCCGGAGCCGTCCAAGCAGATCGTGCTGACCTCCGGCACCACCGGGACGCCGAAGGGCGCCAAGCGGCCGCACCCGTCGACCCTCGCCCCGGCGGCGTCGATCCTGTCGGCGATCCCGCTGCGCGCCGGTGAGCCGACGCACATCGCCGCACCGCTGTTCCACACCTGGGGCAACGCCGGGCTGCTGCTCGCCTCGCTGCACGGCGCGACCGTCGTGCTGCGCCGCAGGTTCACCCCCGAGGGGTTCCTCGACGCCGTGCGCGAGCGCCGGTGCACGACGGTGTTCGCGGTGCCGGTGATGCTCCAGCGGGTCCTGGAGTCCGAGGCCGAGGGCTGGGGCGACGACGAGGGCCCGCGGATCGTGGCCGTCTCCGGGTCGGCGCTGCCCGGCGGGCAGGCCAACCGGTTCATGGACCGCTTCGGCGACTGCCTCTACAACCTCTACGGCTCCACCGAGGTCTCCTGGGTCTCGATCGCCGGA
This sequence comes from Pseudonocardia sp. ICBG162, assembly GCF_020496225.1. Classification (NCBI taxonomy): domain Bacteria; kingdom Bacillati; phylum Actinomycetota; class Actinomycetes; order Pseudonocardiales; family Pseudonocardiaceae; genus Pseudonocardia; species Pseudonocardia sp. ICBG162. Next base: position 233,914 of record NZ_JAHLJD010000019.1, read on the forward strand.
CCGGAGGACCTGCGCGACGCCCCCGGCACCGCGGGCCGCGCCCCGGCCGGCACCACCCTGGTCATCCTCGACGACGACGACCGGCCCGCCGCGGCAGGCGTCGACGGCCGGGTGTTCGTGGGCAACGACCTGCCGTTCGAGGGCTACACCGGCGGCGAGGACGGCCTGGAGGAACGCGACGGGCTGCTCGGGACCGGCGACGTCGGACACCTCGACGAGCAGGGACGGCTGTTCCTCACCGGCCGCGCCGACGACATGATCGTCTCGGGCGGGGAGAACCTGCACCCCGGCCCGGTCGAGGAGCTCGTCTCGGGGATGGACGGGGTGCGCGAGGCCTGCGTGCTCGGGGTGGACGACGACGAGTACGGCCAGCGGTTCGCCGCCTGGGTGGTGCTCGAGCCGGGAGCCGACGTCACCGCGGACGCGATCCGCAGCCGGGTGAAGTCCGACCTCGAGAAGTTCGCCGCCCCACGGGACGTGCACTTCCTGGACGAGCTGCCGCGCAACCAGACCGGCAAGGTCCTGCGCAAGGAGCTCCCCGGCCGGGAGTGACCCGACCGGGCGTCCCGGGTTGAAGTCAGGGAAACCTTCCCTAAGATGGCCCGATGACGGTCACCGCGGCACGTGGCGCACTCGGCGGTCCCCCCGCCGGGGCGCCCGCCGCGGGCTGTGCCGGGCTGAGCGAGGCCGTCGGCGAGCCGATGACCGGCACCGCGCCGCACGTGCGCCGCCTCGTCGCCGTCGAGCACATCGGGGCGTGGCCGCGGAAGGTCGCCGACCACCCGGACCCGGCGGTCACCGCGCTGTCCGACCGGCTCCGCGCCGACGACGTCATCCTCCTGCTGATCCGCCGCCCCGGCCGCGAGGGCCGCTGCGACGCCGACGGCGACCGCACCGTCTACGTCGCCGACCTCGCCCCGGGCGGCTCGCGGGTGTGGTCGCGCACCGTGCGCGGCACCGACGACCTCGCCCGCATCGACCTCGACCCGGGCGCGGGCACGCCGGTCACCGACCCGGTGATGCTGGTGTGCGCGCACGGCAGACGTGACGTCTGCTGCGCCGTCCGCGGCCGCGCGCTCGCCGGGGAGCTGGCCGCCGAGGGCGCCGACGTCTGGGAGTGCACCCACCTCGGCGGGCACCGGTTCGCGCCGACCGCGCTGGTGCTGCCCACCGGCTACGCCTACGGCCGCCTCGACACCGGCGGTGCGCTGGCCGCGCTCAAGGCCGCGGCCGGGGGCGGCGTCGACCCGTGGAGCTGCCGCGGGCACACCGGGCTGGACCCGGTCCGCCAGCTCGCCGAGCTCGCCGTGCGCGAGCACACCGGCATCGGGGACGCCTCGGCGCTGCTCGTCGACGCCGTCGACGGACCCGGGGACGTGACCGTCCGCTCCCGCGACGGCCGGACCTGGACGGTGCCGGTGGTCCTCGACCCGTCGCTGCCGCCGCGGCCGCCGTCCTGCGGGGCGGCCCTCGAGGCGGCGACGCCGCTGGTCGCGGGCACCCCCGTCGAGCACTAGCCGAACGCGCGCTCCAGGGCGCGGGCCAGGCCGTCCTCCGCGACGGTGCCGGTGGACTCGTCGGCGTCGGCGTGCACCTGCGGCGGGGCCTGCCCCATCGCGATCCCGCGGCCCGCCCAGCGCAGCATCGCGCGGTCGTTGTCGCCGTCGCCGACGGCGAGGACCTCGGAGCGGTCGACGCCGAGCCGGGCCGCGACCCGCGCGAGCCCGGACGCCTTGGACACCCCGGCCGGCACCAGCGTCACCCACGGCAGCTCGTGGTCCAGGGTCGGCTCGGTGCCGGGAACGTGCAGCCGGGCCGCGCGGGCCGCGGTCTCGTCCGGGTCGTGTCCCGGCCAGTACATGACGAGCTTGGGCGTCGGCTCGTCGAGCAGACCGGCGCGGCCGACCTCGGTGACGGTGCCGGCGAGCACGCCGTCCGGGAACGGGGCGCTGACCCGCTGCCCGACGCCGACGTGCTCGCAGGCGAACACCGCCCCCGGGAACAGCCCGGTCATCGCGTCGAGCGCCGCGGTCACGGCCTCGGGGGCGAGCCGCTCCATCGCCAGCACCCGGCGGGTCGCGGTCTCCATCTCGACCGCGCCGTTCGAGGTCAGGGTGACGCCGTCGCGCAGCCCGATCGCGTCCAGCGCGCCGGCCACGCCGACGACGGTCCGGCCGGTGCACAGCATCACCTCGGCCCGGGTCCCGGCGAGCGCGATCGCGTCGAGGACCGCGGGGCTCGGGGGCCTGCGCCCGTGGACGATGGTGCCGTCGATGTCGAGCGCGACGAGCCTGATCACGTGCCCGACCCTACGTCGAGCCGGAACCGTGCGACGCCGTCGCGGGTCCCGGTGGGGCGCATCCCGATCCGCTGCAGCACCCGCTCCGAGGCCGGGTTGCCCGGCTCGACGCCTGCGACCAGCGGGGACGCCCCGGCCGAGCGGGCCAGCGCGAGCAGCAGGCGGGCGGCCTCGACGGCGTAGCCGCGGCCGCGGCGGGAGGGCACCACGCCGTAGCCGAGCTCGACGGCGGCCGGGCCGTCGTCGGGGGCGGGGAACAGGCCCGCGCCGCCGACGACCGTGCCGCCGTCGCGTTCGACGAGCAGCCGGTGCCCGAGCTCGCCCCAGCCCGGCCCGGACGGGTCGCGGGCGAGGAGCCGGGCGATCACCCGGTCGCCCTCGGCGGGGAAGTCCGGCGCCCAGTCACCGCGCCGGGTCCCGGCGACGACGGCCGCCGCGACCTCCGGGGTCCAGCCGGGGAGCACCAGCCGGGGGCCGGTCGGGACGGGGGTCGACACACCACCGATCCTCCCCGGCGCCCGCCCCGTGCCGGCGTCGGGGTGGACCGGCACAGGTGGTTCACAGGTCGATCACCGGTTCCGCACAGCGCGGCGGAGCAGCGTCGCCCGGGTGACGAGCACCCTGTCCCGGCCCCGGCCCGCCCCCGCACCGTCCCCGCCGCCGACCCGCCGGTGGCGGCACCTGCCGCTCGCGGTGCTGCTCGCCGCGACGGCCGCGCTGTACCTGTGGGGGCTGTCGGCCTCGGGCTGGGCCAACGCGTTCTACGCGGCGGCCGCGCAGGCGGGCGGGCAGAGCTGGTCGGCGTGGTTCTTCGGCGCCTCCGACGCGGCCGGGGGCATCACCGTCGACAAGGCGCCGGGGGCGCTGTGGCCGATCGGGCTGGCGGTGCGGCTGTTCGGGCTGTCGAGCTGGAGCGTGCTGGTGCCGCAGGCGCTGATGGGCGTCGCCGCGGTCGCGCTGCTGCACGCCGCGGTCCGGCGCGTCGCCGGGCCGGGGGCCGGGCTGGTCGCCGGGGCCGCGCTCGCGCTCACCCCGGTCGCGGTGCTGATGTTCCGCTTCGACAACCCCGACGCGATGCTCGTGCTCGTCCTGACCGGCGCCGCCTACGCCCTCACCCGGGCGATCGAGCAGGGCCGCACCCGGTGGCTGGTGCTCGTCGGGGTGCTGATCGGCTACGGCTTCCTCACCAAGATGCTGCAGGCGTTCCTGGTGCTGCCGGCGTTCACCGCCGTGTGGCTGCTCGCCGCCCCGCTCGCCTGGTGGCCGCGGATCCGGGCGCTGCTCGTCGCCGGGGCCGCGCTGCTGGTCTCGGCGGGCTGGTGGGTGCTGGTCGTGGAGCTGTGGCCGGCCGCGGACCGGCCCTGGATCGGCGGCTCCCAGGGGAACAGCGTGCTGGAGCTGGTCTTCGGCTACAACGGCGTCGGCCGGCTCACCGGCGACGAGGTCGGCTCCGTCGGCGGCGGCGCGGGCGGACGTGCCGGTGGCTGGGGCCGGACCGGGCTGCTGCGGCTGTTCGGCTCGGAGATGAGCCGGGAGGCGTCCTGGCTGCTGCCCGCGGCGCTGGTGCTGCTCGGGGTCCTGCTGTGGTGGACCCGGCGGGCCCCGCGCACCGACCCGCTCCGCGCGGCGACCGTGCTCTGGGGCGGGTGGCTGCTGGTCACCGGGCTGACGTTCAGCCTGATGGCCGGGATCGTGCACAGCTACTACACCGTCGCGCTGGCCCCGGCGGTCGCCGCGCTGGTCGGGATCGGCGGGGCGACGCTGTGGCGGGACCGTGCGTCCGCGGCCGCCCGCTGGTGGCTGGCCGTGGCGGTCGCGGCGACGGCGGTGTGGGCCTACGCCCTGCTGCCCGCGGCCTGGCTGGGGTGGCTGCGGCCGGCGGTGCTCGTCGTCGGGCTCGGCGCGGCGCTCGCCCTGCTCGGGGTGCACCGGATGCCGCGGGTGCTCGCCACCGGGGTGCTCACCGCGGCGCTGCTGGCGGGGGCCGGCGGGACGACGGCCTGGGCGCTGGCGACGGCGGCGACACCGCACGCCGGCGCGATCCCGAGCTCCGGGCCGGAGGGCTACGCGTCCGGACCGGGCGGGGGCCGGGGTGGCCCCGGCGGGATGCGCGGGCCGTGGGCCGGTTCCGGGTCCGGCGCCCCGGGTGGCGCATCCGGCCCGGCCGGAACCGTCACCGGTGGGGCCGTCGGGGCACCGGGCGCGGCCGGGGGTGGTACGGCTGCGGGCTCGGCCGGGACCGGTGGGTCCGCGGGCGCACCGGGTGCCGCGACGGCGGGCGGGCCGGGCGGCCGGTGGGCCGGTGGCGGACCCACCCGGGGGCCGGGCGGTGCCGGCGGGCGCGGCGGCGGGCCGGGCGGCATCCTCAGCGCCCCCACGCCGTCGTCGCAGGTCACGGGGTTGATCGCGGCAGACGCGGACGACTTCACCTGGGCCGCGGCCACGGTGAGCTCCATGCAGGCGGCGGGCTACCAGCTCGCCTCGGGGGCACCGGTGCTCGCCGTCGGCGGGTTCAACGGCACCGACCCCTACCCGACGCTCGCGCAGTTCCGGCAGATGGTGGCGCAGCACCGGATCCACTGGTTCATCGGCTCCGCGGGCAGCGACATGATCTCCACCGCCTCCGGCGGCAGCGACGACGCGCGCCTCATCGCCGAGTGGGTCGCGGCGACGTTCCCGGCCCGCACCGTCGACGGCGTCACCCTCCACGACCTGAGCGCGTCGTGACCCGGCGGGCGGCCGACCGGCTCACAGCCGACGCACAGGTCGATCACACGGCCGCGACAGCGCAGGCCCCGATCGTCGATCCCATGACCACAGTCGTCGCCGGCCCCGCCACCGGCACCCACCCGGGCCACCCCGAGGCGCGTCCGTCCGACCGCGGCCGGACCGTGCTCGACATCGTCGTCCCCGTCTTCGACGAGGAGCGCGACCTGGAGTCCTCGGTGCGGCGCCTGCACGCGTTCCTCACCTCCGGGTTCCCCTACTCCTTCCGGATCACCGTCGCCGACAACGCCAGCACCGACGCCACCCCGGCGATCGCCCGGCGGCTGGCCGCCGAGATCCCCGAGGTCCGCACGGTGCGCCTGGAGCAGAAGGGCCGCGGCCGCGCCCTGCGCCGGGTCTGGTCGGACTCCGACGCCGATGTCCTCGCCTACTGCGACGTCGACCTGTCCACCGACCTCGGCGCGCTGCTCCCGCTCGTCGCCCCGCTCGTGTCCGGGCACTCCGACCTCGCGATCGGGACCCGCCTGGGTCGCGGCTCGCGGGTGGTGCGCGGCCCGAAGCGGGAGTTCATCTCGCGCAGCTACAACCTGATCCTGCGCGGCGCGCTCTCGGCCCGCTTCTCCGACGCCCAGTGCGGGTTCAAGGCGATCCGCTCCGACGTGGCCCGGCGGCTGCTGCCGCTGGTCGAGGACACCGGCTGGTTCTTCGACACCGAGCTGCTGGTGCTGGCCGAGCGGTCCGGGCTGCGCATCCACGAGGTGCCCGTCGACTGGGTCGACGACCCGGACTCCAGCGTGGACATCGTGGCGACGGCCGTCGCGGACCTGAAGGGCGTGTGGCGGGTCGGCCGGGCACTGGCGACGGGTGCGCTGCCGCTGGCCGAGGTCCGCGCGCAGCTCGGGCGGGCGCCGCTGGCCCCGCCGGAGGTGCCCGGGGTGCCCCGGGCGATGCCGTTCCAGCTGGCCCGCTTCGCCGCGATCGGCGTCGCGTCGACGGTGGCGAACCTGCTGCTGTTCCTCGCGCTGCGCGGGATGCTCGGGCCGATCGCGGCGAACGTCGTCGCGCTGCTGGTCTGCGCGGTCGCCAACACCGCGCTGAACCGGCGGTTCACCTTCGGGGTCCGTGGCCGGGACCGCGCGGTCACCCACCAGTTCCAGGGGCTGATCGTGTTCGCGCTCGGCCTCGTCCTGACCACCGGCGCCCTCGCCGTGCTCGGCGCCGTCGCACCCGGCGCGCACCTGGCCGTCGAGGCCGCGGTGATCGTCGGGGCCAACCTGGTCGCGACGGTGCTGCGCTTCGTCCTGTTCCGCTCCTGGGTGTTCCGCTCCTGGGTGTTCCGCACCCGGTCCACCACCGCACCGCTCGAGAAGGCGACCGCCGCATGACCAGCACCCTCGACCGGTTCCCCACCCGGTCCGACGCTCCCCCGCCCCCGTCCGACGGTCCCCGCCGCTGGACCCGGCCCGGCTCGGTCGCCGCGCTGCTCGTCGCGACGGGCGCGCTCTACCTGTGGAACCTGGGCGCCTCCGGCTGGGCCAACTCCTTCTACGCCGCCGCGGTGCAGGCCGGGGCGAACGACTGGACGGCGTTCTTCTTCGGCTCCCTCGACCCGGCGAACGCGATCACCGTCGACAAGCCGCCCGCGTCGCTGTGGCCGATGGAGATCTCCGCACGGATCTTCGGGTTCTCGTCCTGGAGCCTGCTGGTGCCGCAGGCGCTGATGGGCGTCGCCGCGGTCGGGCTGCTGTACGCCGCGGTGCGCCGGGTGTCCGGGCACGGCGCCGGGCTGCTCGCCGGGGCGCTGCTGGCGCTGACGCCCGTCGCGGCGCTGATGTTCCGCTTCGACAACCCCGACGCGCTGCTGACACTGCTGCTCCTCGCGGCGGCGTACCTGCTGGTCCGGGGTCTGGAGGACGGCCGGAACCGGTGGATCGCCGCGGTCGGGCTGCTGCTCGGTTTCGCGTTCCTGACCAAGTCCCTGCAGGCGTTCCTGGTGCTTCCCGGTCTGGCCCTGGCCTGGCTGTGGGCCGCACCCGGCCGTCCGTGGCGACGGGTGTGGCAGCTGCTCGTCGGCGGTGCCGGGATCGTCGTCGGCGCCGGCTGGTGGCTGCTCGCCGTCGCGCTGTGGCCGGTCGACGCCCGCCCCTACATCGGCGGGTCCGGGGACGACACCCCGCTCGGCCTGGCCTTCGGCTACAACGGGCTGGGCCGGCTCGTCGGCGGCGAGGGCGGCCGCGGCCGTGACACCGTGCGCGACGCCGCGGCCGGTGCGTTCCCGGGTGGCGCCCCCGCCGGTGGCGGCATGCCGCCGGGTGGTCCGGGTGGTGGGAGCTTCGGCGGTCAGGCCGGGTTCCTGCGGATGTTCGAGACGTCGTTCGGCACCCAGGTCTCCTGGCTGCTCCCGGCCGCGCTGCTGCTGCTCGTCGCGGCGCTGGTGCTGCGCGGCCGCGCGGTGCGCACCGACGCCGTCCGCGGCTCGCTGCTCGTGTGGGGCGGCTGGACGCTGGTGACGGTGCTGGTGCTGTCGTTCATGGAGGGGATCGTCCACCCGTACTACACGGTGGCGCTGGCGCCCGGGATCGCGGCGCTGGTCGCGGTCGGCGGCCGCGAGCTGCTCGCGCACCGGGACCGACGGTGGGTCCGTGGGGTGCTCGCCGTCGCCGTCGCCGGGACCGCGGTGTGGGCGTTCGTGATGCTCGGCTGGTCGCCGCAGTTCCTGCCCTGGCTGCGCTGGGTGGTGCTGGTGGCCGGCGTCGTGGCCGGCGCGGCCCTGCTGGCCCCCGCCCGCGGACGGCGATGGCTCGCCGTGGCACTCGGCGTCGCGGTCCTGAGCGGGGTCGCCGCCCCCGCGGCCTACGCGGGCCAGACCGTGGCGACCCCGCACGAGGGCTCCATCCCGACCGCCGGGCCGGAGGTCGCCGGAGGCGACCGGGGCCCGGGCGGGTTCCGCGACCGGCGGGGCGACCGGGACCGGGGCCTCGACGGGACCGGCGCGGCGGCTCCCGGCGGACCCGGGGGCCCGGCCGGTACCGGCCCGTCGGCCGGCGGCGGGCTCCCGGCCGGTACCGGGCAGGGCGGTGCGTGGCAGGGCGGGAGGTTCGGCGGCGGCCCGGAGACCGAGCGGACCGGCGCGCAGGTCGTCGCGCTGCTGCGGGACGCGGGTCCCGCCCGCTGGGCCGCGGCGACGATCGGCTCGCAGGGCGCGGCGTCGATGATGCTCGCCGCGGGCGGGGACACCGCCGTCATGGCGATCGGCGGCTTCTCCGGCAGCGACCCCTCCCCCACCCTGGAGCAGTTCCGGCAGTACGTCGCGCAGGGCGAGGTCCGGTACTTCGTCGGCGCCGGCGAGCGGGGTGGCCCCGGCGGCGGCCGCGGCACCGGGGCGGAGATCACCGCCTGGGTCGCGCAGCACTACACCGCGACGACCGTCGACGGCACCACGGTCTACGACCTGTCCGCGCCGGCCCACTGACCGTCGTCGCCCGCCGAGTGGCACACCGCGTACCCGGGCCCGGATCCCGGACGCACGTGGTGTGCCACTCGGCGGCACCCTCTGTCGGCCGCGCCCCTCTGTCGGCCGCGCCCCTCTGTCGGCCACGCTCCCTCTTTCGGCCACAGTGGGGTCTCCGACGGCGTGCTCGGATGCTCCCGCCGGGTGCGGTTCGGCAGAGTGGGACCATGACCGCCTCCGGCCCCCGCACCGGCGACCCCGGACCCGGGATCCCGACCGACGCGCTGCCGCTCCCGTTGCGCCCACCCGCGAACCGGGTCGACCCCCGCGCGATCTGGTGGTGGCGGCTCTCGGCGGCGCCCGTCCCGCTCGTGCTGCTCGTCGGCCAGGTCGTCGCGTGGTTCCTGCTGCCCGCGGTCCCGTGGCACGGGGTGCTGATCGCGACCATGGTGCTGACGGTGCTGTGGCTGCTGGTCGGGACGCTCGTCGTGCCCGGCCTGCGGTACCGGCTGCACCGCTGGGAGGTGACCGAGGACGCCGTCTACACCCGGTCGGGCTGGCTGGTGCGGGAGTGGCGGATCGCGCCGATCCCGCGGGTGCAGACCGTCGACACCGAGCACGGCCCGCTGCAGCAGGCGCTGCGCCTGGCGACGGTGACCGTCACGACCGCGTCGGCCCGCGGCCCGGTCCGCATCGCCGGCCTCGACGCCGACGCCGCCGCCGAGCTCGCCCGCCGGCTCACCGAGACGACCGGGCGGCACAGCGGGGACGCGACGTGACCGAGCCCGCACCCGTCGCACCCGTGGACGGCACCGGCACGACCCCCGACGAGGTCGGCTGGCGACGGCTGCCGGGCCGGATGCTGCTCGTCGGCCCGGCCACCGCGCTGCTGCGGCTGGCCCCCGCGCTGGTCGTGCTGGTCCTGTTCGGCGCGGGCAGCGGCAACTCCACCCAGGTCTGGATCGCGGGGGCGGCGGTCGTCGTCGCGGTCGCGGTGGGCGTCGTGCGCTGGCGCACCACCCGCTACCGGATCACCGACGAGCGCGTCGAGCTGCACAGCGGGCTGCTGAACCGGCAGCGCCGTTCGGTGCCGCGGGACCGGATCCGCACCGTCGACCTGACCGCACCGCTGCTGCACCGGCTCGTCGGGCTGTCGGTGGTGAAGGTCGGCTCCGGGCAGAGCGGGTCGGACGCGGGCCTGGACCTCGACGCCGTCATGACCGACGAGGCCGAACGGCTGCGCCGCGAGCTGCTCGCCCGCCCCGCCCCGGCACGCGGACCGGCCGCGGTCGCCGACGGGACCGGGACGGACCGGGCCCGGGTCGAGGGGGACGGTGCCGACGGCAACCATGCCGACGGGGACGCGGCCGCCGGCGACGGGACCGCAGGCCCGGCCGATCACGTCGACCCCGCGGGCGCAGAGCTCGACCGGATCCGCTGGTCCTCGCTGCGCTTCGCCCCGCTGACGGTCAGCTCGCTGGCCGCGATCGGTGCGCTGGCCGGCGCCGGCTGGAACGTACTCAACGAGACCGGCCTCGACCCGCGCTCGCTGCCCGGCGCGGACGCCGTCGCCGGGGAGCTGTCGGCCGCACCGGTCTGGGCGACGGTGCTCGTCGCGGTCGGGCTCCTGCTGCTGGTCATGGTCGCCGGCAGCATCGTGCTGTTCGTGGAGCGCTGGTGGGACTACCGGCTCAGCCGCGAGCCCGACGGCACGCTGCGGGTGCGACGCGGCCTGCTGACCAAGCGGTCGCTGTCGGTGTCCGAGCAGCGGCTGCGCGGGGTGACGGTGTCCGAGCCGCTGCTGGTGCGGGCCCTGGGCGGCGGCGCCCAGGCCGGGGCGCTGACCGTCGGGCTGGCCGGGGAGGACAAGGACTCCGGCGGCGGCGCCCTCGGCCCGCCGGTGCGCCGCGCGCACGCCCACGCCGTCGCCGCGACGGCCGCACGCGCGACCGGCCCCGTCACCGACGGCCCGCTGCGGGCGCACCCGGCGCGGGCCCGGACCCGGCGGCTGGTCCGCGCGGTCGGTCCGGCGCTCGTCCCCGCCGCGGCGCTCGGGGTGCTCGCCTGGTTCGACGCCGCGGTGTGGCCGGTCGTGGTGGGTGTGGCACTGGTGGTGCTGGCCGTGCCGCTCGCGCTGGACCGTTACCGCGCCCTGGGCCACCGGCTCGACGAGCGCTACCTCGTCGCCCGGCACGGGTCGCTGCTGCGCACGACGACCGCGCTGCGCCGCGACGGCGTCATCGGCTGGCGGGTGCGGCAGAGCCTGTTCCAGCGCCGCGCCGGGGTGCTGACGCTGGAGGCGACCACCGCCGCGGGCGGCGGCGCGGTGCAGGTGCTGGACCTGAACCCCGCCGACGCCGTCGCGCTGATGGCCGCGGTGACCCCGGACGCGGTCGCCCCGTTCCGGGCCTGACCCGGGGGTCAGCGACGCCGGCGGGTCCCGAACAGGCTGCGGGTGATCTCGCGGGTCACCGTGTTGGTGAGCTGGCGGCCGGTCGGCGACTGCAGGAAGTCCCCGATCTTGGAGAAGAACCCGCCGCCCGGCGAGTCCTGCGGCGGAGGCGGGGGCGGCGGGGCCTGGCCCGGCTCCGGGGCGGGTGCCGGGGGCGCCTCGACCGGCGTCGCCTCGCCGCCCGGCCCGGCCGCGATGCTCGCGGTGAGCTTCTCGTAGGCGGACTCGCGGTCCACCATCTGTCCGTACTTCGCCTGCAGCGGTGAGGCGGCGGCGTCGGCGCGGACGTCGTCGACCGGCAGGGCGGCCATCAGCGAGCGCGGGGCCCGCAGCCGGGTCCAGGCGACCGGGGTGGGCGCGCCGCGCTCGGACAGCACCGTCACGACCGCCTCACCGGTGCCCAGCGAGGTCAGCGCCGACTCCAGGTCGTAGACGTCGGACTTCGGGTAGGTCCGCACCGTGCGCGACAGCGCCTTCTGGTCGTCCGGGGTGAAGGCCCGCAGCGCGTGCTGGATCCGCGCGCCCAGCTGGGACAGCACCTCGTTCGGCACGTCGGTGGGCAGCTGGGTGCAGAAGAACACGCCGACGCCCTTGGACCGGATGAGCTTGACGGTCTGCTCGATGCGGTCGAGGAACGCCTTCGAGGCGTCGGTGAACAGCAGGTGCGCCTCGTCGAAGAAGAACACCAGCTTGGGCCGGTCGAGGTCGCCCGCCTCGGGCAGCTCCTCGTACAGCTCGGCGAGCAGCCACATCAGGAACGTGGAGAACAGCACCGGGTTCGCGGCGCGTTCGGCCAGCTCCAGCAGGGTGACGACGCCCTTCCCGTCGATCTGACGCATCAGGTCCGCGGGGTCGAACTCGGGCTCGCCGAAGAACTCCTCGCCGCCCTGGGCCTCCAGGTTGACCAGCGCGCGCAGGATGACCCCGGCCGTCGCCGGGGAGACCCCGCCGATGCCCTTGAGGTCGGCCTTGCCCTGGTCGGAGGTGAGGTGCTGGATGACCGCGCGCAGATCCTTGGTGTCGAGCAGCGGCAGCCCGCGCTGGTCGGCCCAGTGGAAGATCAGGCCGAGGGTGGACTCCTGGGTGGCGTTGAGGCCGAGCACCTTCGCCAGCAGGATCGGGCCGAACTGGGTCAGCGTCGCCCGCACCGGGACGGCGACGCCGCCGTCGCCCAGCGACAGGAACTGCACCGGGTACGCGGTCGGGACCCAGTCGTCGCCGGTGTCGGTCGCGCGGGCGGTGACCTTGTCGTCCGGCTCGCCCGCACGGGCCATGCCGGACAGGTCGCCCTTGACGTCGGCGAGCAGGACCGGGACCCCGGCGTCGGACAGCTGCCCGGCCAGCGCCTGCAGGGTCTTGGTCTTGCCGGTGCCGGTCGCCCCGGCCACCAGGCCGTGCCGGTTCAGCGTCGCGAGCGGGATCCGGACCCGTGCCTGCGGGTCGCACACCCCGTCGACCAGGACGGTGCCGAGCTCCAGCGCGGCCCCGTCGGTGGCGTATCCGGCGGCGATGGTGCGAGCAGGTGTGTCGTCAGCCACGGCGCGAGCCTAGGGCACTCCCCCGACGGTGACGGGCGAGGCTCGCACCCGTCGCACCGATGTCACCTAGGCTGTGGCGATGACCGATCGGCTGGTGTGGATCGACTGCGAGATGACCGGGCTGGATCTGGGCTCCGACGCCCTGATCGAGATCGCGGCACTGGTCACCGACGGCGACCTCAACATCCTCGGCGAGGGCGTCGACGTGGTGATCGCCTGTGACGACGCGAAGCTCGACGCGATGCCCGACGTCGTGCGCGACATGCACGCCCGGTCCGGGCTGACCGAGGAGGTCCGGCGCGCGACGGTCACGATCGAGCAGGCCGAGAAGATGGTGCTCGACTACGTCCGCACCCACGTCCCGGACGCCCGCTCCGCGCCGCTGGCGGGCAACTCGATCGCGACCGACCGCGGCTTCATCGCCCGGGACATGACCGAGCTCGACGGGTACCTGCACTACCGGATGATCGACGTCAGCTCGGTGAAGGAGCTGGCGCGGCGCTGGTTCCCGCGGGTGTTCTACGCGAAGCCGGAGAAGGGCCTCGCGCACCGCGCGCTCGCCGACATCCGCGAGTCGATCCGCGAGCTGGCCTACTACCGGCAGGCGCTGTTCGTGGCCCCGCCCGGTCCGACGACCGAGCAGGCGCAGGCCGCGGCGGCCGCGGTCGCGCACGTCGCGGCACCCCCGGAGGGCGGTACGACCCCCGCCTGACACCCCCCGGAGCGGGCGGGCTACAGTAGTCCAGCGCTTCCGGGAGTGCCCGGGAGAACGCATGGTGGGTGTAGCTCAGTTGGTAGAGCACCTGGTTGTGGTCCAGGGGGCCGCGGGTTCAAGTCCCGTCACTCACCCGGTCGCCGCCTCGGCGATCGATCCCACCGCACGTCCGGGATCGATCCTCCGTGCGTGGGCGAGGCACGACAACTCCACACGCGCCGTTAGCTCAATTGGCAGAGCAGCTGGCTCTTAACCAGCGGGTTCGGGGTTCAAGTCCCTGACGGCGCACCATCACGACGGCCGCCCTCCACACGGAGGGCGGCCGTCGTCGTCGTGGGGCACGGTCCACGGTTTTCTAGCGAGGCTTAGAAACGGTCGTTATGCTCGCCGCGTGACCGACCCCGCACCCCCGCCCTCCCCCGGCCCCCGCCCGTGGGTCCTCGTCGCCGGAGGGTCCGGTGGGATCGGCGCCGCCGTCTGCACCGCGCTCGCCGACGACGGCTGGGACGTCGCCCTCACCTACCGAGCGAACGCCGGCCGCGCCGAGGAGACGGCGGCGGCCGTGGCCGCGCGCGGCGCGCGCGTCCGGACCGAGGCGCTCGACCTGCGCGACGCCGGGGCGACCGGCGCGCTGGTCGACACCCTCGCCCGGGAGCACGGGCTGGCGGGCGTCGTCTACGCGGCGGGCCCGCACATCCACATGGACTACGTCGCGAACACCTCCCCGGAGCGGATGCGCGACCAGCTCCACGACGACACCCTCGCCTGCTACACGCTGCTGCAGGCGTCGCTCGCGGCGCTGCGGGAGACCTCGGGCGCGATCGTCGCCGTGTCGACGCCGGCGGTCGTCCGCTACCCGAAACGCGACCTGCTCTCCTCCGCCCCCAAGGCGGCCGTCGAGGCGATCGTGCGCGGGATCGCCGCCGAGGAGGGGCGCTACGGGGTGCGGGCGAACTGCGTCGGGCCGGGCCTGATCGAGGCCGGGATGTGGCACGACCTGAACGAGCGCGGCGACTACACCGAGCGCGCCCTGGAGATCGCCCGGTCGAACATCGCGCTGCCGCGGCTCGGGACGGCCGAGGACGTCGCGCACGCCGTGGCGTTCCTGCTCTCGGCCCGGGCGGGCTGGGTCACCGGGCAGACCCTGTACGTCGACGGCGGGTACAGCGTGTGATCCGGGCGACCCCGCGGACCGTCACGATGACGGCCGGCGACGACGAGCTCCGGGCCGCGCTGGAGTCGGCGAACCTGCCGACGCTGCTGCTCGTGCTGGAGCGCTTCACCGGTGACCCGCGCTGGCTGGCCGACCCGTACCGGCCGAGCCGGACCAAGGGCCTCGACGACAACGACGACGGCGGGTTCCCCCCGGAGGTCCGCGACCGGATCCGGAAGGCCGCGTTCACGGTGCTGACCGAGTGGCGCGACGGCCGGCGCGCACTGCCGGAGCCACCGCCGGACTCCGCGATCACCGGGCTGCTGAGCGTCTCCCTGGGCGAGACCGTCCCGCCCGAGTACGGCCCGGGCATGGCCGCGGAGGCCGGCTTCCACCCGCGCCCGGAGGTCCGCTGGACCGCGGGACGCCCGGCGGCGGCGGACCGGATGCACGTGCTGGTGGTCGGGGCGGGGCCGTCCGGGGTGGCGACGGCTGCGACGCTGCGGGAGCTCGGCATCCCCCACACCGTCGTCGAGCGGGGCGGCGACGTCGGCGGGGTCTGGGCGCAGAACGACTACCCCGGCGCCGGGGTCGACACCCCGACCCACCTCTACAGCTACTCGTTCCTGCCCCGGCCCGGCTGGACGCGGTACTACGCGAAGCAGCCCGAGATCCTCGGCTACTTCCGGCACGCCGCCGACGAGCTCGGGATCCGCCCGACGGTCCGGTTCCACACCACGGTCACCGACGCGGAGTGGGACGAGGCGGCCGCCCGGTGGGACGTCACGCTGCGCGGACCGGACGGCACGACCGACCGCATGCGGGTCACCGCGGTCATCAGCTGCGTCGGCGTGCTCACCGAGCCGTCGGTCCCGGACCTGCCCGGCGCGGACACCTTCGCGGGCCCGCTGTTCCACTCCTCCCGCTGGGACCACGCGCTCGACCTCACCGGCAGGCGGGTCGCGGTCATCGGGACCGGGGCGACCTCGCAGCAGATCGTCCCGGCCATCGCCGACGCCGCGGGCCGGGTGCTGGTCTTCCAGCGCACGCCGCAGTGGGTCGCCCCGAACCCCAACTACCGGCGGGAGGTGCCCGAGGGCGCCCGGCTGCTGCTGGAGCAGGTCCCCTACTACGGCGCCTTCTACCGGATCCGGCTGGTCTGGCAGTTCCAGGACAAGCTGCTCGCCACCCTGCACCGGGACCCGGGGTGGGAGCACCCCGAGCGGTCGGTGAACGCCGCCAACGACCGGCACCGGGCCTTCTTCACCCGGCACCTCGAGGCGGAGCTCGGCGACCGCACGGACCTGCGGGACAAGGTCCTGCCGGACTACCCGCCGTACGGCAAGCGGATCCTGATGGACAACGGCTGGTTCCGCACCCTCCTGCGCGACGACGTCGAGCTCGTCACCGACGCGGTGACCGGCTTCGACGCCCACCACGTCCACACCGCCGACGGCGGGCGGCACGAGGCCGACGTCGTCGTCCTGGCCACCGGCTTCCGGACCAGCGCCATGCTGGCCTCGATGCGCGTCCGGGGCCGGTCCGGGGCGACCCTGCGCGACCACTGGGGCGACGACGACGCCCGCGCCCACCTCGGGACGACGGTGCCGGACTTCCCGAACCTCTTCCTCGTCGGCGGGCCCAACACCTTCCTCGGCCACGGCGGCAGCACGATCCACGTCACCGAGTGCTCGGTCGCCTACATCGCCCAGCTGCTGGTCCGGATGGTCGAGGACGGGATCGCGGCGCTGGAGGTGCGGGAGGACGTGACCGCCGCCTACAACGCCGAGATCGACGCCGCGCACGAGGGCCTCGTCTGGACCCATCCCGGCACCACCAACTGGTTCCGCAACCGGGCGGGCCGGGTGGTCGCGCTGAGCCCGTTCCGCGGCGTCGACTTCTGGGCGCGGACGCGGACACCCGACCTCGCCGACTTCCACCTCACCCCGGCGGAGCCGGACCCCGCGGCGGGGTGAGACCGGTCGCCGTCGCGGGCCGGGCGCCGCGGGGCGGTCTATCGTCGACCCCGGTTCGTTAGCTCCGGACAAGGAGATGCCGTGGGGAACGACATCGTCGTACCTGCCGGGCCCGCCGGACGCCGGCACCGGCTGCTGATCCTGGCCGTGCTGTGCACGAGCATCCTCGTCGTCTCCATGGACGTCACGATCATCAACGTGGCGCTGCCCGCGCTCGTCGCGGACCTGCACGCCTCGATCACCGAGCTGCAGTGGACCGTCGACGCCTACACCGTCGTCCTGGCCTGCTTCCTGATGCTGGCCGGTGCGACGGCCGACCGGGTCGGGCGCCGCCGCGTCTTCCAGACCGGGCTCGTCCTGTTCGGGATCGGGTCGCTGCTGTGCAGCCTGGCACCGACGGTCGGCTGGCTGATCGGGGCGCGGGTGGTGCAGGCCCTCGGCGGCGCGATGCTCAACCCGGTCGCCATGTCGATCATCACCAACGTCTTCACCGACGTCCGGGAGCGGGCCCGCGCGATCGGCGTGTGGGGCGCGATGGTCGGCATCTCGCTGGGCGTCGGCCCGGTGCTCGGCGGGCTGCTCGTGGACACCGTCGGCTGGCGGGCGATCTTCTGGGTGAACATCCCCGTCGTGCTGGCGGCCTGGGCCCTGACGGCCCGGCTCGTCCCGGAGTCGCGGGCCGCCCGTCCGCGGCGGGCCGACCCGGTGGGGCAGCTCCTCGTGGTGGCGCTGCTCGGGTCGACGGTGGCGGCGGTGATCGAGGGGCCGCGGCTGGGCTGGTCGTCGGCGGGGGTGCTCGGGCTGGCGGCGCTGGCCGTCGTCGCGCTGGTCTGTCTGGTCGTCTGGGAGCGGCGCCACCCCGAACCGCTGGTGGAGCTGCGGTTCTTCCGGAGCGCCCCGTTCACCTCGGCGACGGTGATCGCGGTCTGCGCGTTCGCCGCGTTCGGCTCGCTGCTGTTCCTGTCCGCGCTCTACCTGCAGGACGTCCGCGGGCTCGGTGCGCTGCAGGCCGGGCTGACCCTGCTGCCGGCCGCCGTCGCCACCACGGTGGTCGCGCCGCTGTCCGGGCGGATGGTCGCCGCCCGCGGGGCACGCCTGCCGCTGGTGCTGGGCGGCAGCGCGATGGTGCTGGTCGCGCTCACCTTCTCCCAGCTCTCCCCGACGACGCCGCTGTGGCTGATCCTGCTCGCGCACGGGGTGTTCGGCTGCGGGTTCGCCCTGCTCAACCCGCCGATCACGAACACCGCGGTGAACGGGATGCCGCCGGAGCGGGCCGGGGTCGCCGCCGCGGTGGCCTCGACGAGCAGGCAGGCCGGGCAGTCGTTCGGCGTCGCGGTCAGCGGGACCGTGGTCGCCACCGCGGCGAGCTCCGCCGCCGGGGTCGCGACGGCGTGGGCGGTCGTGACGCCGCTGACCGTGGCGGTCGTGGTGCTCGGCGTGCTGGGGACGACGGCGCGGGCCCGTGCCTCGGCGGCACGGGTCGCGGCGCTGTTCCCCGCGGCCCCGTCCCCCGCCCGCGCGTCCTGAGCGGGGGACGGCGGCGTCACCCCCGCGGGCCGGCGGCCGCGGCCGCGTCGACCGAGTGGTCCAGCACGACCATGTGCCCGGCCGCGTGGGTGAACACGTACTCGGCGCCGCTGCCGGGCAGCGCCAGCTGCGGGGTGACGCCACAGCCCCAGAAGACCGGGACGTCGCCGTCCTCGACCACCGGCGCCGGGCCGAAGTCCGGTGCCGCGAGGTCGGCGATGCCCAGCGCGGCGGGGTCGCCGACGTGCACGGGCGCACCGTGCCCGGTCGGGTAGCGCGCCGTGACCTCCCGGGCCAGGTCGACCAGTGCGGCGGGCACCGCGCGCATGCTCACCACGAGCGGCCCGTGGACGCGGCCCGCGGGGACGGTGGGCCGGGTCGTGACGTAGACCGCGGGCGCCGGGGACTCCGGGTTGCGCCGCACCGGGACACCGGCCCGCTCCAGGGGCTCCTCGAAGGTGTGGCTGCACCCGAGCAGGAACGCCACCGAGTCCTCCCGCCACCGGTCGCGCAGGTCGGTCGGCCCGCCGTCGTCGACGCCGTGGCGCCAGGTCCGGTAGCGCGGGAAGTCGGTGCGGACGTCGACCCGGGTGTCCCCGACGGTGACGACCGGGTCGCCGGTGTCGCCGACGCCGAGCAGCGGGCACGGCGTCGGGTTCCGCACGCAGAACAGCAGGAAGTCGTACGCCGCCGCCTGCGGGACGACCACCAGGTTGGCCTGCTGGTACCCGCCGAACAGGCCCGCGGTGGGCCCGGTCCAGCGCCCGGCGGCGGCCAGTGCCCGCAGCTCGGCCGGGGTGGCGGGCGCCGTCGTCGCGGCGGTCATCGGGCCAGCTCCCGGCGTGCGGTCTCGCGGACGGTGAGCAGGGTCAGCAGCGCGACGACCGTCGCGACCATCAGCAGGTAGCCCGGCGCGAGGGGGTCGCCGGTGACCGAGGTCAGCCAGGTCGCGAGGAACGGCGTGAGACCGCCGCCGATGATCGTCCCGCCGTTGAAGGCCAGGGACAGGCCGGTGTAGCGGACCCGGGTCGGGAACTGCTCGGCGTAGGTCGGGTAGGTGACGGCCTGGACGACCGGCATGGGCAGGGCCAGCAGGAACATGCCGACGACGGCGAGGGTGAAGTCGCCGGTGCCCATCAGCGCCATCGTCGGCAGGACGAGCACCGAGTAGCCGAGGAAGCCGACGACGATGAGCTTCTTGCGGCCGTAGCGGTCGGACAGCGCGCCGGCGATCGGCATCAGGCAGGCCACGAACAGCCCGATCGCGGCCATCAGCCAGAACGTGCTCGACTTCGGGTAGCCCAGCTCCGAGGTGAGGTAGATGTTCATGAAGATCAGGCCGATCCAGTAGCCGGCGTTCGACCCGGTGGCCAGCAGCAGCACGGTCACAAGCGCGCGGCGGTGGTGGGTGAACACCTCCCGCACCGGAGCCTTGGGCAGCTCACCGGAGGCGCGGCTCTGCTCGAACTCCTCGGAGTCCTCCAGCCGGTGCCGGGCGATGAGCGTCAGCACGACCAGCGGCAGCGCGAGCAGGAACGGGATCCGCCAGCCGAACGCCGTCAGCTGCTCGGTGGTGAGGACGGTCGAGGTGATGCCGGCGACCAGCGCGGCGGTGCCGCCACCGAGCGCGACCCCGACCGGGGTGAAGGACCCGAAGAAGCCGCGACGGCCGGCCGGGGAGGACTCCGCGAGGTAGGTGGCCGACCCGGTCACCTCGCCACCGGCGAAGAAGCCCTGCGCGAGCCGGGCGAGGACCAGCAGCGCCGGGGCGAGCAGACCCGCGGTGGCCGCGGTCGGCAGGAGCCCGACCAGCGCCGTCGCGGTGCCCATCCCGGTGATCGTGAACACCAGGACGGGCTTGCGGCCGAGGCGGTCCCCGAGCCGGCCGAGGACGATGCCGCCGAGCGGGCGCATCAGGAACGCGCTGCCGAACACCGCCAGCGTCGACAGCAGGGACGCGACCGGGTCGGCGCTGGGGAAGAACAGCGGCCCGATGACGACGGCGAGGTAGCCGTAGACCCCGAACTCGTAGTACTCGACGGCGGTCCCGGACGCGGCGGCGAGCGCCGCGCGGCGGGACCGGGCCGGGCTCGGCGGGGCGACGGGCGCCGTTCCGACGGACCGCCCGGTGGGGGCGTCGCTTGATAGGGTCATGGTGGTCTCCCGGTGAGGAACGCCCGCGGGAGCGGGCAGGCGTGATCGCGATGTGGTGGGCGGACGAACCCGGCGCGCGCGAGACGGCGACACCGGCGGCACAGCGGGTCATCGGTGGGCGGCATCCCGCCGATGACCCGGCCGCGGACCGTCCGGGGACGGGCCGCGACCGTACGGGGACCTCCCCGCCGTCAGACGGCGAAGAGCTGCTCCAGGTCGGCGAAGGCCTTGAACTCGAGCGCGTTGCCCGCGGGGTCGAGGAAGAACATCGTCCACTGCTCCCCCGGCTCGCCCTCGAACCGCACGTAGGGCTCGATGACGAAGTCGGTGCCCGCGGCGGTGAGCCGCTCGGCCAGCGCGCGGAACTCCGGGACGCTCAGGACCAGGCCGAAGTGCGGGACCGGCACGTCGTGGCCGTCGACGGGGTTGGTCCCGGCCACACCGGCGCGCGGGGTGTCCGACGGCTCGCCGACCTGGTGGGTGACGACCTGGTGCCCGGCGACGTTCCAGTCCGTCCAGCGCTCGGCGGAACGGCCGCGGCCGAAGCCGAGCAGCGTGCCGTAGAACTCCCGGGCCGCCTCGATGTCGTCCACCGGGATCGCCAGGTGGAACGGCGGGCGGACGGACGTGACGATCGCGGGGGTTTCCGTGGTCGGTGCGGACACAGGGGTACCTCTCATCCTTCGGTGTCGCGCCCGGACACGATGGCGTCCAGACGCAGGGGGTCCCCGGGCCGGAGCTGGCCGAGGAGGTCGATGTCGGCGTCGGCGACGACGCCGACCACCGGGTAGCCGCCGGTCACGGGGTGGTCGGCGAGGAACAGGATGGGCTCGCCCGAGGGCGGGACCTGGATGGCGCCGAGCGGCACACCCTCGCTGGGCAGCGAGCGGTCGCCGACCGCGAGGGTGGCGCCGGTGAGCCGGATGCCGACCCGGTCGCAGTGCCCGGAGACCCGCCACGCGGCGCGCCGGAGCAGGGACCGGTCCGCCGGGCCGAGGACCGCGTCGCGAGGGCCCCAGTGGAACCGGACCCGGGTGCCGGGGCCGGGGAGCCGGGGCGCGACCAGCTCGACGGGGACGGCGGGCGGCTCGCCCGGCGCCGGGCCGAGCGGCAGGTCGGCCCCGGGGCCGACGACGGGCGGGCCGAGGCCGGTCAGCGAGTCCCGGGCCCGCGAGCCGAGCACCGGTGCGGGGCGGACCCCGCCGCCGACGGCGAGGTAGCTGCGCAGACCGTGTCGCGGGGTACCGAGCCGCAGCTCGGCACCGGCCGGGACCCGCAGGCACCGGGGGTCGGCGACCGGCCGGCCGTCGAGGGTGACCGGGACCGGGGCGCCGGTGACCGCGACCCAGCGCGGCGTGTCCAGCACGACCGCCAGGCCGCCCAGGGTGACCTCGATGGCCGCCTCCTCCGGCGGGTTCCCGACGAGCCGGTTCGCGGTGGCGAACGCGGCCCGGTCGACCGGCCCGGAGGCCGTGACCCCGAGGTGGGCGAGCCCGGGCCGGCCGGGGTCCTGCACGCTGCAGCCCGGCCGGACCTCGAGCACCCGCAGCCGGGCCCCGACGGCGGACGGGCCGGCGGGTCGCGCGGCGCGGGCGGGCGGGTCGAGCAGCGTGGTCATGCGGGCACCTCCACGAACCGGACGCGGTCGCCGAGCGCCAGCCGGTTGGGCGGGGTCGCGTCGACGTCCCAGAGGACGGCCGTGGTGGTGCCGATCCGGTGCCAGCCACCGGGCGTCCCACCCGGGTAGACGACGGTCTGGTTCCCGGCGATCGCGACCACCCCGGCTGCGACCCGGGGCCGGGGTGCGGACAGCCGCGGCAGGCGCAGCGCCTCGGGGAGCCCGTCGAGGTAGGCGAAGCCCGGCGCGAACCCGAAGAAGCCGACGTGGTGCTCGGCGGCGGCGTGCCGCCGGGCGACGAGCTCCGGGGTCGTCCCGAGCCGCTCGGCGACGGCGGGCAGGTCGGGGCCGTCGTAGCGGACGGGGACCTCGACCGTGCGGGGCCCCGGGACGGGTGTCCCCCGGCCCCGCGGGGTGCTCCCGGCGAGGGCGCGCAGGTGGCGGCGCAGCGCCGCCATCCGGGCACCGGGGCGGGCGACGACCAGCACGGTGCACGCGGCCGGGACGACGTCGGTCACCCAGGCGTCCCACCCGTCGGCCGCGGCGCCGTCGGCGACCTGGCGGACGGTCCCGGGGGGACAGTCCACGATCCACGCCCGGTCGCCCGCGCGGTGCACCGCGGGCGCGGTCACCGGAGGGCCCCGGTGACGGGGGCCAGCGGCTCCGGGCCGCAGCCGAACCCGGCGGCGGTGAGCGCGGCCCGCGCGGCCCGCGCCAGGGCGTCGGCGCCGGGGGTGTCGCCGTGCACGCACAGCGCGGCGACCGCGCCGCCCGCCGGGCGTACGGACACGACCGTCCCGTCGACGGCGGTGACCCGGCCGTCGCGGGCGATCGAGACGGCCCGGGCGGCGGCCTCGGCCGGGTCGCGCACCAGGTCGCCGGGCTGCCCGCGGGGCACCAGACCGCCGGCGGCGGTGTAGCCGCGATCGAGGAACGCCTCGGCCCGCGGGCTCAGCCCGGCCGCGCGGGCCCGCTCCCACACCTCGGTCCCGGGCAGGCACACCAGCGGCAGGCCCGCGTCGACCAGCCGGACGGCCTCGACGAGCGCGTCGGCGTGGGCCGGGTGCGTGCCGCTGGCGTGGTAGAGCGCGCCGTGCGCCTTCACGTACCCGACGCGGGTCCCCGCGGCCGCGGCGAACGCCGTCAGGGCACCGATCTGGTAGACGATGTCGTTCACCAGGGAGTCCCGGGCGACGTCGACGAAGCGGCGGCCGAACCCGGCGAGGTCGCGGTAGGACACGTGCGCACCGACCGCGACGCCGCGGCGCGCGCAGTCGTCGCAGGTGCGGCGCATGACGTCGGGGTCGCCGGCGTGGAAGCCGCAGGCGATGTTGGCCGCGTCGACGACGTCGAGCAGCGGGCGGTCGTCGTGGACCCACGCGCCGAAGCTCTCGCCGACGTCGGTGTTGAGCGCGATCGCGGTGCTCACCTCGCCTCCCGTGCCGCCCAGAACGCGGAGAGCTCGCCGCGGTCGGCCGACCAGGCCGCGTGCAGGCCCTCCTGGCCGCCGTCGATGTGGGCCAGCACGAGACGGCCGAGCTCGTCGGCGTCGCCGTCGGCCAGTGCCTGGACCATGCCCCGGTGCTCGTCCTGCACGCGGTCGTAGGCGCCGGTGCCGTGCACGTAGAACCGGGAGTAGGGCTCCAGGCGGTGGTAGAGCTGGGAGATCAGCTCGTAGCGCAGCGGCAGCCGGGCGAGCCGGTACATGTCGAGGTGGAAGGCCAGGTTGGTGCGGGACCACTCGGCGGCACCGGTCCGGGCGACCTGGTCCATGTCGCCGGCCATGCCGTCGAACCGCGCGACGTCGCGCCGGGACACCCGGTCCGCGACGTGCGGGGCGAAGCTCGGCTCGACCATGCGCCGCAGGTCGTAGATCTCGTCGATCTCGGCCAGGTCCAGCTCGGTGACGAAGGTGCCGCGGCCGGCCTCGCTGCGCAGCAGGCCCTCGCCGACCAGGGTGCGCAGCGCCTCCCGCAGCGGGATGCGGCTGACGCCGTAGCGGTCCGCCAGCTCCTCCTGCACCAGCCGGTGGCCGGGCGGGTACACGCCTTCCACGATTGCGCGACGCAGGGCGTCGACCAGCGCGTCATCCGGTGCCATGTGCTCTGTATACGGTGGATACAGCGTGTACGGAAGCCCCTCGGCGATCGCTTTATAGGAACGACACCGACCGACACACGCCCGTCGCCGGGTGACCCGGATCGCCCGGACATGACCGGGACCGCGCGAACGGCCACGATGTACCGCATGGGCCGACCCGACCACGCCGTCTTCCTCAAACGCTCGTTCTCGAAGATGGACCAGCTCGCGACCCCGTTCCTCACCGGACGGCGGCTGTGCCGCCAGCTCGCCGCCGTCGTCCCGCGCGGGACGAACGGCGTCGTCGTCGAGCTCGGCGCCGGACCAGGGGTGCTCGCCGAGCCGATCCGTGAGCGGCTCGGACCGCACGCGCGCTACCTCGCGATCGAGATCGACTCCGAGCTGGTCGCGCACCTGCGCCGGCACAAGCCGTGGCTGGAGGTCGTGCAGGGCGACGTCGCCGACCTGGACCGGATCCTCGACGAGGCCGGCATCACCGAGGTCGACGCGTTCGTCTCGACCCTGCCGTGGGCGGTGTTCCCGCAGACCCTGCGCCTGCAGGTCATGGGCACGATCGCGCGCCGGCTGGTCCCGGGCGGGGTGATGAGCATGATCATCACCTGGATGGCGCTGCCGAACCGGGTGCGGGTGCTGCGCGACCTGCTCGACACCCACTTCGACGAGGTCGTGGAGACCGCGACCGAGTGGCGCAACCCGCCGCCCGCCCGCACCTTCCTGTGCCGCCGACCGCTCCCCCAGTTCAACTCTCTCGACGAGCGAGACACTCGTTCGGCGAGCTAACATGGCCGGGTGACCGCGGAACGGACGATCGTCGCGGGCGGTGGCCCCGGCGGCATGCTGCTCGCCTACCTGCTGGCCCGGGCGGGCCTGCCGGTGACACTGCTCGAACGCCACCGGGACTTCGACCGCGACTTCCGCGGCGACTCCCTGCACCCGTGGACGCTCGAGCTGTTCGACCGGCTCGGGCTCGCCGGACGCCTGCTGGAGCAGCCGCACGTCCCGGCCCGGCGGTTCCGCTTCCGCACCGGTCGCGGGACGGTCACCACCACCGACTACGGCCTGCTCGACACCCCCTACGACTACGTCGCGCTCATGCCGCAGGCCCGGTTCCTCGACTTCCTCGCCGCCGAGGCGGCGACCCTGCCGACCTTCGAGCTGCGCACCGGCGCCGCGGTGAACGGCCTGCTCGGCGCGGGCACCGACGACGACCCCGTCCGCGGGGTGACCCTGCGGTCCGGGGAGCGGATCGACGCCGGGCTGGTCGTCGCCGCCGACGGCCGGTTCTCCCGCCTGCGCACCCTCGCCGGGCTGACCGCGGAATCCCAAGGAGCCACCACCGACCTGCTGTGGTTCGCGCTGCCCCGCCACGACGACGACCCGCCCGACGCCGCCGTCGACCTGTTCCTCGGCACCCGCAGCTACGTCGGGCTGCTCGGCGGCGAGGAGCGCTGGCAGGTCGGCCTGTCGCTGCCCAAGGGCGGCTACCCGGCGCTGCGCGAGGCCGGGGTGGAGCACGTGCGCCGCGAGGTCGCCGGGCTCGTGCCGTGGCTGGCCGACCGGGTCGGGCTGCTCACCGACCTGAACGACGCCACACTGCTGTCGGTCGACATCTCCCGGGTGCCGACCTGGCACCGGCCCGGCCTGCTGCTGATCGGCGACGCCGCGCACGTCATCTCCCCCGTCGGCGGCAACGGGATCCTGATGGCCCTGCAGGACGCGCTCGCCGCGGCGAACCACCTGGTTCCCGCGCTGCGGGCGGGCACGGTCGGCACCGCGACGCTCGCCGCGGTCCAGGCCGAGCGGGAGCCCGCGATCGTGTCCGTGCAGAGCCGGCAGGTCCGCATCGAGCGGGGCGTCGCACGGGCCCGCGAGCGCGGCCGCACCATCGCCCCGCCCGCGTTCGTCCGGCTGCTGATGCGCCTGCCCGCCGTGCGGCGGCGCTCGGCCCGGGGCAACGCCTACGGTCCCGTCCCGGTGCACCCGACGCCGGAGCTGGCACGGGAGCTGGGTCTGGCCCCGGTCCCCGCCTGAGCGCCCGCCGCGGCGGACGTAGCGTCGGCCGCATGAGCACGCCCGGCCCCGTCCCACCCGTCCCGCCCGTCCTGGCCGCCGCCGTGCCGCTGGCCGTCGTCGAGCGGGAGGGCACCGTGGAGTCGGTGCACCTGGGCACCGTCGCGGTGCACCACCCCGGCGGCACCGTGACCGGCTCCGGCGACCCGGACGTGGCGTTCCTGCCGCGCTCGGCGCTCAAGCCGGTGCAGGCGGTGGCGATGCTGCGGGCCAGGCTGGACCTCGACGGCGAGCTGCTCGCGCTGGCCTGTGCCTCGCACTCCGGCGAGCCCGGCCACGTCGACGGCGTGCGGCGCATCCTCACCGGTGCCGGGCTCGACGAGTCCGACCTGGACAACACCCCGGACCTGCCGCTGGGGCCGGCGGCCGCGGCGGCCGTCCGCGCGGCGGGGACGGGACCGTCGCCGGTGCTGCAGAACTGCTCGGGCAAGCACGCCGCGATGCTCGCCGCCTGCGTGGCCGCGGGGTGGCCGACGGCCGGCTACCGCGACCCCGCGCACCCGCTGCAGCGGCTGGTCCGGGAGACCGTCGCCGAGCTGACCGGGGTGCCGGTCGGCGTCACCACCGTCGACGGCTGCGGCGCCCCGCTCTTCGGCACCACCCCGGCCGGGCTGGCCCGGGCCTTCGCGACGCTGGCGACGGCCGCCCCGGACACCGCCGAGGGGCGGGTCGCGGCCGCGGTCCGCGCGCACCCGTGGTGGGTCGGCGGCACGGACCGGCCGGTGACCCGGCTGGCGGGCGCGGTGCCGGGCCTGGTCACCAAGGACGGCGCCGAGGGTGTGCTCGCGGCCGCACTGCCCGACGGGCGGGCGTTCGCCGTCACCGTGCTGGACGGGTCGCCGCGACCGCTGCCGGTCGTCGCACGCGCCGTGTTGGAGTCCCTCGGCGCCGGGTCCGACGCGCTCACCGCCGCGACCCGCACCGACGTGCTCGGCCACGGCACGCCCGTGGGCGCGGTCCGCGCCCTGCTCTGAGCGGCCCGGTCAGCCGCCGCCGTTCGCGCGCGCGTGGTCCGCGGCCCGCCCGAGGCGGGCGGCGACCGCGTCGAGGTGCTCCACCAGCTCGACCGGCTCGACCACCTCGAAGTCGACGCCGAAGAAGCACAGCCACACCGCCAGCGACTCCAGGGTCCAGGCCCCGGCCGTGAGCTCGCAGCGGTCCCCGCCGAGGTCGGTCACGATCCCCGACGCCGGGGTGACGTGCTCGGCGATCCGCTCCGCCGGGGCGTGGAACACGATCCGCGCCCGGTGCGGGTAGGCACCCGAGGAGATCCCGCGCTGGGCGAACGCGGCGAGCCCGCCCTCCGGTTCCGGGCGCGGGGCGAAGCGCGGCCCCGCGGGCAGCTTGGGCCGCATCCGGTCCACCCGGAAGGTGCGGCGGTCGTCGCGGCCGGTGTCCCAGGCGACGAGGTACCAGCGGCGCCCGGTGTGCACGAGCCCCTCGGGCTCGGCGACCCGGCGGGTCTCGGTCCCGTCCCCCGCGACGTAGTCGAACCGCAGGACCTCGTGGTCGCGGCAGGCGGCGGCCAGCGCGGACAGCACGTCCGCGTCGACGGTCGGGCCGCGCGCGGCGAGTGTGGACGTCGCGGTGCCCAGCGCGGCGACGCGGCGGCGCAGCCGGTTCGGCAGGACCTGCTCCAGCTTGGCCAGGGCACGGACCGAGGTCTCCTCGATGCCCGAGACCGACCCGCCCGCGGCGGTCCGGAGCCCGACCGCGACGGCGACGGCCTCGTCGTCGTCGAGCAGCAGGGGTGGCAGCGCGGCCCCGGCGCCGAGCCGGTAGCCGCCGGTCACCCCGGGTGTGGAGTGGACCGGGTAGCCGAGGGTGCGGAGCTTGTCGACGTCGCGGCGGACGGTGCGCACGTCGACGTCGAGGCGCTCGGCCAGGGCGGGCCCCGTCCAGTCGCGCGGCACCTGCAGCAGCCCGAGCAGGCGCAGCAGCCGCGCCGATGTCCCCATCACGACGACCAGTGTGCCGCCGATTCCGGTCGGATCCTGTCCTGGATGGCGGCGGGCGGATCGGAGTAGACCGGAACCATGGCATCCGAGGAGATCGTCGGCACCACCTCCGGACCGGTGCGCGGCGTCCGCACCGGCGACGTCGTCCGGTTCCGGTCCGTGCCCTACGCGGCACCGCCGGTGGGCCCGCTGCGCTACGCAGCCCCGGCCCCCGCCCCGGTGTGGGAGGGGGTCCGCGACGCCTCGGGCCCGCCCGGCCCGAACGCCCCGCAGCCGCCGCGCATGATCGCGGGCGGCCTGGACATGAGCCCGGTGATCGGCACCGGGCGGCGGCCCGGCGAGGACTTCCTGACCGTCGACGTGTGGACCCCCGACCCCGGCGCGGGCGGGCTGCCGGTGCTGGTGTTCCTGCACGGCGGCGCGTTCGTCGCGGGTGAGTCCTCGGCCCCCGCCTACGACGGGGCCGTGCTCGCGGCGGGCGGCGCCGTGCTGGTCGCGGCGAACTACCGGCTCGGTGCGGAGGGGTTCCTGCCGCTCGGGGGCGGCGCGACGAACGTCGGGCTCCGCGACCAGCTGGCGGCGCTGGAGTGGGTGCGCGACAACGCGGCCGCCTTCGGCGGGGACCCGGACCTGGTCACCGTGGTCGGCGAGTCGGCGGGGGCGATGAGCATCGGCCTGCTGCTGGCCTCGCCGCGCTCGGCCGGGCTGTTCCGCCGCGCGGTGGTGCAGTCCGGGGGCGCCGAGATGTGCCGGTCCGCGCCGGAGCGGGCGGCCCCGCTGGCCGCGGTGCTGGCCGCCGAGCTCGGCGTCGCGCCCACGGCGGAGGCCTTCCGGTCCGTCCCGGTCGACGACGTCATGGCCGCACAGGCCCGGGTGGACCTGCCCGGCCGCCGCGGCGACCTGCGCGAGCCCGGCGGCGGCGACCCCGGCTTCGGCCTGGCCGGGTTCCTCCCGGTCCTCGGCGACGACGTGCTGCCCGCCGACCCGCTCGCCGCGCTGCGCGCCGGGGCGTCGGCCGGCGTCGACCTGCTCGCCGGGAGCAACGCCGAGGAGATGAACCTCTACCTCGTCCCGACCGGGGTGCTCGACGCGCTCACCGAGGACCAGGCACGGGGCGCGCTCGCCGCCGTCGCACCGCGGGTGACGCTGCCCGGCGGCGGCACCCCCGGCGAGCGCTATGCCCGCGCCATGACCGAGCTGGTGTTCGCCGGACCGACCCGGCGGCTGCTCGACGCGCACACCGGACGCCGGTTCGGCTACCTGTTCGCGCACCGCTCCGACGCCTGCGACGGCCGGCTCGGCGCGGCACACGCGACCGAGCTGCCCTACGTGTTCGGGACGCTGGACTCCGCGTACGGCCCGTCCGGGCTCGCCGGGCACCACCCGTCGGCGGAGCTGTCGGAGCGGATGCGCGCGACGTGGCTGCGGTTCGCGGCCACCGGGGACCCCGGATGGTCCACCTGGGACCCGGCCGCCCCGGTGCACCGCCGCTTCGACGGCCCCGGCGACGCCGACGAGCCCGCGGGCTGAGCCCGCCCCGACCCCGGGGCGCCGGGAGGGGCCGTCTACGGTCGCCGCCGTGGACACGAGCGAGCGGGTCGGCCGGTACGTGCGGATGGTGGCCCTGGAGGGACAGGGGACCGAGCTGGCGGGCGCGCTGCTCCGCGTCGCCGACGACATGGCCGCCCAGCCCGGCTGCCTCGCCTACGTCGTGAACGCCACCCCCGACGAGCCCGACGTCGTCTGGGTCACCGAGATGTGGTCCGACGCCGCGTCGTCGGAGGCGGCGCTGAGCCGTGACATCGGCGAGAGCGGTCTGGGCGACGTCCTGGCGCTGCTCACCGCCCCGCCGGACTACATCGAGGTCACCCCGCTCGGCGGGCCCGGCCTGGCCGGCCTGCCCGGCTGAGCGCCGGGCCGGCCGGACCGGCTCAGTCGCGCTGCTCGGAGCGCTCCTTGCGGGCGCGCAGCGACCCGGCGTGGGCGGTCATCGACGGGTCGCCCTTGGTCTTGACGAGGCTGGCGACGGTGACGACCGCGAGGATCCCCAGGATCACGACCAGGCTGACCATGGTCGGGATCTCGGGCACGGCCGGCGAGATGTCGACGTGGAGCCAGTGCAGGATCAGCTTCACGCCGATGAACGCGAGGATGACCGCGAGCCCGGCCGACAGGTAGACCAGCCGGTCCAGCAGGCCCTTGACCAGGAAGAACAGCGCCCGCAGGCCGAGCAGCGCGAAGGCGTTGGCGGTGAAGACGATGAACGCCTCCTGGGTCACGCCGAACACCGCGGGGATCGAGTCGAGGGCGAACAGCAGGTCGATGCCGCCGATCGAGACCAGCACGATGAACATCGGGGTCGCGACCCGGCGGCCGTTGTCCCGGGTGAACAGCTTCCCGCCGTCGTACTCCTCGGTGACCGGGAAGAGCCTGCGCGCGCCCCTCACGACCATGTTGTCCTCGATGTCGGGGTCCTCGTCCTTGTGCCGGTAGAGCTGCACGGCGGTCCACAGGAGCAGCAGACCGAAGACCAGGAACATGAACGAGAACAGGTTCAGCAGCGTCGCCCCGACCGCGATGAAGATCGCGCGCATGATCAGGGCGAGCACGATGCCGAAGGTGAGCACCTTGTGCTGGTGCTCCTCCGGCACCGCGAACGTCGTCATGATCACGACGAAGACGAACAGGTTGTCGACCGACAGGCTCTTCTCGACGATGTAGCCCGTGAAGTACTGGGTTCCGAAGTCCCAGCCGTGGATCGTCGCGAACACCAGTCCGAACGCGATCGCGACCAGGATGTAGAACACCGACCAGGCGGTGGCCTCCTTGAATCCCACCCGGTGCGGCCGCAGCCAGCCCAGGACGAGGTCGAACGCGAGCAGCGCGATGATCACGCCGATCGTGACGGCCCATTCGAGACCGCTGATCTCGAGCACCGGGGGTCCTCCTGCAGGTCACCGCACCGACCACGGCGGTCGGTTGCGGAGCGCACCATATCGGGCAGTCAGGACATCGCGCCCGTCCTGAGGACGGGCGCGGACCGCGATCAGCCCTTCGGACGCGCCGCGAAGACCCCCTCGGCGGGGAACGCCCCGTTCGCCAGGGCCGTCCGGGCGAACGCCCCGCCGAGCTCGCCGAGCCGTGTGGCCCCGTCGGCGCCGAGCGCGGACCACGGGGCGGCGCCGAGGCGGTGGGTGTCGTTCTCGATCCGCTTGCGCAGCGCCGTGCCCTCCTCGGTCAGGACCGGTTCGACGGCGTCGTCCCCGGCCGTGTCGGCCGGCTGCAGCAGGCCGCGGTCCGCGAGTCCGGCGACGGCGGCGTTCCACTCGGCGGCCGACCAGCCGCGGCTGCCGCGGGCGAAGGCCACGGTGAACCCGGTGCCCGTCGCGGTCGCGGTGACCAGCGCCTCCAGCCCGGACAGCCCGGCCTCGACCAGCAGCGCGATGTGCCCGTCGCCGCGGTGCTCGCGCAGGATCGACAGCGCGTGCCAGAGGACCAGGTGCGGCGCGGTCGGCCAGGGCACGTCGAGGTGGCCGGCGGCGAGCGGGCGCCCGTCGGGGGTGACGGCCCCGGCCGCGGTCCGGGCCAGCCCGGCGGCCTCGGCCATCTCGGGCGAGGCGACGGCGTCGTCGCCCAGGGTGCGGCGCAGCGAGGCGTCGGCGACGGCGAACCGCACGTCGAGCAGATCCGGTGCGGACACCAGCTCCCAGGCCCGCGGGACCGACCTCGCGACCAGGCGCGGGGAGAAGTTGTAGAACGTCGCGGTGACCACCGAGGCGCCGACCGCGCCCATCGGTGCGGCCCGCGGGGCGAAGTAGCTCATCCGGCCCGGCTCCAGCCCGGCGGCGGTGTAGGCCGGTTCGCCCTCGGGGGCGAAGTAGACCTGGGAGTGCAGCGGTTCCAGCCCGCGGGCGAGGCGCCCGGCGGCCACGGCGGCGTCGTTCATGGCCGCGACGCTAGTCGGGCGGGTCAGAGGATGCCGGGCAGCACGAGCAGTGCCCAGGCCAGCAGCGGACCGACCAGCACGACGACGCCGGCGTAGGCGAGCATCTGCCGGTAGAAGCGGTCCCGGTCGACGTCGGCGGGCGCGTTGGCGAGCACCAGCGCCCCGTTCGTGGAGAACGGGCTGACGTCGACGACGGTCGCGGCCACCGCGAGCGCCGCCACCATCCCGACCGCGGACACCTCGCCCTGCTGCAGGAACGGCAGGGCCAGCGGGATCGCGACACCGAGGATCGCCACCGAGGACGCGAACGCCGAGAGCACGCCGCCGACGTAGCAGAGCAGCAGCGCCGCGAGCAGCGGTGCGCCGATCCCGCTGATCCCCGAGGAGACCAGGTCGACCGCGCCGGCCTCCAGGAGCACGCCGACGTAGGTGACGACGCCGCAGATCAGCAGGACGGTGGACCAGGAGATCTTCCCGACGACGTCCGGGCGGCGCGGGGCGACCAGCCGCAGCACGATCGCGACCGCGAGCGCGACGACGCCGACGTCCCAGCCGAACGCGGCGGAGCCGACCGCCATGAGCGCGATGCCGGCCAGCGTGATGCCCTGCTCCAGCCCGACCCGGCCGACGACCGGGGCCTCGGTCACGGTGCCGGTCGCGGCGCCGCTCCCGGTCCCGGCGTCCCCGGCGGGGGCGGCGTCGTCGTCCGGTGCCTCGACCGGGTCCACCGTGCGCCCGACGAGCGACCGGCCGCCGAGCACCAGGAAGATCCCGACGGCGATCACGACGTTGACCACGAGCGGGGTCAGGAACAGCGCGATCGGGTCGCTGGGCAGGCCCACGGTCGCCATCGTCGAGTTCACGAACGCGCCGTAGACGGTGATCGGCGAGAACGCCCCGCCGAGCGCGCCGTGCACGACCATCATGCCCATGAGCAGCAGGTTGATGCCGTAGCGCCGGGCGAAGGGCATCGCCAGCGGCGCGACGATCGCGACCGCGAACAACGCCCCGAGCGCCGAGAGCCCGCAGGAGATCGCGAAGAACACGAACGGCGCGAGCACCAATCGTCCGCGGACGGCCCGCATCGCCCAGTGGACCAGCAGGTCGACGGTGCCGTTGGCCGTCGCCAGCGCGAACAGGTAGGTCAGCCCGACGAGCAGCAGGAACAGGTCTCCGGGGAAGCCCGCGAGGACGCCGTCGAGGCTCAGCCCCAGCACGCCGATCCCGACCGCGGCCGCGGCGAGGAACCCCAGTGCGCCGAGGTTGACCGGCATCGTCGTGGCGATCACGAACATGACCACCAGCACGGCGATCGCGATGATCTCGGGCCCCATCGGCCTCGCTCCTCGGTGTCGACCGGCCCGGACGGCGGTGACCGGGCCGGTCGACACCGTGACAGATCACCCACATCGTGAGCAAGCCACCACATCGCGACTTTCCGTCGTCCGGTCGACCGCAGACAGCCGATCGCGACTGTGAAGCATCGCGCCGCGTTCCAGGCCGTCCGGCCCGCCGAGCTGGTAGGTGGACCCGGTGACCGTCGATCCCCCGCCTCCGATGGAGGACTCCCTCTTCGGAAACCCTTCACGGCGTGAACGGTTCTCCGGCCACCACCCCCGCTCGAGCCCCGACTCCGACTCCGGCTGTCCGGACGGCACCACCGAGCCGGAGTGGACTCCCCGAGATGGTTCATCGCATGAAGTGTTTCCACCGACATGGGGCCTCGACCCCGACCAGGTCGACCGCGTCGTCGCGCTCGGGACACTCCTCCCCCGCTGGGAGCTGACCGCGCTCTACCGGCTCCGCGTGGTCGCAGCACGCCTCGACCTCACCCTGAACGAGCTCCTCGTGGTCGCCGAGCTGCTGGTACGGGACCGGACCCTCAGCGGGGCGGAGATCGCCGGGATCGTCGGCCTCGGGGCACCGGCCGTCACCGCGATCCTCGCGCGACTCGAGGAGCGTGATCTCGTCCACCGCGATCCGGACCCGCACGACGCTCGACGCCAGGTCGTCGCCGCCTCGCCGGAGGCACGGACGATGCTGCACCGCGCCCTCCACGACCACGACACCCGACACCTCCTCGACGGTCTGTCGGCCGAGGCGGCGGACGGGGTGCTCGTCGCCGTGGGGCGGGCGGCCGACCACGGTCTGCGCCGGGTGCAGCGTGACCGCTGGGCGGACGAGCGGATCCGGCGGTCCCGCCTGGACGCACCGCGGGCGTGAGCCTCAGTCCGGGCGCGCCCACCCCGTGCTCCGCTGCACCGCGCGGCGCCAGTTGTCGTGCTCGCGGCGGCGCAGGCCGGGGTCCATCGTCGGCTCCCAGGCGGCCGCCCGGTGCCAGTTGCGGCGCAGCACCTCCGGGTCCGGCCAGTAGCCGACGGCCAGGCCGGCCGCGTAGGCCGCGCCGAGCGACACCGCCTCCGACCCGAGGGGGCGTTCCACCGTGAGGTCCAGGACGTCGGCGACGCACTGCATGAGCAGGTGGTTCGCGGTCATGCCACCGTCGACCTTCAGGCGGGTGACGGGCAGCCCGGAGTCGGCGTTCATCGCGTCGAGCACCTCGCGGGTCTGCCACGCGGTCGCCTCCAGCACCGCGCGGGCGAGGTGGCCGCGGTGGATGTAGGAGGTCAGGCCGACGATCACGCCGCGGGCGTCGGGGTACCAGTGCGGGGCGTAGAGACCGGAGAAGGCGGGGACGACGTAGCAGCCGCCGTTGTCCGGGACGGTCAGTGCGAGCGTCTCGATCCGGGCCGCCGTGGAGATCATGCCCAGCGCGTCGCGGAACCACTGCACCAGCGAGCCGGTCATCGCGATGGAGCCCTCGAGCGCGTAGACCGGGTGGTCGCCGAACAGGTAGCCGACGGTCGGGATCAGGCCGGCCTCGGAGCCCGCGATGCGGGAGCCGGTGTTCTTCAGCAGGAACGCGCCGGTCCCGTAGGTGCACTTCGCCTCGCCGGGTGCGAAGCAGGTCTGGCCCACCAGCGCCGCCTGCTGGTCGCCGAGGGCGCCGGCGACCGGCACCCCGTCGAGCAGACCGGAGCACCGGCCGTAGACGCGGGCGTTCGGCACGATGGTCGGCAGCATCCCCCGCGGCACCCGCAGCGCCGAGCACAGCGCGTCGGACCACTCCAGCGTGCGCAGGTCCATCAGCATCGTGCGGCTGGCGTTGGTGACGTCGGTGACGTGCACGCCGCCGTCGGGGCCGCCGGTGAGGTTCCAGATCAGCCAGGACTCCATCGTCCCGAACAGGACCTCGCCGCGTTCGGCGCCGTCGCGCGCGCCCGGCACGTGGTCGAGCAGCCACTGCAGCCGCGGGCCCGCGAAGTACGTCGCCGGGCCGAGCCCGCTGACCCGGGCCCAGCGGGCGGCGTCGGTGTCTGCGGCGAGACCGGCGACGATATCGGTGGTCCGGGTGTCCTGCCAGGTGATCGCCCTCGCGAGGGGGACCCCGGTGCGCCGGTTCCAGATGACCGTCGTCTCGCGCTGGTTGGCGATGCCGAGCGCGACGACGTTCTCCGGCCCCAGCCCGGCCCGCCGCAGCGCCGCGGGCACCACCCGGGTCACCGCCCGCCAGATCTCCGACGCGTCGTGCTCGGCGCGGCCCGGGCTCGGGAAGTGCTGCCGGTGCTCGCGCTGGGCGACCGCGACCATCCGGCCCGAACGGGTGAACAGCAGGCAGCGCGTCGACGTCGTCCCCTGGTCGATCGCGGCGACCACCCGCTCCCCCGACGACAGGCCGCTCACGTCAGTCCCTCCAGCCCGTCGGCGATCTCGGCGGCCGCGGCGACGAGCTCGACGACGGCCTCCGGGCGGGCGCGGCCGTCCGCGGCGAACAGCTCCTCGACGGGGGCGCCGATCCCCAACGCCGCGACGGTCAGCCCGCCCCCGCTGCGGACCGGCACCGCGAGCCCGCCGACGCCCGGCTCCCAGCCGCCGGCGTCGGCCGCCCAGCCGCGCCGCCGCATCGCGGTGATCTCGCGGGTCAGCGCCGCCGGGTCGGTCACGGTCGCCCGGGTGTAGGTCTCCAGCGGCTCGACCGCCCGCACCGACGCCGGCGCGAACGCCAGCAGGCACCGCCCCCACGCCGTCGCGTGCAACGGCTGGGTGGTGTTGGTCCGCAGCCGCTGCGGCGTGTCGTCGGGCCGGAACACGTGGTGCACCACGTCGACCCCGGCCCCGTCGGCGGACGGCACGCCCAGGTACACCGCGCAGCCGGTGCCCGCCGCCAGCGCGTCGGCCCAGTTCATCGCCCGGGCGCGCAGGTCGTGCCGGTCCCACGGGGTGCCCAGCCGCCCCAGCCCCTCGCCCAGCAGGTAGCGGCCCGACGACGACTCCTGCGCCACCAGCCCCTCCTCGCGGAGGGTGCGCAGCAGACCGTGCGCCGTCGGGCGCGGCAGGTCCAGGGCCGCCGCCAGCTCGGCCAGCGCCAGCGGGCGCCCCGCGCCGCCGAGCAGCCGCAGCAGCGCCGCCGCCCGCTCCACCGACTGGATCGCCCGTGCCACGCAGCGATCGTAGGCCGTCCGGACGCTCCGCGGAGCGGATCATGGACCGATCGACCCGCAACGTTCGGCATCGTCGAACGATCCTCGTTGCCCGCGACCGCGCGCGCTCCTAGCGTCCTACGTCACACGGCGGGGCCGCCCGGTCCCGTGAGGGGGACTCACCAGGAGGGGGTTCGATGACGAGCTCCGAGAACACCGCGGCCGATCCCGCACCCGCGGCACGGACCACACGGGCGACCCCGGCGGCCGCCGCCAAGGCGCCGTCGCTGATCGGCGAGCTGAGCGCCGAGTTCGCCGGGACGATGATCCTGATCCTCTTCGGCGTCGGCGTCGTCGCGCAGGTCGTCACCACACCGGACGGTTCGAAGGGCGCCTACGACTCGATCGCCTGGGCGTGGGGCTTCGGCGTGATGCTGGGCGTCTACGTGGCGGGCCGGATCTCCGGCGCCCACCTGAACCCGGCCGTCACGCTCGCGTTCGCCGTCTACGAGGGCTTCCCGTGGCGGAAGGTCGCACCGTTCGTGCTGGCCCAGACCCTCGGCGCGTTCGTCGCCGCGCTGATCGTCCGGTTCGTCTACGCCGACTTCATCCGGTCGGTCGACCCGAACCTGACCGAGACCCAGGGCATCTTCTCGACCTCGCCGGGCGACCCGACGACGATCACGACGGCGTTCTTCGACCAGGTCGTCGGCACCGCGATCCTGGTGTTCGTGATCTTCGCGCTGGTCCACCCGCGCAACAAGGGCCCGCTGTCCAACATGGCCCCGTTCATGATCGGCATCCTGGTCGTGGGCATCGGCATGGCCTGGGGCGCGAACGCCGGCTACGCCATCAACCCGGCCCGCGACTTCGGCCCGCGCCTGGCATCGTGGATCACCGGGTACGAGACCGCGTGGGTCACCGGTGACGGCACGCCGTACTGGTGGCTGCCGATCGTCGCGCCGCTGGTCGGCGCCCTCGTCGGCGGCGGCCTGTTCAAGCTGCTGATCGACCGCTACATCCCCGTCGAGGACGCTCCGCAGGAGGTCGGCGACGTGCGCTGACCGCACCCGCCCCCACCCCCGAACCACCCGCTCGAGACATACAGGAGAACTCATGGCCGAGTTCGTCGGCGCCGTCGACCAGGGCACCACCTCCAGCCGCTTCATGATCTTCGACCACAGCGGCAACGAGGTGGGTCGCCACCAGCTGGAGCACGAGCAGATCCTGCCGCAGGCCGGCTGGGTCGAGCACGACCCGATCGAGATCGTCGAGCGCACCAACACCTGCCTGCAGCAGGCGCTCACCAAGACCGGACTGTCCGCCTCCGACCTGGTCGCGCTGGGCATCACCAACCAGCGTGAGACCACCGTCGTGTGGAACCGGCGCACCGGGCGCCCGTACTACAACGCGATCGTCTGGCAGGACACCCGCACCGACCGGATCGCGACCGCGCTCGACCGCGACGGCCGCGGCGACGTCATCCGCCGCAAGGCCGGCCTCCCGCCCGCCACCTACTTCTCCGGCGGCAAGATCCAGTGGATCCTGGAGAACGTCGACGGCGTCCGCGAGGCCGCCGAGAACGGCGACGCGGTCTTCGGCAACACCGACACCTGGGTCATCTGGAACCTCACCGGCGGCACCAACGGCGGGCTGCACGTCACCGACGTGACCAACGCCAGCCGCACCATGCTGATGGACCTCGAGAGCCTCGACTGGGACGACGAGCTGCTCGGCTTCTTCGGCATCCCGCGGCAGATGCTGCCGGAGATCAAGCCGTCCTCCTCGGCGACCGCGTTCGGGAAGACCCTCGCGAACGGCCCGCTCGGCGGCGAGGTCCCGATCACCGGTGACCTGGGCGACCAGCAGGCGGCGACCGTCGGCCAGGTCTGCTTCGCCCCCGGCGAGGCCAAGAACACCTACGGCACCGGCAACTTCATGCTGCTCAACACCGGCACCGAGCTGGTCCGCTCGGAGTCCGGCCTGCTCACCACGATGTGCTACCAGTTCGAGGGCGAGCGTCCGGTCTACGCGCTGGAGGGCTCCATCGCGGTCACCGGCTCGGCCGTGCAGTGGCTGCGCGACCAGCTCGGCATCATCTCCGGCGCCTCGCAGTCGGAGTCGCTGGCCCGCCAGGTCGAGGACAACGGCGGCGTGTACTTCGTCCCGGCGTTCTCCGGCCTGTTCGCGCCGTACTGGCGTTCCGACGCCCGCGGCGCGATCGTCGGCCTGTCCCGGTTCAACACCAACGCGCACCTGGCCCGGGCCACGCTGGAGGCGATCTGCTACCAGTCCCGCGACGTCAGCGACGCCATGACCAAGGACTCCGGGGTGACCCTGGAGACGCTGAAGGTCGACGGCGGCGTCACCCAGAACGAGCTGTGCATGCAGATCCAGGCCGACGTGCTGGGCGTCCCGGTCTCGCGGCCCGTCGTCGCCGAGACCACCGCGCTCGGTGCGGCCTACGCGGCCGGGCTGGCCGTCGGGTTCTGGAAGAACACCGACGAGTTGCGGGAGAACTGGAACGAGGCCCGGCGCTGGGAGCCGACCTGGTCCGAGGAGCAGCGCAACGAGGGCTACGGCCGCTGGAAGAAGGCCGTCGAGCGGACCCTGGACTGGGTCGACGTCCAGTAGGACCACCCGCCCGGTGTCGCCCTCACCACACGTGGGGGCGACACGGGGCACACCCGCGATCGGACGGGTGTTCAACGGGTAGTCCCCCGGCGGGACAGCACGAGCACGAACCACTCAGGAAGGTCTGATCATGAAATCGGTGGCGCTCTCCCCGGAGGCCCGTACCACGGCGCTGCAGGCGATGGGCGACCGCGAACTGGACGTGCTGGTCGTCGGCGGTGGCGTCGTCGGCGCCGGTGCCGCCCTCGACGCGGCCACCCGTGGTCTGTCGACCGGGCTGGTCGAGGCCCGCGACTTCGCGTCCGGCACGTCGAGCCGTTCCTCCAAGCTCATCCACGGCGGCCTGCGCTACCTGGAGATGCTCGACTTCCGCCTGGTGGCCGAGGCGCTGCAGGAGCGGGGGCTGCTGATCCAGACCCTCGCGCCGCACCTCGTCCGCCCGGTGCCGTTCGTCTACCCGCTCAAGCACCACGTGTGGGAGCGCTTCTACGCCGGTGCCGGCGTCGCGCTCTACGACTCGCTCGGGCTGCTGTCCGGCCGGGCCCGCGGCCTGCCCCACCACCGGCACCTCACCCGTCGCGGCGCCCGCAAGGTCGTGCCGTCGCTGCGCAAGGACGCCCTGGTCGGGGCCCTGGAGTACTACGACGCCCAGGTCGACGACGCCCGCCACACCATGGAGATCGCCCGTACCGCGGCCGCCTATGGCGCGCACGTGGCGACCCGCGCCCGCGTCGTCGGGCTGCTGAAGGACTCCGGCCGCGTGATCGGCGCGACCGTGCAGGACCTGGAGTCCGGCGACCGGTTCGACGTCCGCGCCAAGGAGGTCATCAACGCCACCGGGGTGTGGACCGACGACACCCAGGGCCTCGCCGGCGAGCGCGGCCAGTTCAAGGTGCGTGCGTCTAAGGGCATCCACCTGGTCGTCCCGCGCGACCGGATCCGCGGCGACGCCGGGCTGATCCTGCGCACCGAGAAGTCGGTGCTGTTCGTCATCCCGTGGGGCCGGCACTGGATCATCGGCACCACCGACACCGACTGGGACCTGGACAAGGCGCACCCGGCGGCGAGCGCGGCCGACATCGAGTACCTGCTCGCGCACGTCAACGAGGTGCTGGAGCAGCCGCTGACCCACGAGGACGTCGAGGGCGTCTACGCCGGCCTGCGCCCGCTGCTGCACGGCGAGTCCGAGGCGACCTCGAAGCTGTCCCGTGAGCACGCCGTCGCCACCCCGGTTCCCGGGCTGGTCGTCGTGGCCGGGGGCAAGTACACGACCTATCGCGTGATGGCCGAGGACGCCGTCGACGCGGCCGTGCACTCGCTCGACGCGAAGGTGCCCGCCTCCTGCACCGAGAAGGTCCCGCTGCTCGGCGCCGAGGGCTTCACGGCGCTGCGCAACTCGACCCACCAGCTCGCCGCGCGCAGCGGGCTGCACCCGGTGCGGATCGAGCACCTGCTCGGCCGGTACGGCTCGCTGATCGACGAGGTCCTCGACCTCCTCATCGCCGACCCGACCCTGGCCGAGCCGCTCACCGGCGCCGAGGACTACCTGCGGGCCGAGGTCGTCTACGGCGCCTCGCACGAGGGCGCGCGGCACCTGGAGGACATCCTCGCCCGCCGCACCCGGATCTCGATCGAGACCTTCGACCGGGGCGTGGGTGCCGCCGAGGAGACCGCGAAGCTGGTCGCCCCGGTGCTGGGCTGGAACGACGAGCAGATCGCCCGCGAGGTCGACCACTACGTCAAGCGGGTCGAGGCCGAGCGGGAGAGCCAGAAGATGCCCGACGACGCCACCGCCGACGCCGCCCGCCTCGGCGCGCCGGACGTGGTGCCGGTCAGCGGCTGAGCACGCCGCCACCCCGTGAGCGAACCCGAGCGGACCCCGGACGGCCGGTACATCGTCGTCCGGGGCCGCCGGTGGCGCGCCACCGACCCGACGATCCCCGACGACGTGCGGTCCGCGCTGCAGCAGCACCTCGGGAAGGCCCGCGCCGAGGTCGGGGCCGGCAGGCGGACCGGCGACGACGACCGCGTCGCCGCCGCCCGGACGCGGGTGTCCGCGGCCAAGCACGGCCTCGGCGAGCGCGGCACCCCCTGGTGGGACCTGGACGACGACGCCCGCCGGGAGCGCTGGGAGACCGCGCTGCACGAACTCGACGACTGATTCCGGAGACGCCCCTGATCGAGGACCGGATCCGTCCGCGATCGGTCCTATCGTCGTTCCCGTCGGACCGGGACGGACCCGGTCCGCGGACCCCGAGAGGCGGCCCCGGAATGAACGCCACCGACGAGAAGCAGGCCCTGACCGGCGAG
Organism: Pseudonocardia sp. ICBG162; assembly: GCF_020496225.1. NCBI lineage: Bacteria > Bacillati > Actinomycetota > Actinomycetes > Pseudonocardiales > Pseudonocardiaceae > Pseudonocardia > Pseudonocardia sp. ICBG162. Next base: position 275,023 of record NZ_JAHLJD010000019.1, read on the forward strand.
CGTGCCGAGCTGATCGCCACCCTGGAGCGGCACCGCGGCTTCCTGCTGCAGACCGCCGACGGGCTGACCGAGGAGCAGGCGCGCACCCGCAGCACGGTGAGTGCGCTGACAATCGCCTCGCTGCTCAAGCACGTCGCGGACACCGAGGAGCAGTGGTTCCGCTTCGCCGTCGAGGGCGCCGCCGCGTTCGGTGACGTCGAGGTCTACAACGACTCCGTCGACTGGGGCGCCGTCGACGCCGAGGCCGACGCGAACGGCGGTGACTGGTCCGCCTCCGGCGAGGAGTGGGTGGACACCCGGTTCGTCCTGGCCGACCACGAGACCCTGGACTACCTGCGGGCCCGGGTCGAGCAGGTCGCCGCGCGCACCGAGGAGGTGCTGCGGACCGCGGACCTGGACACGGCGCACCCCCTGCCGGTCGCGCCGTGGTTCGAGCCGAACACGTCCTGGTCGGTCCGCCGGGTCGCGATCCACATGCTCGCCGAGACCAGCCAGCACGCCGGGCACGCCGACATCATCCGCGAGGCGATCGACGGCGCGCGGACGATGGGCTGAGCCCGGGCCCGCTGCTCCGGACGACCCGCACGAACGTCGCCGAACGGATCCCGGGCGGGTTCGACGCAGTCGTGCCGACCCGCCCACCGTCCCTTCCACGGCGGTCCGGAGCGGCGCAGGATGACGCCGTGACCTGCTCCCCCGCGGCCCGACGGTGACGGCCGCCGCGCTGCTGCCGCCGCTGACGGCGCTCCGGCTGTTCACGACGTGGCGGTTCGCGCCCCTCCTGCTCGGTGCGAGTGCCACGGCGGCCGCGGGCTACACGGTCGCCGCCCGGGGCCGCCCCGGATGGCCGCGGGGCCGTGCCGCCGCGTTCGGCGCCGGGCTGGTCGTCGCCGTACTGGCCGGGTCGTCGTTCGTCGGGGTGTACGACGACACGCTGTTCTGGGTGCGCGCCGTGCAGAACCTGCTGCTGCTCATGGTGGTGCCGATGCTGCTCGCGCTCGGTGCGCCGCTGACGCTGCTGGCGGCGGGCGTGCCGGAGGACCGTCGCCCGGCCTGGCGACGGGTGCTGCGCTCCCGGGTCGCGCGGGTGCTGACCGGCCCGTTCGCGGCGACCGTGCCGCTCGTCGCGCCCCTGATGGTCGTCTACCTCACCCCGCTCTACGCCATGACCCTGCGCGACGGCGTCGTGTCCGGTGCCGTCGGAACCGGCCTCGTGGCCTGCGGGTTCGTCTACTTCTGGACCCGGCTGCGGATCGACCCGACACCCGCGTCGACGCCGTACCCGGTGACCCTGGTGCTGACGATCGCCGAGATGGTCGGCGACGCCGTGCTCGGGATCGTGCTGTGGCTGGGCCCGGCCGTCGCGGCGGCGTACTACCTGGGGCTGCACCGCGGCTGGGGCCCGGACCCGCACACCGACCAGGTGCTCGGCGCCGGGGTGCTGTGGATCGGCGGCGACGTGGTCGGGCTGCCGTTCCTCGGGGTCGTGCTGTGGCTGTTCTCCCGGGAGGACGCACGCCGGGCCCGCGCGACCGACGCCGAGGTCGACGCCGCCGAGACCCCGGCTCCTGCGTCCGGCCCGGAATCCGGAGCCGACGCCGCGCCCGCCCCGTCCCGGCTGTGGTGGCAGGACGACCCGCAGCTCGCCGACCGCTTCCGGCCCCGGACCTGACCGGGCCCGGCCGCGGGGCCGGGGTTACGTTGCGGCGGTGGCGGACCGGGTGAGCATCGCAGACATCGAGACGGCGGCGGAGCGGATCGCCGGGGGCGTGGTGCGCACCCCGACCGTCCCCTCCCCCGGGCTGTCCGCGGCCCTCGGCGCGCCCGTGCTGCTCAAGCTGGAGCACCTGCAGCGGGCCGGGTCGTTCAAGCCGCGCGGGGTGCTGGCCAAGCTCGCGTCGCTGACCGACGTCGAGCGCGCCGCGGGCGTCGTCGCGGTGTCGGGCGGCAACCACGGGCTCGCCGTCGCCGAGGTCGCGGGCGCCGCGGGGGTGGACGCGGTCGTCGTCATGCCGCGCACCGCGCCGGCCCGGTCGGTCGCCGCGGCCCGCGCCGCCGGTGCCGACGTGCGGCTCACCGACGACATCGCGGCCGCGTTCACGCAGGCCGGGGAGCTGCAGCGGGCCGGGCGGACGCTGGTGCACCCGTTCGACGACCCGGTGATCGTCGCCGCGCAGGGCACCGTGGGGCTGGAGCTGGCCCGCGACGCCGTCGCCCTCGGCGAGCCGCCGACCGACGTGCTGGTCTCCATCGGCGGCGGGGCGCTGATCTCCGGGGTCGCCACGGCCGTCCACGCCCTGCTGCCCGGCACCCGGGTGTGGGGTGTGGAGACCGTCGGTGCCGAGGCGATGTCCGCCGCCCTGGCCGCGGGCGGCCCGACGCCCGTCACGATCTCGTCGGCGATCACCACGCTGTCCGCGCCGTCGGCGTCGCAGCTGACCTACGACCACGTCCGCGCGCTGGTGCACGAGGTCCTCGTCGTCGACGACGCCGAGGCCTGCCGCGGCACCCTCGCCCTCGCCGAGCACGCGGGGATCTGGGCCGAGCCGGCCGCGGGCTGTCTGGTCCCGGCCGCCCGCCGGATCGTGGAGCGGCACCCGGACGCCCGGCTCGCCCTGGTCGTCTGCGGCGGCAACGCCGACGTCGCCGACGTGGTCCGCGCCGCGGCGCAGCCGTGATCACCGGTTGTGGAGCGCAGCGTCCGCGAGGCGGGCGTGATGCTCCACAACCGGCGATCACCGCGGGATGACCGGGTGCGGCCGGGGCGTTGGCCCGGGTGTGGAGCGGACCGGGGTCGTGGTGATCGGCGCAGGCCAGGCGGGCCTGTCGGCGGCGGCCGGGCTGCGGCGCGGCGGGCTGGAGCCGGGCCCCGGGTTCGTCGTGCTCGACGGCGAGGAGGGCCCCGGCGGCGCGTGGCGGCACCGCTGGCCGACCCTGCGGATGCGCACGGTGAACGGCATCCACGACGTCGCCGGGGTCCGCTCCGGATTCGACGCCCCCGGCGCCGACCCGGACCTGCCCGCGCGGGACGCCGTCCCGGCCTACTTCGGGCGCATCGAACGCGAGCTGGACCTGCGGGTCGTGCGCCCGGTGCACGTCCGCCGGGTGTCCGACGCCGGCGGGCCGCCGGACGTCGACACCGGCGGGCCGCTGGCGGTCGACACCGACCGCGGGACCTGGGTCGCCGACCACCTGGTCAACGCCACCGGCACCTGGACCCGCCCGTTCGTGCCCGCCTACCCGGGCCTCGCGACGTTCCGCGGCACGAGCCTGCACGCCCGTGGGTACCCGGGTCCCGAGGCCATGGCCGGCCGGCGGGTCGTCGTGGTCGGCGGCGGGATCACCGCGGTGCAGCTGCTGCTGGAGATCGCCCCGTACGCCGCCGCGACGACCTGGGTCACCCGCCGGGAGCCCGAGTGGCACGACGGGCCGTTCGGGCCCGGGCAGGGGCGCGCCGCCGTCGCCCGGGTCGAGGAGCGGGTCCGGGCCGGGCTGCCACCCCGCAGCGTCGTCGGTGTGACCGGGCTGGGGCTCACGCCCGGGGTGCGGGCCGGGATCGCGAGCGGGGTGCTGGCCCGCAGGCCGATGTTCGCCCGGGTCGTGCCGGACGGGGTGGAGTGGTCCGACGGCACCCGCGAGCCCGCGGACGTGCTGCTGTGGGCGACCGGCTGGCGGCCCGCGCTGGGCCACCTCGCCCCGCTGCGGCTGCGCGGACCGGGCGGCGGGATCGTCATGGGCGCCCCGCTGGACACCGGCGTCGTCGCCGACCCGCGGGTGCACCTGGTCGGCTACGGCCCCTCGGCGAGCACGATCGGCGCCGACCGGGCCGGTCGCGCCGCGGCGCGCGCGGTCCTGGAGCGGCTACCGGTCGCTGCCGGCGCCTGAGTCGGCGGCCTCCCGGCCGAGCAGCCGGTACTCCCGGACCACCATCACGATGATCGCGATGTCGAGCGCGGCGAGGAACGGCAGCACGATGGAGTGCGTGTGCCAGGCGTGGACCAGCTCGTACACGACGAACACCGCCAGGATCACCACCGCGGGCGGGTAGGCGGGGCGCCAGCGGGTCAGCAGCGCCGCGACCAGGCCGAGCTTGAGCACGCCGTGCAGCCCGAGGTAGACGATCACGAAGGTGCGGTCCCCGCCGGCGAAGCGGTCGACGCCCTCGGTCAGGTGCCGGGCCAGGGTGCCGTCCGGTGGACCGATCAGGTCGCGGGCGAGGATCTGCGCGACGACCCGGTGCAGCCAGTCCCCCGACACCAGCACCAGCGCGACGGCGCCCAGCAGCTCCGCGGCCCCGTCGATGCCCTTCACGACCAGGGCGACGCGGAACAGCTGCTCGGTCCGGCGGGCCGAGGTCGTCGTCGCCGTCGGTCCGGCGGTCACCGGGTGATCCCGGTGTGGCCGAGGGAGTAGCGGCCGGGCTGCGGCCACACGCACAGCCCGTGCGGGCCGTCGCCGACCGGGATCCGACGGATCAGGTGCCCGTCGTCGGTGGAGAGCACGTACACCTCCCGGTCGTAGCGCCCGGACAACCACAGGGTCCGGCCGTCGGCCGAGACGTTACCCATGTCGGGACTCGCCTTCCCGGGGATCCGCCAGAGCGCCTTCGTCGCCCCGGTGCGGGAGTCCAGCACCGAGACGCTGCCGTCGTGCCGGTTGGTGACGTAGAGGTCGCGGGCGTCGCGGGAGAGGTAGAGCCCGTGCGCGCCGGCGCCGGTCGGGATCTCGCGCAGCACGCGGGTGGCGGCGCCGTCGAGCACCCAGACCCCGTTCTCCTCGGAGTCGGCGATGTAGAACACCGAGCCGTCCGGGGCGAGCTTGATGTCCTGCGGGCCCATCATGGTGTGCTGCACCGGCATGTCGACCATCCGCAGCAGCCGTCGTCCCGGGATGTCGACGACGGCGACGCGGCCGGCGAACTCGCAGGTGAACACCGCGGTCCGGCCGTCGGGGGTGAAGTCGGCGTGGTCGATGCCCGCGCAGTCCGGGGTCGGGATCTCGGTCTGGCGGGCCCAGGTGTGCGGGTCGTAGAAGACCAGCTTCCGGCGGGCCTCCGCGACCGAGATCGCCGAGGCCCCGTCCGGGGTGAAGTACATGTTGTAGGGGTCCTCGACCGGGATGTTCCGGCCCGGCAGCCCGGTGCGCGGGTCGAACGGGGTGATCTTGTTCGTGGTGTCGTCGGTGGCGTAGAGGGTCTGCATGTCCCACGCCGGGACCACGTGCTGCAGCTCCCCGCCGAGGCGGTAGGTGCCGACGGTGGCGAAGGTCGCCGGGTCGATCACCCGGACCTCCCCCGACTTCGTGTGCGGGACGTAGACCAGCGGCTTCGCCGCACGGGCGGCGTCGGAGAGCATGTTCGCGCCGGCGGCCGCGTCGACGTTGCCGGGGTCGGTCACCGGGGGCATGCCGGGCAGCCCGGCCTGCTCCGGCGCGGCCTGCGCGGCCGACGGGGCCGGGGACGCCCCGGGGGTCGTCGGCGCGGGGCCGGAGCAGCCCGCCGCGAGCGCGGCGAGGGCCAGCAGGACGTACAGCGGGCGGCGCACGGGTTCCCTCCGGGGTGGGCGGGTCATGCCGGGGCCAGCAGGCGGGTCGCGGTGACCGCGCGCAGGCCGCGGGCGTCGAGGTCGTCGAGGACGGCGGGGAGCGCGGCGAGCGTGCCGGGGTGGCCCAGGTGCATGCTCACGACGCTGCCGGGCCCGGCCGTCCGCACCCGGGCGGCGACGGCGGCCGGTCCGGGGTCGGTGAAGTCGCGGGAGTCGACGTCGTAGGACAGGGTCACCGGGTAGCCCGCGTCGGCGGCGAGGCGGCGCAGCAGCGGGGTCGCGTGCTGGGCCTGCGAGGGCCGGAAGAACGCCCCGGGCCCGCCGGTGGCCGCCGCGATCACGTCCCGGCAGCGCTCGATCTCGACGCGGGCGGCGGCCTCGCCGAGGCCGTCGACGTCGCCGTGGGACCAGGTGTGGTTGCCGATCTCGTGGCCGAGCCCGGTGACGATCCGGGCGGCGTCGGGGCTGTCGGCGAGCCAGGTCCCGACGGCGAGCACGGTCACCGCGGCGCCCCGGTCGTGCAGCAGCGTGAGCACCCGGCGGGCCAGGTCGAGCTCGCCGGCGCCGTGGAAGGTGAGCGCCAGCTCGGGGCGCCCGGTGCCGGCGTGCGCGACCTCGGTCCCGGCCGGGTCCGGGGCGGGCGTGGTGGTCGGCGGAGCGGACGGGGTGCCGGTCACCGGGGACGGCGGCGGGGATGCCGCGGTGCCCGTGGAGCACCCGCCCGTCGCCGCCAGCAGGGCTGCGGCGGCCGCCGCGCGCAGCACCTCGCGCCGGGTCGTCCCGGCGGACGGCTCCACCCCTCGCCACCTCACGCCGCGGACTGTAGACCCCGCCCGACCTGGGAATTCCTTTACCCGAGGGAGGATCGGGACGGACCGGACGAGCCGGGCGAGACCGTGGCGCGAACGCGCACCGGAGAGCTACAGTTATTAGCGATGCTCAACAAATCGGGACCGGCCGACCGGTACAAGTGGGTCGCACTGTCGAACACCACGATGGGCGTGCTGATCGTGACGATCAACATGTCGATCCTGCTGATCGCGCTGCCGGACATCTTCCGCGGCATCGGGATCGACCCGCTGGCGCCGGACAACATCGACTACCTGCTGTGGCTGATCATGGGGTACCTGGTCGTCACGGCGGTGCTGGTCGTGAGCTTCGGCCGGCTCGGCGACATGTACGGCCGTACCCGCATGTACAACCTGGGCTTCGCCGTCTTCACGGTGTTCTCGGTGCTGCTGGCCGCCACCTGGATGCAGGGCGACGCCGGCGCGGTCTGGCTGATCACCATGCGGGTGCTGCAGGGCGTCGGCGGGGCGCTGCTGCTCGCCAACTCGACCGCGATCCTCACCGACGCGTTCCCGGTCCACCAGCGCGGGCTCGCGCTCGGGATCAACTCCGTCGCGGCGATCGCCGGCTCGTTCCTCGGGCTGGTCGTCGGCGGGGTGCTCGCCCCGGTGAACTGGCACCTGGTGTTCCTGGTGTCGGTCCCGGTCGGGGTGTTCGGCACGATCTGGGCCTACGCCCGGCTCCGCGACACCGGCGCCCGCCGCGCGGCGCGGATCGACTGGTGGGGCAACCTGACGTTCGCGGTCGGGCTCGTCGCCGTCCTGATGGGCATCACCTATGGCATCCAGCCCTACGGCGACGACGTCATGGGCTGGACCAGCCCGCTCGTCCTCGGCCTGATCCTCGGCGGGATCGCGGTGCTGGCGCTGTTCACCTGGATCGAGCGCCGGGTGCCCGAGCCGATGTTCCGCGTCTCGCTGTTCTCGATCCGCGCGTTCACCGCGGGCAACATCGCGAGCCTGCTGGCCGCGCTCGGCCGCGGCGGGCTGCAGTTCATCCTGATCATCTGGCTGCAGGGCATCTGGCTGCCCGAGCACGGCTTCCCGTTCGAGACGACGCCGCTGTGGGCGGGCATCTACATGGTCCCGCTGACGATCGGGTTCCTCGTCGCCGGACCGGTGTCGGGCATCCTGTCCGACCGCTACGGCGCCCGCGCCTTCGCCACGGTCGGGATGCTCGGCGCGGCCGCGACGTTCCTCGCGCTGCTGGCGCTGCCGGTCGACTTCGACTACCGGGCGTTCGCGCTGCTGCTGGCGCTCAACGGCCTGGCGATGGGCCTGTTCAGCTCCCCGAACCGGGCGGCGATCATGAACTCGCTGCCCGCGCACCAGCGGGGCGCCGGGGCCGGCATGACCTCGACCTTCCAGAACGCGGCGACGGTGCTGTCGATCGGGGTGTTCTTCTCGCTGCTCATCGCGGGCCTGTCGACGACGCTGCCCACGTCGCTGCACGACGGGCTCATGGCCCAGGGCGTGCCGGAGCTCGCGGCGGACCGGGTCGCGGCGCTGCCGCCGGTCGGGATCCTGTTCGCGGCGCTGCTGGGCTACAACCCGATCGCGACGCTGCTCGGCCCGCAGGTCCTCGGCGCGCTGGCGCCCGCGCAGTCGGCGTACCTGACCGGGCGGGAGTTCTTCCCGCAGCTGATCTCCGGCCCGTTCGCCGACGGGCTGACCTTCGCCCTCGGCTTCGCCGCCGTCGCCTGCCTGGTCGCCGCGGTGGCGAGCGCGCTGCGCGGCGGGAAGTACCACCACGTCGACGACGAGGCCGACGTGGTGGCCCCGGTCCCCGCCCGGACCTGACCCCCGGGGCCGGGCGGGGACCGCGGGCGTCAGTCCGCGGCGACCTCGCTGCCGTCCTGGCTCCAGCGGGTGTGGAACTTGCCGTCGGCGTCGGTGCGCGCGTACGTGTGCGCCCCGAAGTAGTCGCGCAGCCCCTGGATCAGGTTGGCCGGGCCGCGCTCGCGGCGGTAGCCGTCGTAGTAGGACAGGCTGGAGGAGAACGCGGGGATCGCCACGCCCTGCTCGGTCGCGGTCACCACGACCCGGCGCCACGCGTCCTGTGCGTTCGCGACGGCCTCGGTGAAGTACGGGACCATCAGCAGGTTGTCCAGGTCCGGGTGGGACTCGTAGGCCTCGGTGATCCGGTTGAGGAACTGGGCGCGGATGATGCAGCCGCCGCGCCAGATCCGGGCCATCGCGCCGAGGTCGAGGTCCCAGTCGTTGGCCTGCGAGGCGGCACGCATCTGCGCGAAGCCCTGGGCGTAGGCGACGACCTTGGACGCGTAGAGGGCCTGGCGGATGTCCTCGACGAGCTCGTCGCGGTTCTTCCCCGAGCCCGGGGTCGGGCCGCCCAGCGTGGTCGAGGCCTCCCGGCGCTCGTCGCGCAGGTTGGACAGCGTGCGGGCGAACACGGCCTCGGTGATGCCGGTCAGCGGGACGCCGAGGTCGAGCGCGTCGATGGCCGTCCAGCGGCCGGTGCCCTTCTGCTCGGCCTGGTCGACGATGACGTCGACGAGCGGCTTCCCGGTCTTCTCGTCGGTCTTGGCCAGCACGATGCCGGTGATCTCGATGAGGAAGGACTCGAGGTCGCCCGAGTTCCACTCCTCGAAGATCTTGCCGATCTCCGGCGCGGACAGCCCGGCGACGTGCGTGAGCAGGTCGTAGGCCTCGGCGATGAGCTGGATGTCGGCGTACTCGATGCCGTTGTGCACCATCTTCACGTAGTGCCCGGCGCCGCCGGGGCCGACGTGGGTGCAGCACGGGGTGCCGTCGACGTTCGCGGCGATCGCGGTGAGGATCTCCTCGACCTCGCCGTAGGCCTCCCTCGGGCCGCCGGGCATGATGCTCGGCCCGTTGAGGGCGCCCTCCTCGCCGCCGGACACGCCGATGCCCATGAAGCGCAGCCCGCGCTCCTCGCAGTACGCGGCACGGCGGTCGGTGTCGGGGAAGTGCGAGTTGCCGGCGTCGATGATGATGTCGCCCCGGTCGAGCAGCGGGGCCAGCTCGTCGATGACGGCGTCGACCGGCTTGCCCGCCTTCACCATGACGACGATCTTGCGCGGGGTCTCCAGCGCGTCGACGAACTCCTGCAGCGACTCGGTGCCGGTGAAGGCACCCTCGTCGCCGTAGTCCTTCATGAACTCGGTCGTCTTCGAGGTGGTGCGGTTGTGCACCGCCACCGGGAAACCACGGCGGGCCATGTTGCGGGCGAGGTTCGCCCCCATCACCGCCAGCCCGGTGACCCCGATCCGGCTCTTCTCCGCCATCAGTGCTTCCTCCGTGTCGTTCGGACGCCGCTGTACCCGACCCATCCTGGCCCGCGGCCCTCGGCAGCGCAGCGAGGAGCGCGTGTCCCCTCGGTCACCCTGCGAGGAAGTCGGCGAGCAGGGCGCTCGCGGTCTCCGGCGCCTCCTCCGGGATCCAGTGCCCGCAGCCCTCGACGAGCTCGAAGCGGAAGTCGTCGACGTACGCCGAGGACCCCCGCATCTGCCCCTCGGTGAGCGCGAGGTCGCCGTCGCTCCACACCCCCATCGTCGGCACCGTGATCCGCGGGGGCTGCGGGATCGTGGTGGGCACGAACGTCGCCGGGTCGATGTTGGCGCGGTACCAGTTCAGCGACGCCGTCAGGGCGCCCGGCCGGGACAGGTCGGCGAGCTGGCGGACGGCCATCGGGTGCCCCTCGGGCAGGGTCGCGTGCAGCCAGCCGCGCAGGAACTGCCAGTCGTCGGCCGGCATCACCTGCTCGGCGACGCCGGGGAACTGGAACCAGAGCATGTACCAGGACATCGCCTTCTGCCGGAACCCCGCGGTGGCGAACGCGGCCGGGTGCCCGACGGAGAACGCGGCGTAGCGGGTCACCCGCGGCGAGGCGAGGGTGAGGGCCCAGCCGAGGGAGGCGCCCCAGTCGTGCCCGGCGAGGGCGAACCGGTCGATCCCGAGAGCGTCGGCGACGCCGAGGACGTCGGCGACCAGGGCCCGCATCCGGTAGTGCTCGACCTCGGCGGGCCGGTCGGAGTCCCCGAAGCCGCGCAGGTCCGGGACGACGACGCGGTGCCCGGCCCCGGCGAGCGCGGCGGCCTGGTGGGTCCACAGGGCGGCCCGGTCCGGCCAGCCGTGCAGCAGCAGGACGGGGCTGCCGTCGCCGCCGGTGTCGTGCACGGACAGGGTGATCTCGGGCAGGGTCGTGCCGGGGACGGTGATCCGCTGCGGGGCCGGGAGCGTCATGGGCCGACCGTATCCCCGGTTCCCGCCCGCTGGGACGCCGCGCACGGCGGGACCGCCGGTGGGGTGACACTGGCCCGATGGTCCGCCTCTCCCCCGACACGGACCGGGACGGCCGGGCCGTGCCGGTGGGCGTGATCGGCCTGGTCGGCGGTGTCGTCGGCGGGCTGATCGGCGGCGGCAGCGGGGTGCTGTTCGTGCCCGCGCTCGACCGGTTCACCGCGATGTCGCGGGCCCGGATCCACGGCTCGTCGACGATCGCGAACATCGGGGTCTGCGTCGCCGGTGCGGCCGCCTACGCGCTCGGCGGCGGGACGCTGGACCTGCGGACCGGCGCCGGGCTGATCGTCGGCGGCACGGTCGGCGGGTGGATCGGGCCGAAGCTGCTGGCGCGCGCGTCGGAGACGCTGCTGCGGGTGCTGCTGGTGGCCGTGCTGGTGCTGACGGCGACGAAGCTGCTCGTCGACGCGCTGGGCGTGCCGCTGCTCGGCGGGGCGGTGGTGCCGGCGTCGCTGGTCGCCGATCCCTGGTTCCTGTACCCGACGGCGACGGTGGTCGGCCTGGTCATCGGGGCCTGGGCGGGTGCGATGGGACTCGGCGGCGGACTGCTCGCGGTGCCGGCGATGGTGCTGCTGTTCGGCACGGACCTGCACGTCGCGGCCGGGACCTCGCTGCTGATGTTCATCCCGAACTCGATCGTCGGGACGGTCGTGCACCTGCGTCAGGGCACCGCGTCCGGGAAGTGGGGCACGGTGCTGGCGGTGACCGCCGCGCCGGGCACGGTGGCGGGCGCGTTCCTCGGCCTGGCGCTCGACGCGGTCGTGCTGGGGCTGGTGTTCGGCACGTTCGCGACGGCGATGGCGGTGCGCGAGACCGTCGGGCTGGTCCGCCGACGACGGGAATGAGTGCGCAGGGAACCGGGGGCGCGCTACCCTGTGGGGTGCGCTCAGAACACAAGAACGTGGACCTGCACTTCAAGTGTAACACGGATGGCAAGCCCCCGGCGACCACCGACTCCGCCTACGAGGCGGAGCTGACCCGCGAGACCCGGCACCTCCGCGGGCTGCACGCCCTGCTCGACGACGAGCTCGCCGCGGCGGGCGCGCAGGCCCGGGGCGCCGCCGCCGAGCGCGCCGGGGAGCAGCTCAGCGCCCGCTGGGAGCGCGACGTGTCGGTGCAGCGCGCCTCGGAGCGGGTGCGCACGCTCACCGCGGCCCGCGCGGGACTGTGCTTCGGGCGTCTCGACCACACCGACGGGGCCGCCCCGACCCGGGTCGGCCGGATCGGGCTGACCGACCCGGCCGACGGCGAGAGCGCGCTGGTCGACTGGCGGGCCCCGGCCGCGCAGCCGTTCTACTGCGCCACCCCGGTCACCCCGCTCGGGGTGACCCGGCGCCGGCACTACACCGTCGCCGGCACCGCCCCGCACGAGCGGGTCGCCGGCTTCCACGACGACCTCCTCGACGGCGACGGGCCCGGCACCGGGACCGTGTCGGCGTCGGACCCCGCGCTCCTCGCCGCCCTCACCGCGCCGCGCGGGACCCGCATGCGCGACATCGTCACGACGATCCAGTCCGAGCAGGACGAGATCATCCGGCTGCCGCTGTCGGGCACCGTCGTGATCGAGGGCGGCCCCGGGACGGGCAAGACCGCCGTCGCGCTGCACCGGATCGCGTACCTGCTCTACACCCACCGCGACCGGCTCGCCCGCAGCGGCGTGCTCGTCGTCGGGCCGAGTGCGGGGTTCGTGCACTACGTCGGCGGGGTGCTGCCCGCGCTCGGCGAGTCCGCGGTCGTGTTCACCACCCCGGGACGCCTCGCGCACGGCGTCGTGGCGGAGACGACCGACCCGCCGGGGACGGCCCGGCTCAAGGGCGACCTGGCGATGGTCGACGTGCTGCGCCGCGCCGTCGACGACCGCCAGGAGCTGCCCGGGACACCGGTCGCGATCGAGATGGACGACGTCACCGTCGAGATCGACACGCCGCTGGCCGCCGAGGCGCGCCGCCGGGCCCGCGCCACCGGGCAGCCGCACAACACCGCCCGCGCCACATTCCGCGACACCCTCGGGCGGCTGCTCGTCGACCAGGGGCTGGAGCGGCTCGAGGTCGGTCTGGAGGACCCGCCGGAGCTCGCGGAGCTGCTGGCGGGGCTGGACATCCCGGAGATCGAGCCCGCCGGGGCGGCCGAGGTGTCGGCCGAGATGCGGGCCGAGCTGCGCGACGCCGTGCGCACCGACCCGCGGTTCCACGCGGCCGTCGAGCGGCTGTGGCCGGTCCTGACCCCGCAGCGGGCCCTGACCGAGCTGTACGCCGACCCGGACCGGCTGGCCGCCGCGGGCGCTCCGGAGTCGCTGCGGCGGGACCCGGGCACGCCGTGGACCGTGGCCGACGCGCCCCTGCTCGACGAGCTCGCCGAGCTCCTCGGCCCGGTCCCGGACGGGACACCCGCCGCGGCGCCCGAACCGGACAGCGCCTACGCCGCCGAGGTGCTGACCGTGCTGGAGTCCGCGGACCGGTCGCTCGCCGGGGAGGACCCGGACGAGCTGCGCCCCACCGACTTCGTGACCGCGGACATGCTCGCTCAGCGGCACGTCGCCGGGGTGCCGCTGACCGTGGCCGAGCGCGCGGCAGGTGACCGGGACTGGCGCTACGGGCACCTCGTCGTCGACGAGGCGCAGGAGCTGTCCGCGATGGACTGGCACGTGCTGCTGCGGCGCTGCCCGGCGCGGTCGATCACCGCGGTCGGCGACCTCGCCCAGCGCAGCGCCCCGGCCGGCGCCCGGGCCTGGGCCGACGTGCTCGCCCCGCACCTGGCCGGACGCTGGACGCACCGCACGCTGACGGTGAACTACCGGACGCCGTCGGAGATCATGGACGCCGCCGCGCGGGTGCTGGCGACCTACGCCCCGGACCGTCGCCCGCCGGAGTCGGTGCGCAGCACCGGTGAGCAGCCGTGGACCCGCACGGTCCCGGCCGGGGAGCTCCGCGCCGCGGTCCGCGCCGCCGTCGACGACGAGCGGGCCCGCACCGCCGGCGGGACGGTCACCGTCATCGCCCCGCCCGGCACCGACCTGGGGTCACCCGGCGTGCCGGTGCACACCCCGGTGTCGTCGAAGGGCCTGGAGTTCGACGCCGTCGTGATCGTCGACCCGGAGCGGATCCGGGCGGCCGACCCGGCGGACCTCTACGTCGCGATGACCCGCGCGACGCAGCGGCTCGGGCTCCTGGAGGTGACCGGCTAGATGTGATGCCCAGCCAGGTTGTTCAACCTGGTGATGGGTGTGGCCTTTCCGATTGCCGAGTGGGGCCTGTGGTGGTTGTAGTCGTGGACCCATGCTGGCAGAGCCGCGAGTCGGGCTGACTCGGAGTTGTAGAGCTTCTTGAAGGCCCAGCCCTCGGCCAGGGTCCTGTGGAAGCGCTCGATCTTCCCGTTCGTCTGCGGCCGGTAGGGCCGTGTCTTTTTCGGGGTGATGCCCAGCTCGGCACAGGTGTCGCGCCAGAGATGAGACTTGTAGCAGCCGCCGTTGTCGCTGAGCACGCGTTTGACCGTGACACCGCGGCAGGCGAACCAGGCGACCGCGTTACGCAGGACCGCGGCCGCGGTCTGCTTGGTCTCGTCCTCGTGTGCTTCGACATAGGCGACTCGAGAGTGATCGTCGATGACGGTGTGCAGGTAGCAGGTGCCCAGCAGAGGCTGGTGGTACCGACTCCTGGGCAGACCGGTTCGTGTCGAGGTCACCGCACGGTTCTTCTCGCCTTGTCGACGACCGACGTAGCGCCATCCGCCTCCGTCGGGGACCTTGCCGAGCTTCTTGACATCGACGTGGATCAAGTCGCCGGGCGCCTCGTGCTCGTAGCGGCGGATCGGCTCGCCAGTAGCCCGGTCGATGTGGGTGAGCCGGTTGATGCGACAGCGCACGAGCACGGCGTGCACGGTCGAGGACGCCATGTCGAGCCGGTCGCCGATCTCGACCGGTCCCAGGCGCTGCTTCCAGCGCAGGTGCACGATCTTGCGGACCACCGGCGCCGGCGTGCGGTTCGGCTGGTGACGGGGGGCCGAGGACCGGTCGTGCATCCCGGCCGGGCCTTCATCGCGGTAGCGCTGGGCCCACTTGTTCGCAGTCCGCCACGAGACGTCGTAGCGCTCGGCGGCGCGGGCCACAGACCAGCCTAGATCGACGACCAAGCGAGCGAGTCGGAGTCGGGCACGACAGGTGAGCGCGGCATTGGAGTGGGTAGCGTGGGACACGAAGGCCTCCTGGGTGCGGAGCGGTTCCTCGACAGCTCCACTCCACACCCGGGAGGCCTTCGCCCATCTACAGATCAGACCGTGTCGTCACACGATCTCGACCAACGTGCCTGGGCATCACAGCTAGAACGCCGGCCAGGGGATGGCCGGGCCGTAGCCGTCCGGGCCGGGGAAGCGCGGCTCGGCGAGCAGGTGGTCGATCCGGGAGCGCAGCGCCGCGACCTCGCGGCGGGTGACGTGCTCGCCGAGGACGTCGGCGAACTCGCCCGCCAGCCGGGCCCGCAGCTCCTTGAGGACGGCCGTGTGCTCCTCGCCGAGCTCGTCCCCGACCCAGCCCCACAGGACGGTGCGCAGCTTCGGCTCGGTGTGCAGGGTCAGGCCGTGGTCCACGCCGTAGACGTCGCCGTCCCCGGCGAGGATCACGTGCCCGCCCTTGCGGTCGGCGTTGTTGACGACGACGTCGAACAGCGCCATGTCCCGCAGCTGCGGGTGGTCGGCGTGGACCAGCACCACCGGGTCCCCCGCGCCGTCCCGGGCACGGAGCACCGGCAGCCAGCCGCCGGGGATCTCGTGCGGCTCGCACAGCTCGACCAGCGACTCGGTGGCGAGCTGGACGGTCTCCTCGGTGATGCCGCCGTCCAGCTCGTCGCCCGCGCCGTCGGCGGGCGGCTCGGACAGGGCGCTCTCGTCACCCGAGGAGACCCAGGCCTGCACCATGCCGGTCCCGAACGGGGCCTGGTCGCGCAGCACCGTGGGCGGGACGACGTCGAGCCCGGAGATCTGGGAGACGAGGAAGGCACCGACCTCGCGCCCGGCGAGGGTGCCGTCCGGGAAGTCCCACAGCGGGCGCTCCCCGCGCACCGGCTTGTACACGCAGCGCAGCTCGACGCCGTCGAGGGAGACGGTGCCGAACAGGGTGGCGTTGGAGGCGTCGACCATCCGGCCGGTGATGTCCATGCGGCCGGTGCGCAGGACCTCGAACACCGCGGGGTCGCGCAGGTCGAGCGTCACTCCGTCCCGGCCACGGGGTTGCGGTCGTGATAGCCGTTGAGGCGCACGCAGACGTGGCCCGCCGGGTCGAGTGGCTCGGCACACAACGGGCACGGGGCACGGCCGGCGTCGACGACCTTCTCGGCGCGCTCGGCGAAGGCCTTCGCCGCCGTCGGGGACAGGAACACGCGCAGCGCGTCCGGGCCCTCCTCGGTGTCGTCGAGGACGACCGACTCGTCGATCTCCTCCTCGGTGACCGCGAGCAGCTCGACGACGATCGAACTCGAGTCGGCGTCCCAGCCCAGGCCCATCGTCCCGACCCGGAACTCCTCCTCCAGCGGGACCGCGAGCGGGTCGTTGTCCGAGGACCCCGTGGTCACGGTCGCGCCGAGCAGGTTGTCCTCGCCGAAGCGCTTGGACACCTCGCCCAGCAGCGCCGTGATGCGTTCGGCCAGCACCGAGACCTGCTGTTTCTCCAGCAGCACACTGATCGTGCGGCTGCTCTCGATCGCCTGCAGGTAGAAGGCGCGATCGCCGGGCTCGCCGACGGTCCCGGCCACGAAGCGGTCGGGTCGGCGGAAGACGTGGATGACGCGTGCCATGACCCTTCCCAGGGTAGGCGTATCCGGCTGCGGGGGCATCCCCGCGGTGACCTGTGGGTGCGTCCACCAGGGACGATGCGAGGTGGATCACCCCGTCTCACGCGTTCGTGGAACCCCCGACCACGGCGTCGGAGGCGTTCACCGGCTGCTCCTCGCCCTCGGCGGGCTTCGGCTTGGGGACCAGGCTCGCGACGTCGCCGGACTGCTCGTTCATCCGCGCGACGAACGGCCGCAGCTCGGTGTAGGTGACGACGCTCACCGAGCAGGTGTCGACGACGATCCGCTGGAAGTTGTCGAGGTGGCTGGCCAGCGCGTCGGCGAGGATCGCCTTGATCACGTCACCGTGGCTGCAGGCCAGGACGATCGCGTCCTCGCCGTGCTCGGCCCGGACCCGGGCGACGTGGCGACGCACCGCCGCGACCGAGCGGGCCTGCATCCCGGCCAGGGACTCGCCGTCCGGGAAGGTCGCCGCCGACGGGTGCGCCTGGACGACCTTCCACAGGTCCTCCTTGAGCAGGTCGGTGATCTTCTGCCCGGTCCACGCGCCGTAGTCGACCTCGGCCAGGTCGTCCTCGACGACCGGCTCCAGCCCGCGGGCCGCCGCGAGCGGCGCGACGGTCTGGCGGCACCGCTCCAGCGGGGAGGTCACGACCGAGGCGATCGGCAGGGCCGCGAGCCGGTCGACGACGGCCGCCGCCTGCTCGCGGCCGCGGTCGTCGAGCTCCACGCCCGGGGTGCGCCCGGCCAGCACGCCCGCGGTGTTCGCGGTGGACCGGCCGTGCCGCAGCAGGATCAAGGTCGTCACGCCGACCGAGGCTACGGGAGTGACGGCGGTCAGTACGCGCTGACCGCGCCGAGCGACAGGGCGGCGAGCAGGGCGACACCCAGCGCGATCCGGTAGGCGACGAACACGTAGACGGTGTTGTTCTGCACGAACCGGAGCAGCCAGGCGATCACCGCGTAGCCGACGACGAACGCGACCACCACCGCCACCAGCATCTGCGCCCCGGACGGGCCGTCGCCGGCGAACACGTCGGGCAGCGTGAACAGGCCGGCCCCGAACACCGACGGGATCGCCAGCAGGAACGAGTACCGCACGATCGCGGGCCGGGTCAGCCCCAGGAACAGGCCGGCGGTGATCGTGCCGCCGGACCGCGAGACACCCGGGATCAGCGCCATGGCCTGGGCGAAGCCCAGCAGGATGCCGTCCTTGACGGTGATCCGTTCGACCGGCTTGACCTGCTTGCCGAAGCGCTCGGCCAGGCCGAGCAGGACACCGAACACGATCAGCGTGGTCGCGACCAGCCAGAGGTTCCGGGCGACGCCCTCGATCTGGTCCTTGAACAGCACCCCGAGCACCGCGATCGGGACCGACCCGATGATGACCAGCCAGGCCAGCCGGTAGTCGTCGGTGGCGCGGACCTCCGCGTCGCGGAACCCGCGCACCCAGGTGATGAACAGGTGCCAGATGTCCTTGGCGAAGTAGACGATCACCGCGGCCTCGGTGCCGAGCTGGGAGACGGCGGTGAACGCCGCCCCCGGGTCCCCGCCGAAACCGACCGCCGAGACGATCCGCAGGTGTGCCGAGGAGGACACCGGGAGGAACTCGGTGAGCCCCTGGACGATCCCGAGGACGACGACCTCGAGCCAGCTCACGAACGGCTCCCGTCGCGGCCGCGGACCGGGGTGCTCCGGTCCGGGGTCGTCCGGTCCTGGCGGCTCGGCTCCTGGTTGATCACGGGCCGTCACCGTACTCGCCGAGACGGGGGTCACTCTGCGCGCCCTCACCGGTCCCGCGGGCCCGCGCGCCTAGGCTCGACGACCGTGCAACGCAGACCGGTGGGCAGCAGCGGCCTCGAGGTGTCGCGGGTCGGCCTGGGCACCATGACCTGGGGCGAGGACACCTCCCCGGCCGACGCCGCGGACCAGCTGCGCGCATTCGTCGACGTCGGCGGGACCCTCGTCGAGACCGCCGAGGACTACGGCGGCGGCGCCGCCCAGCAGGTGCTCGGCGGGCTGCTGCGGGGCACCGTGCGTCGCGACGACGTCGTCCTCGCCGGGCGCGGCACGGCCGCCCCCGACGCGGGTGAACGGGCCTCGCGGACCGCGCTGCTGCGCTCACTGGACCGCACGCTGCGCCGGCTGGGCACCGAGCACCTGGACCTGTGGCAGTTCCCCGGCTGGGACCCCCGGGTGCCGCTGGACGAGACGCTGTCCGCGGTGCAGGTCGCCGTCTACTCCGGACGGGTGCGCTACGCCGGGCTGGTCGCCCCGGCCGGCTGGCAGCTGGCGACCGTCGCGGGCGGCGCCACCGCCGGGCCCGACCCGGCCGTCTGCCGTCCGGTGTCGGCGCAGGTGGAGTACTCGCTGCTCGCCCGGGAGCCGGAGGCCGAGCTCCTGCCCGCCGCCCGGCACCACGGCCTCGGGCTGCTGGCCTGGGCCCCGCTGGGCCGGGGTGTGCTGACGGGCAAGTACACCGACGGCACCCCGGCGGACTCCCGCGGCGCGAGCGCGCTGCTGGCCTCGTACGTGGAGGCGCGCCGCACCGAGCACTCGGCGCGGATCGTCCAGTCGGTCCTCACCGCCGCCGACGGGCTCGGCACCTCGCCGCTGTCGGTGGCGCTGACCTGGGTGCGGGACCGTCCGGGGGTGGCCTCGGCCGTCGTCGGGGCGCGGGACGCGGCCCAGCTGCGGGCCTCGCTCGCGGCCGAGGACCTCGTGCTGCCCGCCGAGATCCGCACCGCGCTCGACGACGTGAGCGACCCCGTCTGAGCCTCCCCCGCCGGCCCGGGTGCCCTTTACAGTGGGAATGCCCGACGCGACACCCACCGTTCACCCGGTGGGCACCGACGAGCACGGCACGACCGGGAGGCACGCATGACCGAGGGCGCTGGGAACGGGTCGGAGGACTCCGCCGCCGGGAATCGGGTGGCCGGGACTCGGGACGGCGACGGCTGGACCGACGACCGGTACGAGTACCGCCCGGTGCGCATCGAGGGGGACGTCTCCCGGCTCACGGCGTCGGTGCGGCTGGCGATCCAGGCCGAGTTCTCCGGCTGGGAGCTGTCCCGGCTGCGCCTCTACCCCGGTGGCGTACGCAAGATCGTGCTGCGACGACGGCTCGGTGCCCAGCAGGGCCTGCTGCCCGAGCCCACCTTCTGACGGTCCCCGCCCGTCAGCCGCCGTAGGGCACCGTGATGAGCTCCATCCGGTGCCCGGACGGGTCCTCGAAGTAGACGCCCCGGCCGCCGTCGTGGGTGTTGATCTCGCCGGGACGGCTCCCGCCGGGGTCGGCCCAGTACTGCTGGCCGCGGGCGGTGATCCGGGCGAACGCGGCGTCGAACTCGTCGTCGGAGACCAGGAACGCGTAGTGCTGCGGGACGATCGTCGCCGGGTCGGCGTCCATGAAGTCCAGGTCGACGCCGTTCGCGACGCGCACGACCCGGAACGGACCGAACGACGTCGGCTCGGGCAGTCCCAGGATCTCGGTCAGGTACGCCGCCCCGGCGCGCTTGTCACGGGAGTGGACGATGGTGTGGTTCAGCTCGGCCATGCCCCCAGGATGTGACCTGCACCGTGGTTCAGGTCAAGACGGTCCGGGTCACGACAGGCTCCGCGCTCAGGCGTCCTGCCAGCCGACCTCCGGCGGCGTGCCCGCCCCCCGCGGGCTGGGCACCCCCCGGAACCCGTAGGGCGCGGGCTCGCGGCCGGGCTGCACGTACCAGCACTCCCCCGGCTCGCCCCGCTCCAGGATCTGCTCGACGGCCGCGGCGACGTCGTCGGCCCCCAGCAGCGGGAAGTCACCGAACTGGGCGCGGACGTTGCCGATCAGCGGGGTGTCGGCGAACCCGGGGCACACCGCGGTGACCCGGATGCCCTCCCCCGCCAGCGCCGGGCCCGCGGCCCGGACGTAGCCGACGACGGCGTGCTTGGTCGCGGTGTAGAGCGCGTCGCCGGGCAGGCCGATCAGCCCGGCCAGCGACGCGGTCGCCACCACGTGCCCGCCCCCGGCGCGGCGCAGCGCCGGGACGGCGGCGTTGAGCCCGAACACCACGTGGTCGAGGTTCACCCCGAGGATGCGCCGGTAGCCGTCCAGGTCGAGGTCCTCGACGCCGGACTGGCCCGCCGTGATGCCGGCGTTGAGCAGCACGATGTCGAGCCGACCGAAACGCTCCTCGGCCGCGGCCACCGCGGCGGCCATCGCCGCGGGGTCGGTGACGTCGGCGGCGTGGGCGAGCCCACCGGCCTTCTCCGCGACGGCCGCGGCGCCGTCGGCGTCCCGGTCGACGACCACGACCTGCGCACCCGCCGCCACCAGCCGGTCGACCGCGGCCGCGCCGATGCCCGACGCGCCCCCGGTGACCAGGGCGACCTTCCCGGAGAGATCCATGGAGGTCACCCTGCCACCCGGCGACCGGTGCCGTCATCCGTCCCGGCGCCGGGCAGCGGCTCAGGCCGTCCGCAGGCCCCGCCCGATGTTCCTGCTCACGCTGTGCGCAGGCCCTGCCCGATGTTCCTGCTCACGCTGTGCGCAGGCCCTGCCCGATGTTCCTGCTCACGCTGTGCGCAGGCCCTGCCCGATGTTCCTGCTCACGCTGTTCGCAGGAAGCGGTCGAGCACCCGGGTGCCGAACCTCAGCGCGTCCACCGGCACCCGCTCGTCGATGCCGTGGAACAGCGACGCGAAGTCCAGCTCCGGGGGCAGCCGCAGCGGCGCGAAGCCGTAGCACTTCATGCCCAGCGTCGAGAACGCCTTCGCGTCGGTCCCCCCGGACAGCATGTAGGGGACGATCTCGGCGGTCGGGTCCTCGGTGCGCAGCGCGGCCTGCATCGCGTCGGTCAGCGCACCCTCGAACGGCGTCTCGACGGCGGGCAGGTCGGTGACCCACTCCCGCTCGACGTCCGGGCCCAGCAGCTCGTCGACCTCGCGCAGGAACGCCTCCTCGCGGCCCGGCAGCACCCGGCAGTCGACGACCGCCTCGGCCGTCGACGGGATGACGTTGGCCTTGTACCCGGCGTTGAGCATCGTCGGGTTCGCGGTGTCCCGGACGGGCGCGCCGATGATCCGCGAGATCGGGCCGAGCTTGGCCAGGGCGCCCTCGAGGTCGTCCTCCGGGTACTCGACGCCGGTCAGCTCGGTCATCCGGTCCAGGAACGCCTGCACCGTGTCGGTGATCGTGAGCGGGAACGTGTGGTTCCCGAGCCGGGCGACGGCCTCGGCCAGGATGGTGACGGCGTTGTCGTCGTGCAGGAACGAGCCGTGGCCGGGCTTGCCCTTGGCCCGCAGCCGCATCCAGGCGATGCCCTTCTCCGCGGCCTCGATCAGGTAGGCCCGCTGGTCCTCACCGAGGGTCAGCGAGAAGCCACCGACCTCGCCGACGGCCTCGGTGCACCCCTCGAACAGGTCCGGCCGGTGCTCGACCAGCCACTGCGCGCCCCACTTCCCGCCGGCCTCCTCGTCGGCGACGAAGGCCCACACGATGTCCCGCGGCGGGACGACGCCCTCACGCTTGAAGCGGCGGGCGACCGCCAGCATCATCGCGTCCATGTCCTTCATGTCGACGGCGCCGCGGCCCCAGACGTAGCCGTCCTGCACGGCCCCGGAGAACGGGTGCACCGACCACTCGCTCGCGTCCGCGGGGACGACGTCGAGGTGGCCGTGCATCAGCAGTGCGCCGCGGGAGCGGTCCGCGCCCTCGAGCCGGGCGATCACGTTCATCCGCCCGGGCATGCCGGACTCGACCAGCTCGACGTCGTAGCCGACCTCGCGCAGCTTGTCCGCCACGTAGTCGGCGGCCTCGGCCTCACCGACGAGCGTCTCCGGGTCGGCAGTGTTGGTCGTGTCGATCCGGATCAGCTCCGAACACAGCTGCACGACCTCGTCCTCGGCGCTGCTCGGGTCGTCGTTCGCTGAAGCGGTCATGGGCGTCGTTCTACCACCGGCGGCGCGTGCCGACCCCGCCGCAACCCGGCCGTGGGCCTCGGCTATGCTTCCCTCACGACGCGATCGAGAGATCGCGACGTCCGAGTGGCGGAATGGCAGACGCGCTAGCTTGAGGTGCTAGTCCCCGTATAAGGGGGTGGGGGTTCAAGTCCCCCCTCGGACACACATCCTCCGAAACCGGTCACGGTCCTCCGTGGCCGGTTTCGTGCGTTCCGGGCCCGTCGCCCTCCGTAAGGGGGGATCGGCACGCCGTGGTTGTCGCCGGGCGGCGCAACTAGGAACGACGTCATGACCACATCGAACGGAGCTCCTCCGGTACCCGGGCGGGCCGTCGGCCTCGCCGCCGCCCGTACCCGCCACGGCGACGACGTCGACCTGCTGCTGCGGATGTTGCGGGTGGGCGACCCGCTCGCCGACGCCGTCGTCGCCGAGTTCGACGAGCTCGGCGCCCCCGCCCGCGACGCGCTGCAGCGCGGTCTCGCCGCGGGGCGGGCCGGTGTGCCGGACGCCCCACCGGCCGTCGACGCGCTGCTCGCCCAGGTCGAGACCGTGCCCGGCTGGGTCTCACCGGAGCTGCTGGACACCGGCGACCGGATCTCGCTCGCCGTGCCGCCGCACTGGAACCACCTGGCCTTCGCCGGCGGATCGCTGACCCACACCTACAGCTCGCCCTCGATGGCGAGGCTGCTGGTGGGGACCGGCCGGCTGACCGCGACCGCGCCGCGCCGGCTCGCCGAGACCGGGATGTGGGCCGCCGCGGCGACCCTGCCCGGCGGTCTGCGCCGCGGCGCCCCCGGCTACGTGCAGACCGTGCAGGTCCGGCTGCTGCACGCGCGGGTCCGGGCCTCGGCCACCCGGCACGGGTGGGACGCCGACCGGTGGGGGGTGCCGGTCAACCAGGCCGACGTCGCCCGCACCTGGCTGGACTTCACCCTCGTGCCGTTCACCCTGCTGGCGGGCATCGGCCACCACCTCACCGCCCACGAGCAGTCCCGGCTGTACCGCTACTGGTGGTACGTGGGCCACCTGCTGGGCCTCGACGAGCGGCTCTTCCTCGGCATCGAGGACCACGAACGGGCCCGGACGCTGCTCGACCTGCTCGACTCGACCGCCGACGCACCGGACGCGAACAGCAGGGCGCTGGTCGAGGCCCTCTACGCCGCGGCGACCGCCAACCTCGCCGCCGCGCCGGGCTCACCGATGGACGCGGCGGGCTGGCGCGACCTGCTCCATGCCGTCGCCCGCAGCTGCCACGGCGAGGAGGTCGCCGCGGCGCTCGGCATCCCGGAGTCCCCGTTCGCGCCGTTGCTGCCGCTCCTGGCGGCGGGCGAGGCGACGGCGCGCCACCACCGGCGGCAGGTCCCGGGGGCGATGCGGCAGGCCGAGGAGGACGGCATCGCCGCCCGCCGCGGGCTCGTCGCCGTCGTCACCGGCAGCACTGCGTTCCAGGACCACATCACGCACCCGTGAACACCCGGGTGACGCGCCCGACCGTCCACGTTCTGTTTGACGACTTACGATAGTCGTCAAACGAGGAGGTGGGCGCCGGTGTCGCTCGACGACCGACGGACCGAACCGCTGTACCGGATCAAGGCCGAGCTGTTCAAGTGCCTCGCCCACCCGGTCCGGATCCGGATCCTGGAGGAGCTCGCCGCCGCGGAGGGCGACGCGGTCGCGGTGTCCGAGCTGCTCACCGTCACCGGGTGCGAGGCCTCCCAGCTCTCCCAGCACCTCGCCGTCCTGCGCCGGGCCGGGCTCGCCACCTCCACCCGCAGCGGCAACGCCGTCGACTACCGGCTGGCGGCACCGCTGGTGGCCGAGCTGCTGGTCGTCGCCCGGGCGTTCCTCCTGGCCGGTCTGGCCCGCGACGAGACGCAGCTGGCCGCCGCACGGGCACTGCCCCCGCTGCCCGGGGCCAGCGCGCGGGTCCTGCTCGAGGCGGGCGACGCCCCGGCCGGGGCCGAGGCCGGCACCGCGGCGCTGCGGTGAACGTCGCCGACCTGCTCCCCCGTCGCGAGGACTACGACCTCCGCCCCCGCACGCTGCGCGCCGACCTCGCCGCCGGGGTCACGGTCGGCGTCGTCGCCCTCCCCCTCGCGCTGGCGTTCGGCGCGAGCGCCGGGGTCGGACCGGCGGCGGGCCTGGTCACCGCGGTCGTCGCCGGGATCGTCGCCGCGGTCCTGGGCGGCTCGAACGTCCAGGTGTCCGGCCCGACCGGTGCGATGGCCGTGGTGCTCGCCCCGATCGTCGCCGCGCACGGTGCCGGCGCGGTCGCGCTCGTCAGCGTGCTCGCGGGGCTGATCGTCCTGGTCGCGGGCGTCGCGCGGCTCGGCCGGGTCGTCGGCTACCTGCCGTGGCCGGTGGTGGAGGGCTTCACCCTGGGCATCGCCTGCATCATCGCGCTCCAGCAGGTCCCGGCCGCCCTGGGCGTGCACGCCGAGGCCGGGCACGACACGGTCGTCACCGCGGTCCGGGCCGTCGTCGCGGCGGCCGGGTCCGCGTCGCCGACCACGGTCTGGACGCTCGGCGCGGGCGCCGTGGTGGCGGTGCTCGTGCCGGTCCTGTCGCGGCTGCACCCGGGCATCCCGTCCTCGTTGGTCGCGGTCGTGGTCGTCACCGTGGTCGCCGAGCTGACCCACGCGCCGGTGCCGCGGATCGGTGCGCTGCCGGACTCGCTGCCGTTGCCGGTCGTCCCCGGGTTCGACGTCGCCACGCTGCGTGAGCTCGCCGGTGCCGCACTCGCCGTGGCCGCGCTGGCCGCGGTCGAGTCGCTGCTCTCGGCCCGGGTCGCGGCGTCGATGACCCGGACCGGGTACCGCGCGGACCGCGAGCTCGTCGGCCAGGGGCTGGCCTCGGTCGCGAGCGGGCTGTTCGGCGGGATGCCCGCCACCGGCGCCATCGCCCGGACCGCGGTGAACGTGCGCGCGGGCGCCCGGACCCGGCTCTCGGCCGTGGTGCACGCGCTCGTCGTGCTGGCCGTCCTGTACCTCGCCACCGGGCCGGTCTCCCGGATCCCGCTCGCCGCGCTGGCCGGGGTGCTGCTCGTGACCAGCGTGCGGATGATCCCGGTCGCGACGGTCCGCGCCGTCGTCGGCGGGGGCCGGGCCGCGGCGTTCACCTTCGCCGTCACCGCGGTGCTCACCGTCGCCGTCGACCTCATCGTGGCGATCGAGATCGGGATCGGGATCGCCGCGTTCTTCGCGCTGCGGCACCTGTCCCGCGACGCCGGGGTGCGCCGCGAGCCGCTGCCCGGCCCCGCCGAGCCCGGTGACGAGCACATCGCGCTGTTCCGGCTGCAGGGCGCGCTGTTCTTCGGCGCCGCCGACCGGATCCTGACCACGGTGCTGGAGGGGACCGCCGGGACCGGGGCGCAGGTGGTCGTCCTGCGGCTGTCCGGGCTCGGCATCCTCGACGCGACCGGTGCCCGTGCGCTCGGCGAGCTCATCGACACGCTCGAGGCGGGCGGGCTCACCGTGATCGTCAAGGGGGTCCGCGGGGAGCACCGCGACGTGCTGAGCGGGGTGGGGGCGCTCACCGGGCTGCGGCACCCGTCGCACCTGCACACCGACCTCGACGAGGCGGTCGCGCACGCGCGCACGCACGTCCGGCGCCCCGTCGTGGACGGCACGGGGCCCCGGTAGAGCCGGGTCAGCGCGGATCACGGACCCGGGTGCCGACGGCCAGCACCGCCCCCACCGCCGCGGCCCCGGCGAGCACCGCGAACAGCTGCGGGTAGCCCCCGAGCGGCCCGGCCAGCGCCGCACCGGCCCACGGCGAGACCGCGACCGCCACCGTCGCGGGCGCCGACAGCAGCCCGCCGAGCCGCCCGTAGAACCGCGACGGCCACCGGTCCGACACCGCCGTGGCCTGCAGCAGGGTCGTGATCCCGCGGGCCGCGCCGGTCAGCACCGCCGCGCCGACCAGCAGCCACGCCGGGCCGGGCAGCAGCCCCAGCAGCGCGGTCGACGCGGCCAGCGCCGCCAGGACGAGCACCGCCCGTGCCGGTGGGGCCAGCCGTCCCACGGCGCGGGTGTAGAGGGCCCGCCCGGCGACCTGCCCGACCCCGCCGAGCCCGAGCGCCCAGGCCGCCGTCTGCACGTCGAGCCCCCGCTCGATGAGCAACGGCACCTGGTTCACCGCGACCGCGAACCCGCAGAACGTGCCGAGGAACACCGCGGCCACGGTCAGCAGGAACGGGCGGCTGCGCGCGATCGCGCCCGGGTCGGCGTGCTCGGGCGGGGCGGGGGCCTCCGGCCACGGGCCGCGCAGCCCGAGCAGGTGCGCGGGGACCGTCACGACCAGCAGGACGACGGCGAGCACCAGGTAGGTCCCGCGCCACCCGAACCCGCCGAGCAGCGCCGCCGACAGCGGCGCGAACACCGTGCTGGCCAGGCCGCCGGCCAGGGTGAGCCCGGTCAGCGCACGCACCCGGTCGCTCCCCCACCAGCGGGTCAGCGCCGCGAACGCGGGCGGGTACAGCGTCGCCGACTGCGCGAGCCCCGCGACCAGCCACGCGGCGAGGAACCACGGCCACGACGGTGCGACGGCGATCCCGACGACGGCGGGCACCCCCAGCAGCGACCCGGCCGTCATCACCCAGCGCGGGCCCCACCGGTCCAGCAGCCGTCCGACGACGATCCCGGCCAGCGCGGACACCCCGAGGCCCGCGGAGAACGCGCCGGTCACCGCGCTCACCGACCAGCCGGTGTCGGCGGAGACCGACGGCGCGAGCACCGGGAACGCGTAGTAGAGGACGCCCCAGCTGGTGATCTCGGTCAGGCACAGGACGAGCAGGACCCGGCGGCGGAACCCCGCGCCGGGCGCCGTCCGGACCTCGACCACCGTGCCACCTCGCAACGCCTCGTGCGGCGACCGTATCCCGAGGGTCGCTGGACCGCCCCGGGCCGCGTCGGCGACGATCGGACCCGCAGGACCGACGCAGGACGACCCGGAAGGCGGCATCCGACGGTGCGACTCGACCCCACGACGGCGGCCGGCAGCGACTCCCCCATCGGCGCGGCCCTCGCGCTGGCCGGCGAGCGGGACCCGGCGCGGAACGCGACGCACCCGTTGCTGGACCTGTCGCAGGCCGCGCCGCCGTACCCGCCGGCACCGGAGGTCGTCGAACGGGTGGTGGAGGTCGCCCGGGACCCGGGACTGTCCGGCTACGCGCCGGTGCCCGGCATCGCCCCGCTGCGCCGGGCGGTCGCCGACGAGCTGACCCGCGACTACGCCGGCGGGATCTCCCCGGACGACGTCGTCGTCACGGCGGGCTGCAACCAGGCGTTCGCCGTGGTCGCCGACGCCCTCGCCGGCCCGGGTGACGAGGTGATCTCGCCGCTGCCCTACTACTTCAACCACGACATGTGGCTGCGGATGCGCGGCGTCACCCCGGTGTACCTGGAGCCCGACGCGGACCTGGTCCCCCGGGCCGCCGACGCGGCGGCGCTGATCACTCCCCGCACCCGCGCGATCGTGCTGGTCACCCCCGGCAACCCGAGCGGGGTGACGGTGCCGCCGGAGGAGATCGTCGCGTTCGCCGAGCTGGCCCGCCGCCACGACCTCGCGCTGGTCCTCGACGAGACCTACCGCTCGTTCCGGCCCGACGCGCCCGCGCCCGCGCACCCGCTGTTCGCCGACCCGTCGTGGCGCTCGACCGTGGTCAGCCTGCACTCCTACTCCAAGGACCTGGCCATCCCGGCGTACCGGGTCGGATCGGTGATCGCGGGCCCCGAGCTGCGACGCCAGGTGCTCAAGCTGCTCGACTGCATCGCCATCTGCGCGCCGCGGACCGGGCAGGAGGCCGCGCTGGCCGGGCTCACCCGCGCCGGGGCGTGGCGGGCCGACCGGGTCGCGGAGATCGCCCGGCGACGGGAGTGGGTCGGTGCCGCACTCGCCGACCGGCCGGGTGGGTTCGAGATCGCCGCGCTCGGCGGGTTCTTCGCCTGGGTGCGCCACCCGTTCCCGGACCGACCGACCCTCGACGTCGTCCGGACGCTGCTGCTCGACCACGACACCCTGACCATCCCGGGCACCGCGTTCCTGCCCGACGACCGGCAGATGCTGCGGCTGTCGGTGGGGCGGGTGGACGAGGCGGCCGCGGCGCTGCTGGCCGAGCGGCTCACCGAGGCCGGGCGGCGGGCGGGGGTGGTCACCGGCTGACCCCGGGGCCCGGCGGCGGAAGAGACCGGGACGTCCCGGTGTTCGCCGACCATGGACACCGGACTGCGCACCGGCACCGCGGCCGGCCGCTGGGTCATCACGGCCTGCGTGCTCGGCTCGGGCATGGCGATGCTCGACAACACCGTCGTCACGATCGCCCTGCCCCGCATCGCCGAGGACCTCGGCGCGGGATTCGCCGGTCTCCAGTGGACGGTCAACGGCTACACCCTGACCCTGGCCGGGCTGATCCTGCTCGGCGGCTCGCTGGGCGACCGGTTCGGCAGGCGGCGGATCTTCGTGACCGGGGCGGTGTGGTTCGCGCTGGCCTCGCTGCTGTGCGGGCTGGCGCCGAGCGTCGAGGTGCTCGCCGCGGCCCGGGCCCTGCAGGGGGTGGGCGGGGCGCTGCTGACCCCGGGCAGCCTGGCGCTGATCTCGGCGTCGTTCCACGGGGCGGACCGGGCGGCGGCGATCGGGGCCTGGTCCGGGCTCGGCGGGGTCGCGGGGGCACTGGGCCCGTTCGTCGGCGGGACGCTCGTGGAGTGGTCGTGGCGGGCGGTGTTCCTGATCAACCTGCCGCTCGCGGCGGTCGTCGTCGCGGTGGCGGTGCGGCACGTGCCCGAGTCGCGTGACCCCGACGCCGCGCACCGGCTCGACGTCCCGGGCAGCGTGCTCGCCGTCGCCGGGCTGGCGTTGCTGACCTGGGCCGGGACGGCGGCCGGCGCCGGTGCGTCGCCCGGGCTGCAGGTGTGGGGCGCGGGCCTCGCCGGGGTGGCGGCACTGGTGGCGTTCGCGCTGGTCGAGCGGCGCAGCCGGTCCCCGCTGGTGCCGCCGGAGCTGTTCACCGGCACCGGCGACGCCGGGGACGGGCGCCGGTTCACCGGCGCGAACGTCGTGACCGTCGCCGTCTACGCGGCGCTGGGGCTGCTGTTCGTGCTGCTCGCCGTGCAGCTGCAGATCGTGGCCGGGTTCTCCCCGTTGCTCGCGGGGACCGCGACGCTGCCGGTCACCGTGCTCATGCTGCTGCTGTCGGCCCGCGCCGGTCGCCTCGCGACGCGCACGGGCCCGGCGCCGCTGGTCACCGGCGGGCTGCTGCTGGCCGCGGCCGGGATGCTGCTGGCGTCGCGGATCGGGCCGGGCGCGGCCTGGCTCACCGACGTGCTCCCGGCGACGGCGCTGGTCGGGCTGGGGCTGTCCGCGGCCGTCGCGCCGCTGACCACGGCGGTGCTCGACGCGGCGGCGGACCGGCACGCGGGCGTCGCGTCGGGGGTCAACAACGCGATCGCGCGGGCCGCGGGCCTGCTCGCGGTGGCGGCCGTGCCCGCCATCGCGGGGATCCGTGGGGACGCCCCGGCCGATCCGGCGTCGTTCGGGCCGGGGTTCACCATCGCCATGACGATCGGGGCGGCACTCCTCGTGACCGGCGCCGTACTCGCCGCTGCGCTACTCCGGGGACGACCTGCGACTCACACCACACCTACGCTGCAGTAGTCAGCACCCAGCGTATACCGTAAAGACAAGCGTTACTGCAAGCGAGTGAGGTGTGTGTGCGCGGACTCGGACCGGATTCCCCGGCCGTGTTCGACGCTGCGGACCGTCCCTCACGGACCGTCACCAAACCACTGCTCGTCGCGCTCGCCCGGGCGACCGAGGAGTTCGCACTCGCCCCGTCCCGGGACCGGCCGATGGCCGTCGTCGGGCTCTTCCAGCGGTCGGAGTACCTCGGGCCGGTGCTCGGCGCCTGGGACCGGCTCGCCGCCGCCTGCGGGGACGGCGCCGTCGTCGCCACCGTCGGTGCGACCCCCGACGGGCTCCCCGACGGCCTCGGGCACGTCCGTCTCACCGACGGCGAGGACGCGGCCCGCGAGTGGAGCGTCACCGTCCTGACGCCGCGGTCCGGGGCGACCGTCGTCGCCCACGACCTGGAGGCCGTCGACGGGTCGGCGCGCTCGCTGGAGCGGGGCAGGCTGTTCTCGGCCCGCTGGTCGTTCCGGCACGCCGACGCCCACTCCGAGCTGCTGCGGCTGCGCCACCAGCTCGGCGCGCGGCTGGGCTCGCGGCACACCGGCGGGCTCGACGAGGTGCTCTCCCGGGTCGTCCCCATCCCCGGCACGGCCACCGACCACCGCTACGACGCCGCCGCGGACACCCTCGCCCGTGAGCTGTCGCTGGAACGCCGCCGCGCCGACGCCGCGCAGACCCGGCTCGACGAGCTCGAACCCGGCGCCGAGCGCGACCCGCGCAGCGGGCTGCCGACCCGGGCCTTCCTGGACCGCTGGCTCGACGGGTCGGCGCCGGGCACCCTGCCGCTGGGCCTGGTGCTGCTGCGGGTGCACGGGCTGGGGTCGATGACCCGGCGGCACGGGTTCCGCGCCGAGACCGCGGTGCTCCGCGGGATCGCCCGGCTGCTCACCGGGCAGGTCGGGTCCGCCGGGCGGCCGGTGCGCGTCGGGCGCGAGGAGTTCCTCCTCCTGCTGCCCGGCACCGACGTCCGGTCCCTGGCCGCGGCCGCCCAACGGCTGTGCGAGACCGTCGCCGGGCTGGCGGCGGTGTTCCCGTTCGTCCCGACGCCGTCGCACGCGGTGATCACCCGGACCCGGCACCGCCCGCTTCCCCTCGAGGAGATGTGGGCGGCGCTCGACGACGCCGGGACCGGCGTCACGCTGCTGCGCGGCTGACCGCGCGGGCTCAGCCCCGGACGTCGGCCGCGATCAGCTCCGCGGTCCGGCAGGCCAGCGCGACCAGCGCCAGCGTCGGCCCGACCGCCCCGGCCGACGGGAACACCGCGCTGGAGGCGACGTGCACGTTCGGCGTGCCGTGCACCCGGCACGCCGGGTCCACGACGCCGGTGCGCGGCGAGTCCGACATGCGCAGCAGCCCCATCTGGTGGGTGCCGTCGGTCATGTCCATGTCGTGCACGCGCTCCACGTCGGACAGGTCGACGTGGGCGAGCCCGGTCCGCTCCAGCTCCTTGCCGATCAGCGACAGCGACGTCGCGATCGCCTCCCGGTCACCCGCGGAGACCCGGTAGTCGACCCGCAGCCGGTGCTGGCCCAGCGCGTCGCGCTCGCGGTCGAGCGTGACCCGGTTCGCCGGGTCGGGGGTCTGCTCGGCGTCGAACCGCAGCCGGCAGTGCGCGGAGTCCAGCGGCATGAACGACGGCACCCGCCGCTCCCCGGTGATCCGCGGCCGCGCCCATCCGCGGGCGAAGCGCGCCACCCGCAGCGGGTCCGCGGCCACGTTGCGCATGTGGTGGCCGATGTCGGTGGTGTGGCTGTACTGGGCGTGCGTCCCGGCGGCCTTGAACCCGGCACGGAGCTTGCCCAGACCCCAGTAGGTCAGCGCGAACGTCGACAGCAGCGCGTCGCCGTGCTCGGCGTCCTTGGGGTCGGCGAACCACAGCGCCGCCTTCAGGTTGCCCAGCCGGTGGTCGGCCTGGACCTGCGGGGACAGCGAGAGCATCCGGCGGGCGTAGACGCCGTCGTCGGTGGGCAGGTAGCCCAGGCCCAGCGTGCGCCCGGCCGTGGTCAGCCGCAGCCGCCCGACCTCGCCCACCGGGTGGGTCATGTAGTGCCGCCCGACCTGGCCGTACTCGTCACCGATCCCGGCTCCGGTCCCGGTGCCGCCGTAGCCGTCGGAGGCCAGCAGGATCCGGACCGACTCCAGACCCCCCGCCGCGACGACGAAGTGCCGCGCCCGGATCCGGATGTCGCACCCCGGCCGCGGGACGACGACGGCCTCGGTCGCGTTGCCCGACACCGGGTCGCGCTCCAGGCGGGCGACGGTGGCGTGCAGGAACAGCCGGATCCGGCCGGCCTTCGCCATGTTCTCCACGGTCGGCGCGAACGACGTCGGCGGGCTCCAGCGCCACAGGTCGTCCCAGCGCAGGGTGTCGCTGCGGATCCCGGGCGGGGGCGCCGGGAAGCCCGATCCGTCGGCCGAGTACTCGCAGGCACCGGCGTCGAGGTGCCGCTGGGCGGCCGGGTACCAGGCGCGCAGCTCCTCGTGCGGGATCGGCCACGCGGCACCGGGCATCCACTCGCGGTCGGAGAAGTCGACGTCGTCGAGCGGGGCGCAGCGGCCGCCCCAGACCAGCGAGGTGCCGCCGAGGCGCTTCTGCCGGACGGCGTCGACCGGGTCGTGCTTGCCCCGCCCGGTGATGCCCCGGTAGGTGTCGCGGGCGGTGCGGCTCAGGCCCGGGCCGCCCCCCTCCAGGACGACGACGCGCAGGCCGCGGTCGGCCAGCTCGGTCGCGGCCGCGGCCCCGGCCGGACCGCTGCCGATCACGCAGACCTCGGCCTCGAAGATGGAGCCGGGGAGCGCGCGCCGGGTGTCGATGAGCATGGAGGGCGGTTCCTTCCGAACGTGGTGCGGTACTGCCACCGATGGTGCCCCGGCTCCGCTGTGAGGACGCTGTGGCTGCTCCCACCCTCCCGTCCCCCGGTCGCGCCGACCCCGCCCGGTACGGTCGTGTCCGGTTCACACGGTTCGCATCCGGAGGAGCACGGTATGGGACTCGCCGCCATGGCGACGACCGCACGGGGGATGGCCGCGACGGTCCGGGTCCTCGGGCGCGGGGAGCTGGGACGCTTCACCGGGGGCGACCGCTCGGAGGTCGCACGGTTCGAGTCCGAGCTCGCCGGGTTCCTCGGGACCCCGCACGCGCTGGCCGTCAACAGCGGCACCAGCGCCCTGGTCGCGGCACTGGTCGGTGCCGGGGTCGGCCCCGGCGACGAGGTGCTCGTCCCCGCCTACACCTGGGTGTCGACGGCCGCCGCGGCACTCGCCGTCGGCGCCGTGCCGGTCCTGGTCGAGGTCGACGCCTCGCTCACGATGGACCCGGCCGACCTCAAGGACCGGATCACCCCGCGCAGCCGGGCGGTGCTGCCGGTGCACATGCTCAACCACGTCGCCGACATGGACGCGATCATGGACGTCGCGGCCGCCCACGACCTCGTCGTGATCGAGGACGCCTGCCAGGCCATCGGCGTCACCTACCGGGGGCGCCCGGCCGGGTCGATCGGCCACGCCGGGGCCTTCAGCTTCAACCAGCACAAGAACATCCGCTCCGGCGAGGGCGGCGCCCTGGTCACCCGGGACCCGAAGCTGTTCGAGCGGGCGTCGATGTACCACGACGTCGGCAGCTACGAGCGCGCCGGATTCGCCGGGGCCGACGCGGACCTGATCGTCGGGGTCAACCTTCGGATGCCCGAGCTGTCCGCGGCGGTGCTGCGTCCGCAGCTGGCCGGTCTGCGGGCGCAGATCGCCCGGCGCGGGCGGCACCGCGACATCATGCTGTCGGCGCTGGCGGACCGGATCGGGCGCGACCTGGAGCCGGTCCCGCACCACGACCCGGCGAACGCCGCCGGCCTGGCTCTAGCCTTCCGGACCCCCGAGGAGGCGGCGGAGTTCGGTGCCCGCCGCGGCGTGCACCGGCTCATCGACACGGGCCGGCACGTCTACACGAACTGGCGCTCGCTGAGGGCCCGCAACCCGCTGCACCCCGGGTTCGACCCGTACGCGGCGAACGGCACCGAGATCGACCACGGCCCCGGCGCCTGCCCGGGCACCCTGGAGATCCTGGCCCGGACCTGTGTGGTCGACCTCGCCCCCGAGCTGCCGACGCCGGCGTTCCGGCTGCTCGCCTCCCGCACCGCGGGCTGAGCCGCCCGGCGGCCCCGGCCCGGTCTCAGCCGGCCGGGGCCAGCACGGCCTGCACGTGGCCGTCGCGGGCGACGGTGCCGGTGACCGCGACCGGCACCTCGTGGGCGAACCCCGGCCCGTCGGTGACGAAGGTGTGGAACTCGCCGTTCTCCCCGCACGGGTCCACTCCCGGTGGCAGCGCGGCCAGGAACTCCGCGTCGAAGGCGGCCCCGGCGAGCCGCGCGGGGACCCGGTCCGGGTCGACGGCGACGACGACCGCCCGCAGCCCGGCGTCGAGCATCCCGGCGGCCAGCGCGCCGGTCGCCGCGCCCCACAGCGGGAACACCCCGGTGACCCCGGTGCCGTCGAGGACCTCCTCTCGGAACGCACGGACGTCGGCCAGCGCCAGGTCGCCGTGCACCAGCCCCGTGACATCGGACGCGGCGGCCGGCGCGAGCGCGGCCCGCAGCCGGGCCCGGTACTCCCCGTCCGGGCACGACGGCGGCAGCTCCACCCGGTGCAGCGGCAGGCCCAGCGCGTCGGCCTGGGCGGCGACGAGCGCGGCGCCCACGCCGTGCACCGCGATCTCCGCGCCACCGGGCCCGGCCGTGACGGTGCTGAGCAGCCCGGTCACCCGCGTTCCGGCCCGTCGCGCGGCGGCCAGCGCCGTCGCCGCGTCCTTGCCCCCGGACCAGCTGACCCACATGTCGGACACTCCGCGACGGTAGCGTCCGGACAGCATCGATCCGGTCACACACCGTGTTCCCACGGAGCGGACGGTGACCGGGTCGGGCTTCTGCCCCGCACGGCCGACGGCTACCGTGACCAGCGTGCCCGAACGCCACGACGACGCCACCGTGACGGCGTGGGCGTTGGCCGCGGGTGCCGGTGACACCGCCGCGCTCGCGGAGTTCGTGCGGGCGACCCAGGTCGACGTCCACCGCTTCCTCGTCCACCTCGCCGGTCGCGACGACGCCGAGGACCTCGCGCAGGAGACGTTCCTGCGGGCCCTGCGGTCGCTGCCCTCGTTCGCGGGCCGCTCCACCGCCCGCACCTGGCTGCTGTCGGTCGCCCGCCGGGTCGCCGTCGACGCGGTGCGCACCGCGGTCCGCCGGCCCCGCGTGCGGGACCTGGGCGAGGACACCCAGGAGGTGCTGGAGCGCGCGGTGCCCCGCACCGGCGCGCAGGAGGCCGTCCTGCTGCGGACGCTGGTCGACGCGCTGCCCGACGACCGTCGCGAGGCGTTCGTCCTGACCCAGGTCCTGGACCTGGGCTACGCCGAGGCCGCGCAGGTCTGCGGCTGCCCGGTCGGCACCATCCGGTCCCGGGTCGCCCGGGCCCGCGAGGACCTGCTGCGCGCGCTCGGCGAGGACGGGGCCGGGACCGCCGGGGCGCCCGCGTCCGGCGTCCGGCGCGCCGCCCGCCCCTGAGGCCGCGCCGCACCCGACGCGTCCCACCCTGCCGCCGCCCCGACCGCCGCGGCATCCGGCCGCATGCCACCCGACCACCGCCGTCCGACGGTCATGACGGGAGTGACCGGCGTCGCACCCACCGGACCGGTACGGGCGGGAACCGGACGGGCCCCGCCGGCGACCACTTCCGGCGTGCGCCCCCGCACCTCCCCCGCCCCCGAGGAGTACCTGTGATCTCGTCGTTGCCGCTGGCCTGGGCCCTGACGGCGGTGTTCGCCGCCACCGGGTCCTACGCACTGGCCCGCTGGGCCGCCGCGGTCTCGGAGCGCCGCTCCGCCGCGCACCGCACCGCGGAGCTCGCGCACCTGCTGATGAGCGCGGCGATGGTCGTCATGACCTGGACCTGGTACGGCAGCGCCGGGCTGTGGACCCAGATCGTCCTGTTCGGCGTGCTGGGCGTGTTCTTCCTGGTCACCGCGTCGCGCGGGGTGCCCTGCGGGCCGTCGGGGCGGGTCGCGGGCGCGGCGCACGCGCTGATGGCCGCGGCGATGGTCTGGATGCTCGCCGCGATGCCGCTGATCATGGCCTCGCCGGTGGCGGCCGCGGGCGGCGGCGGTGCCCACGCCCACCACGGCGGCGACACCATGGACATGTCCGGGACGGCCCACGCCGCGGGCCCGGCCGGATGGGCGGTCGCGGTGACCGTGGCGCTGTGCGCCGTGCTGCTGGCCGCCGCCGGCTACTGGGGTGCCCGCGCGCTGAGCCACGACCGCGACGCCGGGGACCCGCTGACCCCCGACGACGCGTCCACGGCCGCTGAGGCGACCGACCTGGCCGCCTGCGACTGCGCCGACCCCGCGGCGGCCCCGCAGGCCGCGCAGGCCGCGCAGCCGGTGCCGGCCGAGGCGGCGGGGGCGGCGGGGGCGACCACCGCGCTCGCCGAGCGGGTCGGGGCGCCCGCGCGGCCGGCGGGCCGGCTCGGCGCGCGCTCGGACGCCGCCTGCCACGCCGCGATGAGCGTCGGCATGGTCGTCATGCTCGCGGCGATGGTGGCGGGCTGGTGAGCGCCGGCCTCGACACCCGGCCCGGGGCGCCCGTCCCGCCGCCGGAGCGGCCCCCGCTGTTCCGGGGCCTGAAGGGCCTCGTCACCCGGATCCACTTCTACGCGGGCCTGTTCGTCGGCCCGTTCCTGCTGGTCGCGGCGCTGACGGGGCTGCTCTACACGCTGTCGCCACCGATCGAGCGCTGGATGTACGCCGACGCGCTGACCGCCCCGGTCAGCGGCCCGGAGCTCCCGCTGTCCCGGCAGGTCGAGGCGGCCGTCGCGACCCAGCCCGGCCTGCCCGTCACCGAGATCCGGCCGTCGCGCGAGCCCGGCGCGACGACCCGGGTGTCGTTCGACGCCGACCTGCCCGAGAGCTACAGCCGCACCGTGTTCGTCGACCCGTACACCGCGCAGGTGCGGGCCACCCTCGACACCTACGCCGAGTGGCTCCCCGCCCGCGGCGTGATCGACAACCTGCACCGCTCGCTGCTGCTGGGCGCCCCCGGGCAGGTCTACACCGAGCTCGCGGCGTCCTGGCTGGCCGTGCTCACCCTGTCCGGCCTCGTGGTGCAGGTGACCCGCCGGGTACGACGACGCCGGGAACGGCTGCTGCCGCGGACCGGCGGGTCGTCGCGGTCGCGGCTGCGGTCCTGGCACGGCGCGGTGGGCGTCTGGGCCTCGGTCGGGTTCCTGTTCCTCGCCGCGACCGGCCTGACCTGGTCGCAGTTCGCCGGGGCCAACGTGGGCGCGCTGCGCACCGCCCTGGACTGGACGACGCCGTCGGTCAGCAGCACGCTGCCCGCCGCCGGTGGCGACGCGGCCGCGCCCGTGACGGGTGCCGCGACGGCACCGGTCGCCCCGCGGGCGGTCCCTGCCGTCGCCCAGCGGGTCCTCGACGCCGCGCGCGCCGACGGCCTCGTCGGACCGGTCGAGCTCACCCCGGGCGAGGCCGGGGAGGCCTGGAAGGTCCAGCAGACCGTGCGCAGCTGGCCGTCGCAGCAGGACTCCGTGGCGGTGGACCCGGCGACCGGGACGATCACCGACCGGCTCGCCTTCGCGGACTGGCCGGTCGCGGCGAAGCTCGCCCGCTGGGGCATCGACGCGCACATGGGCCTGCTGTTCGGCACCGTCAACCTGGTCGCGCTCGCCGCGCTCGCGTCGGCCGTGGTCGTGCTGGTCGTGTGGGGCTACCGGATGTGGTGGCTGCGCAGGCCGACCCGGCCGGACGGGTCGCGTGCGCTCGCCGGGCCGCCCGGGTCCCGCGAGCGGCCCTCCCCCGCCGCGGTGGCGCTGGTCGGGCTGGCCGCGGTGGCGGCCGGGCTGGTGCTGCCGGTGCTGGGGGTCTCGCTGATCCTCTTCCTGCTCGTCGACGCCCTGGTCGCGGCCCGGCGGGACCGGCCGGCCGCCGAGGTGGCGGGCTGACCCCTCCGGGGTGCGGGCGGGTGGGACCCGGCCGGAGCGGGTAGACCTGGACACCCGTTCCCCGTGAAGGAGTCACCCCGTGTTCCGGACCTCACCCGCCCCCTGGACGACGGCGGACATCCCGCCCCAGCAGGGCAGGACCGTGATCGTCACCGGCGCCACCAGCGGGCTCGGGCTGGAGACCGCCCGGGCCCTGGTGCACGCCGGTGCACGCGTCGTGCTGGCCGTGCGGAACACCACGCGCGGCGAGGAGATCGCCACCGAGCTCGGCGGGGCGGCGTCGGTGCGCCGGCTCGACCTGGCCGACCTCACCTCGGTCCGCGAGTTCGCCGCCGGGTTCGAGGGCACCGCCGACGTCCTGGTCAACAACGCCGGGCTGATGGCGGTGCCGTTCTCCCGCACCGCGGACGGCTTCGAGACCCAGCTCGGGGTCAACTTCCTCGGCCACTTCGCCCTCACCGGGCTGCTGGCCGACCGGATCACCGAACGCGTCGTGACGCTGTCCAGCCTCGCCCACCGGATGGGCCGGATCGGCATCGACGACCTGAACTTCGAGCGCCGCCGCTACGAGCGCTGGACCGCCTACGGCCAGTCCAAGCTCGCCTGCCTGATGTTCGCCTACGAGCTGGAGCACCGGTTCGTCGCCGCCGGGTCGCGGCTGCGGTCGATGGCCGCCCACCCGGGCCTGTCCTCCACCAACCTCATGGGGCGCACCGAGTCCTTCCAGGACACGATCATGTCGGTGTTCACCCCGCTGGTCGCCCAGCCGGCGCCGATGGGCGCGCTGCCGACGCTGTTCGCGGCGACCGTGCCGGACCTGCCGGGCGGTGCCTACATCGGACCCGACGGGATCGGCGAGGCACGCGGCAACCCGCGTCCGGTGGGGTCCACGGCGGCCTCGCACGACCGCCGGATGCAGCGGGCGCTCTGGGAGCGCGCCGAGGAGCTGACCCGGGTCACGTACCCGCTGTGAGCAGGCGGTGGTGCGGGGGCCCGGTCGCGCCGGGCCCCGCACCACCGGGTGTCTCAGAGCTTCGAGACGCGGGTGAAGTTCTCCGGGACGATCAGGTCGTCGCGGGAGAGCTCGTGGACCGACTTCTTGCCCAGGCCCAGCAGCGCCTCGTCGATCCCCTTGTAGAGGATCGAGAGGACGTTGGTGACCCCGCGCTCGCCCTGCGCGGCCATGCCCCACAGGTACGCGCGGCCGATCAGGACCGCGCGGGCACCGAGCGCGAGCGCCTTGACGACGTCGGCGCCGCGGCGGATGCCGCC
Source organism: Pseudonocardia sp. ICBG162 (assembly GCF_020496225.1). Taxonomy (NCBI): domain Bacteria; kingdom Bacillati; phylum Actinomycetota; class Actinomycetes; order Pseudonocardiales; family Pseudonocardiaceae; genus Pseudonocardia; species Pseudonocardia sp. ICBG162. Next base: position 314,374 of record NZ_JAHLJD010000019.1, read on the forward strand.
GTCCATCACGACCTCGACCTGGTCCCCGACGGCATCGACGATCGCGGGCAGCGCCCGGATCGCGGCCGGGGTGCCGTCGAGGTTGTTGCCGCCGTGGTTGGACACCGAGACCGCGGTGGCGCCCGCGTCGACGGCGCGACGGGCGTCGTCGGGGTGCATGATGCCCTTGACCATGAACGGGCCACCCCACTTCTCGCGGAGCCAGGCGATGTCGTCCCAGGTCGGGAGCGGGGTCGTCCACCAGACGCCGTAGGCGCCGAAGAAGGTGGGGGCGTCACCGCCGCCGGGGGGCGCCATGTTCGGGGCCTTCAGGTCCGGGATCCTCCCGGATTTCGCCCAGTCCAACAGGTAGCGCGGCTTGGTGATCATCTCGGGCGCGAACTGCAGCGCGGCCTTGACGTCGACCTTCTCCGGGATGGGCGGGCTGCCCCAGTCGCGGCGGGTGGCGAAGGTCCAGTCCAGGGTCACGATGAGGCCCTTGGCGCCCGCCCGCTTCGCACGCAGGGCGCGCTCGAGGATGTCCTCCTTGGACCCGGCCCAGTAGACCTGGAAGAAGACCTTGTCGTGGACGGCACAGACGTCCTCGACGGAGCGGGACGCGAACGACGACAGGCCCATCGCCGTCGACACGGTCTGGTCGGGGTTGAGCGGGTTCTGGATGTTGGAGCTGTGCGCCGCCCGCGCGACGGCGACCTCGCCCTCCGGGTCGACGGCCTGGACGCCGGTCGGCGAGATCAGGACCGGGAAGTCGATCTCCTGGCCCATCACGGTGGTCTTCTGGTCCCGCTGCGGCGGCAGCCCCGCGATGTGCGGGCGGAATCCGAGCTCGTCGAAGGCGGCGACGTTGTCCGCCAGCGTGATCCCCTGCTCCGCGCCGGCGACCAGCGCGTAGTAGACCGACTTCGGCAGACGCTTGCGCGCCCGTCGCTGTGCCTCCGCGACCGTCTCGAACCAGTCCTTCGTGCTCGCCATGCCTGCCCCTTCGCAGTCGGAGGTTTGCGCCCGGCCACCGTCGGTCGCGGCCGGTCCGACACGCCGACCGGGTACGAGACGGTCCCACGTGGCGGGTCTCACGGCACGGTAGCGTTTCGGCACCGAGTGCCACAATGGCACCCGCCCGCAGCCCGTCCGATCGGCGGGGGAACGACCCTCCGCCCGACCAGCCACGACGCCGTCCCCGGCCCGTCCCACGGCCGGAGGACGCACCGCGTCCACGACCGGCTGCCACGACTCGTGACGCTCCGCTGTCACGTCCACTCCGACGGCCCACCCCGGATCGTGTGGAACGAGAGGCCGGACCGGCCGTCGGTGACGCTCCGCTGTCTCGATACGGTGTGCCCGCAGTCACCGGTCAGCGGGCGGTGTGCCCGCGGCAAGGAGGAGCCGTGTACAGCCACGCGCGGGGTGGGCACGCTTCGGGCGCGACGCCCGCCGGCCCGGTCGGCCACGTGCTGCAGCCCGGGTACGGCGCCGCGAGCAACCACCGGCCCATCGGGGTCCCGGGACAGCTCCGCGCCCCGGAGCCGCCGCAACCACCGCCTGCCGCCGCGGCGGGGACACGGCTCACCGTGCTCGCCGTCGACGACGAGGAACCGGCCCTGCTCGAGCTGGCGCACCTGCTCGGCGAGGACCAGCGGGTCGCGACCGTGCTGACCGCACCGGACGCCACCGAGGCGCTGCGCATCCTGCACGGCTCGCAGGCCGACGCGAACACCCCGACCGTCGACGTCGTGTTCCTCGACATCCGGATGCCCGGCCTCGACGGCCTGGAGCTCGCCCGGGTGCTGAACGCGATGGCCGACCCGCCGCCGGTGGTGTTCGTGACCGCCCACGACGACCGCGCCGTCGACGCCTACGAGGTCGGCGCCGTCGACTACCTGCTCAAGCCGCTGCGCACCGAGCGGCTGTCCGGCTCGCTGGACCGCACCATGGCGCTGCGCGCGGCCCGCCGGGCCGCCCCCGGCCCACCCCCGGCGCCGCCGCGCCACGGCGCCGAGCAGGGCGGCAGGCCCGACCCCGCGGCCGCCCGCCGGGGCGCCCCCGCCGCGACCACCGACGACGAGGTGGTGCCGGTCGAGCTGGCCGGCACCACGAAGCTCGTCCCCCGCTCCTCGATCCGGTTCGTCGAGGCCCAGGGCGACTACGCCCGGCTGCACACCAACGAGGGCAGCCACCTGGTCCGGATCCCGGTCTCGGTGCTGGAGGACCGCTGGGGCGAGGCCGGGTTCGTGCGGATCCACCGCGCCTACCTGGTGTCGCTGCCGCTCATCACCGAGCTGCGCATGTCCGGGTCGGGGTACGTGGTCCGCCTCGGCAACGGGCCGGGTGCGGTCGAGCTGCCCGTCAGCCGGCGGCACACCGCGGGCCTCAAGCGGATCCTGCGGGGACGTCCGCCGCGTCCGCAGCGCGGGCCCGAGGACGGCCCGGACGGACCCGTCGTCCCGCGCTGACGCGGGGCTCACGACCGCGGCGGGTCACGGCCCGTCGCGTGGCCGACACGCCCGGTCACCGTCCGTACTGCCGTGCGCGATCCTGTCGCCTAGCCTGGTGACCGGTGTCCATCTCGGGTGAGTCCTCGCACGTCCTGTCCGTCACGAACCGTCGCCGCCCCGCGCGTCGCACGCGTCCGCCTGCGCTGCTCGTGGCGCTGCTGACCGCGTGCGCGCTGGTCGCGGGCTGCTCCGCGAGCGCCGCCGCCCCCGCCCCGGCCCCGGCCGCCCCGCCGTCCCCCGCGCAGCCGGCGCCCACCTCCGCCGCGCCCGCGGTGCCGGAGCTTCCCGGTGGTGGCACCGAGGTCTTCCCGGGCCGCCGGATGGCCGCGCTCTACGGCCACCCGGGCACCCCGTCGATGGGGGTCCTCGGCGAGCAGGACCTGCCGCGCTCGATCGCCCGCGCGAAGGACCTCGCCGCCGACTTCCAGCCGCTCGTGCGCGAGCCCGTCGTGCCGGCGTTCGAGATCATCACGACGGTCGCCGACCGCGCCCCCGGCCCGGACGGCGACTACTCGGCGGAGATGAGCGTCGACGAGCTGCGGCCGTGGGTCGAGCAGGCCGGGAAGGCCGGCGTCTACGTGGTGCTGGACCTGCAGCCCGGGACCACCGACTTCCTGACCCAGGCCGAGCGCTACGCCGAGCTGCTCGCGCAGCCGCACGTCGGGCTCGCGCTCGACCCCGAGTGGCGGCTGAAGCCGGGCCAGCGCCACGGCGTGCAGGTCGGCTCGGTGACCGCGGCCGAGATCAACCGGACCTCGGAGTGGCTGGCCGGGCTGGTGCGGGAGAAGAAGCTGCCGCAGAAGGTGTTCCTGATCCACCAGTTCCGGGTCTCGATGATCTCCGACCGGCAGACCGTGGTCACCTCCCACCGCGAGCTCGCGACCGTGCTGCACGCCGACGGCTACGGCACCCGCCAGGAGAAGACCGAGACCTGGAACGCGCTGCACGCCGCACCCCGTCCGCCGGGTCTGTGGTGGGGCTGGAAGAACTTCATCGACGAGGACAGGCCGACCTTCACCCCGCGCGAGACCTACGCCGTCCGGCCCGAGTCACCCGTCTTCGTGTCGTACCAGTGACGGGTATGTCCACCCTGTCCGGCGCCACCCACCGGGGTGGGTGGCCGCTCACCGAGATCGTGATCACGGCAAGTACCCTCACCGGGACCCGAGCGCCGTCGTCGCCGCCGGGTGCGCAGGCACGTGCCGCGGCTCCTCCGCGCGGCACGGCCACCCCGCCCGTGCCGACCAGTGAAGGGGGTGCCCCGGGTGGACGAACGACCGCAGGAGGGCTCCCGCCCCACCGGTCCGGACCGGCCACGACGACCCGGCCCTCCCGAGCGCGCCCGCCGCGACGACCGCCCGCACCTGCGGGACGAGGCCCGGCGCGGCACCCCGCCCCGGGACCGCGGTGAGACCCCGCCGCCGAACGACCGTCGCGACACCCCGCCGCCGTCCGCCCGTGGCGGTGCCGCACCCCCGCCCGGCCCCGCCGGGCCCCCGGCCCCGCAGTCCGGCAGGCCCGGCGACCGCAGACCCCCGCAGTCCGGCAGGCCTCCCCAGGAGCAGCCGTCGGGCCCCCGGCGACGACCCGGTCCGCCCGCCCCCGGTGCGCCACGCCCGCCCGCCGGTGACCCGCGCCCCGGGACCGGTCCCGCGGCGCGTCCCGGTGGCAGGCCCCCCGGCCCGCCGGACGGTGCCGGGCGCCCCGCCGAGGACGAGTCCTGGCTCCCCCGGCGCGAGCGCGAGGCCCGGGCCGCGGCCCGGCGGGCCGCCGCCTGGTCGTCCCGCTCGACCCGGGACGAGACCCCGGGCCGTGGTGGGCACAGCGACAGCAGGCCCACCGACATCCGTTCCATCCGCGCGACCCGTCGTGGCATCGGTGAGACCGTGAAGGTCCCCGGCCGGCCGGACACCGCCGCGGAGCACCGGCGGCACCGCGCGTCCGAGCCCGACGCCCCGCCGGAGGAGCGCGACCGCGCGGCCCGGCTCAGCGGTGAGCTGCCGATCGTGCCGCGCCGGCCCGGCGACCGTCCCGGTGGCCCTGTCTCCGGCGGCGCAGCGTCCGGTGGCGCAGTGCCCGGCGGCGCCGCACCCGGTGGCGCAGGGCCCGGCGACCGTTCCGGTCGCGCGGTGCCCGGCGGCCGTCCCGGTGGTGCCGTGTCCGGTGGCCCCGTGCCCGGTGGTGCCGGTGCGTCCGCGCCCGCGGGTTCGCGCCCGGACGCACCGTCGCGCCCCGGGGGCCCCGCGGTGCCGAGCGGTCCGGGTCAGTCGGGTCCGGGCCAGGCGGGTCCGGCGTCGGTGCCGCCGGGTGGCCCCCGGCGCCCCGGTGAGACCCGTCCCGGCGGTCCCGACCCGCGCTCCGGCGGCCGCCCCGACACCGGCCCGCAGGCCGTACCGGGCCGTCCCGCCGCGACCGGGCAGCCCGGCGGCGCCACCGCGGCGCCCTCCGGTGCGCGGCCGTCCGGTGCCGTCCGCCCGGACGGCACCCCCGGCCGCCCCGACACCGGCCGACCGGACGGCCCGCAGGGACGCCCCGCCGACGCACGCCCGGCAGGTCCGGGCGGGTCCGCGCCGGAGGCCCCGCGCGACACCGCACGTTCCGCTCCCCCGCGGCCGCCGCACACCGGCCTCGCCGCCGGTGCCGCGGCGGGCACCGCCGCAGCAGGGTCCGCAGCGGCGGGAGGCTCCGTGGCGAAGGCCCGGGGTGGCCGCGGCGACGCGCGCGACGAGGACACCACGCTGTCCCCGCCCGCCGGCCCGTCGGCCGCACCCGACCCCGCGCGGCGCACCCTCGCCGCCGCGCTCGGCCTCACCGCGGCATCCACCCTGGTGCCCGGCAGCGGACACCTCGCGCTGCGCCGCCGTCGTACCGGTGGGCTGATCCTCGGCACGCTGGTCGCGATCGTCGTCGGGCTGGCGGCGCTGGTGCTCCTGGCCCGCCGCTCGACGCTGCTCCAGAACCTGCTGTCGACGACCACGCTGACCGTCATCGCGGGCGCGCTGGTGGTCGCCGGGATCGCCTGGATCGCCCAGGTCGCGCGGACCTACGCACTCGCCCGGCCGCGCGGGATGCCACTCGGCCGGAAGATCCTCGGCACCGGGACCGCGGCCCTGCTGTGCCTCACCGTCGCGGTGCCCTTCGGCTACGGCGTCGAGCTGGTGAACTCCCAGCGCGGGCTGCTGAACTCGCTGTTCCAGGGCGGTGGGACCTCGGCGGCCGAGGCGCTGGGCAAGCCCCGGCTGAACGTGCTGCTGCTGGGCAGCGACGCCGGCGACGACCGGACCGGTACCCGTACCGACACCATGATGGTCGCCAGCATCGACACCCGTTCCGGCCGGACGACGCTGTTCAGCCTGCCCCGCAACATCCAGCGGGCCGAGTTCCCGCCGGGCAGCCCGGCCGCGGAGAAGTTCCCGAACGGCTTCCACGACCCGTCGCAGCCGCTGTCGGGCGACTACCTGCTCAACGCCATCTACGCCTACGCCCAGCAGCACCCCGAGATCGCGCCGTCGGGGCCGACGTCGTCGCCGGGCATCAACCTGCTCCAGTCCTCGATCGCGTACATGACCGGCCTGCCGCTGGACTACTACCTCGAGGTCAACATGGCCGGGTTCTCCTCGATGATCGACGCCGTCGGCGGGGTCACCGTGAACGTCGGGCCCGAGCCGATCCCGGTCGGCGGCGTCACCGCGTTCGGCAGGCACGTCACCCCGGACCGCTACATCAGCCCCGGGGTGCAGACCCTGGGCGGCGAGGACGCGCTGTGGTTCGCGCGCTCCCGCCGCGACGGCACCGACTACCAGCGGATGGGCCGCCAGCGCTGCCTGATCCAGGCCGTCATCTCGCAGACGACCGCGACCGAGCTGATCTCCCGGTTCCAGAGCATCGCCGCGGTGACCCGGGACAACGTCGCCACCGACATGCCCCAGCAGGTGCTGCCCGCGCTGGCCGTCCTGGCCGACGAGGGGTTCCGGCTGGAGAGCGTCGCGTTCGACCCGTCGCTGCCGGACCCGAACTCCTCGACGGGTTACTTCGTCACCGCCGACCCCGACGTCTCCTACATGCGCGAGGTCGTCCGCAACGCCATCGCCGACCCGGCCCCGGAGCCGGCGCCCGGGACCGCCCCGGCGCTCGCCGCCCCGACGACGCAGCCGTCCCCGAGCACGGAGTCGTCGCGGTCGTCCTCGGCGAGCGCGTCGCCGACCCCCGACCCCGCCGCGGCCCTGCCGCAGTCGGTCGAGGAGTCCTGCGCCGCGACCGGTGCGGCCGACGTCCCCGCCGGGGGCGAGCCCGGCACGTCGCAGGACCCGTCCGCGACCGGTTCGACCGGGGTCTCCGGCTCCGACCAGGTCGACGGCCTCCGCCCCGACCAGAACTGAGCCCCTGCCGCCGGGCCCGCCGTACCGGGGCCGCCCTGCGGCAGTTGTGGCGCAGACGGCTGCGGTCCGCTCTTCCGTTCGCCGCACCCGGGATGATGAAGTGAGGGTCACCTGTTCAGTGGAAAGGCGGCCCTTACCGTGCGTCGAACGCTCCCCCTGTTCGCCGGTCTGCTCACCGTGCTGATGGTGCTGGCCGGATGCGGCTCACCGGGACCCGCGCCCGCGCCCGGGACGGCTCCGTCCGGGGACGGCGCGTTCCCGGTGACGATCCCGACCGCGTTCGGCGACGTCACCGTCCCCGAGCAGCCCCGCCGGGTCGTCGCCCTGGGGTGGAGCGACGCCGAGACCGCACTGGCCCTGGGCATCGAGCCGGTCGGGGCCGCGGACTGGCTGGCCGTCGGCGGCGACGGCCTGGGGCCGTGGGTGCAGGCCCGCTACACCACCCCGCCGCAGATCCTCGGCACGCTCGAGGTCGACCTGGAGGCCGTCGCTGCGCTGGACCCGGACCTCGTCCTGGACACCCGGGCGTCCGGCGCCCGCGACCGCCACGACCGGCTGACCCAGCTCGGCGTCCCGGTGGTCGGCATCCCCGCCGGCGCCGAGAACTACAAGACGACCTGGCGCGACCAGCTCCGTATGGTCGGCGCCGCCCTGGGGAAGCCGCAGGAGGCGGCGCGCGCGCAGGCCGACCTGGAGCAGCGCTTCGCCGACGCCCGGGCACAGCACCCGCAGCTGCAGGGCGCCACCGTCGTATCCGGGGCCCGCAACACCCTCGGCGAGTACGCCGCCTACACCGGTGACTCCGGGCGGATCGCGTTCCTGTCCGAGCTCGGCATGGTCAACGCCCCGCAGATCGCCTCGCAGCGCACCGACGGCTTCTCCGTCCCCGTCTCCCGCGAGCGGATGAACCTGCTCGACGCCGACGTCACCGTCATGCAGGCGATCTCGAAGGACACCTCCGAGATCGCGGCCGACCCGCTGTGGCGGGCCGTGCCGTCGGTGGCCGCCGGGCGCGGCGTGCTGCTGTCGGACCGCGACGTGTCCCAGGCCTTCTCCAGTGCCTCGGTCGACGGCTGGCGCTACGCCCTCGACCGCACCGTGGGCCCGCTCGCGGACGCGGCGGCGAAGGCGCGGTGACCGCCCCGGCGACCACCGCCCCCGTCCCGCCCCCCGCCGGGCGCACCCGCGACCGTGCGGCGCCGGCGGTGGCCCGCCGCGGCCGGCCTGGCCGCTGCGCTGCTGACCGTGGCCGCGCTGAGCCTGCTGGTCGGGGCCCGGCCGCTCGCGCCCGGGTTCGTGTTCGACGTGCTCACCGGCGCCGTCGACCGGACCTCGCCGGAGGCGCTCGTCGTCACCGAGGTGCGGCTGCCGCGCACGGTGCTGGCGGTCCTCGCCGGGTCCGCGCTCGGCGTGGCCGGGGTGCTCGCGCAGGGCATGACGCGCAACCCGATCGCCGAGCCCGGCATCCTCGGGCTCAACACCGGCGCCGCGCTCGCCGTCGTGCTCGGGATCGCGCTGCTCGGCGTCGACACCCTCACCGGCTACGTCTGGTTCGGCTTCGCCGGGGCGGCGGTGGCGGCCGTCGTCGTCGCAGGGGTGGCCGGGATCGGCCGGCGCGGCAGCGTCTCCCCCGCGACGCTGGCCCTGGCGGGCGCCGCGCTCGCCGCGGGCCTGCAGTCGATCACCACCCTGTTCCTGCTCACCGACCCCCAGGCCTTCGACGACTACCGGTTCTGGCAGGTCGGCTCGGTCGCCGGGCGGGACCTGGGGATCGCCGCGCAGGCCGCGCCGTTCGTCGTCGCCGGGCTCGCACTGGCCCTGACCTGCGGGCCGCGGCTCAACGCGCTGGCGCTCGGCGACGACGTCGCCCGGTCGTTCGGCCGCGCGGTCGGAACCGACCGTGCCGTGTGCGGAGTGGCCCTGGTCGTACTGGCCGGGGCGGCGACCGCCGCCGCCGGACCGATCGCCTTCCTCGGGCTGGCCGTGCCGCACCTGGTGCGCCGCCTCGCCGGGACCGACCACCGGGTGGTGCTGCCGCTGGCGGCGCTCGCCGGGCCCGTCCTGCTGCTGGCCGCGGACGTCCTCGGGCGGATCGTCACCCCGCCCGGCGAGGTCCAGGCCGGGGTGGTGACGGCCGTCGTCGGCGCCCCGCTGTTCGTCGCGCTGGTCCGGCGGCGGAGGTTCCTGCGATGACCGCCGCGACCCTCGGCGACGACCCCACCGCGGTGCTGCGCCGGATCCGGGCCCGGTCCCGGCGCCGGCGCGCGACGGCCGGGCTCGCCGTCGCCGCGGCCGCGCTCGCCGCGTTCGTCGCCTCCCTCTCGGTCGGCGCGCAGGGCCTCGGCCCCGGCGACGTGCTGGCCGCGCTGGCCGGGCTCGGCACGCCGCGCACCGAGCTGGTGGTGCTGCGGCTGCGGATGCCGCGGGCGCTGACCGCGCTGCTGGTCGGCGCCGCGCTCGGCCTGGCCGGGGCGCTGTTCCAGCGGGTGCTGCGCAACACCCTGGCCAGCCCGGACGTGATCGGCGTGGGTGCCGGTGCCGCCGTCGGTGCGGTCACCGCCTCGGTCGTGCTCGGCCTGTCCGTCACCGGGACCTCGGCCGGCGCGGTCGTCGGCGCCGTCGCGGCGGCGCTGCTCATCAGCGTCCTGGCCCGCCGCGACGGCCTCGGCGGCACCCGCTTCGTGCTGGTCGGGGTCGGGATCGGGTCGGCGGCGATGGCCGTCGTCTCCTACCTGATGATCACCGCGTCGCTGACCACGGCGCAGCAGACGCTGGTCTGGCTGACCGGCAGCGTCACCGAGACCGGCTGGTCCACCGCCGTCCCGCTGGCGCTCGCCTGCGCCGTGCTCGTCCCGGCCGGGCTGCTGCTGGCCCGCGCGCTGCCCCGTCTGGAGCTCGGCGACGACACCGCGACCGCGCTCGGGCTGCCCGTCGGCCGGGCCCGGGCCGCGCTGCTGGCGGTGGCCGTCCTGCTGGTCGCCGCCGCGGTCGCCGCGGCCGGGCCGGTCTCGTTCGTCGCGCTGGTCAGCGGGCCGCTCGCCGCCCGGCTCGCCGGCCCCGGGCGGGCGTCGCTGCCGCACGCCGCCGGGGTCGGGGCCGCACTGGTACTGCTCGCCGACGTCGTCGCCCGCACCCTGATCGCCGAGGTCGCGCTGCCCGCGGGCGTCGTCACCGGCGCGATCGGCGCCCCCTACCTGCTGTGGCTGCTCGCCCGCTCCCGGACCGGAGGAATCCCGTGACCACGCCCGCCACCGCCCCCGCCGGGCCCGCGCTGGACGCCGACGACCTGGTCCTGCGCTACGACGAGCGCGTCGTCGTCGACGGTCTGACCGTGCACGTCCCGCCCGGCCGGATCACCGTGATCGTCGGCCCGAACGCCTGCGGCAAGTCCACCCTGCTGCGCGGGCTGGGCCGCATCGTCGCCCCGGCCGCCGGGACCGTGCGCCTCGACGGCACCGACCTCCGGACGCTGCCCGGCCGCGAGCTGGCCCGGCGGCTCGGGCTGCTGCCCCAGTCCCCGACCGCCCCGGACGGCATCACCGTCGCCGACCTGGTGGAACGCGGCCGGTCGCCGCACCAGGGCTGGTTCGGCGGCCGCGGCGACGCCGACGACGCCGCCGTCGCCGACGCGATGCGCGCGACCGGGGTGCTGGAGCTGGCCGACCGCCCGGTCGACGAGTTGTCCGGCGGTCAGCGCCAGCGCGTGTGGATCGCGATGGTGCTGGCCCAGGACACCGGGGCGCTGCTGCTCGACGAGCCGACCACGTTCCTGGACCTGCCGCACGCGGTCGAGGTGCTGGACCTGCTCGTCGACCGGAACCGGGAGCGGGGCAGCACGGTCGTCGTCGTCCTGCACGACCTGAACCTTGCCTGCCGCTACGCCGACCACCTGATCGCGATGGCCGACGGCGCGATCGTCGCGCAGGGCCCGCCCGCGACGACGATGACCGCCGACCTGGTGCGCCGGGTGTTCGGGATGGAGTCGCGGGTGGTGCCCGACCCGGTCGCGGGCACCCCGATGGTCGTCCCGGCCGGCCGGCACCACCCGCTCGCCGCACCGGGCACCGGCGCGGCCGACGGTTCCGGGATCCGGACCGAGGAGGAGCTGCGCGCCGTCGTCGCGGAGCCGCACCCGCTGGTCGCGGGCAAGTCCACCGACCGGGTCGACGAGGTCGCCGCCCGGTTCGTCGCCGCGTCGCCTCTGGTCTTCCTCGGCACCACCGCCCCCGACGGCACCGTGACGGTGACCCCGCGCGGCGACGCACCCGGTTCCGTGCGGGTCCTCGACGGCGGTCGCCGCCTCGCCGTCCCGGAACGGCCGGGCAACCGCCGCGTCGACAGCATGCGCAACCTGCTCGCCCGCGACGGCGTCGGCCTGACGTTCTGCGTGCCGCGCTCGGCCCACGTGCTGCGCGTGCACGGCCGGGCCCGGGTCACCCGGGACCCCGAGGTGCTGGCGCTGTGGGGGCCGTCCGACGCCGACGCCCAGGGCCCGGCGGCCCACCGGCCACCGCCGTTGGCGCTGCTGGTCGACGTGCACGACGCCTACGTGCACTGCGGCCGTGCGCTGACCGCGGCCGGGCTGTGGGATCCGGACAGCTGGGGCGACGGCCACGACACCCCCGGCCTGAAGGAACTCGCCGACGCGTCCCGCGCCGACCGGGCGGCCCGGGGCCGCCCTGCGGCTCAGGCCGTCGCGAACGCCCCGAGCACGTGGTCCGGCCGGATCCCGTCGAAGTGGGTGCGCCAGATCCCGTGGTAGAGGACCTCCTCCTCGCTGCGCAGCGGCCAGGAGTCGGACGGGTGCTCGGGCACCCCGTCGGTCACCCCGGCGTCGGCCGCGGCGGCGGCCTTGCGGGCGGCCAGCTCGGCGAGCACGGTGCCGGCACCGGAGCCGTCGCCGAACTGCTCCTTGCCGCGCCACAGCAGGTCCTCGGGCAGCCAGCCCTCGAACGCCTCGCGCAGGATCGCCTTCTCGGGGCGGCCGTCCGGGCACTGCTTCCACTCCGGCGGCAGCGCCAGCGCGGCCCGGACCAGGCCGGAGTCGAGGAACGGCTCGCGGGCCTCCAGCCCGAAGTACATGGTGGTGCGGTCGCAGCGCTGCAGGTTGAGGTGGTGCAGCTGCTCCAGCGAGCGGACCAGCTCGGCCTGCAGGGTGTCCGGGTCGGCGTATTCGGGTCCGTGGATGTAGGAGTAGCCGGCGAACAGCTCGTCGGCGCCCTCCCCGGTGAGCACGACCTTGACCTTCTTCGCCGCCTCGCGGGCGAGGATCAGGTTGGGCACCGCGCTGCGGACCAGGGCCGGGTCGTAGTGCTCGATCACCTCGACGGCGTGGTCGAGGGCCTCGGCGATGTCCTCGGGGGTCACCAGGATCTCGTGGTGGTCCGACCCGATGTGCGCGGCGACCTTGCGGGCCGCGATCAGGTCACCGGACTCCGCGGTCCCGACGGCGAAGGTGGGCAGCTGCTCGCCGCGGGCCCGGGCCTCCTGCGCGGCGATGGCCGCGACCAGCGCCGAGTCCAGGCCACCGGACAGGAACACGCCGACACCGACGTCGGACATCATCCGGCGGCGGACCGCGGACACCACGGCCTCGCGCACCCGGGACAGGTCCGCGTCGTCCCAGCCGGGGCGGATCGCGCGACGCGCCGGGCGGACCTCGACCGGCACGGCGTCGGCGAACCGCACCAGCCCCGACGACGGGCTCCACAGACAGCCGGGCGGGAACGAACGCACGTACGGGCGGTCCTCGGGGTCGAACGCGCGGAGCTCGCTGGCGAACAGCACCGTCTCCGAGGGGTCCGGCGCGGTGTACGGGACGTCGTCGCCACCGGTCTCGGTCGGCGGCACCCAGTACAGCGGCTTCACGCCGAACGGGTCCCGGGCGACGAGCCCGGCGCCGTCGGTGCGCCCCATGGCGACGGCGAACATGCCGTTGAGGGAGGCGACCGCGGCCTGGCCGTCCCACATCACCGCGTGCAGCGCGGCCTCGGTGTCGGACTTGGTGCGCACCGTGCCGTCCGGGAACGCCTTGGCGATGCGCTCGTGGTTGTAGATCTCGCCGTTGCCGACGATCCACGCGGTGCGGGCGGCGTCGGACATCGGCTGGTGCCCGCCGCTGACGTCCATGATCGACAGGCGCTGGTGGCCGAGCCAGGTGTTCCCCACGACCTGCACGCCGGTGTCGTCGGGCCCGCGGTGCGCCACCCGGGCGAGCATCCGCTCGTACTTCTCGGGGTCGGCGGGCTCACCGCCCGGCCACGCCGTGGGTCCACCGAACGCCGCCACGATCCCGCACATGGGCCCCATCGTCGCACGGTCGTGCGAACCCGCATCCGGCTTCCGCTCCCCCACCGTGTGAGTTCGGACTCTGAAAGGCGTTTCCGGAGCGATCCGAATTGCCCCGGCGGCCGTGGGTTCGTACGGTCGGAGACCGGCCAGGACGGCCGCCGTCCACCGCCGACACCAGGACTCAGGGTCCGGAGGCGGGGACCGACACCGGCCATCGAGCAGGTGCGCGGTGACGCCGCGCCAGGACCGACCGACAAGGGGCGGACTCAGGTGAGCACGGCAGAGCACGACGAGCGGCAGGGCCGGCACAAGGTCGTGATCGTCGGCGGAGGGTTCGGCGGTGTGCAGGCCGCCAAGGCGCTCAAGGGCGCCGATGTCGACGTGACGATCGTCGACCGCACGAACCACCACCTCTTCCAGCCGCTGCTCTACCAGGTGGCGACGGGCATCCTGTCCCCCGGCCTGATCGCCCCGGCCCTGCGCCGGGTGCTGAAGAAGCAGAGCAACGTACGCACCCTGCTCGCCGAGGTCGGCGACATCGACCTCGAGGCCAAGGTCGTCCACGCGGCCGCGCCGGACGGGCAGCGGATCGTGCTGCCCTACGACACCCTCGTCGTCGCCGCGGGCGCCACGCACGCCTACTTCGGGCACCCGGAGTGGGCCGAGCACGCGCCCGGCATGAAGTCGATCGAGGACGCCCGGCTGCTGCGCTCGCGCATCCTGGGTGCCTACGAGCTCGCCGAGGTCGCGACGACCGAGGAGGAGAAGCAGGCGTGGATGACCTTCGTGGTCGTCGGCGCCGGCCCCACCGGCGTCGAGCTCGCCGGTCAGCTCGCCGAGCTGGCGCAGTACGTGCTGCCGCGTGAGTACCGGTCGATCGACACCCGCTCCGCGAAGATCATCCTGCTCGACGCGGCGCCGGCGGTGCTCCCGCCGTTCGCGAAGAAGCTGCAGAACTACACGCGCAAGACGCTGGAGAAGAAGGGCGTCGAGGTCCGCCTGAACACCATGGCGACCGGGATGGACGCCGACTCCATCACGGTGAAGGGCCCGAACGGCGAGGAGCGCATCACCGCCCGCACCAAGGTGTGGGCCGCGGGCGTCCAGGCGTCGCCGCTGGGTGAGCTGCTGGCGAAGGCCTCCGGCGGTGAGGTGGACCGCGCGGGCCGTCTCACCGTCGACCCGGACTGCAGCCTGCCGGACCGCCGCGACGTGTTCGCGATCGGCGACATGGTCTCCACCATCGACCGGCTGCCCGGCGTCGCGCAGGTCGCGATGCAGCAGGGCACCTACGTCGGCAAGCTGATCAAGGCGCGGGCGAAGGGCGACGACACCACCCCGGCCCCGTTCAAGTACTTCGACAAGGGCTCGATGGCCACCATCGGCGCCCGCGAGGCCGTCGCCGACGTCCGCGGCATCAAGCTCACCGGCTGGCTCGGGTACTTCATCTGGTGCTACGTGCACGTGATGTTCCTGATCGGCTGGGGCAACCGCTTCGGCACGCTCTACAACTGGCTGCGGTCGCTGCGCTACGCCCGCTTCCGCGGGCACCGGCTGATCAGCGTCACCGCCTCCTACGACAAGGCGGTCGACCCGGAGAAGCCGCTGGGCGAGAAGACCGACGAGCGCGCCGAGCTGGACCCGCGGGTCTCGCCCGGCACGCCGCCCGCGCCCGAGGAGCGACCGGCCGCCACGGCCTGAGCCGGCCACGCACCACGACCGACGCCCGGGGGCATGTGCCCCCGGGCGTCGTCGCGTGCGCGGGTGGGCCGGGGCGTGGCACCGTGATCGGGTGACCCCGGCGATGCAGGTCCTGATGCGCGACATCGCACGGCTCTGGGACACCGCGGCCGACGCGCTCTACGACGCGGGCGACCCCGGTCCGGCGACGGCGGCGCTGGCCACCGATGTGAGCTGGACCGAGCTGCCGACCGGCGCCGGGGGCCACGGCCGGGACGCGGTCGCCGCGCACCTGGCCGCCGTCGCCGCGGCCCGGCCGTCCGGGCTGACCCGGACCCGGGTGTCGCGCACCGTCGACGTCCGCCGGGTGGTCGACGAGGTCCGCGTCGGCTTCACCCACGACCGGGAGCTGCCGTGGCTGCTGCCCGGGATCGCCCCCACCGGGCGCGCGGCGGAGGTGCTGGCGGTGCAGCTGGTGCGGGTGCGGCAGGGCCGGATCGACGAGGTCCGGACCCTCTGGGACGTCGCGGGACTGCGCTCCGTGCTCGACGGGTGAGCCCATCGTCACCGCTTTCGCGTTCTCATGCCGCTGACCTGCGGCAACAGTCCCGACCCCGCGTCGTGCGACGGGCGGTCGCCCGGGTGCGGTGAGCAGCGCCACGGACGGCCCCGAACAGGGCCGACACGCCCTGAAGAGGGGGTTCCCGCAGGTCGTGGCGATGTCTCTGCCAGTCTGTACCGCGATCGGAGATGGCAGTCCACCCCGGTGAGCGGGGTGCGTGAACCGAGAGGAGTTGTCAGCGATGGCTCTGCCCACCCTGACCCCGGAGCAGCGCGCCGAGGCGCTCAAGAAGGCGGCTGCGGCCCGTACCGCCCGCAAGGAGCTCCGCGACAAGATCGCCAGCGGCGAGGAGACCATCCCCGCGGTGCTGGGTCGCGCGAAGACCGACCAGATCGTCGGGAAGACCAAGGTCGCGGACCTGCTCAAGAGCGTCCCGGGCTGGGGCCCGGCGAAGGTCTCCAAGGTGATGGAGGAGGCCGGCATCGACGTGTCGCGCCGTGCCGCCGGCCTCGGCGACCGTCAGCGCGCCGCGCTGATCGAGAAGGTCGGCTGACCTTCCCCCAGCGCCTCGCGACGGCCCGGTACGCACACTGTGCGGACCGGGCCGTCGCGCGTTCTGCGGGTCAGGCCCCGATGAGGCCGTGGCCGGCGAGGAACTGCTGGGCGACCGACGTGGCGCTGCGGCCCTCCAGGTCGACCAGCCCGTTGAGCTCGATCATCACCTCGACGGTGAGCAGCTCGCCCAGCGTCGCGGCCAGCGTCCGCAGCGGCGGGTACCGGTCCACGGTCTCCGCCCGGCAGGTCAGCGCGGCCAGCTGGGTGGTGAAGAAGTTCCGGTCGTCGGCCAGCACGACGAGGTCGAGCGAGCGGATCCGCGCGTCGGTCGTGAACACCTCCGCGAGGTCGCACGGGCTGGACCGGGCGACGTTGACGAAGTTCAGCGCGAAGTCGTTCTGGTAGGTCTGCGCGGCCGGGAACGTGATGCCGTAGGCGGCCTGCATGTCGGCGAACTCGCGGTCGAGGAACTCCGCGGCCCCGCAGAACGTCGCCCGGGACTCGTCGGCGGCGAAGTAGGGCCCCAGGTCGGACAGCGTCCGGACCTCACCGAGCGGGCCGTCGGCGTCGCCGCGGCGGGCGACGGCGTACTGGTTGCCGAAGCGGGCGGGCCCGAGCCAGGCGACGTCGTTGCGCTCGAGGTCCTGGGCGGCGACGGCGTCGTAGAGCGCCCGCTCACCGGGGATGGTCGTGTCGTTGCCCAGGAACAGCGTCCAGCCGGTGCCGGCGTACTCCCAGTAGACGTCGACGTCGCCCTGTTCCAGGGCCGCACGGACGATCGTGGAGCCGGACAGGCCGGTCCGGTCGACGGTGCGGGCCCCGCAGGCCTGCAGCGCGAGCAGGGTGATCGCGCCGAGCACCCGCTGCTCGGTGAACTCCTTCGAGCCGACGGCCAGCTCGGCGCCGGACAGATCGACGTCGCGGGCCAGGGACCCGCCGCGCAGCTGCTGCGGCGACGGGCCGGCGACGGCGGCCGCGGCGCCGCAGCCCGAGACGAGCGCCGCGACCCCGGCGAGCAGGCCGGGCAGCGCGCGGCGCGGGAAACGGGTGGTCATCTCAGAGCCCCTTCGGGTGCAGGACGTCCTCGGCGAGGCCCGCCAGCCAGTCGATGAGCAGCGCGAGCGCCGCGACCAGCACGCTGCCGGTGACCAGGACGAGGGTGCGGTTGGACGCCAGACCGTTGGAGATGATGTCGCCCAGCCCGCCGGCGCCGATGAACGTCGCGAGCGCGACGGTGCCGGTGGTGATCGTCAGCGTGGTCCGGACGCCGGCCAGGATCACCGGCACCGCGAGCGGCAGCTCGACGGAGAACAGCACGCCGCGGCGCGTCATGCCCATCCCGCGTGCCGCCTCGATCACCGAGCGGTCGACCTGCTCCAGCCCGGCGATCGTGTTCCGGACGATCGGCAGGATCCCGTGGAGCACGAAGGCGAGCACCGCGATCACGGTGACCGGCAGGGTCAGGAACGCCACCGCGAACAGCACGATGAGACCGATCGACGGGATCGCCTGGCTGATGTTGGCCACGGTCAGCACCGGCCCGGCGAAGCGGCGGGTGGCCTCCCGGGTCAGCAGCACGCCCAGCGGCACCGCGATCACCAGCACCAGCACCGACACGACGGCGGTCAGCCAGACGTGCTGCCAGGTGCGGCTCGCGATGTAGGCGGCGTCGAGGCTGCGCGCCTCGATCGAGTCGAGCTCGCGGGAGGACACGACCAGGTACAGCGTCGTCAGCGCGACGACGACCACGAGCGGCCGGGCGAGCAGCGCCGCCCACCGCCGGGCCGGGCGGGCGGTCCCGTCCGGCCGCGGCCCGGTCGTCGCGCCCGGGCGGGCGGCGGTGACGGTCATCGGGCGACGCTCCGGGTGTCCTGGCCGGCCGGGGCCGCGCCCGCGGGCCGGTGCACGGTCGCGAGGATCGTGTCGAGGTCGAGCACGCCGCGGTGCACGCCGTCGCCGTCGACGACGGCCACGGCGTTCGCGTTGCCGGCGAGCATCGCGTCGAGCGCGGTGTGCAGGGTGTCGTCCGGGCCGATCCGGGTGACGACGGGCAGCCCGTGGTCGAGCACGTCACCCGAGGCGTCGCGGGGCAGCCAGCCCAGGGGGCGGCGGTCGTCGTCGAGGAGCAGCACGAACTCGTGCTCCCCCGCGCGCAGTGCGGCGAGACGCTCCTCGCGGGTCGCGCCGCGCCCGACCGTCGGCCGGACGGGCACGTCGACCTCGCCGACCCGGGTCAGGGTGAGCCGCTTGATCGTGGCGCCCGCCCCGACGAAGTCGGCGACGAACTCGCTCGCGGGCTCGGTCAGCAGCTTCTCGGGGGTGTCGAACTGCTCCACCCCGGAGCCCGCGTCGAACACCGCGATCCGGTCGCCCATCTTCACGGCCTCGTCGATGTCGTGGGTGACGAACACGATCGTCGTGCCGAGCTCGGCCTGGATGCGCAGCAGCTCGTTCTGCAGGGTCTCGCGGGTCAGCGGGTCGATCGCGCCGAACGGCTCGTCCATCAGCATCACCTCGGGGCCGGCCCCGAGTGCGCGGGCCACGCCGACGCGCTGCTGCTGGCCACCGGAGAGCTGCTTGGGGAAGCGGCCGCGGAACTCGTCCGGGTCGAGCCCGACCAGGGTGAGCAGCTCGTCGACGCGCTCGGCGGTGCGGCGGCGGTCCCAGCCGAGCATCTTCGGCACGGTCGCGACGTTCTCGGCGACGGTGCGGTGCGGGAACAGCCCGGTCTGCTGGATGGCGTAGCCGATCCGGCGGCGCAGCTGGTCCGGGTCGACGGAGGTGACGTCGTCGCCGTCGAGCAGGATCCGGCCCGAGGTCGGCTCGATCAGCCGGTTGATGAGCTTCATCGTGGTCGTCTTGCCGCAGCCCGACGGGCCGAGGAACACGACGAGCTCGCCGCGCGGCACCTCCAGGTCCAGGCGGTCGACGGCGGGCCGCTCCTGCCCCGGGTAGCGCTTGGTGAGCTGTTCCAGCCGGATCATCGGCTCAGGCACGGATC
This sequence comes from Pseudonocardia sp. ICBG162, assembly GCF_020496225.1. Lineage (NCBI taxonomy): Bacteria > Bacillati > Actinomycetota > Actinomycetes > Pseudonocardiales > Pseudonocardiaceae > Pseudonocardia > Pseudonocardia sp. ICBG162. Next base: position 333,334 of record NZ_JAHLJD010000019.1, read on the forward strand.
CCCCTCGAGGTGGTCAGGCGGGTGAGCAGGGCGATCGCGGCGTCGAACAGGACCGCCAGCACGACGATCCCGGCGATGCCCTGCACGGTCAGGTAGATCGCGAACGGGGTGCCCGCGCTGGACAGGCCGGACAGGATCAGGTTGCCCAGCCCCGGCCCGTTGACGGCCGCGGAGATCGCGGCGATGCCCAGCAGCAGCTGCGCGGCGACCCGGACCCCGGCGAGCACCACCGGCCAGGCCAGCGGCAGCTCGATGCCCAGCAGCAGCCGGGTGCGGTCCATCCCGACGCCGCGGGCGGACTCGGTGACCGCCGGGTCGACCGCGCGGAGCCCGACGATCGCGTTGCGGACCACCGGCAGCAGGCCGTAGAGCATCAGCGCGACGACCGCGGGGCCCCACCCGAGCCCGAGCAGCGGGATCAGCAGCCCGAACAGCGCGTAGGACGGCACCGTCATGATCAGCGACGACCCGTTGACGGCGGCGGCCCGGCCGAGGTCGGTCCGGTAGGTGGCGACGGCGAGCGGCACGCCCACCACCACCGCGAGTGCCAGCCCCACCACGACGAGCGCGGCGTGCTCGAGGGTGTACCCGAGCACCTCGCCCCAGTTCGTGGAGAGATACTCCCAGAAGCCCATGACCGGCATTCTCTACGCACACCGGACCAACCCCCCACCCGGTCGGCGGAGGCGGACCGTCACCGGTCTGGCAGCCTGCGCATGTGGAGATCGCCGGCACCGTACGCGAGGTCGAGACCGAGCCGGGCGTGACCCTCTGGGTGCAGGACCTGCCCGCACACCGGCCGACTCCGGCGGCGCCGGTGCTGCTGGTGAACGGGGCGGGCTCGGCGGGGTACGGCTGGCCGGACGCGCTGGTCGAGGTGCTGCGCGAGCGGCACCGGGTGGTCCGCTACGACCATCGCGACACCGGCCGCTCGACCCACGCGTTCGAGGACCGGCCCTACGCCGTCGCCGACCTGGCGACCGACGCGCTCGCGGTGCTCGACGGCTGCGGGATCGACCGGGCGCACCTGGTCGGGATGTCGCTGGGCGGGACGCTGGTCCAGCTGCTCGCGCTCGACGCGCCGCACCGCATGGTCAGCGCGACGCTGCTGTGCACCGCAGCGCTCGACACCGGCGACGCCGACCTGCCCGGCCCGACCCGGGACGTGCAGCGGATGTGGCAGGAGCTGGGCGACCCGCGCGACGAGGCCGGGGAGCTGGCCTGGCGGGTCGAGTACTGGCGACGCGTCTCCGGCGGGGTGCTGCCGTTCGACACCGCGGAGTTCGCCGCGCGCGAGCGGCGGATCATGGACCACACCGGGCGGGTCGAGCCGTGCACCGCGCACGCCCAGGCCGACCTCGACGGGCTGGACCGCGGCGCCGAGCTGGGCTCGGTCACGGTGCCGACGCTCGTCGTCGAGGCGCCGGAGGACCCGGTGCACCCGCCGCCGCACGCGGACCACCTGGCGGCGCGGATCGGGGCGGCCGCGCAGCTCGTCACGGTGGACGGGATGGGGCACGCCCTGCCGGACCTGCTGTGCGAGCCGATCGCGGCGGTGCTGCTGGAGCACGCCGCCGAGGCCGAGGAGGCAGAGGCCGACCCGGTGGCACCGCAGGCGGAGGCGGACCCGGCGGCTCCGCGGGCGGAGGCCGATCCGGCGGCTCCGCGGGCGGAGGCCGATCCGGCGGCTCCGCGGGCGGAGGCGCTGCGGGGCGCCGGTCAGCCGACCCAGCGGTAGCGGCGCTCCGGGCGGCCGGTGCCGCCGTAGCGCAGCCGTACGGTGACCTGCCCGGTCGACACGAAGTGCTCCAGGTAGCGGCGTGCGCTGACCCGGGACAGCCGGGTGGCCTCGGCGCACTCGGTCGCCGACAGGTCCGCCTCCGCGTCGGTCCCCGAGTGCTCGCGCAGGGTCCCCGCGACGAGCTCCGCGGTCGGGGTCGTCAGCCCCTTCGGCATCCGTTCGGGGCCGCCGGGGGTGCGGGCCGGGGCGGCACCGGTGCCGCCGAAGAGCCGGTCGATGTCGGACTGGTCGCGGACCCGGTCCAGGTCGCGCCGGATCCGCGTCGCGCGGTGCACCTGGGCGGCGAGCGCGGCGGAGTCGAACGGCTTGACCAGGTAGTGCAGCGCACCGCCGTGCAGGGCGGCGGCGACCGTGTCGGAGTCGTCGGCGGCGGTCACGACCAGCACGAACGGGTCGTCGGCGGCGCCGGTGCGCAGCCGCGTCAGCACCTCCAGGCCGGACATGTCGGGGAGGTAGACGTCGAGCAGCACCAGCTCCGGGCGGAGCCGGGCGGCGGCGTCGAGGGCGTCGGCGCCGTTGTGCGCGACGCCGACCACGGTGCAGCCCTCGATCCGCTCCACGTAGCCGGAGTGGACCTTCGCGACCATGAAGTCGTCGTCGACGACCAGGACCCTCACACCCGCACCCCCGTCGGCGCCACCGGCAGCACCGCCTCGAACACCGCACCGACCCGGCCCGCCGGTGCCGGCCGCACCGCGATGGTGCCACCCCGGCGCAGGCACGCCTGCCGGGCCAGGGCCAGGCCGAGCCCGCGGCCGCCGATCTCGGCGGCCTTGGTCGAGTAGCCGGCCCGGAACACCTCCTCGGCCAGCTCGGAGGCGATCCCGGGGCCGGAGTCGCGGACCTCGACCCAGACCTCGTCGCCGTCGGTGTCGCCGCCGCCGGCGAGCCCGATCTCGATCCGGCGCGGGCCGTCCCGCCCGGCGGTCGCGTCGATCGCGTTGTCGATCAGGTTGCCGAGCACGGTCACGAGGTCGGCGGACAGGTCCGGGTCGTGGTCGGGGTCGGTCGGGTCGAGCCGGGACTCCGGGTCCAGGGCCAGCTCCACGCCGCGCTCGGCGGCCTGGCTGTTCTTCGCGACGAGCAGCGCGGCCGTCGCCGGGTCGCCGACGCTGGCGGTGACCTCGCGGCGCCACCCCTCCGAGGCGGCGACGATCCCGGCGACGAACCGGCGCACCTCGTCGTGCTCGCCGAGCTCGGTGAGCCCGGCGATGGTGTGCAGCCGGTTGGAGAACTCGTGGGCCTGGGCGCGCAGGGTGTCGGTGACGGTGTGCGAGGCGTCGAGCCGGTGCTGCAGGGTGGTGAGCTCGGTGCGGTCCCGCAGGGTGACCACGGCGCCCACGTCGCGGCCGTCGACGCGGACCGGACGGCGGTTGAGCACCAGGGCCCGGGTGTCGCGCAGCACGAGCTGGTCCTCGCCGTCGGCGGCACCGGTGAGGACCTCGCGGAGCCGGTCGTCGATGCCCAGGTCGGCGACGGCGTCGCCCTCGCGCGCACCGGGCAGCTCCAGCAGCTCGCGGGCGACCGGGTTGAGCAGGGTGATCCGGTCCGCGGTGTCCAGCCCGACCACGCCCTCCTTGATCCCGAGCAGCATCGCCTCGCGGCGCTGCACCAGCTCGACGATCTCGTCGGGCTCCAGGCCGAGGGTCTGGCGGCGGACCCGGCGGGCGAGCAGCAGCGACCCGAGGACGCCGACGCCCAGCGCCAGCCCCAGCAGCGCGCCGGTCTCCGCGCGGGCCCCGGCGAGGGACTCCCACAGCGACGGCGCGCGGATCCCGGCCGACACCAGACCGGCGACGGCGCCGCGGTCGTCGATCACCGGCACCTGGGCGACGACGGTGCGCCCGTCGGGGTTGCCGACCCAGGCCCGGCCCTGCGGCGCGGTGCTGGCACCGGGGTCGAAGCGCTGCCGGACCCGGGACGGGTCCGGTGAGGTGCGCACGACGAGCCCGGCGTCGACGATCTCGATCTCGTCGGCCCCGGACAGGTTCTCCGCGCTGCGGGCGAACGACGGCAGCAGGTCGTAGCGCCGGGTCTGCAACGCCTCGCGGACGGTCGGCACGGACGCGACGTCCTCGGCGACCGACAGCATCCGGCGCCCCTGGGTCTCGCGGAACGACTCCGAGGACTGCACGGCGGCCAGCGCCGCGACCGCGGCGAGCAGCACGACCACGACCACCAGCTGCCAGACGAGGAACTGGCGGGCCAGCGGTCCACCCGTCCCCCCGGCGCGCCGTCGCATGCGCCCAGCGTAGGACGCGCGGCGACGGCGGCGGCCACGCGAGGCGGTGGGACCACGACGCGTCGCGCGGCTCACCCTCGGTGGACCGGCCCGGCCGCGGACGCGCAGACTCACCGGCGGCGGCACGGCGACGGGCGGGTGGGCATGGCGGGGACGGTGACGCGGCCCGGCGGGCCACCGGTCGCCCGCCGCGCCCGCCGGGGCCCGGTCGTCGCGCTGGTCGCGGTGCTCGTGCTGGCCCTCGCCGCGGTCGTCGTCCCGATCGTGCTGACCGACGGGCCGCGGCCGTTGTCCGACCTGCGCATCCTGGTCCCCAACCCACCCGGCGGCGGCTACGACGTCACCGCGCGCAGCGCGGCGAAGGTGCTGTCCGACACCGGGATCGCCGGCCCGGTCGAGGTGTTCAACCTGTCCGGTGCCGGCGGGATCGCCGGGCTCGGCCGGGTCGAGGGCGAGGCCGGCAACGGCAGGCTCCTGATGAGCATGGGGCTCGGGATCGTCGGGGCGACCGCGTCCCGGGACACCCCGCTCTCGCTCGCCGACACCACGCCGATCGCGCGGCTGACCGAGGAGTCGGAGATCGTCGTCGTGCCCGCGGACTCGCCCTACCGCGACGTCCGCGCGCTGCTCGACGCCTGGCGCGCCGCCCCCGGCGGGCTCACCGTCGGCGGCGGCTCGACCGTCGGTGGGCCGGACCACCTCGCCACGATGCTGCTCGCCGAGGGCACCGGCATCGCCCCCGCCCGGGTCCGCTACGTGTCCTACGAGGGCGGCGGTCCGCTGCTCGCGGCGGTGCTGCGCGGCGAGGTGGCCTTCGCGGTGTCCGGGGTGGGCGAGTTCGCCGACCAGATCGGGTCCGGGGACCTGCGGGTGCTCGCGGTGACCGCGGGCGAGCGGGTGCCCGGCCTCGACGTGCCGACGCTGCGCGAGTCCGGGGTGGACGTCGAGTTCAGCAACTGGCGCGGGCTGGTCGCGCCGCCCGGTCTGTCCGACGCCGACCGCGCCGCGCTGGCCGACGCCGTCGCCGCGATGCGCGGCACCCCCGAGTGGCGGCAGGTGCTGGCCGCGAACGGGTGGCACGACGCCTGGCTCCCGGGCGCGGACTTCGCCCGGTTCACCGCCTCCGAGAACGAGCGGGTGGAGCACGTCCTGGGTGAGCTGGGCCTGCGGTCGCGCTGACCCCGTCCGGCGCGACCGAAACGACCACAACGACCGTTGTGGCCGTTACGGAGACACCGGACGGGTGACTCCGCACACTTCAGCGCGTTCGCTTCGCAACGGTGAGATCGGACGCACATGCCCCAGTCGACGGCTCCTCCGCAGTCGCAGGAACCGCCCTCGCAGCACCGGCCCACGCCGGACGACCCCGCGCCGCCCGTGCCGCGGCCCCGGGTCGGACCTCTCCTCGGCACGGTGGTGGCCGTCCTGGCCGCGCTGCTCCTCGTCCCGCCCGCGGTGGGCGCGATCGGCGGCGGCGGCGACGGCACCCAGCTCCGCGGACTGCGGATGCTGGTCCCGAACGCCCCCGGCGGCGGCTACGACGTCACCGCCCGCAGTGCGGCAAAGGCCATGGAGGACGCCGGGCTGACCGGGTCGGTCGAGGTCTTCAACCTGCCCGGTGCGGGCGGCACGGTCGGGCTCGGCCGGACCGTCAACGAGGCCGGCGACGACCGGCTCGTGATGAGCATGGGCCTGGGCGTGGTCGGCAGCGTGTACTCCAACGACTCGCCGGTCACGCTCGAGCAGACCACGCCGATCGCGCGGCTCACCGAGGAGACCGAGATCGTCGTCGTCCCCGGTGACTCGCCCTACCGGAACCTCGGCGACCTGCTGGCCGCCTGGCGGGCGGCCCCGGGGAAGACCCCGGTCGGCGGCGGCTCCTCCCCCGGTGGCCCGGACCACCTGGCCCCGATGCTGATGGCCGAGGGCGCCGGCGTGGACCCGCGCGCGGTCAACTACATCTCCTACGACGGCGGCGGCGAGCTGCTCGCCTCGGTCCTCGGCGGCAAGGTCGCGTTCGGGGTGTCCGGGCTCGGCGAGTTCGCCGACCAGATCGCCTCCGGTGACCTGCGGGTGCTCGCGGTGACCGCGGGCGAGCGGATCCCGGGCCTCGACGCGCCGACGCTGCGCGAGTCCGGCATCGACGTCGAGTTCACCAACTGGCGCGGCGTCGTCGCGCCGCCGGGGCTGGGCCCCGAGGGCGTCGCCGAGCTGGAGCGCGCCTACGCCGAGCTGCACGCGACGCCGGAGTGGCGCGAGGTGCTGGCACGCAACGGCTGGCAGGACGCGTACCTGCCGGGGCCGGAGTTCGGCCGGTTCCTGGCCGACGAGGACGCCCGCGTCGAGCGGGTGCTGACCGGGCTGGGGCTGACGTGACGACCATCGGGGACACCGGGAACACCGGGACCGCTCGCTCCTGGTGGAAGGAGCACTCGGAGCTGGGTGTGTCGGTGCTGCTGGCCCTCACCGGCCTGCTGGTGCTCGGCGACACCCTCGCCGAGGGCGGCGGCGGCAGCGCGTCCGACCCGCTCGGACCGCGCACCGTCGCGTTCGTGCTCGGCGCGGCGCTGCTGGTGCTGGCGGCGCTGCTGACCGTCGACGTCCTGCGCGGCGGCCGCGGCGAGGCCGAGGGCGGCGAGGACGTCGACCTCGACGTGCCGATGGACCTGCGCACGGTCGGGATGCTGGCCGGGGTGATCGTCGCGACGGCGGCGCTCATCCCGCTCGCCGGCTGGCCGATCGCCGGGACCGTCCTGTTCGCCGGCGCCACCTACGCGCTCGGCTCGCGCGCGGTGCTCCGCGACCTCGGCATCGCCGCCGGGGTCTCGCTGCTGACCTGGGTGCTGTTCGACGCGGTGCTCGGCGTCGACCTGCCGGGCGGCCCGCTGATGGGGGTGTTCGGCTGATGGGCACGTTCGACCTGCTCATGAACGGGTTCGCGCACGCGCTGACCCCGCAGAACCTGCTGTTCGCAGCGTTCGGGGTGCTGCTCGGCACCGCGATCGGCGTGCTGCCGGGCATCGGCCCGGCGATGGCGGTGGCACTGCTGCTGCCGGTGACCTACGCGTTCGACCCGACCGGTGCGTTCATCATGTTCGCCGGCATCTACTTCGGGGCGATGTTCGGCGGGTCGACGACGTCGATCCTGCTGAACACCCCCGGCGAGTCCGCCTCGGTGATGGCGGCCATCGAGGGCAACCCGATGGCGAAGTCCGGGCGCGGCGCCCAGGCGCTCGCCACCGCCGCGATCGGGCACTTCATCGGCGGCATCGTCGGCGTGACCGGGCTGGTCCTGGTCGCCCCGCTGATCGCCTCGGTGGCCGTCGACATCGGCGCCCCGGACTACTTCGCGATCATGGTGCTGGCCTTCGTCGCCGTCAGCGGCGTGCTGGGCGCCTCGCGGGTCCGCGGGTTCGCCGCGCTCGCCCTGGGCCTCACGATCGGCCTGGTCGGGCTCGACCCGATCTCCGGGCAGCCGCGGCTCACCTTCGGGGTGCCGCAGCTGGCCGACGGCATCGACGTCATCATCGTCGCGGTCGGGCTGTTCGCGATCGGCGAGGCGCTGTGGGTGGCCGCCCACCTGCGACGACGCAAGCAGGAGGTCATCCCGGTCGGCCGTCCGTGGCTGGGCCGCGAGGACCTGAAGCGCACCTGGAAGCCGTGGCTGCGCGGCCCGTTCATCGGGTTCGGCTTCGGCTCGATCCCGGCCGGCGGCGCCGAGATGTCGACCTTCATGGCGTACGTGACCGAGCGGAAGCTCTCGAAGCACCCGGAGCAGTTCGGGAAGGGCGCCATCGAGGGCGTCGCCGGGCCGGAGTCCGCGGCCAGCGCGTCGTCGGCGGGGACGCTGGCGACGATGCTGACCCTCGGCCTGCCGACGACGGCGATCGCCGCCGTCATGCTCGCCGCGTTCCAGCAGTTCGGCATCCAGCCCGGCCCGCTGCTGTTCCAGAAGGAGCCGGACCTGGTCTGGACGCTCATCGCGAGCCTGTTCATCGGCCTGGTCATGCTGCTGGTGCTGAACCTGCCGCTGGCCCCGGCCTGGGCGAAGCTGCTGCGGATCCCGCGGCCGTACCTCTACGCGGGCATCCTGTTCTTCGCCTGCGTCGGCGCGTACGCGGTCTCCGGCCAGCCGGTCGACCTGCTGGTGCTGCTCGCGATCGGCGGCATCGGGTTCCTGATGCGCCGGTTCGGGCTGCCGGTGCTGCCGGCGATCATCGGCGTCATCCTCGGTCCGGACGCGGAGCTGCAGCTGCGCCGCGCCCTGCAGATCGCCGACGGCGACGTCACCACCCTGGTCTCCACCCCGTTGGCGATCGTCGTGTACTCGCTGATCGCGATCCTGCTGGTCGCCCCGGTCGTGCTCCGCGCGGTCCGCGCCCAGCGGGGTGACCGGGAGTCCGAGACGGTCTGACCCCGTCGGCGCCCCGACACGCCCCGCGGCCGCACCGGCCGCGGGGCGTCGTCGTGCGCGCGGTGATCCGTGCGCCGCGCGCGTCCGGACGCACGCGCGGCACGGATCACCGCGCGCACAGCGGATCACGTCACGGCAGGATCGGGTCATGGGGTTCGACGCCGCCCGCGCGCTCGCCGAGACGCTGCTGGCCCACCAGCGCCCGGAGCTGTGGGAGCGCGCGCAGCGGGCGGCGATCGCGGCCCGCACCGCCGCCGAGGACGGCGGGCACGACCGGGACCTGCTGATGACGGCCGCGGTGCTGCACCCCATCGGGCACTCGCCGGTCGCCCGCCGGACCGGGGACCCGCAGCGCGACGCCGCCCGGTTCCTCGAGGTCCGCGGCTACGACGCGCGGGTCGTCGAGCTCGTCGCCGGGCGCGGCCCGCTCGCCGGTGCGCTGCGCGCCTGCACCGACGCGGCCACCATCACCCCGTCGGATACGGACGATCCGCCCGCAGGAGCGGCGCCGACCGTGTCGTAGCGCAATCCTGGGCCGGTGGCGATCACCGAGACCCCGCGGCGGGTCCGCAACCGGGTGGGCTCCTGGCTCCTGCAGGACGCGCACCGCCCCGACCGGCAGGGCCCGCACGCCCGGCCCGAACCGGAGCACCCACGCCACGCCTGGTGGAAGGTCATGTGCCTGACCGGCGTCGACTACTTCTCGACGCTGGGCTACCAGCCGGGGATCGCGGCGCTCGCCGCCGGCGTGCTCTCCCCCGTCGCCACCCTCGTCCTGGTGGCGGTGACGCTGCTGGGCGCGCTGCCGGTCTACCGCCGCGTCGCCCGGGAGAGCCCGCACGGCGAGGGCTCCATCGCGATGCTGGAACGGCTGCTGCCCGGGTGGCGCGGGAAGGTGTTCGTCCTGGTCCTGCTCGGGTTCGCGGCCACCGACTTCCTCATCACGATGACGCTGTCCGCGGCCGACGCGACCGCGCACCTGGTGCAGAACCCGCTGGCCCCCGCGGCCCTGCAGGGGCAGAACGTGCTGATCACGCTGCTGCTGCTCGCGCTGCTCGGCGGGGTGTTCCTCGCCGGGTTCTCCGAGGCCATCCGGATCGCGGTCGCGCTGGTCGCGGTCTACCTGGTGCTCAACGCCGTCGTCGTGGTGGACGGGCTGGTCCGGATCGTCGCGGCGCCGCACGTCGTCGCGGGCTGGTCGGCGCTGCTCGTGTCCCGCTACCCGGACCCGCTGCTCATGGTGGGGGTCGCGCTGATCGTGTTCCCGAAGCTGGCGCTGGGCCTGTCCGGGTTCGAGACCGGGGTGTCGGTGATGCCGCTGGTGCGCGGCCGCGACGGTGACACCGAGGACCGCCCGGAGGGCCGGATCGCGGGCACCCGGCGGCTGCTCACCGTCGCCGCGCTGGTCATGAGCACCTTCCTGGTGACCTCCAGCGTCGTGACCGTGCTGCTGATCCCCGAGCCGGAGTTCGCCCCCGGCGGGCAGGCGAACGGGCGGGCGCTGGCGTTCCTGGCCCACCGCGACCTGGGGAACGTCTTCGGCACCGTCTACGACCTGTCCACGATCGCGATCCTGTGGTTCGCCGGGGCCTCGGCGATGGCGGGCCTGCTCAACCTGGTGCCGCGGTTCCTGCCCCGCTACGGGATGGCGCCGTCCTGGGCGCGGGCGGCGCGGCCGCTCGTCCTGGTCGTGATGGTGGTCGCGTTCGCGGTCACCCTGCTGTTCGACGCCGACGTCGACGCCCAGGGCGGGGCCTACGCCACCGGCGTGCTGGTGCTGATGACCTCCGCGGCGGTCGCCGTCGCGCTGTCGGTGCGGCGCACCGGGAGCCGCCCGGCCGTCGTCGCGTTCGCGCTGATCGCGCTCGTGTTCGTCTACACGACGGTGGCGAACGTCGTCGAGCGGCCGGAGGGCGTGAAGATCGCCGCCTGTTTCATCGCCGGGATCCTGGTGGTGTCGCTGCTGTCGCGCACCCTGCGCGCGTTCGAGCTGCGCATCACCGACGTCACCCTCGACGACACCGCCCGCGGGTTCCTCGACGAGTGCTCCGGCTCCGGCAGGCCGCTGCGCCTGGTCGCGCACGAGCCCCGCCCCGGCGAGCGGGACAGCGTCGCCCGCGACGAGGAGTACCGGGAGAAGCTGGCCGAGGAGACCGAGGACCACCACATCCCCGACCCCGGCCGCGTGGTGCTGGTCGAGGTCACCGTCACCGACCCGTCGGAGTTCGAGTCGGGCATCGCCGTGCGCGGGGAGCGCCGCGGCCCGTACCGGGTGCTGACGACGTCGGCGCCGTCGGTCCCGAACGCGATCGCCGCGCTGCTGCTGCACCTGCGCGACGTCGGCGACCGCGCCCCGCACATCTACTTCGACTGGACCGAGGGCAACCCGGTGCGCCACTTCGGCCGGTACCTGTTCACCGGCGTCGGCGAGGTCGCCCCGATCACCCGGGAGATCCTCCGGGAGGCCGAGCCCGACGTGGCCCGGCGCCCCGTGGTGCACGTCGGCTAGGGCGGCCCGTAGTGGCCGGCGTGGGTCTCGCGGACGACGTTCTTGCGGATCTTCCCGGTCGAGGTGCGCGGCAGCTCGTCGGCGACGATCACCGCCTTCGGGACCTTGTAGGGGTCGAGGTGCCCGCGCAGCGCGGCCAGCAGCGCGTCCGGGTCGACCGTCGCGCCGGGCCGGGGCACGACCACCGCGGTGATCGCCTCGCTCCACCGCTCGTGCGGCAGCCCGACCACGACCGCCTCCGCGACGTCCGGGGCGGCCGCGTAGACGGCCCGCTCGACCTCCAGCGAGGCCACGTTCTCGCCTCCCGTCTTGATCACGTCCTTGACCCGGTCGGCGAACCACAGCACGCCGTCCTCGCCGAGCCGGCCGACGTCGCCGGAGTGGAACCAGCCGTACCGGAACGCCTCGGCGGTCGCGGCGTCGTCGTCGAGGTAGCCGTTCATGGTGGACGGGCCGCGGTAGACGATCTCGCCCTCCTCCCCCGGGCCGAGCAGGGTCCCGCCGGAGTCCATGACCGCGACCCGGACCCCGGTGATCGGGGTGCCGACCGCACCGATGTGGGTCAGCTGGTGCTCGGGCCGGAACAGGGTGGTGCACGGGCTCATCTCGGTCTGTCCGAACAGCAGCGCGAAGTCGCAGCCGAAGCCGTCCAGGCAGGCCCGGATCAGCGGCTCGGGCATCGGCGCCATCGCGTACACCGCGCGCCGCAGCGACGACAGGTCCCGACCGGCGAACGACGGGTGCTCCAGCGCCGCCCGGTACATCATCGGCAGCCCGAACACCTGGGTGATCCGCTCGCGCTCGACGGTGTCGAGGAACGCGGCGGGCTCGAACCCCCGGGCGAGGTGGATCGTCGCCCCGACCAGCACCGCCGGGGTGCAGAACGCGTTGAGCTGCGCGGTGTGGAACATCGGCATCATCGCCAGGAAGCGGTCCGCCGCCGACCAGCCCGAGTCCAGCGCCGCGGAGAACGACTCCAGGGTGACCGCCAGGTGCGAGGTGACGACGCCCTTCGGGAACGACGTCGTCCCCGAGGTGTACAGGTAGGACAGCGGGTCCCGATCCTCGACCAGCACCTCGACCGGCCCGGCGCCGTCCCCTCCCCCGGCCTCGACGTCGGCCAGCGGGACCCCGGCACCGGCCACCCCGCCGGTGCCGGGCGCGACGAACACCTCGGTCACCGCGGGCACCTGCTCCCAGGCGGGCGCGAGCGCCGCGACCAGCTGCGCCTCGACGACGATCCCGCGGGCCCGGGAGTGGCCCAGGACGTAGGCGACCTCGTCCGGACGCCAGCCCAGGTTCACCGGCACGCAGACCAGGCCGAGGCGGGCGCAGGCGTAGTAGACGGCGAGGAACTCGGCGCTGTTGCCCGAGGCCAGCGCGAGCGCGTCGCCGCGGGTCCAGCCGCGCGCGGCGAGCCCACGGGCCAGCCGGTCCACCCAGGCGTCCAGCTCGGCGTAGGTCCAGGACCGCTCCCCGTCGACGACGGCGGTCCGCCCCGGCCGGGCGGCCGCGCTGCGGCCGAGCGCGTCGGCGACGTTGACCCGCCCGATCAGGTTCCGGTCGAGCTCGCCGGCACCCATCAGTACGACCTCGGCAGCCCGAGCCCGTGCTGGGCGACGTGGTTGAGGATCATCTCGCGGTTCACCGGCGCGACCTGCATGAGCCGGGCCATCCCCCAGTACGGGATCAGCCCGTACTCGCTGGCCAGACCGTTGCCGCCGTGGGTCTGCATGGCCGCCTCGACGGCGTGCGTCGCCGCCTCGGCCGCCGCGTACTTGGCCATGTTGGACTCCTCGCCCGCGGGCATCCCGCGGTCGTGCAGCCAGGCGGCCTTGCGGGTCATCAGCGCCGCGAGCTCGGTCTCGATCCGGGCCCGCGCCAGCGGGTGCGAGACGCCCTGGTGGGCGCCGATCGGGGTGTCCCAGACCTGCCGGGTGCGGGCGTAGTCGGCCGCCTTGGCCAGCGCGAACCGGGCGATGCCGACGCCGAGCGCGGCGCCGGTGATCCGCTCGGGGTTGAGGCCGCGGAAGACCTGGCGGAACCCGTCGCCCTCGGCGCCGACCAGGTTGCCCGCCGGGACGCGGACGTCGTCGAAGTGCAGGACGTGCTGCTTGTCCGGGGCGATGAGGTCCACCGGCAGCGGGGTGCGGGTCAGCCCGGGCGAGTCGACCGGCACGACGAACAGGCTCAGGCGCGCCTTCCCGTCCGGCGCCTTCCCGGTCCGCGCGACGACCAGCACGGCCTCGGCGTCGTCGGTGCCGGAGATGTAGTGCTTGGTGCCGGTGAGCACCCAGTCGTCGCCGTCGCGGTCGGCGCGGGTCGCCATCCGGTGGGTGTTGGAGCCCGCCTCCGGCTCGGTGATCGCGAAGACGACCTTGGTCGAGCCGTCGGCGAGCCCCGGCAGCCAGCGACGGCGCAGCTCCTCGGAGCCGAACTCCCCGATCACCTCGGCCGAGATCGCCGCGGACACCAGCACCAGCAGCAGCGGGGCGCCCTGCGCCGCGGCCTCCTCGCAGACGATGGACAGCTCCACGAGCCCGCCGCCACCGCCACCGTGCTCCTCGGCGACGTTGACGCCCAGGAACCCGGCCTGCCCCATCGCCTTCCACAGCTCGTGGGTGTGCCTGCCCTCCCGGGCGCACCGCAGGTAGTACTCGCTGCCGTAGGAGGCCGCGATGGCGGCGACGGCCGCCCGCAGATCGCGTTCCTCGTCGGTCTCGGTGAAGTCCACACCGACTCCCTAGTGATCCGTTGTTCACTTGTGGCGGACCGTACCGCGCGGATGCGATGCTGGAAAGATGCCGACGCGAACCAGCTCCGGAACCGCGGGACCCCCGCGGCGGCGCGACCCGGAACGCGGGGAGCGGATCCTCGAGGCGGCGGCCCGGCTCGCGGCCGGTCGCGGCTTCCACACCGTCGGGATGGCCGAGATCGGCGCCGAGGCCGGCATCGTCGGGTCCGGGATCTACCGGCACTTCGCCTCCAAGGAGGCGGTCCTGCTCGCCCTGCTCGACCGAGGCATGGCCCGTCTGGAGGCCTCCGCGGCGGCGGCGCTGGCCGCGGGCACGCCCGAGCGCGAGACGCTGACCGTGCTGGTGGCCGACCACATCCGGCTGGTGACCGAGAACCGCACCGAGTTCGCCGTCTACTACGGCGAGGTCCACACCCTGCCCGCCGAGGCCCGCCGCGACCTGCGGCGCCGTCAGCGCCACCACGTCGAGGACTGGGTGCACGTGCTCGCCCCGCTGCGCCCGGACCTGTCCGACGGCGAGCTGCGCGTGCTGGTGCACGCCTGCGTCGGCGCGATCCAGTCGACGCTGTTCTTCCGCAGCGGCCTGGACCAGCACCGGCTCGTGGGGCTGCTCGGCGGGCTGGCGCACGGCCTGCTCGGGGTCGACCCGGTCCACCGGTGAGGACCCGTGGTGATCTCCCCGGCATCCGGTTGACAACAACCGGCTCCGCGGGTTCGGTGGGAGCGTGACCGGCTTCCTGCTGACCCGACGCCGTCACGTCGACAACCTCGTCGTCGTGAGCCAGGCCTGTCGCTGATCGCGTCACCGCAGGTCCGTTTCCTCCCTCTTTCCTCTCTTTCCGGCGCCGTCGCGCGCCCGTCTGCCGTGCCCGGCACACCCCGAGGAGTCTCCCGTGTCCGATGCTCTCGCCACCACGCCCAACACCCGGATCCAGGAGCCGCTGAAGTTCGCGTACTGGGTCCCGAACGTCTCCGGCGGGCTGGTCACCAGCACCATCGAACAGCGCACCGACTGGGGCTTCGAGTACAACCGGAAGCTGGCGCAGACCGCCGAGAACAACGGCTTCGAGTACGCGCTGTCCCAGATCCGCTACATGGCCAGCTACGGCGCCGACCACCAGCACGAGGCCACCGCGTTCTCCCTCGCGCTGGGCCTGGCCACCGAGCGGCTCAAGGTGATCGCCGCCGTCCACCCCGGCCTGTGGGAGCCCTCGGTGCTGGCCAAGTGGGTCGCCACCGCCGACCACCTGACGAACGGCCGGCTCGCGGTCAACGTCGTCTCCGGCTGGCTGAAGGCCGAGTTCACCGCGATGGGCCAGCCGTGGCTCGAGCACGACGAGCGCTACCGCCGCAGCAACGAGTTCATCCGGGTGCTGCGCGAGATCTGGACCTCCGACGGCGGCGCCGAGTTCGCCGGCGACTTCTACCGGATCCGCGACTTCGACCTCAAGCCCCGCCCGGTCGACGTCCCCGGCCGTCCGCACCCGGAGATCTTCCAGGGCGGCAACTCCACCGCGGCCCGCTACAACGGCGGCACCGTGTCGGACTGGTACTTCTCCAACGGCAAGGACTACGACGGCTTCTCCGAGCAGGTCGAGGAGGTCCTCGGCCACGCGAAGACCGCCGAGCGACTGCAGCCCGTCCGGTTCGGCCTCAACGGCTTCATGATCGCCCGGGACGGCGAGAAGGAGGCCCGGGACACCCTGCGCGAGATCATCGAGAAGGCCAACCGGCCCGCCGTCGAGGGCTTCCGCGACGCCGTCCAGCAGGCCGGCAACTCCACCGGCGACAAGCGCGGCATGTGGGCGGACTCGTCGTTCGAGGACCTCGTCCAGTACAACGACGGCTTCAAGACCCAGCTCATCGGCACCCCGGAGCAGATCGCCGACCGCGCGATCGAGTACAAGCGGCGCGGCGCGAACCTGCTTCTGCTCGGCTTCCTGCACTTCCAGGAGGAGGTCGAGTACTTCGGCGCGAAGGTGCTGCCGGTCATCCGGGAGAAGGAGGCCGAGCTGGCCGCCCGCGAGCCGCAGCTCACCACCGTCTGACCGACACCGCCCGACCGACACCGTCCGCACGGGCCCGGCGACCGTCGTCGCCGGGCCCGTTCGCGTTCCCGGGGCCCGTCCTGACCGGACATCCCGCGCCGCGTCCCATTTCCGGGAACGTCTCGTTGACTTCCACCGTGATCTCCCCGAACACTGGGACCGTGCTGTTCACCGAGCTCACCCGTCGACGCCACGTCGACCTCTCGCGTGTGACCTCGTCGCTCTGTCGCTGACCGGCATCCCCGCGGAGCAGGCTCTCTGACCTGCGCCGCGGCCGGCGACCCCGGTCGCCGGTGACCGCCCCGACAGTTCCCTCCCGTCCGGGCCCACCGTTCCTCCGCCGATTCGGTGCGCATTCCCGCGCGTATCCGCCGAATCGTGCGCCGCCGTGCCCGGACGCCTTTCTCCGACGACGAGGAGACACACCGTGACCACGACCGAGAACCGTTCCGAGCCCACCACCGTCGAGTCGCTCGACTGGTCCGCCACGCCCACCGACGCCGCGGGCTGGCTGGCCCGGGCCCGCGACGTCCGCCGCGTCCTGGAGCGTGACGCCGCGGCCCGCGACCGGGCGGGCGCCACCCCGCACGACGAGGTCGCCCTGCTCAAGGACTCCGGCCTGGTCACCCTGCTCGGCCCGGTCGAGCACGGGGGCGGCGGACAGGAGTGGCCGCTGGCCTACCGGGTGATCCGCGAGGTCGCCGCGGGCGACGGCTCCATCGGCCAGCTGCTCGGCTACCACCTGCTCTGGTTCTGGGCCGCCCGGCTCGTCGGGACGCCCGAGCAGATCGCGGCGGTCGAGGCCGACGCCACCCGCAACCGCTGGTTCTTCGGGGGCGCGGTCAACCCGCGCGACGCCGAGCTGACCATCCGCGACGAGGGCGACGAGCTCGTGTACTCCGGCCGCAAGTCCTTCTCCACCGGCAGCAGGGTCTCCGACGTCACCGTGCTGGAGGGGGTGATCGAGCGGACCGACACCCACGTCTTCGCGATCGTGCCGAGCCACCAGGAGGGCATCGTCTTCGGCGACGACTGGGACAACATCGGCCAGCGCCTCACCGAGTCCGGCAGCGTCACGATCACCGACGTCCGGGTGCCGTGGGCGGCGGCCGCCGGGTTCACCGACCGGGTGTTCACACCGCGGGTCTACAACACGCTCAACGTGCCGATCATCCAGCTCGTCTTCGTGGCGTTCTACCTCGGCATCGCCCGCGGGGCGCTCGAGACCGCAGCGCGCTTCACCCGCGAGCGGACCCGGCCCTGGCTCCACGGCGGCCACGAGCGCGCCGTCGACGAGCCCTACCAGCTCGACCTCCACGGCGACCTGCACGCGAAGCTGTGGGCGGTCGAGGCGCTGGCCGACGCCGTCGCGCAGGAGCAGCAGGTGATCCACCGCGACGCCGACGGCGTCACCGCCGAGCAGCGCGGTGAGCACGAGGTGCGGGTCGCCGCGGTGAAGGCGCGGGCCACCGACGTCGCGCTGGAGATCACCTCGGGGATCTTCGAGGGCCTCGGGGCCCGCGCGACGACGACGGAGCTGGGCTTCGACCGGTTCTGGCGCAACGTCCGCACGCACACCCTGCACGACCCGGTCGCCTACAAGCGGCGCGAGGTCGGGGCGTGGGTGCTGCGCGACGAGCTGCCCGAGCCGACCTGGTACTCCTGACCCCGCCCGCGGTGCCCGCCCCCGTCCGGTCGGGGCGGGGCGGGCACCGCGCCGGGACCGCGGCGGCGCCTCAGGTCAGGGCGGCGCGCAGCGACCCGGCGTGCTCGGCCGCCCAGGCCTCCACGGTGGTCCCCGGCCGCCCGGTGACCTGCTCGACCACACCGTTCGGGGCCGCCGCGCCGGCCCGCAGGAACTCCCCGAGGACGGTGTGGACGACGACGCCCGCCCGGTCGGCGTCCATCGACCCGGCCAGCACGGCGGCCGCCTCGTCCGGGGTGACCTGCTCGAACCCGATCGGCACCCCGGTCGCCGCCGCGATCGCCGCGACCCACCGGCGGCGGGTGACCGCCTCCGGGCCGGTGAGGGTGAGCGCGCGCCCGTGGTACTCCTCGCCCGCGGTGAGGGCGACGGCGGCGACCTCGGCGATGTCGGTCATCGCGGTCGGGGTGCTCGCCAGGTCCGGCCACGGCTCCCGGACCACCCCGTGCGCCGCGATCTGCGGCAGCCACATCCGGCAGTTCTCCACGAAGTCCGCGGGCCACAGGTGGGTCCACGGGACCGGCGCGGCCTCGACCGCGGTGACGACCGTCCCCCACCAGCTCTCCGGCTCACCGGACAGGTCGACCACGTGCCCGACCCCGGCGGCCGCCGCCCGGTCGAGGACCTCGGCCACGGTGGGCACGTGCGGTGCGAGGTAGACCGCGCGGACGCCGTCGAACACCCGGTCCAGCGACGCCGGCCGGTGCAGCGAGCCGCGCACGACCTCGACGTCGCCGGGCAGCGCGGCCCGGACCGGGTCGACGGTGAGCGCGCGGACCGGCTCGTCGGTGCGCGCCCGCAGGTGGTCGACGACCATCCGGCCGATGTTGCCGGTCGCGCCCGTGACCAGGACCGTCATGACCCCACCGTACGACGGCGCGGGCCCCCCGACACGACACCGCCCGCCCCGGTCGCGCCGGGGCGGGCGGTGTCGTCGCGCGGCGCTGCCGCGGCGCCGCCGGAGCGGTGCCGGGACGCTCAGCCGACGGTCGTGCGGTCGCCCTCACCCGCGGGGGTGCGGTCGGTGCGGACCCGCGGGAGGAACCGGCCGGTCCGGGCGCGGTACTCGTCGTACTCGGCGCCCAGCGCGCTGCCCAGGCCGGGCTCGTAGACCGCACGGGCCTGGATCTGCACCGCCACCAGGATCAGCACCCCGGCGAGCACGCCGAGCAGGGTCGGGGCCATGAACAGCATCCCGGCGCACCCGACGATCAGGCCGGTCAGCGCGGGGTTGCGGACGCGGCGGTAGATCCCGCCGGTGGCGAGCACCGGGCGTCGTGCGGCGTCCGGGTCACCGGCCGCGGCCGCCCCGGCCTCGGTGGCCGAGCGGCGCCACACCGTGCCGAGCTGCAGCATCGCGACCGCGACGACGGCGAAGCCGAGCAGCAGCAGCCCCGCCCCGACGACGGCGACCGCCGGCCGGGCCAGCACCGAGATCGGCTGCAGCACGTCGAGGGCGACCAGCAGCGGCGCACCGAACCCGAGCACCGCGGCCAGCACGAACAGCGTGCGGGCCCACCAGGCCGGGCTGCCCGGGGTCCGGGCGACGTCGAGCCTGCGCTCCCCGCGGGCGCGGTGCGCCCGACCGCGGAACCACAGCCCGGCGCCGACGGCGAGCGCCCCCAGCACCAGCGCGGCCCAGCCGAGCCCGTGGTGCCCGGCGACGTCGAACACGCGGCCCCAGGCGTCCTCGCCCCACACCTGCGGGACGGCCTCGTAGAGCAGCCAGGCGCCGAAGACGAAGAACATCACCGCGGCGCCGATCGAGATGGCCCGCTCCGGGAGCCGCTTGCCGAGCTGACGCCCGACGACGATGGCCAGCCCGTCCGCGGCGACCATGCCGACCGTGGATCCGGCCCAGATGCCGATCGACCCGGCGAGGGTGTCGTGCTGGGCGGCCAGGGTGATCGTCGCGAGCATCGTCTTGTCACCGAGCTCGGCGAGGAAGAACGCGACCGACGCGGCGACGACGGCGGACCCGCCGGCCCGCTTGGCCTTGGCCTCCTCGTCCTCGGAGAGGCTGTCGCCGCGCAGTGTCCAGGCGCCGAACGCCAGGAAGGCGACCGCGGCGACGAGCGCGATCCAGCCGGTCGGGATCGACGCGCCCAGGCCGTAGCCGACGGCGACCGACACGAGGTGGGTCACCGAGGTGGCGATCGTGATCCCGATCAGGACCGGGATCGCGTTGAAGCGCGTCGCGAACGTGAGGGCCATGAGCTGCGACTTGTCGCCCAGCTCGGCCACGAAGATGACGCCGAAGCTGATCGCGAACGCGATCAGGAAACCGTTCATGTCCATCCCTCGATCTCGACCGGACCGAGGTGGGGGTGCCCTCGACCCGGAGTATCCGGATCGAAGGTCTCGCTCGCCTGGTGGTGGTCAGGCCGCTGCACCCGGGTCGGCCGTCGGAGTACGAGGCGGACCAGTATGTCGAGCGCAGCGTTGGGAGCTACTCCCCTTCGCGTACGCCGGAGACGGTACCTCATCGATCCAGAGCGTCTCGACACCTGGTGCGCATCCGGCGCTGTGATCGCCCTCTCAGCGCCGACCCCCTCCGATGGCTTAGCGTCGCGAACGAGTCGTGTCACCGGTGACCAGGAGGACCCCCATGCCCGAGGCCGTCGTCTGTGCCGCCGTCCGCACACCGATCGGGAAGCGGAAGGGGTCGCTGGCCGAGGTCCACCCGGTCGACCTGTCCGCCGCCGTCCTGAGCGCCCTGGCCGAGCGGACCGGGATCGACCCCGCCGTCGTCGACGACGTCGTGTGGGGCTGTGTGAACCAGGTCGGCGACCAGGCCGCGCAGATCGGCCGCTACGCGCTGCTCGCCGCGGGCTGGCCGGAGACGGTGCCCGGGGTGACGGTGAACCGCGCGTGCGGGTCGAGCCAGTCCTCGTTCGACTTCGCGGCCGGGATGGTGCTGGCCGGGCAGTACGACGTCGTCGTCGCCGGTGGGGTGGAGTCGATGACCCGGGTGCCGCTGGGCGCGGGCCGCGACCTGGGACGTCCCTACGGGCCGCTGGTGCGCGAGCGCTACCGCGCCGACCTGGAGTCCGGGGAGTTCCCGAACGGGGACTTCAACCAGGGCGTCGGCGCCGAGCGGATCGCCCGGGGCTGGGGACTGTCGCGGACCCGGCTCGACGAGTACGCGGCACGCAGCCACGAGCTCGCCGCCGCCGCGATCGACGCCGGCGTGTTCGACGACCAGCTCGTCGACGTCCCCGGCGCGCCCGGGTTCACCGCCGACGAGGGCCTGCGCCGTGGCACCACCGCCGACACCCTGGCCGCGCTGAAGCCGTCGTTCTCCGCGGACGGGGTGATCCACGCCGGGAACAGCTCGCAGATCTCCGACGGCGCGTCGGCGGTCCTCGTGACCACCCCGGAGCGGGCCCGCGAGCTCGGCCTGACCCCGATCGTGCGCTACCACTCCGGGGCCGTGTCCGGTGCGGACCCGCTGCGGATGCTGACCGGGCCCATCCCGGCGACGCAGAAGGTGCTGAAGCGTTCCGGGCTGTCGATCGGTGACATCGGCGCGTTCGAGGTCAACGAGGCGTTCGCGCCGGTCCCGCTGGCCTGGCAGGCCGAGCTGGGCGCCGACGACGCCGTGCTCAACCCGCTCGGCGGGGCGATCGCCGTCGGGCACCCGCTGGGGGCCTCGGGCACCGTGCTGCTCACCCGCCTGGTGCACCACATGCGCGACCGCGGGATCCGCTACGGGCTGCAGACCATGTGCGAGGGCGGCGGCACCGCCAACGCCACGATCGTGGAGCTGGTCGCCTGACCTGCTAGGTTCCGCCCGTGCTGTGGGTGGGGATCATCGCGCTGCTGGCCGGGGCCGCCTGCATCTGGGTCGCGGTCCGCACCCAGCGCCGGGTGCACGCGATGATGGCGGCCGAGACGCTGTCGGTGCCCGAGCTGCTCGACCTCGCGGGCGTCGCGGCGGAGCTCGCCGGGCGGCCGGGCACGTTCCGGAAGGTCTGCGAGGTCGTCGGGCAGACCGCGCCCGCCCCGGTCGGGGTGCTGCGCTCCGACCTCGCGGGCGTCGACTGCGTGTGGCACATGCAGCGGGTCGAGCGCCGGTTCGAGCGCCGTGAGCGCGACGACGAGGGCCGCACCCGGACGCAGACCCACACCGAGACCGTGTCCGAGCGGACGTCCCCGCACGGCTGGGCGCTGCTGCGCGACGGGCACACCATCGGCGTCGACCCGGGCGGGCGGCACCCGGACCCGGTGGAACGGGTGCTGGACCGGTTCGACCCGGCCGACGACCGGGGCCGTGGCGGGGACCGGACCGTCGGCTACCGCAACCAGGAGTGGGTGCTGCGCCCCGGCGTCGCGATGTACGTCCTCGGCGAGGTCGACGATCGCGACGGGCCACTGGTGATCCGGCCCCCGCAGGACGCCGGCGGGACCTTCGTGCTGTCCACCCGCACCGAGGCCGAGCTGACCGAGTCCGACCGGCGCGCGCAGCGGCTGTGGGCCCGCGGCGGGGCCGCCCTCGCGGTGCTGGGACTGGTGCTCACGGTGGTCGGCGCGATCTCCTGACCTGCCCGGACCGCCGGTGAGGACCCGCGTGCCGGGCACTCTCACCCGATGCCCGAGCGATTCCCAGCGCGGTCACAGGGTCGTCTCAGAGTCACGGCGCACAGTTGCCCCATGACCGAGAACGGGCCGGGAACGGGCGAGTCGTCCGACGGACGGACCTCCACCGGAGGCGGCGCCACCGACCCCGTCCGGCCCGCACGGCGTCACGAGGGGGCGGTCCCCGCCCACCCGGCCGGCGACGACGGCACCCACGCACAGGAGGCGACCACCGTGACCGACACCGACCACCGGCAGCAGGGCGGCAGCCAGGGGGGCGACCCGGGCGGCAGCCACGGGGCCCAGACTCCCCCGCCGTGGGCGACGACGAGCAACCCCACGATCCCGGCCTACGGCGCGGGGAGCCCGCCCACCTCGGTGTACCCGCCGTTCCCGCAGCAGGGTCCGGCTCCGAGGCCGCCGCGCCGGTTCGGTGCGGGCCTGGCCGCCGTCACGCTGACGGCCGCCCTGGTCGGCGGTGCGGCCGGCGTCGGCGGCGCCTACCTGGTGCTCGACGGCTCCTCCACCCCGGCCACGCTGACCAGCGCCGCCGCCCCCGGCACCCCGGCCACCCCCGCCGACGGCTCGATCGCCGGTGCCGCGGCCGCGATCACCCCGAGCACGGTGGACATCCAGGTCCGCACCGCGCAGAGCGTCGCCGAGGGGTCCGGGGTCATCCTGACCTCCGACGGCCAGATCCTCACCAACAACCACGTGGTCGCGAACGCCACCGACGGCGGCCGGATCACCGTGTCCACCGCCGACGGGAAGCAGTACACCGCGACCGTCGTCGGCACCTCCCCCAGCTACGACCTCGCCGTCATCAAGCTGCAGGGCGCCAAGGACCTCAAGCCCGCCACCCTCGGGGAGTCCTCGAGCGTGCAGGTCGGCGAGCAGGTCGTCGCGAACGGCTCGCCGCAGGGCCTGTCCGGCACCGTCACCGCGGGCATCGTCTCGGCGCTGAACCGGACCGTCACCGCGGGCGGCGACGGCCAGGCCCCGGTCGTCTACAACGGCCTGCAGACCGACGCCCCCATCAACCAGGGCAACTCCGGCGGCCCGCTGGTCAACCTGGCCGGGCAGGTCGTCGGCATCAACTCCGCGATCGCCACCGCCGGGCAGAGCTCCGGCTCGATCGGGCTGGGCTTCGCGATCCCGGTCGACACCGCCAAGCGGGTCGCCCAGGAGCTGATGGACTCCGGCGTCGCGACCAAGCCGCAGCTCGGCGTGCAGGGCTCGGTGTCGGCCTCCGGCAGCGCCCCGAGCGAGACCGCGGGCGCGCAGATCACGACGGTGGAGCCGAACTCGCCGGCGGCCGCCGCGGGCATCAAGGCGGGCGACGTCGTCACCAAGGTCAACGAGTACCCGGTGTCGAGCTTCGCGGACCTGATCGCCCGGGTCGGCAACTTCACCCCCGGCCAGCAGGTCACGCTGACCGTCGGCAGTGGGTCCGGTGCCCGTGAGGTGCCGGTGACGCTCGGCAGCGTGCGCGACACCGCCGCCGCGACCGCCCAGAACGGGGCGCGCACCGTGCCCGAGGGCGGCTCCACCGGCGAGCTGCCGTTCGGCATCAACCCCTTCGGCGGCGGCAACTGACCTGATCCCCCCGGGGCGACGCCACGCCCCGGGCACCCGCTCCGGCCGGGCGCGACATCCCCCTCCCGTCGCGCCCGGCCGGTTCCGTGTGCGCGGGTGGACGAGCGTGCCGGCCGGCGGGGCCGCCGGGGATCAGCCGGTGGGGTGGCGGGCCCGCAGCCGGGTCCGCACCCGCCCGGCCAGCGCGGTGACCGCCGCGACGACAGCCACCAGCCCGACCGCGAGCAGCGCGGCCACCAGCGGGGAATCGGTGAGGTTGCCGGTCAGCACCCCGAGCACGCCGTAGAGCAACGTCCACAGCACCGCCCCGGCCGCGACCGCGGGCACCAGCTTCGCCCAGGTCATCCCGGAGACCGCAGCCGCGATCAGGGTCGGCACCCGCCCCGCGGGGGCGACCCGTCCGACCAGCACGACCAGCCAGCCGCGCTCGGCGAACGCGCCGCGCATCCGTTCGATCCGGGCCGCGGTGCGCTCACCGCCGAGCCGCCCGCCCGCGACCGCGGCGCGGACCGGGTCACCGGCCAGGCGGGCGACGGCGAAGGTGATGACGTCACCGAGCAGGGCCGCGGCGAAGGACAGCAGCAGCACCACCGGCAGCGACAGCGCGGAGCTGGTCATCGCCGTCGCGGCGGCGGCGCCGACGATCGCACCGGTCGGCACGACCGGCACCACCGACCCGAGCAGCACTCCCCCGGCGACGACGAGGTAGGCGATCCGCCCGGCGTCCGGGCTGAGCTCGGCGTCGAGCCACTCCTGCGCGGACGCGGCCAGCAGGTGCGGCGCGCTCACGCCGGCGTTCCGACGGCGGCGCCGGGCGGGAGCACGAGGGCGCGGGTGGGCAGCCCGGCCGCGGCGACGGCGTCGGCGAAGTCGTGGGGCGGGCGCACGAGCAGCTCCCGCATCCGGGACCCGGTCCGCCCCGGGACCGAGCACAGCCCGGCGACGGCGAGGGTCCCCCAGTGCACCGGCAGCGCGACGGCCGGTGCGAGCCGCCGGACGGCCTCGGCGGCACCGGCCGGGTCGAGGTGGCCGGGTCCGAGGTTCGGGCCCCAGCCCCACACCGGCAGCGCGGCGAGGTCGATCGGGCCCTGGGCGGCGACGTCGTCGAGCCCGGGGAACAGGCCGGTGTCCCCGGCGACGTAGACGCGCAGCCCGTCGCCCTCCAGCAGGTGCCCCATCGCGTCGGCCTGCGGGCCGTGGGTGAACCGGGGCCCCCACCGGTGCCCGGAGTGGTCGGCCGGTGTGCCGGTGACCCGCAGCCCGTCGAAGACCCGCGTCTGCCCGACGGCGAGCTCGGAGACCCGGGCGACGCCGCGGCGGCGGAGCCAGTCGCCGGCGCCCGCGGGCACCACGACCTCCACCGCGCGCGGCAGCCGGCGCAGCGAGGCGAGGTGCAGGTGGTCGGCGTGCAGGTGGGAGATCAGGACCAGGTCGGCCCCGGCGGGCCACTCCGGGTCGACGGCCGGCGCGGTGCGGCGCAGTGGCCCGACCGACCGACCGCACACCGGGTCGGTCAGGACGGTGCGCCCGCCGATCCGCAGCCGCAGGGTGCTGTGGCCGAGGAAGGTCGTCTCCGGCAGGTCCACACCGGCGAGTATCCCCTCAGGCGTTGCCGAGGACCCGGTCGACCGCGATCTGCAGCACCACCCGTGCCGGGTTCTCCCGGGGCTGCTTGTACTCGGCGGCGTAGCGGCGCTCGGCGTCGGCGACGACGTCTGGCTCGTCCCGCACGACGGCGCGGCCCTCCAGCGTGGACCAGGTGCGCCCGTCGACGACGGTGACGCTGACCCGGGCCCCGTCCGGCCCGGCCGCGGCGACGTTGCGCGCCTTCTGCGACCCGCCGCTGCAGATCACCCGGGCCGTTCGCTCGGCCACGTCGACGGTCACCCCCACCGGCACCGCGTGCGGGGTGCCGTCGCGGCGCGGGGTCACCAGGACGCACGGGCGGCGCTGGGACCAGAGCTCGACGAACGCGTCGGAGACGGCGTCGTCGAGGGACCGGCGGCGGCGCCGGGGCGGTTCGGGGGTGGTCGTCACGGTCGCCATCCTGGACGTCGTGCCGGGCCCCGCGCGCCCCGGCACGCCGAGGCCCCGGTCACTCCGGGCGACGCCACCCGCCCCGGTGATCCCCGTACGGGCGACTTCCCTGGCCCTCTCGACCGGGTGTCGCTTCACTCTCCGCCATCGGACAGGGCGTCACGTTCGCCCCACCGGTCACCAGGATCACGTTCGTCACAGGGAGTGGATCATGACCGCACGTTCGCTCGTCCGCCGCACCGGCGCCGTCGCCGCGTCGCTCACCCTCGCCGCGCTCGCCGGGGTCCCGCTGGCCGGGGCGGCGTCGGCCGCGGAACCGGCCGTCACCCCGGTGGCGAGCGCCGTCACGGCCCCGACCGTCGCCACCGCGGGCCCGGTCGTCACGGCCCCGGCCCAGGAGGACACCGAGGAGCCGCCCGCCGAGGAGCCCGCGGACGACGCGACGCCGGCCGACGAGGACCCCGACGCCACCGCCCCGGACGCGACCGATCCCGAGGAGACCGCGCCCGAGGAGACCGCCGCGGCCCCGGAGGCGACCACCCCCGCGGCCGGGTCCCCCGCCGCCGGGCGCGGCAGCAACCTGGACTGCGTCGACCTCTCCCGTGCCCAGGCCCAGGCCGTGCTCGCCGCCGACCCGTCGGACCCGAACAACCTGGACCGCGACAACGACGGCCGGGCCTGCGAGGGCTCGGACCTCGTCGCGGCCGCCGGTACCGGGCAGGTGCGCGCGGTCCCGGGCGGTGGGGTCGAGGCCGGTGACGGCTCCGGCGGCGCCGGGGTCGACCCGACGGTGTTCCTGCTGGCCGGGACGGGCGCGGTCCTCGCCGCCGGGGCGGGCGTCGTCGTGTGGAACGGGCGTCGCACCGGCCGCGCCGCACTCCCCCTGACCACCCGCCACTCGTGACCCCCACCCCCACCCCCGCCCTCGCACCCGCACACCCGTCGGGACACCGGACGCGCACCGGTCCGGAGAACGCGCTCCCGATCGGGGACGCGTCCTCCGACCCCGCGCGCGTCCGGGAGCCGCGGGGGCCGCTCGGGCCGCGTGGGTCGCGCGGGCCCCGTGCGGTGCGACGGGTGTGGTGGGGGCTGCTCGTCGTGCTGGCGCTGGCCGTCCCGCTCGGGGCGCCGCCGGTGGCGCTCGGTGGGGCGGTGCCGCCGCTGCCCACCACCACGCTCCGTCCGGCGGCGGCCCCGCTGCCGCCGTCGGAGCCGGTGCGGGTGCGGGCGCCCTCGATCGGGCTCGACAGCGGGCTCGTCCCGCTCGGCCTGACCGGGCGCGGAACCCTCGAGGTGCCGCCCGACGGCGCCGACACCGGCTGGTACACCGGCGCTCCCACCCCGGGCGCCCGGGGACCGGCGGTGCTCGCGGCGCACGTCGACTGGGACCACGAGCCGGGCCCGTTCCACCGGCTGCACGCACTGGCCCCCGGTGACCTGGTGTCGGTCGACCGCGCCGACGGCACCACCGCGACCTTCGAGGTCCAGGCGGTGCGCCGCTACGCCAAGGACCGCTTCCCCACCGCGGCCGTCTACGGCGACCTGCCCGGCGCGGGCCTGCGGATGATCACCTGCGGCGGGACGTTCGACCGGGGCGTGCGCAGCTACACCGACAACGTCGTGGTGCTCGCCTCGCTGGTCGACCCGGGCCGCGGCCCGGTGTAGACGCCGGTCGGCCGGAACCGCAGACCGGGCTCGGCGTACTCCTCCAGGGCGTGCGCCACCCAGCCGACCGTCCGGGCGCAGGCGAACAGCAGCTCGCCGGCGTCGGGGCGCAGGTCGTGGGCGTGCATCAGCGCGGCGAGCGCGAGGTCGACGTTCGCGGCGGGTCCGTCGCCACCGCGGTCCATCCCCGCGACGACGGCGTCGACACAGGCCATGACGCGGTCCGCGGCCGGGTCGGCGCGCAACCGGTCGAGCAGCACCGTGGCCCGCGGGTCGGTGCCCCGGTAGACCGAGTGCCCGAAGCCCGGGACCCGCTCGCCGGCCCGCAGCCGCTGGGCGAGCGCGCCGGGCGGGTCCTCCAGCGCGTCGGTGAGGAAGCGGTGCGCGAGCCCGCTGACCAGGCCGTGCCGGGGCCCGTCGAGGGCGCCGAGCCCGGCCGAGACGACGGCGTGCACGTCGGCCAGGGTGCTCGCGGCGACCCGGGCGGCGACCGTCGACGACGCCAGGCCGTGGTCGGCGAGCAGGACCAGCGCGGCGCGGAGGTGTCCGGCCGTCGCCGGCGCGGGTGCCCGGTCCGGGTCACGGACCAGCGCCGGCAGCAGCCGCTCCGCCAGGTCGGACCGGCCGGACCCCGCGGGCACCGGCTCCGCCCGGGGACCCGGCTCCCCGCCGGGCCCCGCCCCCACTGCGCCCCGTAGCCCGCCCGCGGCTCCCGGGTCCCCGGCGAGCGCGGTCACGACCGTCCCCAGCAGCGACGACGCCGTCGCCACCACCGCTCCCGGCCGGGCGTCGGCGCGCAGCGGGTCGGCCGCGGCCACCGCGGCGACGGCGAGCCGGAACCGGTCGGTCGCCCGGGCCCCGGCGGGGGCGGCGGCGAGCACGGCGCGCGCCGGGGCGAGCAGGTCCGGGTCCGCGTCGAACGGCACCCGGCCGGGGACCTCCCACAGCAGCGCCGCGACGTGCTCGAGGTCCGAGGACGCCGCGAGCGCGGGCACCGCCACCCCGCGGAACCACGGCCCGTCGTCGGCGACGAGTGTGATCCGCGTCCTGATGCGCTCGACCGTCCCGGACGGCTCGCCCGACTCGCGGCCGCGCGCGGCGAGGGCCTCCACCTCGTCCTGGGCGAACCGGCTCCCCCGCCGCTGCGCGCCGCGCACGCTGGTCAGCAGCCCGCGGCTGGCGTAGGCGTACACGGTCTCCCGCTTCACCCCGAGGCGTTCCGCGGTCTCGGCGACGGTCAGGTACTCCACGACGTGGACCGTATCAACATTGACTGCATCAATATTGACAACGGTTCCCGACGGGCGGACGGTCCGGTCATGACCAGCACCGACAGCATCGGCGCCGCCGTCCCGCAGGTCCCACCGGGCCTGCGCGGCGTCGCCGTCACCAGCACCCGCATCGGCGACGTCCGCGGCGACGAGGGCTTCTACCACTACAGCCGGTACTCCGCGGTCGACCTCGCGCGCACCCGCACCTTCGACGACGTGTGGTTCCTGTTCGTCCACGGCCGTCTCCCGGACGCGTCCGAGGCCGCGGAGTTCGCCGCCGCCACCGCGGAGCGCCGGGTCCTGCCCGACGCCGTCGCCGCGCAGCTGCCCGCGATCGCCGACGCCTGCGGGCCCGACCTGCTCGCCGGGCTGCGCACCGCGCTGTCGCTGCTCGGCCCGCAGCACGGGATGCGCCCGCTCTGGGACGACCCGGCGGCGGGCACCCGCGACGCCGCGACCGTCTGCGCCGCGACACCGACCGTCCTCGCCGCGCTGCACCGGCTGCGGCACGGCCTCGACCCGGTCGCGCCGCGCACCGACCTGTCCTCCGCCGCGAACTGGCTGTGGATGCTGGACGGGGCCGAGCCCGCGCCGGCGCACGTCCGCGCGCTCGACGCCTACCTCGTCGCGACGGTGGACCACGGCTTCAACGCCTCCACCTTCACCGCCCGGGTGGTCGCCTCCACCGGCGCCGACGTCGCGTCCTGCGTGGTCGCCGCGCTCGGGGCGTTCGCCGGGCCGCTGCACGGCGGCGCCCCCGACCGGGCGCTGGAGAGCCTCGACGCGATCGACCGCGACGCCGGCGGCTCGCCGGAGCGCTGGGTGGCCGACCGGCTCGCCGCGGGGATGCGGATCATGGGGTTCGGCCACGCCGTGTACCGCGGGCCGGACCCGCGCTCGGCGCTGCTGCGCGAGGTCGCCGCGGAGCTGGGCGGGCCGCTGCCCGCGCGGGCCGCCGACGTCGAACGGCGGGTGGCCGCCACCCTCGCGGAGCTGCGCCCGGACCACCCGCTGTTCGCGAACGTCGAGTTCCACGCGGGCGTGGTGATGGAGGGCTGCGGGATCCCCCGCAGCATGTTCACGCCGACGTTCGCGGTCAGCCGGGTCGTCGGCTGGTGCGCGCACGTGCTGGAGCAGGCCGCCGAGCGACGCCTGATCCGGCCCTCCGCGGTCTACGACGGCCCGCCGCCGCCCGAACCGGTTCCCGCGCGCGGGAGGTGACCCGGCTTGCCGGACGGGTGACCGGCATGCTCATCTGATGGGTGACTCCCGCTTCAGCGGGGTCGTCCGCAGGCACGATCTGTCACCCACCACGGAGGTCGAGTGTTCCGGGCACGCCGTCCGCACCAGCAGCCCGAGAGCACCCACCCCGAGGGATCCGCACCGGCGCCGCCGCGCCCCGGCGTCGCGATCGCCGTACTGGCCTCGTGCGGGCTGCTCGTCTCGCTGGTCCAGACCATGGTCGTCCCGCTGCTCCCGCGGTTCCCGGAGCTGCTCGACGTCAGCGGGTCGACGGCGTCGTGGCTGATCACCGCCAACCTGGTCGCCGGCGCGGTGTCGGCGCCGGTGCTGGGGCGGCTCGGCGACATGTTCGGCAAGCGGCGGATGCTGCTCGTCGCGCTCGGCCTGGTCGGGGCGGGGTCGCTGCTCGGCGCGCTGGCGCCCGGGATCGGGCTGCTGCTCGTCGCCCGGGTGCTGCAGGGCGCCGCGTTCGGGGTGATCGCGCTCGGGATGAGCCTGATGCGCGACGTCCTGCCCGCCGACCGGGTCGGGTCCGGGGTCGGGCTGATGTCGTCCTCGCTCGGCTTCGGCGGGGCGATCGGGCTGCCGATCACCGGCGTCGTCGCCCAGTTCGCGAGCTGGCGCTGGCTGTTCGCCGGGGCCGCGGTGCTCGGCGTCGTGCAGATCCTGCTGGTCCGGCGGCTGGTGACCGAGTCACGGCTGCGCACCGGCGGCCGGTTCGACGTGCCCGGGGCGCTCGGCGCCGGCGGGGCGCTGGTGTGCCTGCTGCTGGCGATCTCCAAGGGCAACGACTGGGGCTGGGCCTCCCCGACCGTGCTCGGTCTGTTCGCCGGCACCGTGGTTCTGGTGGCCGCGACCGTCCGGTGGGAGCTGCGCGTCCCCGCACCGCTGGTGGACCTGCGGGTCTCGGCACGGCCCGCGGTGCTGCTCACCAACCTGGCCTCGGTGCTGGTGGGCTTCGCGATGTTCGCCGGCTTCGTGCTCGCCACCCAGATCCTCCAGGCACCGGTCACGACCGGCTACGGGTTCGGGCTCTCGCTCGTCGTCGCCGGGCTGGTGCTGCTGCCGATGGGCGGGTCGATGGTGGTGTTCTCCTCGGCCTCGGCGCGGCTGTCGCGGCTGCGCGGCCCGCGCACCACGCTGGTGATCGGCACGCTCCTGCTGGGGGCGGGCAACTTCGCCTTCGCCGCGATGCCCTCGACGGTGCCGCTGCTGATGGCCGCCTCCACCGTGGCCGCGGTCGGCGCCGCGCTCGCCTACTCGGCGATCCCGCTGACGATCATGCGTGCGGTGCCGGAGTCGGAGACCGCCGCGGCGAACAGCCTCAACACTCTGGCCCGCCAGCTCGGCACGAGCTCGTGCACCGCGGTCGTCGCGGCCGTGACGGCGACCTACGTGCTCGGCGACGGCGGACCCCCCTCGGCGACGGCGTACACGATCTCCTTCGTCGCGGCGGGCGCCGCCGGGCTGCTCGCCACGGTGCTGGTGCTGCTCACGCCCGCTCCGGCGGCGGAGACCGTCGAGGCCCCGGCCCCGGCCACCGCCCACGGCTGAGCACCGGACCGCCCGGGAACGGTGCGCCGGGAATGGGGACCGCATTCCACCGACGCATTCCCCCCGGGTGCCGTCCCGGCCGTCCCGGCCGCGTGCCGCTGCCCGCGCGCGACCGTCCACATCGGAGGCGGGGCGCCGTCCTCCCCCGTTCGGACGATGGCGCACCCCACCAGGTGCGGGTGACGATCACCGCACGGGCTGTGACGCCGACGACCACGCTCCTGCCTGCATGTGCACGCGTCGGGACCGACCGGCCACGCCCGGTGATCATTCCACTGTGGACGACCTCCGCCCGCCAACCTGCGGATCTGCGGAATTCTTTCGGGGAACCGACGAGTAGAACCGACCGGTAACATTCTCGCCGGTAACAGTCCGAGTTGACCGACCATCCGTGAGAGCGCACACTCGGCGGCTGGATCACATTCCGATCGTGACTGTTCATCGATAGCGTTGCAGGCACCGCAACCGATCCGATCGACCAGGCCGCACCGCGTCCCGCCTGGCGATTCCGCCGGTCGACGCCGCTGCTGGAGGTCGTCACATGAAACCGTTCGTGGTCAACAACCACGACCGACTGGTCTTTCCCGCCAATTTTCTCGGAGAACTCGACTTCTCCGTCATCGACGATATGGAGCAGTTCACCGCCATCGTCGGTCGCGATTTCGAGGCAAAGGCGCCCACCGGCACCGACATCCTCGAGCGGGTCACCAGCGGCGCCTACGAGAGCCGCTTCGCACTGCTGCGCGACATGAGCCAGAACCTGTTCTGGGTCAACCGGTACACGCTCACCATGTTCGAGAAGCGTCCGACCCGCTGGCGTGACCTCCCCCGCCACCGCAACGACGTCTTCCTCCCGCTGCTCACCCCGTGGCGCGACGGCGACAAGAAGGTCCGGGCCGTCGCCGACGCCTTCGCCGCGCTCCCCAGCACCTGGGACGAGGCGACCGAGCGCCGCATCTTCGACCTCCTCTTCGACGTCTACGGCAACCGTCGCCACCACGCGACCGAGCTGCCGGCCGTCAAGCCGACCGTCGAGCAGTTCCTCACCACGCCGGGGGCGCAGACCTTCGTCGTGCCGCAGCACGACCCGGACTACCCGGTCTTCTCCTTCAACGAGATCCTCGACGCGCACGCCGAGCGTCCCGAGCTCGAGGCCCTGACCCGCTGGGCCATGGTGCTGCACAACCAGTACCCCTGGGACCGTGCCGCCACCGAGCTGCGCACCGCCGACGAGATCGGCGACGACGAGTACGTCATCGCCTTCCACCCCCGCAACCGCGACGTCGAGCAGTTCCTGGACCGCGCCACCGGCACCCGCCCGGCGCGCCGCGGCCGGCTCTCCACCCAGTCCGACCCGGTCGAGCCCGCCACCCCGCTGCCCCCGATCCGGGTCCGTGAGGCGTTCGCGGTGCAGCCGAGGATCGAGGCGCTCGCCGTCGTCCGGGGCGAGCACGTCTGCTCCAACGACGACGTCGTCCGCAACTCCGCGTTCTCCTGGTCGCCGATGAGCGCCGACGAGATCTCCGCCAAGACCGGCATCGACCAGCGCCGCTACACCGAGCTGGACATCGAGGACCTGGCCTGGGCCGCCGCGGTCCGCGCGCTGGAGCACTCCGGCCGCGACCGCTCCGAGATCGGCGCCGTGCTCGTCGCCACCTGCACCAGCGAGCGGCTCATCCCGTCGCTGTCGACGTGGCTGTCCGGGCGGCTCGGGCTGCTCCAGACGCACTGCTCGGCCGACATCGTCGCCGCCTGCGCCGGGCTGCCCTACGGCCTGTCCGAGGCCGTGCGCCAGCTGCAGGAGGTGAACCGGCCGGTCCTGCTGGTCTG
Organism: Pseudonocardia sp. ICBG162; assembly: GCF_020496225.1. NCBI lineage: Bacteria > Bacillati > Actinomycetota > Actinomycetes > Pseudonocardiales > Pseudonocardiaceae > Pseudonocardia > Pseudonocardia sp. ICBG162. Next base: position 366,581 of record NZ_JAHLJD010000019.1, read on the forward strand.
CGTCGAGAAGTTCTCCGACAAGATCGGCAACGTCCGCACCTCGCGGATGATCTTCGGTGACGGCGCGGCCGCGATGGTCGTCGCCCCGGCCGCCGAGGGCGAGCGTGGCGACATCGACCTGCTGCAGACCTACGCGTCGGGCCCGGACACCCAGGTGAACTCGATCATCTGGCCGAACCCGGAGTTCGACAACGACATCACCGTCTACGGCCCCGAGGTCAAGGCGCTCGTCGCCCGCTACCTGTCGCAGATGATCGGCGAGCTCACCGAGCAGGCCGGCCCCGACGGCGAGGGCTCGATGCTCGACGCCGTCGACCTGATCGTCCCGCACCAGGCCAACAAGACGATGATCCTGCAGCTCGCGGGCAAGGCGGGGCTCTCGGCCGACCAGCTGTACTTCAACATCGAGTCGATGGGGAACGTGTCCGCGGCGTCCATCCCGATCGCGCTGTTCGACTCCGTGGCCGACGGCGTCGTGTCCGGCCGGACCCGGGTCTTCGCGCCCGGCTTCGGGGCCGGCGCGGTGGGCGGCTACGCGGTGCTGGAGGTCGACCCGACCGTGATGGCACCGGAGGTCCACCTGGACCCGACCGCCGCCGCACTGGCCGAGCCGGCCGCCGCACCGACCTCGGACGACGTCCGCATCGCCTTCGGCGAGTAGGCACGACCGGGTGACACGGGCCACAGTGGGCGGGAAGATCCCTGTCCGAGAGGTGAGCCCGCCCGCATTCCGGCACCGACCGGGCCACCGTCCGTACCGACCCGCCGACCGCACGACGACGATGTCGATGCGGCACACCGCCGCCGTCCCGTCGTCGCACCCGTAGGAGCAGTGAAGCCCAGCCATGTTCTCGCGCATCGCCATCGTCAACCGCGGCGAACCCGCCATGCGGTTGATCAACGCCGTCCGTGAGTGGAACGCCCAGAACGGGCCCGACCGCCGCCTGCGCACGATCGCGCTGCACACCGCCGTCGACCGGCGGGCGATGTACGTCCGTGAGGCCGACGAGGCCGTCCTGATCGGGCCGGACGACCCGGACCACATGGGCGCCAGCCCCTACCTCGACCACGCCGAGCTGGAGCGCGCGCTGCGCGCCACCCGCGCCGACGCGGTCTGGCCGGGCTGGGGCTTCGTCTCGGAGAAGGCCGACTTCGCCGAGCTGTGCGAGCGGCTGGGGATCACCTTCGTCGGCCCGTCGGCCGAGGTGATGCGCCGGCTCGGGGACAAGATCGCCTCCAAGCAGCTGGCCGAGTCGGTCGGCGTGCCGATGGCGCCGTGGTCCGGCGGTCCGGTGGCCGACGTCGAGACGGCGCGCAAGGCCGCCGAGACCGTCGGCTACCCGCTGATGGTGAAGGCGACCGCGGGCGGCGGGGGCCGCGGCATCCGCTACGTGCCGGGCCCCGAGCAGCTCGACGAGGCCTTCGAGCGGGCCGCGTCGGAGGCGTCGAGGACCGCCGGGGACGCGACCGTGTTCCTGGAGCGCGCGGTGTCGGGCGGACGGCACGTCGAGGTGCAGGTCGTCGCCGACGCCACCGGTGACGTCTGGACCCTCGGGGTGCGCGACTGCTCGGTACAGCGGCGCAACCAGAAGGTCATCGAGGAGTCGGCGTCCACCGCACTCGACCCCGAGCAGGAGGCGCTGCTGCGCAGCTCGGCCGCCGAGCTGGCCCGCGCCGCGGGCTACGTCAACGCCGGCACCGTCGAGTTCCTCTACCAGCCCGAGGAGAAGCTCCTCTCCTTCCTCGAGGTCAACACCCGGCTGCAGGTCGAGCACCCGGTCACCGAGGCGTGCACCGGCGTCGACATCGTGAAGCTGCAGCTGCACGTCGCCGCGGGCGGCACGCTCGCCGAGGTCGCCCGCGAGGTCCCGGCGGCCCAGGGCTGGGCGATCGAGGCCCGGCTGACCGCCGAGGACCCGGAGCGCGAGTTCGCGCCCGCCCCGGGGCGCATCGAGCACCTGGCGCTGCCGTCCGGTCCGGGCATCCGGGTCGACACCGGCGTCGCCGCGGGTGACGTCATCCCGCCGCAGTTCGACTCCATGATCGCCAAGGTGATCGCCTGGGGCCGCGACCGCGACGAGGCCCGCGCGCGGCTGTCCCGTGCGCTGCGCCAGACCTCCGCGGTGATCGACGGCGGCTCCACGAACAAGGCGTTCCTGCTGGACCTGCTCGACCGCGACGAGTTCCGGTCGGGCGAGCTGCAGACCACCTGGCTCGACACGATGATGGCCGACGGCTACGCGCCGCCGCGCCGCCTCGACGTCGCGCTGCTCGCCACCGCCGTGCAGAGCCACGACGGCCACGTCGCCCGCCAGCAGGAGCGGCTGTTCCGCTCCGCCGAGGCCGGCCGGCCCGAGGTGGGCTACGAGACCTGGCACCAGACCGACGTCACCGTCGCCGGGCAGTCCTACAAGCTGAAGGTCGCCCGCACCCGCGCCGGCCGCTACACCGTCGAGCTGGACGGCGTGTCGGTCGACGTCGACGTCGAGCGCAACGGCGCCTACGAGCGCCGGCTCACCGTCGGCGACCTGTCCTGGACCGTGCTGTCGGTCGCACAGGAGGCGGACTACCTCGTCGAGGTCGACGGCGCCGTGCACCGCATCTCCGGCGGCGAGGCCGGCATCGTCCGCGCCCCCGCCCCGGCGATGGTCGTCGCGCTGCCCGTCACCGCGGGCCAGACCGTCTCCGAGGGCGACACCCTCGCCATCGTCGAGTCGATGAAGCTGGAGACCTCGCTGCGGGCGCCGTTCGACGGCACCGTCGCCGAGATCCTCGTCCCGGCCAACACCCAGGTCGACGGCGGCACGAAGCTCGTGCGGCTGGAGCCGTCGGCCGACGCGGACTCCGCGGTCCCCAGCGGGGAGCGCGCCGACCTGTCCGCGTTCGCCGCGGCCGGCGCCGACACCGACGCCGCCGCGACCGCGGCCGACGCCCTGTCCGCGCTGCGCTTCCAGGTGCTGGGCTTCGACGTCGACGAGCGCCAGGCCCGCCCGCAGCTGCGCCGTCTCGCCGGCGCCCGCGAGCAGCTGGCCGCCGACGACCCGGCCGTGCTGGCCGGGGAGACCGCCGTCCTGCAGATCTTCGCCGACCTCTGCCAGCTCTCGCGCAACCGGTCCGAGACCGACGACGAGACCGGCGAGACCGAGCGCAACCCGCAGGAGTACCTCTACGCCTACCTGCGCTCCCGCGACGCCGACGACGAGGGCCTGCCCGAGTCGTTCCAGACCAAGCTGCGCCGGGCGCTGGCCCACTACGGCGTCACCGAGATCGACGGCGGGACCGGCCGCGCCGACGACCTCGGCCCGGCGCTGTACCGGATGTTCCTGGCCCACCGCCGCGCGCCGCAGCAGGTGCCGGTCGTGCTGGACCTGCTGAACTGGCGGCTGCGTCACCCGGAGTCGGTCGCGAACCTCTCCCCCGCGGCGCGCGAGGACTACCTGCGCACCCTCGACGAGGTCGTCGTCGCCACCCAGCTGCGGCACCCCGTCGTCGGGGACACCGCGCGGCTGGCCCGCTACCGGGCGTTCGACGCCCCGGTCGTCGCCGCCGAGCGGGACCGGGCGCTGACCGAGGTCCGGGAGAGCCTGGACGTGCTCGCCTCGGACCCGGACACCGCGGACCGGGCACGCCGGATCGACACCCTCGTCGGGTCCTCGGAGCCGATCCTGGGCGTGTTCGGGGAGCGGCACGACGCCGTCCTGCTCGAGGTCATGACCCGGCGCTACTACCGGGTGCGGGTGCTGCGCGACCTGGAGCTCGTCGAGCACGCGGGCAAGCCGCTGCTGACCGCCCGCTACCAGCACCTGGGCCGGGACCGCACGGTCTTCGCCTCGGTGATCGACAACAACGACCCGTCCGCCGCGCAGGCCGTGTCCGACGAGCTGCGCCGCCGCGTCGGCGAGCTCGACGGGGACCGCACCGCGCTCGTCGACCTCTACGTCACCTCGACCAAGGCCGACGACGGCGGCGACCCCGACGCCCGCGCCGAGCGCGTCCGCGCCGCCCTGGGCAAGGTGCCCGCGCACCTGCACCGGGTCGCCGTCGCCGTCCGACCGAACCCGCGCGCCGCGGGCACGGCGAGCGACGAGGCCGAGCCGCCGACCTGGTTCACCTTCCGGCCCGACGAGACCGGCGAGCTGGTCGAGGACCGCACGCTGCGGGGCATGCACCCGCTGGTCGCGGACCGGCTGCGGCTGTGGCGCTTCCGCAACTTCGAGCTGCACCGCCTGCCCGCCGCCACCGACGTGCACCTGTTCCGGGCCACCGGCCGCGAGGTCACCGCCGACGACCGGCTGGTCGCGATGGCCGACGTCCGCGAGCTGACCGTGCTGCGCGACGAGGAGACCGGGAAGGTCCGCTCGCTGCCGCAGTTCGAGCGCGCGCTCGACGCCTGCATCAACTCGCTGCGTGCCGCCCGCGCCGGGGACCGCACCCTGGCCCGGATGTCGTGGAACCGGATCGCGCTCTACGTGTGGCCGGAGGTCGACGTCCCGCTCGCCGAGCTGGACTCGGTGGTCCGCCGGCTCGCGCCGCGCACGGCCAGCCTCGGGCTGGAGCAGGTCCTCGTCGAGTTCCGCACCGCCGACCCGCAGGTCACCGGCGGCCAGGGCGGTCCGCGCTCGATGCTGCTGCGCATGTCGCGCCCGCCCGGCGCGGGGCTCACGGTCAAGCTCGACCAGCCCCCGACCGAGCCGATGCGCGAGCTCGACGCCTACGACCAGAAGGTGCTCAAGGCCCGTCGCCGCGGCGCCGTCTACCCGTACGAGATCGTCCCGCTGCTCACCGCCCCGGTCGACGCCGGCCCGGGCACCTGGCAGGAGTACGACCTCGTCGACCCGGCGGACCCGGCGCTGCCGGTGCCGGTCGATCGCGCGCCCGGCGGCAACAGCGCCAACCTGGTGCTCGGCGTCGTCTCGGTGCCGACGCGGCGCTACCCGGACGGGATGAAGCGGGTCGTGCTGCTCGGCGACCCGACCCGGGCGCTCGGCGCGATCGCCGAGCCGGAGTGCCGCCGCGTGATGGCCGCGATCCACCTGGCCCGCGAGCTGGACGTGCCGATCGAGTGGTTCGCCGTCTCGGCGGGCGCGAAGATCGCGATGGACTCCGGCACCGAGAACATGGACTGGATCTCCCGGGTGCTGCGCGGGATCATCGAGTTCACCCAGGACGGCGGGGAGCTCAACGTCGTCGTCACCGGCATCAACGTCGGCGCCCAGCCCTACTGGAACGCCGAGGCCACGATGCTCATGCACACCAAGGGCATCCTGGTGATGACGCCGGACTCGGCCATGGTGCTGACCGGCAAGCACTCGCTGGACTTCTCCGGCGGCGTCTCGGCCGAGGACAACTTCGGCATCGGCGGCTACGACCGGATCATGGGCCCGAACGGGCAGGCGCAGTACTGGGCGCCGGACCTGGGCGGCGCCGTGGGCGTGCTGCTGGCGCACTACGCCCACACCTGGACCCAGCCGGGCGAGCGGTTCCCGCGGCCCGCGCCGACCACCGACCCGGTCTCCCGCGACGTCACCACGGCGCCGCACTCCGGGCCGAACTGCGACTTCACCACGCTCGGCGAGATCTGGGCGCCGGAGACCAACCGGGAGCGGAAGAAGCCGTTCGACATCCGCTCGGTGCTGCGCGGCGTCGCCGACGCCGACCACCCGACGTCGGAGCGGTGGGCCGACATGCACGACGCCGACTCGGTCGTCGCGCTCGACGCCCACCTCGGCGGCCAGCCGATCGCGATGATCGGCATCGAGTCGCGGCCGCTGCCGCGGCGCGGGCCGCGCCCGGTCGACGGGCCGTCGCAGTTCACCGCCGGGACGCTGTTCCCGCGCTCGTCGCGCAAGTGCGCGCGGGCCATCAACGCGGCGTCGGGCAACCGGCCGCTGGTCGTGCTGGCGAACCTGTCCGGGTTCGACGGCTCGCCGGAGTCGCTGCGCGGCCTGCAGCTGGAGAACGGCGCCGAGATCGGCCGGGCCATCGTCAACTTCGACGGCCCGATCGTGTTCTGCGTGGTCTCCCGCTACCACGGCGGCGCGTTCGTGGTGTTCTCCGGAACGCTGAACGACAACATGGAGGTCGCCGCGATCACCGGCTCCTACGCCTCCGTGCTGGGCGGGGCGCCCGCCGCGGCCGTCGTGTTCGCCGGCGAGGTCAACGACCGCACCGCCAAGGACGAGCGGGTCACCGACCTGGAGACACGGATCAAGCAGGCCGTCACCGACGGGGACGAGGCGACGGCGGCACGGCTGCGCGGCGACCTCGCCACCCTCCGCCCGGACGTCCGCTCCGAGAAGCTCGGCCAGGTCGCGGACGAGTTCGACACCAAGCACTCCATCGAGCGGGCGCAGTCCGTCGGCTCGGTGCACCGGATCGTCTCCCCCGACCAGCTCCGGCCGTACCTGGCCGACGCGGTCCAGCGGGGCATGAAGCGCACTCTCGACACCCTTGGAGGAAACGCATGACCGCTATCACCGATACCCACCCGGAGCAGCGCGTCGCCATCGTGACCGGGGGTGCGCGCGGGATCGGCGCCGCGATCACCACCGCGCTGGCCCGCACCGGGGTGCACGTCGCCGCGGGGTACTCGTCGAACTCCAAGGCCGCCGACGAGCTGAAGGGCAAGCTGGAGGCCGAGGGCGCGTCGATCTCGGTGCACCAGGGCAACGTCGGCTCGCCCGAGGACTGCCAGCGGGTCGTGTCCGAGGTCCTGGAGCAGCGGGGCCGCGTCGACTACCTGATCAACAACGCCGGCATCACCGTGGACAAGACCGTCCGCAAGCTGACCGTCGACGACTGGCACGCCGTGCTGCGGATCAACCTGTCCGGCGCGTTCTACATGACCAAGGCCGTGCTGGAGCACATGACCGGCAACGAGTTCGGCCGGATCGTGAACATCTCCTCGGTGATCGGCCAGACCGGCGCGATGGGCCAGGCCAACTACGCCTCGTCGAAGGCCGGCCTGATCGGCTTCTCGAAGTCGCTGGCCCAGGAGGTCGCCCGCAAGGGCGTCACCGTCAACTGCGTCGCGCCGGGCTTCATCGAGACCGAGATGGTCGCCGCGGTGCCGGAGAAGGCGCTCGAGAAGATCGTCTCGAAGATCCCGGTCGGCCGCCTCGGCCAGGCCGACGAGATCGCCCGCGCCGTGCAGTTCCTCGTCGACGACCGCGCCGGCTACGTGACCGGCTCGGTGATCAGCGTGAACGGCGGGCTGGACATGGCGTCCTGACCGTCGTTCTCCCCGGCCGAGGGCCTCGCACAGTGTCGTGCGGGGCCCTCGTGCGTTCCGCGGGGGCGCTCAGCCGCGGCTGCAGAGCCCCTTGGCCGCCAGCACCCGCGCGACGGCGGTGTCGTTGGCCTGCGCCGTGATCCGCCCGTCGGCCAGCGCCTTCTCCGCGGCGTCGAGCAGCGGGGCGACCGGGGTGACGTTGGAGAACAGCGCCATGTCCGCGCCGGCGGTCAGGGCCCGGGTGGTGGCCTCGGCGAGCCCGAAGCGGTCGGTGATCGCCTTCATCGCACCGAGGTCGTCGGTCATGGCGAGGCCGTCGAACCGGTAGTCCTCGCGCAGCAGCCGGTAGGCGGCCGGGGCGATGCTGGTGGGCACGTCGGTGGTCAGGCCCGGGACGTCGAGGTGGCCGAGCATGACCCCGACCCGCCCGTCGAGCGGCTTCCCCGGTCCGACGAGGTCGGCGTAGGGCCGGAGGTCACCGGCACGCAGCCGGTCCAGCGGCGGCGTGCTCACCGAGCCCTTGTGCGAGTCACCGGAGCTGTGCCCGTGGCCGGGGAAGTGCTTGAGGACGCCGAACACCCCGCCGGCCTGCTGACCCTCGGCCCAGGCCGCGGCGTAGCGGGTGACGGTGGCCGGGTCGTCGGAGAACGAGCGGTCCCCGATGACGGCGGTGCGCGGCTGGTCGGAGACGTCGACCGACGGCGCGAGGTTCCAGGTCACGCCGCGGGCCTTCAGCTGCCCGGCGCGCTTGCGGGCGATCTCGGTGACCTGCTCGGGGCTGTCGGACGCGGCCATCTGCCGGGCGCTGGGGACGTCGCCGTCGAGCTCGTCGATGCGCTGGACCCGGCCGCCCTCCTCGTCGACGGCGACGGCGAGCGGCGTGCGGGACGCCTTCTGCAGCGCCGCGAGCCGGTCGTCCTGCAGCAGCGCGGTCGCGTTGCCGCCGAGGAACACCCCGCCGACCTGCGAGTCCCGCACGATCGCGGTGGCGCCGGCCGGGTCGGCGGCGTCCACCCCGACCATCAGGCGCTGGGCGAGCCGGTCACGCGGGGACAACGCCGCCACCATCGGGGCGCAGGTGTCCGGGTCCGGAGCAGGCTGCGCCGCCGGTGCCGCCTGCGGCGCTGCGCCCGGCGGGGCGGCGTCGGTGCTGTTCGCGGTGAGCTGCGGCCCGGCGACGGCGACGAGCCCCGCCGTCAGCGCGCCCACGACGGCGGCGGTGAGCAGTCCGGTGCTGCGACGGCGTCGCTGCCGGATCACGGGGTGGGGTCGTCCAGGCACTCGCATCGCGACCATCGTGACAGGCCCGCCGCGGCCCGGCGCCCCCGCCGCGCCGCGGTCACCGGCTGCCCCGGCCCGACCCGCTCCGCCGGATGCGGGGCTCAGCCGATCGCGGGGACCCGCTCGGACTCCGGCGGCGGGCCGGGCGGGGTGCCGTCGCCGAACGGGCGCCCGCCCAGCTCCTCGCGGCCGTGCGCGGTCGTCCAGCCGGCGGTGTCGGGCCCCTTCGGGACGATCCCGGTCGGGTTCACCGACGCGTGCACGCCGTAGTAGTGCTGCTTGACCTGCTCGAAGTCGATGGTGTCGCCGAAGCCGGGGGTCTGGAACAGGTCCCGGGCGTAGGCCCACAGCACGGGGAGCTCGGTGAGCTTGTGCCGGTTGGCCTTGAAGTGGCCGTGGTAGGCGGCGTCGAAGCGGACCAGGGTCACCCACAGCCGGATGTCGGCCTGGGTGATCGAGTCACCGACCAGGTAGCGGCGCGTCGACAGGTGCTCGGACAGCTCGTCCATCCGGGACCACAGGGCGTCGTAGGCGCGGTCGTAGGCAGCCTGGGACGAGGCGAACCCGCACTTGTAGACGCCGTTGTTGACGTCGTGGAAGATCCCCTTCCCGATCTCCTCGATCGCGTCCGGGTCGGTCCACAGGTCCGGGGCGCCCTCGCGGTGGAGCTCCCGCCACTGGGTGGACAGGTCGCGCTCCAGCAGCGCGTACTCGTTGGTGACGACCTTGCCCGAGGAGACCTCGACCATCGCGGGGACGGTGACGCCCTCGTCGTAGCCGGGGACGGCCTTCTCGTAGGCCTCGCGCAGGTACTCGATGCCGAGCACGGGGTCGACGTCGCCCGGGTCGAGGTGGAAGCGCCAGCTGCGCTCGTCGTGCAGCGGGCCCGCGACGCCCATCGAGATCGCGTCCTCCAGCCCGAGCAGCCGCCGGGTGATGATCACCCGGTTCGCCCACGGGCAGGCGCGCGCACCGACGAGGCGGTAGCGGCCCGCCTCGACCGGCCACGGCGACGACCCGTCGGCCGTGATCCGCTCGGCCACCCCGAGCGCCTCCCGTACGAACTCACCGCTGTCCTGGTCGGTCCCCATGCCCGCCAACGCTAGCCCTGTGGTCGGATGGGCGCATGGGTGTCGACGGTGACCTCGCACGCGGCCTGTCCGAGCTGGTCACACCGGGTTCCCGGGTGGCGCTGGCCGACGGCTGCGGGCTCCCCTACGCGCTCGCCCGCCCGCTCTCGGCGGTCGCGGCCCGGGCCGGGGGTGTGCGGCTCGTGCTGGGCTGGGTGCCCGGCCCGGCCCCGGACCTCGACCCGGCGGCGTTCGCCGACATCCGGACCGTCGTCGGGGGGGCCGGGGGCGCGGGCGCTGATCGAGTCCGGGCACGCGCACCGGGTCCCGGCCCGGCTCTCGGCGACGCCCGCGCTGCTGGCCGGTCCGCTGCGCCCGGACCTGCTGCTGGCGACCGTCGTCCGCGACGACCGCGGTGAGCTGCGGTTCGGCGCGGAGGCGTCCTGGATGCGCGGCCTGTACGACGCCGGGGTCCCGGTCGCGGCGGTCGTGTCCCGCTCCGCGCCGCACGCCGACGCCGGTCCCCCGCTGGCCGGGGTGGAGGTGCTCGGTGAGGTCGACGGGCCGGACGGGGCCCCGCACACCGTCGCCACCCCCGCACCGGGCGACGCCGACCGGGCGGTGGCCGCCGAGGTCGCGGGCCTCGTCCCGGCCGGGGCGCGGATCCAGTTCGGCCCCGGGCGGCTGGCCGCGGCACTCGTCGAGGCCCTGGACGTGCCGGTCGCGGTGGACTCCGGGCTGCTCGCCGACGCGGTCGTCGACCTGGACGAGCGCGGGCTGCTGCGCGGGACGCCGTCGTCGACGGCGCTCTACGGCAGCTCCCGGCTCTACGACTGGGCGGACCGGCTGGGCCGCGCCGGGCACGGCACGGTCCGCCCGGTCGAGTACACCCACGACGTGTCCCGGCTCGGCTCCGATCCGGGCCCGCTGGTCGCACTGAACACCGCCCTGGAGATCGACCGGGACGGTCAGGTCAACGTGGAGGGCGTCGCCGGCTCGGCGGCCGGGATGATCGGCGGGCACCCCGACTTCGCCGCCGCAGCGGCCCGCGGGCCGGGGCTGTCGGTGATCGCGCTGGCCTGCGCGCACCGGGGCCGCCCGACCCTGGTGGAGCGGCTCGGCGGACCGGTGACGACGCCGTCGCACGACGTCGACGTGGTCGTCACCGACCGGGGCGTGGCCGACCTGCGGGGGCTCGGCCGCGGGGAGCGGCGACGCGCACTCACCGCGCTGTGGGGTGGCGCCGTTGCGACGGACGGGTGAAATCCGATCCGTGCTGTGACCGGGAACACAGATCACCCGAGGTAAGCGACGGGGCCTCGCGACACGCCCGGAGGCGGCCGACGGTGACCGGTCGTCCACAGCGGACCCACGCCGTGTGACGTCCGGGTAACACCACTGGTCGGCGCGCGCGCCACGCGCCGCCGAGCGCGTCGGCCGTGCGATGTCCGAAAACGTCCCCGATGACCGGCCGAGTTGCGTATAGCACAACTCTCGGGCCCGATCCAGGCCCGCGGCCGGGGACCGGACGGGACGCCCGCCCCCGCCCTACGGTCGGCCCGCCCCGCACCCGACACCTTCGACGAGGAGGCGCGGTACATGACGGCCGACCAGCGCAGCGGACCACCCGGGCTCGACGGCACCGTGCAGGAGTTCGGCGACTCGCCGACCGAGGTCCGCGAGTCCACCCACTACAAGCAGGAGTACGTCCAGTCCTTCGTGGACAAGTGGGACGAGCTCATCGACTGGCGCGCCCGCTACGCGAGCGAGGGCCGGTTCTTCGTCGAGCAGCTGCAGCGGCGCGGTGTGCGGAGCGTCCTCGACGTCGCGACGGGCACCGGCTTCCACTCGGTGCGGCTGCTCGAGGAGGGCTTCGACACCGTGGTGTCGGCCGACGGCAGCGCCGAGATGCTGGCGAAGGCCTTCGACAACGGCATGCGCTTCGGCGGGCACGTCCTGCGCGTGGTCCAGGCGGACTGGCGGTGGCTCAACCGCGACGTGCACGGCGAGTACGACGCGATCATCTGCCTCGGGAACTCCTTCACCCACCTGTTCTCCGAGCGCGACCGGCGCCGGGCGCTCGCCGAGTTCTACGCGATGCTCTCCCACGACGGCGTGCTGGTCCTCGACCAGCGCAACTACGACGCGATCCTCGACAACGGCTTCACCTCGACGCACCGGTACTACTACTGCGGCGACGACGTCGTCGCCGAGCCGGAGTACGTCGACGACGGCCTCGCCCGGTTCCGCTACCGGTTCCCCGACGGGTCCCAGTACCACCTGAATATGTTCCCGCTGCGCAAGGACTACACCCGCCGTCTCATGCACGAGGTCGGGTTCCAGCGGGTCGAGACCTTCGGCGACTTCCAGTCGACCTACGCCGACGACGAGCCCGACTTCTTCGTGCACATCGCCGAGAAGGCCTACCTCGACCAGGAGGACGCCGAGTGACACGGACGACCCAGGACACCGCCGAGCACACCGCCCGGTCCTACTACGACTCCGACGACGCCGACACCTTCTACTCCCGGGTCTGGGGCGGCGAGGACATCCACGTCGGCGTCTACCGGGCACCGGACGAGCTGATCTCGGTCGCCAGCGCCCGCACGGTGACCCGGATGGCCGAGGTCGCCGGGGTCGGCCCAGGCACCCGGGTGCTCGACCTCGGGGCGGGCTACGGCGGCGCGGCCCGCCGGCTGGCGGTCGCGCACGGGGCCACGGTGCACTGCCTCAACCTCTCCCCGGTGGAGAACGCCCGCAACGAGCGGATGACCCGGGAGCAGGGCCTGGACGGTCGGGTCGAGGTGACCACCGGCAGCTACGAGGACGTGCCGGTCGAGGACTCCTCGGTCGACCTGGTGTGGTCGCAGGACGCGTTCCTGCACTCCGGCTCCCGCGACACCGTGCTGGACGAGATCTCCCGGGTGCTCCGCCCCGGCGGGCAGGTGGTGTTCACCGACCCGATGGCCGTCGACGGGCTCGACCAGTCCTCGATCCAGCCGATCCTCGACCGCATCGCACTGTCCACGATGGCCACGCCCGGCTTCTACACCGGCGGTCTGGAACGGCGGGGCTTCACCGGGGTCCGGTTCCTCGACCACGCCGAGCACCTGCCGACCCACTACCGCCGGGTACGCGAGGAGCTGGTGGCGCACGAGGAGGAGCTGTCGTCGTCGATCTCGGGGCCCTACCTGACCGCGATGAAGGCGGGCCTGCAGCACTGGGTGGACGGTGGCCGGGCCGGGAAGCTGACCTGGGGGATCGTGCACGCCGTCCGCGGCTGAGCGCAGTCCGCGGCCGGGACCCGGCCGCGGCTCAGCCGCCGAGGAACGCGCGGACCGCGGCGGTGGTCGCGGCGGGCTGCTCGTCGACCAGGAAGTGCCCGGCCCCGGTGACCGCCTCGCCGGTGACCAGCGCGGGGTCGGCGGCGGCGCGGCGCCAGACGTCGAGCGGGCTCTCGTCGTTCGCGCCGACCACGCCGCGCTCGCCCCACAGCACCAGCGTGGGAGCGGCGATCCGCTCGTGCGCGGCGGCGGAGGCGGCGTCGTGCTCGAGGTCGATCGAGGCGCCGGCGCGGTAGTCCTCCAGCATCGCGTGCCGGGCCGCCGGGTCGGCGAACGCGCGCTCGTAGGTGGCCAGCGCCTCGGGCGGGTGCGCGTCGAGCCCCGAGCCCCAGCCGCCGAGCAGCGAGTGCAGGTAGCCGATCGGGTCCCCGGCGATGAGCCGTTCGGGCAGGTCGGCGGGCTGGATGAACAGGAACCAGTGGTAGTACGCCGTCGCCAGCGCCCGGTCGGTGTGGGCGTAGACGTAGGCGGTGGGGAGGATGTCGAGCAGCGCCGCCCGCGCGACGCGCTCGGGGTGGTCGAGCAGCATCCGGTGGGTGACGCGGGCGCCGCGGTCGTGGCCGACCACGGCGAAGCTGTCGAACCCGAGCCGCGCCATGACGTCGACCTGGTCGGCGGCCATCGCCCGGAACGAGTAGCCGGCGTGGTTCTCGCCGTCGGCGGGGCGGCCGGACTCGCCGTAGCCGCGCAGGTCGGTGGCGACGACGGTGTGGTCGCGCGCCAGGTCCGCCGCGAGCGGCCCCCACATGGCGTGGGTCTGCGGGAAGCCGTGCAGCAGCAGCACCGGCGGGCCCTCGCCACCGCGCACCCCGTGGACGACGACCCGCTCCTCGGGCGGGCCGACGGTCAGGTCGAAGGCGTCGAAGTCGACTGTTCCGGGCACGGGTGCCGTCCTCCCTGGTCGGATCGCGCACCGGCAGCCGGCCGCGCCACATCGAACACCCAGAACCGCAGCACCGCGAACCGCAGCAGCCCGCCGGCGAGGCTGGCGACCGCGACGACCGCGGCCTCCTCCCCCGGCGTGGTGGCCCCGCCCAGCTGGTGCAGCGCGAGCAGCACCGCCGAGGTGTAGGTCGCGTAGAACGCGACGGTGCCCGCGTCCTGCACCCACTCGCGCAGCCGGTGCGCGGGGGCGCCGTCGAAGGCGAAACGGCGGCTGGCCTCGGTGCTGATCGCGGTGGTGAGCACCAGCGCGACCAGGTTCGCCGGGACGGCCGGGAGCACCGGGCGGAACAGCAGGAACAGCGCGGCGTTCAGCGCCGTCGCCCCACCGCCGACGGCGGCGTAGCGGGCGAGCTGCACGGCCAGCGGGTACCGCCGCGACAGCGCGACGACGGCACCGGTCACCGGCCCGGGGACCCGGGCCGCGGAGGTCGCCGGGTCCCCGAACGGCACGTGTGCCGCCGACTGTGCTGCGTCCACCGTTCCTCCCGCCCCTGCTGGGTAGATCTTCGCAGGAGTACCCCCGACGGATCACCGGGAATCAACCGGACGCGTCACACCTCCACGGTGTGATGCCCCGGGCGGGTGCGCGCGCGGCCGGGCACCGTCACAGTGCGAGGAACACCGTCTCCCCCTCGCCGCGCAGGCGGATGTCGAACCGGTACCGGCCCGGGCCCTCCGCGACGGCGACGAGCGTGTGCCGGCGCGCCTCCGGGACCGCCGCGAGCAGCGGGTCGGTGGCGTGGGCGTCGGCGTGCTCGGGGAAGTAGATGCGGGTGACGACGCGGTCGAGCAGGCCGCGGGCGAACACCGAGACGTTCACGTGCGGAGCCTCGGCGGAGCCCGCACCGGAACCGTCGGGCAGCGCACCCGGCAGCACGGTGCGGATCCACCACCGGCCCTCGTCGTCGGTGGGGCAGCGGCCGAAGCCGCGGAAGCCCTCCACCGTGGACTTCGCGGCGCCGCGCGGGTCGTCGGGGTGGTCGAAGCGGCCGTCCGGGTCCGCCTGCCAGGTCTCGACCAGCGCGTCGGGCACGAGCGCGCCGGTGCCGTCGACCACGGTCCCGCCGATCAGGACGGCGCCCGGGGTGCCGTCGGGCACGACGTCCGGGCCGTCCGGCCAGGGCAGGCCCAGCGACAGGTACGGGCCGACGGTCTGGGTGGGGGTCAGCGGCAGGCTCATGCGTGGGGCTCCTCGAACGGGGTGGCGCCGCGGCCGCGCAGCACGATGTCGAAGCGGAAGGCCAGCGCCCACTCGGGGCGGGTCGCGTCGAGGTCGAAGGTGGACACCAGCCGCCCGCGAGCCTCCTCCGGCGTCGCGTTGTAGATCGGGTCCTGGCCGAACAGCGGGTCGTCCGGGAAGTACATCTGGGTGACCAGCCGCTGGGTGAAGGCCCGCCCGAACAGCGAGAAGTGGATGTGGGCGGGGCGCCAGGCGTTGTGGTGGTTGCCCCACGGGTAGGCGCCGGGCTTGATCGTGGTGAACGAGTAGTTGCCCTGCGCGTCGGTGAGGACCCGGCCGCCGCCGGTGAAGTTCGGGTCGAGCGGGGCGGGCCAGTTGTCCCAGCGGTGGGCGTAGCGGCCCGCGGCGTTGGCCTGCCAGACCTCGACGAGGGTGTCCGGGACGGGGCGGCCGTCGGATTCGAGCACCCGCCCGGCGACGACGATCCGCTGGCCGAGGGCCTCGCCGCCGGCGCCGACGGTGAGGTCGTCGTCGCCGGGGCGGACCGGGCCGGTCAGCAGCGGGCCGGTGATCTCGGTGAGCCGCTGGGGCAGGATCACCGGCTGCTCGGACGGCGCCCGCAGCGCGGTGCTGCGGTAGTCCGGTGAGAGCAGCGGTGCGTGGGTCCCGGCCGGGACGGGGGCGTAGCCCTGCATCGGCGGTCCTTCCTCGTGGTGGGTGGGGTCTAGACGGCGCCGTGCGGGAGGCCGACGTAGTTCTCGGCGAGGCTCGTCGCAGCGGCGCGGGAGGTCACGGTGTAGCGCAGCTGGGAGCGCTGCAGGCCGACGCCGAACGCGTCGCCGCCCTCGGTGGCGGGGTCGAAGCGGTGCAGCATCGAGGTCATGAACCAGGAGAAGTGCTCGGCCCGCCAGACCCGGCGCAGGCAGGTGTCGGAGTAGGTGTCCAGGCCGCCGGTGTCGCCGTCGCGCAGCGCGCGGACGACGGCGTCGGCGAGCACCCGGACGTCGGCGATGGCGAGGTTCATGCCCTTCGCCCCGGTGGGCGGGACGATGTGCGCGGCGTCGCCGGCGAGGAACAGCCGTCCGCGGCGCATCGGGGAGGCGACCATGCTCCGCATCGGGGTGACCGAGGGCTTCTCCAGGAACTCGCCCTCGTGCAGGATGAAGCCGTTGCAGGCCAGGCGGGTGTGCAGGGCGTCCCAGATGCGGGCGTCGGACCAGTCGGCCGACCTGGTGTCGTTCGGGACCTGGACGTAGAGCCGGGTCACCTCGGGGCTGCGCATCGAGTAGAGCGCGAAGCCGTCGTCGTGGTGGGCGTAGACGAGCTCGTCGGTGGTGGGCGCGGCTTTTGCGAGCACCCCGAGCCAGGAGAACGGGTAGACCCGCTCGGCGACGTCCGGGGCCACCAGCGGGCGGGAGACGCCGTGGAAGCCGTCGCAGCCGGCGATCACGTCGCAGCGCAGGACGTGCTCGGCGCCGTCGGCGTCGGCGTAGGTGACCGACGGGGTGTCGGTGTCGACGTCGTGCAGGACGACGCCGGAGACGCCGAACTCGACGGGCAGGCCCGCGTCGTCGACGCGGTCGGCGAGCAGGTCCTTCACGACCTCCTGCTGGCCGTAGACGGTGATCCCGGTGCCGACGAGGTCGGCGAAGTCGATCCGGTGGTCGGCGGCGGGGGCGCCGGGGGCCTCGGCGAAGCGCAGCGAGATGCCGGTGTGCGGCATGCCCTCGCGGTCCAGCCGTCCGGCGACGCCCATCCCGCGCAGCAGCTCGACCGTGGGTGCCTCCAGCACCCCGGCGCGGACCCGGGCCTCGACGTAGCCGCGGTCGCGGGCCTCCAGCACGACCGAGTCGACACCGGCCAGCGCCAGCAGCTTCGCCAGCACGAGCCCGGCGGGGCCCGCCCCGACGATGCCGACCTGGGTCCGGGACTCGCGTCGCTGCGTCATGGGACCCACCTTCCCGTTCCCGGGCGCGGCCATTCGACCGAGCTTCCGCTCTACGGAAGAATGCCCGGTCATGACGACGCGTCCGGTCCGCTCGGGGGTCACCGCGCGGGTGCTGGACGTGCTGGGCGCGTTCAGCGCGCAGGCCCCGGTGCTCGGGCTGACCGACATCGCCCGGCGCACCGGGCTCCCGCTGACGACGGTGCATCGGATCGCGGGTGAGCTCGCCGCGGGCGGGGCGCTGGACCGCGGCGACGACGGCCGCTACCGGATCGGGCTGCGGCTCTGGGAGATCGCGCACCTGGCCCCGGCCAGCCACGGCCTGCGGGAGGCGGCGATGCCGTTCCTGGAGGACCTGCACGAGGTCACCCGGCACAACGTGCAGCTCGCCGTGCTCGACCCGGACGACGCCGGCGAGGTCGTCTACGTCGAGCGCCTGTCCAGCCACGACGCCGTCTCGATCGTCACCCGGACCGGGTCACGGCTGCCGTCGACGGCGACCGGGGTCGGGCTCGTGCTGCTCGCGCACGCCGACCCGGCCGCGGTGGAGGCCGTGCTGGCCCGGCCGATCCGCCGGTTCACACCGTGGACGGTGTGCCGCGCCGACGGCGTCCGGGCGCTGCTCGCCCAGGCCCGCACCGGCGGGTTCGTGGTGTCCGACCGGCAGATCGAGGAGGTGTCGATGTCGGTGGCCGCCCCGGTGCGCAGCGGCGACGGGCCGGTCGTCGCCGGGCTGTCGATCGTCGTGCCGGCCGCGACGAACCCGCACACCCTGGTGCCCGCGGTGCGCGCGGCGGCCCGCGGGATCAGCCGGGCGCTCGCCGCATCGTGATCGTTCCGATGCCGTGGCCGGTACGCCCGTCGTGGCGTTCCGTGCCACCGTGACGACGTGCGCGAGTTCCGGATCGAGATCCCCGACGCCGAGCTGGACGACCTGCGTGAGCGGCTCGCCCGCACCCGCTGGCCGGACCCGGGGACCGTCGACGGCTGGTCCCAGGGCGTCCCGCTGGACTACGCCCGCGAGCTGTGCGAGTACTGGCGCACCCGCTACGACTGGCGCCGCGTCGAGGCCGAGATCAACGCGTGGCCGCAGTACCGCACCGGCCTCGACGGCGGCGGCGACGACTCGGTCGAGATCCACGTGCTGCACGCCCGCTCGAAGCACCCGGACGCGATGCCGCTGCTGCTCACCCACGGCTGGCCGGGCTCGCTGGTCGAGTTCCTCGGCGTGCTGCCGGCGCTGACCGACCCCGAGGACCCGGCCGACGCCTTCCACGTCGTCGTGCCGACGCTGCCCGGGTTCGGGTTCTCCGGCAAGCCCACGACGACCGGGTGGGGGGTCGAGCGGATCGCCGTCGCCTGGGCGCAGCTGATGGACCGGCTCGGCTACGAGCGTTTCGCCGCGCAGGGCGGCGACTGGGGCTCGATGATCACCTCCGCGCTGGGGACCGCGGCCCCGGAGATGCTCTACGGCATCCATCTGACGATGGCGCTGGCCCCCAAGCCCGACGACGCCGCCGAGCTCACCGCGCAGGAGAAGGCCGACATCCGCTTCTCCAAGGAGTTCTCCCGCTACGGCTCCGGCTACTCCGCCGAGCAGTCCACCCGTCCGCAGACCATCGGCTACGGGCTCGCCGACTCCCCCGCCGCGCAGTGCACGTGGATCGTGGAAAAGTTCTGGGACTGGACCGACTGCGCGGGCCACCCGGAGAACGTGATCAGCCGGGACCGGCTGCTGGACAACGTCATGCAGTACTGGCTGGGCTCGGCCGGCGCGTCGTCGGCGCGGATCTACTGGGAGAGCTTCGCCCGCCGCCGCCTCGACGACGTCGAGGTCCCGACCGGCGTCGCCCAGTTCCCGCACGAGATGGTGAAGCTCCCCCGGTCCTGGCTGGAGCGCCGCTACACCGACCTGCGCTGGTTCTCGCGTCCCGACGTCGGCGGGCACTTCCCGTCGCTGGAGCAGCCCGAGTCCTTCGTCGACGAGGTGCGGGGGTTCTTCCGCACCCTGCGCTGAGGTCTCAGACCACCAGCACGGACGCGGTGAACGCGTGCAGGTGGTTGCCCGGCCCGACCGGTCCGATCTCCCCGGCGGCGAAGAAGCCGGCCACCCGGGGACCGGCCGCGTCGCCGGACCCGCTCGCGTGCGGGTCGAGGCCGACGCGCACGGCGTGCACGTCGTGATCGGCGTCGCCGAACATGCCGGCGCCGCGGCCGTTGCAGGAGAACAGCAGCGCGCCCGCGGCCGGCGCGGCGCGGCGCACCGGGGCGAGCAGCTCGTGCAGGTCCTGGGCGGCACCCGCGGCGTCGCGGACCTGGAAGCGCACGGTGGTGCCGACCTCGACGACGTCGCCCGCGATGACGGCGCCGTCGCCGACGTCGACGGCCAGCACCGCGCGGACCAGGAAGTCCCCGCGGTCGTGGGACTCGGCGTACTCGTCGACGGCGACGCCCAGATGCAGCCCAGTCAGCGCCTGCTGCTGCTCCTCGGGCGGCAGCGCGGTGACGATCTCGCGCAGCCGCTCCGCCGCGGGCCGCCCGGCGAGCTCGGCGATCCGGTTCTCCTCCGCGCGGGTGACGACCATCGGCGGCCCGATCGGGCGGCATCCCTGGCTCACGACGACCCGCGCGTCGGACGTGCCGCCGAGCAGCACCCCGACCGCGCCGCCGTGGTGCACGGTGCCGCCGGCGAACAGCCGGTTGGCCCCGGGACCGCCGGGCCCGCTGGCCAGGCCGCCGATCACCGGGAAGCCCGGGTTCGTCGACGCGAGCCGGTCCAGCACCCCGCTGACCGGGAACGCGAACGGGTCGGCGAGCAGGACGGCGACCCGGTCGTCCTCGGCGGGCGGGACCAGGCCGCGCACGCCGATCGCGTCGCGGCCGTCCGGTCCGGCGCCGGGGCGGCGCTCGGCGACCGGGAAGATCGTCCGGACCCGGGTGCCGGGCAGCGACGCCGCCCAGACGGCGACGGCGGGCTCGCCCTCGACGCCGCGGCCGTCGGCCATCACGCCGTGCGCGGTGGTCCCGATCGTCGCGCCGGGCGCGGCGAGCTCCATCACCCGCAGCCCCGCGGCCTCGACCTCCTCGACCGGCGCGGCAGCCCCCGCACCGGGGCACACGAAGAACACCACGAGGTCGGGGACGACGCCGAGCGCGGCCAGCGCCTGCCCCGTCGCGACCTCCGCGGCGCCGACGAGATCCGGCCCGACAGCCAGCCCGTCCCCGACCTGCACGACGCCACCCACCACCATGGCTCCCGACGCTACGTCAGCCGGCGGCTCCCGCACGGGTTCGGGCGTCCCGCACGGGATCGGGACCCGTGTGGGACGCCGGATCCCGTGCGGGACTCAGCGGCGGAGGGCGGGGACCCGGCCGGGGCGAGGCCAGAGGCGGTGGCGGGCGACGGCGTGGACGTGGGCGGGGCCCAGGGTCGCCGAGTCCGTGGAGCCGAACGGGTTGTCGCCGCGGACGTGCCAGCCGTCGCCGTCGGGGTGCACGGCCCGCTTCACCGACAGCTGTCCGGGGCGGGACTCCCAGGTCACGAGGACGACGTCGCCGGACCGGACGGGTGCACCGAACCGGACCAGCACGACGTCGCCGTCGGACAGGGCCGGGGACATCGACGGCCCCCGCACCGTGACCCTCCGCAGGCGCATCCCGGACTCCCTCCAGAGTGGATCTCTCGTGACGTGGTCGTCCTGCCCGACCACCGCCGCGAGGGTAGGGTCGCCGGTGCCAGAACGATCACCCCACCAGGGAGGACACTCATGCGGCTGTCCCGCATTCTCCGTCCGCGACTGGAGGCCACCGCGCACTGCGACCTCCCCTGCGGCGTGTACGACCCGGCCCAGGCCCGGATCGAGGCCGAGTCGGTCAAGGCGATCCAGGAGAAGTACCAGGGCAACGAGGACGTGGACTTCCGGGCCCGCGCCATCGAGATCAAGGAGCAGCGCTCCGACCTGGTCAAGCACCACCTGTGGGTGCTCTGGACCGACTACTTCAAGCCGCCGCACTTCGAGAAGTACCCGGAGCTGCACGAGCTGTTCAACAAGGCCACCAAGGCCGCCGGCGCGTCGGGCACCAAGGGCTCGAACGACCCGGCCACCGGCCAGGAGCTGCTCGACTACATCGCCCAGATCGACAAGATCTTCTGGGAGACCAAGCAGGCTGCCTGATCCAGGCGCACGACGGCGCCGGTCGGCGGGGAGCGATCCCCCCGGCCGGCGCCGTCCGCGTTCCGGGGGCACCCGACCGCGCAGATCCGGCCGGGGCCCCGGAGTACGGTCGCCCGGTGATCATCTGGCTCAACGGCGGGTTCGCCGCGGGGAAGACCACGCTGGCCCGGGAGCTGCACCGGCGCCTCCCCGACGCCGTCGTGTACGACCCCGAGGACGTCGGCCTGATGCTGTGGAAGTGGCTGCCGCCGGGCGAGGACTTCCAGGACCTGCCGAGCTGGCGGGAGCTGGTCGTCGCGACGGCCCTGTCGCTGCGCAGGCACCACGCACGGACGCTGGTCGTGCCGATGTCCCTGGTCCGCGACACCTACCGGGCGGAGATCCTCGACGGCCTGGCCGACGCGGGCGAGGACGTCCTGCACGTCTTCCTGGACGCCGCCCCCGAGGTGCTGCGGGACCGGCTCCGCGCCCGTACGCCGCCACCCGGTGACCATCGCCCGGACGGGTCGGCGCTCGACTGGGCCCTGAGCCGGCTGGACCCGGCGGCCGCGGGCCGGCAGCCGGCGGGGACCCTCGTCCTGCGCTCGGACCGGCTCACCCCGGCGGAGCTCGCCGACGCCGTGCTCGCCGCCGCCGACCGACCGTCGTGACCGTCGTCGGCGTCAGGTCGGCTCGTCGTCGACCTGCGCGGTGAGGTCGTCCAGCATCCGCCCGAGCAGCCGGGCGAGGTCGGAGCGGTCCTGCTCCGACCAGCCCTCCATCGCGCCGGAGAACCACCCGAGCGCCTCGCGCAGGTAGCGCCCGACCGCGTCGGCACCCCCGGGGGCCAGCTCGACGAGCCGGGCCCGCTGGTCGGCCGGGTCGGCGACGCGGCGCACCAGGCCGCGGCGCTCCAGCTCGTTCACCTGCCGCGTGACGTGCGGCCCGACCACCTGCATCCGGGTGGCGATCTCCCCCACCCGCAGCGGGCCGCCCGCCGTGTGCAGCGTGATCAGCACCGACAGGGCGGGACGGTCGACGTCGATGCCCGCGGCGGCGACCGCGCGCTCGACCACGCGTCCCCGGCTCAGGACGGCGCTGAGCTGGGTGATCCGCGGCAGCAGCGCGGCCAGCACCGGGTCGTCGGACACACGTCCCCCTTGATAGATACCTAAGTTAGGTATATGTTCGGCGTCGTCGGAAAAGGATACCTAAGTTAGGCAGGTACATCATGAAGGGGACGATCCTCGTGTCCGGGGCGAGCATCGCGGGGCCCGCGCTCGCCTACTGGCTGCACCGCCGGGGCTTCGCCGTCACCGTCGTCGAGCGGGCCGGCGCGGTCCGCGGCGGTGGCTACCCGATCGACGTCCGCGGCACCGCGGTCGAGGTGGTCGACCGGATGGGCCTGCTCCCCCGCGTCCGGGCGGCGCACGTCGACTCGCAGCGGCTCACCTTCCTCGACCCCGACGGCACGACGATCGCGACCGTCGACCCGGAGGCCGCGACCGGCGGGACGCACGGTCGCGACGTCGAACTGCAGCGCGGCGACCTCACCGGCGCGCTGTACGACGCGGTCCGCGACGACGTCGAGTTCGTGTTCGGCGACTCGATCGCGAGCCTGACCGACCACGACCACGGCGTCGACGTGACCTTCCACAGCGGAGCCGAGCGGAGATTCGACCTGGTCGTCGGCGCGGACGGGCTGCACTCGGCCACCCGCGCGCTCACCTTCGGGCCGGAGGAGCAGTTCCACCACTACCTCGGGTACTGCTTCGCCGGGTTCACGATGCCGAACCACCTCGGCCTCTCGCACGAGGGCGTCCTGTGGAACGTGCCGGGCCGGGCAGGCATCCTCTACGCGACGGGCGAGGCCCCCGAGGTGCACGGCTTCCTGAACTTCGCCCGCACCGACCCGCCGTTCGACGCCTTCCGGGACCCGCAGGCCCAGCGCGACCTCGTCGCGGAGACGTTCGCCGGGGACGGCTGGGAGATCCCGCGGATGGTCGCGTCCATGTGCACCGCCGACGACCTGTTCTTCGACGTCGTCAGCCAGATCCGGATGCCACGCTGGTCGTCGGGCCGGGTGGCGCTCGTCGGCGACGCGGGTTACGCGCCGTCGTTCATGAGCGGGCAGGGGTCGAGCATGGCGCTCGTCGGGGCCTACGTGCTCGCCGCCGAGCTGGCCGCGGCCCCCGACCACGCCTCCGCGTTCGCCGCCTACGAGGACGGGCTGCGCGGGTTCGTCGAGCTCAACCAGGCCCTCGCCACCGGGGGCGGCGGGCTCGTCGCACCCCGTACGACCGAGGACCTGGAGCGGCGCAACGCGGCGTTGCGCGAGCCGGTGGGCCCCACCGGTGACCGCATCCGCGAGGCGGCCTCGGCCTTCACCCTCCCGGCCGCCGCGTAGACGCGGCACCATTCCCGGCGTGCGTACCCACGTCGCGCTGCTGCGCGGGATCAACGTCGGCGGCCACGGGAAGTTCCCGATGGCCGACCTGCGCCGGGTGCTCGGCGAGCGCGGCTGCGCCGACGTCGTCACCCACATCCAGTCCGGAAACGTCGCCCTGACCAGCCCCGCGGGCGACGACGAGGTCGTCGCCACGGTCGCCGCGGCGCTGGTCGAGGAGTTCGGCGTCGAGCGCCCGGTGGTCGTGTTCGGCCGCGAGGACTACCTCGCCGCGGTGGCCGCAAACCCGTACCCGGAGGTCACCGACCCGAAGCAGCTGCACGCCCTGTTCCGGGCCGGCCCGGTGTCCGACGACGACCGCGAGCGGATCGCGGCCGCGCTGGCGGCCGAGCGGGCGAAGGGCGGGCGGGGCGACGCCGTCGCCCACGGGCGGGCGGTCTGGCTGCACCTGCCCGACGGGCTGGGGCGCAGCGAGCTCGCCACCCGGCTGGCCGCCCGGACGAAGGCCGGTGACCAGGGCGGGACGATGCGGAACCGGGCGACCGTGGAGAAGCTGGCCGAGCTCCTGG
This sequence comes from Pseudonocardia sp. ICBG162, assembly GCF_020496225.1. Lineage (NCBI taxonomy): Bacteria > Bacillati > Actinomycetota > Actinomycetes > Pseudonocardiales > Pseudonocardiaceae > Pseudonocardia > Pseudonocardia sp. ICBG162. Next base: position 390,707 of record NZ_JAHLJD010000019.1, read on the forward strand.
GCTGAGCCGGACACGCGACGGCGCCGCGGCCGCGTCCGGTCGGACGTGACGCACGGCGCCGTCGACGGTGGATTCGAGCTGCCAGAACGATCCCCACCGCGTCACCCACATTCCTGCAAGTGACTTGCAGAAGAGTACATGTGGCGAATCGCTGCGTCCATGCGTGCGCATCACCCGTCGCGGGTAGGCGGCAGTTGCTACATAGTGGCAAGTGACCACGCGTGGCATCCCGCCGCGCGTCCCCGACGAGGAGAGGACCCATGGCCGAGTACACGCTCCCGGACCTGCCCTACGACTACTCCGCTCTTGCCCCGCACATCGCGCCCGAGATCATGGAGCTGCACCACTCCAAGCACCACAACACCTACGTCCAGGGCCTCAACACCACCCTCGACAAGCTCGCCGACGCCCGCGACAAGAACGACTTCGGCGCCGTCGTCGGACTCGAGAAGACCCTCGCGTTCAACCTCGGCGGCCACGTCAACCACTCCGCCTTCTGGAACAACCTCTCCCCCGACGGCGGCGACAAGCCCACCGGCGATCTCGCCACCGCCATCGACGCCGACTTCGGCTCCTTCGACGGCTTCCAGGCCCACTTCACCGCCGCCGCCACCACCATCCAGGGCTCCGGCTGGGCCATCCTCGGCTACGACCAGCTCGGCGGACGCCTGCTCATCCACCAGCTCTACGACCAGCAGTCCCAGCTCCCCGCAGGCCAGACCCCCATCGTCCTGCTCGACATGTGGGAGCACGCCTTCTACCTGCAGTACAAGAACGTCAAGCCCGACTACGTCAAAGCCTGGTGGAACGTCGTCAACTGGGCCGACGCCGCCGAGCGGTTCGCCGCCGCGAAGGGCTGAGCCTCCCCGCACCGCCACCGCGCCCCGCCCGGGAACCCCGGGCGGGGTGTCGTGCCCTCAGCGGTGCGCGCCCGGCCCGGTGACGCCGGTGGCGCGCAGCAGCAGGTGCATCGCCAGGTCGACCGAACGCTCGCGGACGTCGGCGCGCCCGCCGGGCAGCTGCGGGTCGCGCGCGATGACCTGGCCGTCGGCGGTGGTCACGCAGAAGCAGACGTAGCCGACGGGCTTGGCCTCGGTACCGCCGCCGGGGCCCGCGACGCCGGTGACACCGACGCCGACGTCCGCCCCGAACCGCGCCCGCGCACCGTCCGCCAGTGCCCGCGCGACCTCCGGCGACACGGCCCCGTGCGCCTCGATGAGCGCGGCGGGGACGTCGAGCAGCGCGGTCTTGGCCTCGTTCGAGTACGCGACCACACCCCCGGCGACATAGGCCGACGACCCGGCCCGGTCGACGAGCCGCCCGGCCAGCAGCCCGCCGGTGCAGGACTCGCCGGTCGCGACCGTCCAGCCCTTCGTGCCCAGCGCCGCGGCGAGCAGCTCGTCGGTGGTGCTGCCGTCGTCGCTGATGAGTGCGCGGCGGTGGCGGTCGACGATGCGGGCGGCCAGATCGCGGGCCACGGGCTCGGCGCCGGGCAGCGGGTGCAGGTCGACCTCCAGCTCCGAGCGTCGCAGGCAGGTGGTCACCTCCACCCCGGACATGTCGAGCTCGGCCTCCAGGACGCGCAGCGTCTCGGCGATCTCGGACTCCGGCAGCCCGGCGAAGCGCAGGAGCGTGGCCTCCGCACGGGGCACCCGGGTCAGCAGCTCCGCCACGGGCGCCGACTCCAGCGCGGCGGGCCACATGCCCTGCAGCTCGCGCGGCGGCCCCGGCAGCACGACGACGAGCGGCCCGCCCGGCCGCGTCACGGCCAGCCCCGGCGCGGTCCCGACCGGCTCGAGGACGCTCGCGCCGCGCGGCACCCTGGCCTGCTTGGCCGTCGCCGCGTCGAGCGCGGGCCCGGCCCAGCCGGCGCGGCTCGCCCAGCCGGCGACCCGGTCGTGGATCCGGCCCTGCAGCGCGGTGTCGACCTCCATCTCCGCGCCCGCGAACCCGGCGACGACCTCGGCGGTCAGGTCGTCGGCGGTCGGCCCGAGCCCACCCGAGGTGACGACGAGGTCGTCGGAGGCGACGAACTCCAGCGCCGAGCGCAGGTCCTCCGGGCGGTCCCCCACCAGCAGGACCCGCGAGACGGCGAAGCCGAGCTCGCCGAGGGAGCGGGCGACGAAGGGACCGTTGGCGTCGGCGACGTGGCCGGTGAGCAGCTCGCTCCCGGTGACCAGGACCGACGCGGTGGGACGGGACTCGCTCATGATCCGAACCTACCCGCGCCGGGACGTCCGCACCCTGTCGCGCGCGGGGTCACCATCGGTGCAGGTCCGGGGCGTCGGGACGCCGTCCGGAGTGGACTCGCCACCCGTTCGGGTGATGATGGTGCGCGACACGCCCGGAACCGGACCACTCCGGCGTGTCGTCGCATCGCGAATGCCGCTCGTCGTGCCCCCGGACGGCCGCGGGCAACCGCCCCGCGCGGCCGCCGTCGTCACCCGTACGGCGCACGATCGGGCGGCACGGCTCCGACCTGCACCGACGCCGTCCGTCGCACCACATCCGGTGAACTCCGTGACCGCGCACACGCACAGTGTCCGTTTTCCGGCAACTGCGCACTCTCAGTGTGAGCACAGCGGGCGTACCCGACACTGTGTCCCATGTCAGGGATGTCTGCGCCGAACGACGCCGCGACCTGGGTCGGTGAACTGGACCGGCTCGGCCCGCTGCGTGATCTGCGGGTCGACCCGGCCTTCCACGCCGCCCGTCTGCTCGTCACCGTCGGTGGCACTCCGCAGGGCCAGGTGACCGTGCCGCTGCGTGGCGGTCGCGCCACGATCGCGGAGCTGCGGTCCGCACTGATCACCCTGGGGTCGCCCGAGCAGGTGGCCCCGGCGCCGGTCGCGGGCGACCCGGTGACGGTGGTGATCGCGACCCGCAACCGGCCGGACTCGCTGGCCCGCTGCCTGCGCGCGGTCCTCGCCTCCGACCACCCGGCGCTGTCGGTCGTCGTCGTCGACAACGACCCGCCGGACGAGCTCACCCGCGACGCCGTCGCCGCCGCCGGGTCCCCGCGGGTCCGCTACGTCCGCGAGCCCCGCCGGGGCGCGTCGGTCGGGCGCAACCGGGGTCTCGCCGAGGCCCGCACCGAGATCGTCGCCTTCACCGACGACGACACCGAGGTCGACCCCGCCTGGGCCTCGCGCATCGCCGGCGCCTTCGCCACGGACCCCGAGCTCGCCTGCGTCTCCGGCCCGGTGCTCGCCGCCCGCCTGGGCAGCCCCGAGGAGCGCGCCGCCGACGTCGCCCTGGCCTGGAACAAGGGCTTCACCCCGCGCCGGTTCACCCTCGCCGAGCCCCCCGCGGACTCCCCGATCTTCCCGTTCGCACCCGGCCTGTTCGGCATCGGCGCCAACCTCGCCGTGCGGGCCGGGGCCGCCCGCGCCGTCGGCGGCTTCGACGAGGCCATGGGCCCGGGCACCCCCACCCACGGCGGCGAGGACTGCGAGTTCCTCGTCCGCATGATCCTCGCCGGCAACGTCCTCGGCTACGCCCCGGGCGCCTACCTCTGGCACCACCACCGCCCCGACCAGGCCGCGCTGCGCAAGCAGATGGAGGGCTACGCCGTCGGGCTGGGCAGCTTCCTGGCGAAGGTGGCGCTGTCGCCGCAGGGCCGCTCGGTCGCACTGCGCCGGCTCCCGGCGGCCGTCGCCCGGCTGCGCCACATCTCCGACCGCGAGGCCGGCGCGGGCGTGGCGATGCCCGCCGACGCCGACCAGACGCGCAACCGGGGCCTGCTGAACGGCCCGCGGGCCTACCTCCGGTCACGCCGCGCGGTGCGGCGGGCCGGCGGAGCGGTGCCGCCGCTGATCGGGCCTGCGCGGGCCGGGACGACCGCCCCGCACAAGATCCTCGCGACCGGCGGCCACCCGGCCGTCACGCCCGCCCGGCCGCACGGCACCGGCGGGTACCCGGCCGTCGCGCCGGCCCGGCCCCAGGGCACCGGGGGCCACCCGGCCGCCGTACCCGGGCGGCCGCAGGACACCGGCGGGTACCGGCCCGTCCCCGCCCGCACCGGCGGCCCGTACGGCGCCGGCCCCGCCCGGCGCGGCTGAGCCGCCCGCGGGGTCGTGGCGACGACCCGCCGCCACGGCCCGCGCTAGGACGTGGTGACGTCCGGACCCGGCCCCAGCAGGGCCGGGTCCGACGACGCGGCGACGAGCCTGCCGTGCGGGTCGGCGACCAGCCGTCGCGTCGTGGTGTCGAGGACCCCGAGGGTGCACTCCACCTCGGCCGCGAGATCGTCCGTCCGGGCCCCGTCGGCCGCGGCCACCCGGACGATCCGGTGACTCATCGTGAACGGCTTGCGCGCCGTGAACGCGATCACCGAGTCGATCCGCAGCTCGTCGCCGGCGCGCAGCTCGGCCCGGAAGTGCGCCGTCGTCGACAGCAGCACGATCGTCAGGCCGTGCGCGCCGAGCGCGTGCTGGGACAGCCCGGCGGCGCGGAAGTGCTCCATCCGGGCGTGCTCGCCGTACTGGTGGTAGACAGCATGGTTGACGTGCCCGTTCACGTCCATCTCGTAGCTGCGGCCACCGATCCGGACCCCGAACGGCGGAGACTGCTCGACGCTCATGGTCCACACCCTGCCAGCCGGGCCGGACCACCCCGGGCAGCGCGCCCGACCGCGTCGCGGAACGTTTGTGCCACCTGCGACCGCGGTCGTAGGGTGGGTGGCCGCGCTGACTAGGCTGGTGCGGAGGCAGCACGAGCGGTACGTCAAGCAACGGCGGCCGGTTGTCACTCACGGTGAAGTCGATGGCGCGTCCGGGAACGGACCACGAGCACGTCGACGGCGCCGACGGCGACGACTCGCGAGGGAGCACGACACATGAGCAGTGAGACGCCCACCGGGGTGGGGGGAGACCAGGGCCCCGACGTCGGCGAGGTCGTCCGCTTCGAGGTGGTCGAGCACGGTGACGGCGCCGTCGTCGTCCACGTGCACGGCGAGATCGACACGATGACCGCGCCCGTGCTGAGCGAACGACTCGCCGAGCGGATCGGCTCCGCGAGCCTGCTGGTGGTGGACCTGACCCGGGTCACGTTCCTCGGGTCGGCCGGGCTGGCGGCCCTCGTCGAGGGCAAGGAGAAGGCGGAGAACGCCGGCAGCCGGCTGCGGCTGGTCTGCGGCTCGCACGCCGTCACCCGCGCACTCGAGGCGACCAACCTGATGTCCCTGTTCGACGTGGCCGACGGCGTGCCGGAGGCGCTCCGCACGGCCTGACGACCCGGAGGCGTATGGGTGCCTGGTGGCCCCCGCGGTCTTCAACACCGACGTGGCCGAGCATCTCGGCCAGGCGGGTTCGATTCCCGTCCGCCTCCGCCGACCACCACCCCCGACGACCGGGACGACGAGCCCCACCGCGATGAGCATCCTGCACCTGGACGAGCTGTCCCCCACCTCGGGTAACGGCCCGTCCGGTGTGCCGGAGCTCGCGGCCGCGGTACGCGAGGGACGGCTGAGCGCAGCCACCGTCGCCGAGCGGCTCCTCGCCACCCCCGACGACACGGTGCCCGTGGGCGCCGGGCTGGTGGTGGATCCCGGACCGCTGCGCGCGGCCGCCGCGGCGCTCGACCGGCGCACCGACCGGTTCGCCCTGCCGCTGGCAGGCGTCCCGGTGGTGGTCGAGGACGGCATCTCCGTGGCCGGGCGCGGGGACGAGATCGTGCGCAGGCTGCGGGCCGCGGGCGCACTCGTCGCCGGGCGGGCGCGGACCGCCGAGCACGAGGTGGGCCTCGACGCCACCCCGGGCGGCCGGGCCACCGCGACCGTGGTCGCCTCCGGCGTCGTCCCGCTCGGGATCGGTGTCGACGGCGACGGCACCCTGCGCTGCGCCGCCGCCGCGCACGGGATCGCCGCGCTCAAGCCGGGCCGCCGGGTGCTCCCGCTGCCCGACGCCGCCGAGCGACGCTGGTACGGGCTGGCCGAGCCGACCCTGCTCGCCGGGCGCGCGGAGGACCTCACCGCGGTGCTCGACGCGCTCTCCCGCGGCACCGGCGGGCCGCCCGCGCCGTCGTCGGTACTGCGGCTCACCACCCCGGCCGGTACCGGCCCCGGGCCGGCCGCGGCGCCCGTCTCCTCGCTGGCCGCGTCGCTGCGCACCGGCCGCACCCGGCTCGCCGGGCCGGACTCGGCGTCCGCGGTGCACGCGGCGATCCGGATCCTGCAGGACGCCGGACTGGGCCTCGTCGCGGCCGACCCGCCGTACCGGGCCGTGCTGGTCGTGCACTCGGCCCGCCGCCGTCAGGCCGGGCTCGCCCGCCGGGTGGAGGACCTGGGCCTCGACCCCGCCGAGCTGCCGCGCAGCGCCCGCAGCCTGGTCCGGCGCGGCCGCCGCGTCCGGCGTCTGGGCGGGCTGCGTCCCGCGACGCCCGCGTCGTGGCGGCAGCGGATGGTCGCCTGGCTCGACGACGCCGGCGCCGAGGCCGGTCTGCTGCCCGCCCCGCCCGGGGCGTCCGGGGCCGGGTCCACCGGGGTGGCCGCGTGGAACCTGGCCGGGCTGCCGTCGCTGGTCGCGCCGGTGCACCGGCCCGGGGAGCACGGCTGCGTGCAGCTCGTGGGCCGGCCCGGTTCGGAGCGGCGGCTGCTCGCGACCGCCGCCCTGCTCGCCGGGGAATGATCCCCGGCCCGGCTCAGTCCGCGGGCGGGGACCAGACCCCGGTCGCGACGAACCGGTCGAGGGTCTCCCTGTAGGGCGCCAAGTCCATCCCCTGGGCGGCGACCCAGGCGTCGTCGTAGTAGCTGTGGCGGTAGCGCTCGCCGCCGTCGCACAGCAGGGTCACGACGCTGCCCGCGCGTCCGGCGCGGAGCATCTCCGCGACGACCTGGTAGACGCCCCACAGGTTGGTGCCGGTCGACCCGCCCGCCCACCGGCCGGTGCGGTCGCGCAGGTGCCGGGCGGCGGCGACGCTGGCCGCGTCGGGCACCGGGACCATCCGGTCGATCACCGACGGGACGAAGCTCGGCTCCATCCGGGGCCGCCCGATCCCCTCGATCCGCGACGCCGCCCCGGTCGCGTACGACGGGTCCCCCGCCGTCCAGCCGGGCAGGAACGCCGACCCCTCCGGGTCGACGACGGCCAGCCGGGTCGCGAGCCGCCGGTAGCGCAGGTAGCGGCCGATCGTGGCCGAGGTGCCCCCGGTCCCGGCCCCCACGACGATCCACTCCGGCACCGGGTGCGGCTCCTCGGCCAGCTGGGCCAGGATCGACTCGGCGATGTTGTTGTTGCCGCGCCAGTCGGTCGCGCGCTCGGCGTAGGTGAACTGGTCGAGGTAGTGCCCGCCGGTGTCCGCGGCGAGCCGCTCGGCCTCGGCGTAGACCTCGCCGCCGTGGTCGACGAAGTGGCAGCGCCCGCCCTCCCGCTCGATCAGCGCGATCTTCTCCGGGCTGGTCGAGCGCGGCATGACCGCCACGAACGGCACCCCGAGCAGCCGGGCGAAGTACGCCTCGGAGACCGCCGTCGACCCGGAGCTGGCCTCGACGACCGTGGTGCCCTCGGTGATCCAGCCCGACGCGAGCGCGTAGAGGAACAGCGACCGGGCCAGCCGGTGCTTGAGGCTGCCGGTGGGGTGCACAGACTCGTCCTTGAGGTAGACCTGCACGCCCCACTCGGCGGGCAGCTCCAGCACGTGCAGGTGGGTGTCGGCGGAACGGTTCGCGTCGGCCTGGACGCGGCGCATCGCCTCGTCGACCCAGGCGCGGGTACGGGCACAGGAACGGTCGACGGGCTGCACGCCCCCGACCCTAGATCGGGCTCAGAGCCGGACCAGCCCGGTCCCCTCGGTCACGGTGCCGATCCGGGCCGCGTCGTGCCCGCGCCCGCGCAGCCACGCGACGGCGGCGTCGCCGCGGCCGGGGGCGGCGCCGAACAGCAGCCCGCCGGAGGTCTGGGCGTCGGACAGGACCAGCAGGTCCTCCTCGCCCGCGGAGCCCGCGACGACCCGGTCGTCGATCCAGGCACGGTTGCGCAGCGTGCCGCCGGGGACGACGCCGTCGGCGACCAGCTCCCGCACCCCGCCGAGCAGCGGCACCGCGGCGACGTCGACGTGGGCGTCCACCCCCGAGGCGACGGTCATCTTCGTGAGGTGCCCGAGCAGGCCGTAGCCGGTGACGTCGGTGCAGCCGGTGGCGCCCGCCTCGCGGGCGGCCGCGGCGGCGTCGGCGTTCGGGGTCGTCATGACGGCGACGGCGGCGTCGACGTCCGCGGGCACCCCGCGCTTCACCGCGGTGGTGGTCACGCCGATGCCGAGCGGCTTGGTCAGCACCAGCTCGTCGCCCGGCCGGAGCCCGGCGTTGGTCAGGACCCGGTCCGGGTGGACCTCTCCCACCACGGCGAGGCCGTACTTCGGCTCCGGGTCGTCGATCGTGTGCCCGCCGACGACGGCGAACCCGCACCGCCGCCCCACCCCGGCGCCGCCCTCCAGGACCGCGGCCAGCACGTCCGGCCCGAGCTGCTCGGACGGCCAGCAGACCAGGTTCAGCGCGAACAGCGGGGTGCCGCCCATGGCGTAGACGTCGGAGACGGCGTTGGTGGCGGCGATCGCGCCCCAGGTCCCCGGGTCGTCGACGATCGGGGTGAAGAAGTCGGTGGTCGCGACCAGCGCACGGTCCGCGGACAGCCGCCAGACCGCGGCGTCGTCGCCGGTGTCGGTGCCGACCAGCAGGTCCGGGTGGGACGGGGGCGTGACCGCCGCGAGGACCTCCCCCAGCTGGGCCGGTCCGAGCTTGCAGCCGCAGCCCGCGCCGTGGCTGAACTCGGTGAGACGACGGGCGACACCGGTGTCGGACATGTCCCCATCCTGGCAGCGTCGCTCCGTGATCGCCCGCGTCACACACCGTCGACCGCCGGGCTGCCGCCGTCCGCCGAACGGGGGCTGTCGGGCTGCGCCGGGGACACGGAGACTGACGCACCGTGAGCAGCTGCACGGGGGGTACGACGAGGTGACCGACGGTGTCACGGATACCGGCGCCGAGGTGACGGCCGAGGACGTACGCGACGACGAGACGACCCGCTCCGGGGACGCGGTCCCCCCGGCCGGACCCGTTCCCGAGGCCGTGCTCCCTCCGACGACGGCCGCCGGACTGCCGCAGCGCGCCCCGCGCGGCGGCGACGGCGCCCGCAGCGTCGAGCACACCGTCGAGGACCTGGTGGGCCGCCTCGCCGCGGCCGAGTACGCCCGCGACGCCGCCGAGCGCCGGGCCGAGGCACTCGCCGCCGCCCTGGAGGACGCCCGGTCCCGGCCCGCGGAGACCTTCGGCATGCGCGCGGACAAGGTGCTGCGGATGGCCGAGCACGAGGCCGCGATGCGGCGACGCACCGCCGAGACCGAGGCCGCGCAGCTAATGGACGCAGCCCGCGACGAGGCCGCCCGGATCGTCGACGACGCCCGCGCGGAGGTCGACCGGCTGCGTGCGGCCGGGGTGGCCGCGCGGCGCGACAGCGAGCTCGTCGCGGACACCGCGGCGTCGATGCACGCCCACGTGTCCGCGTTGCGCTCGTCGGTGCGCGAGGAGATCGCCCGGCTGCACGGGATGCTGGGGTCCGAGCTCGGCAGGCTCGACGCGCCCGCCCGCGCCGCGCGCGGCGCCGACCAGGGCGAGCGTGTCCGGCGCCCGGTGGGCGGCCCGGCGCACGCCCTGCGGACCGGGGAAGCCCCCGGGGCCGACGGGGCACCCGTCGCCGACCCCGCCACGGTCGAGGACCACGACGAGGAGGCCGTCGACCTCCCGGCGGTGGTGCTGCCCGAGCAGCGGGAGCCGGAGCCGGAGCCGCCGGCCGATGCGGCCCCGGCGACCGGCACCGCCGCCGGCACCGAGGGCAGCGGGCAGCGGACGTCCTGACCCCGCCCCGGAGCGCGACGGCGCGGAGCACGGGACAGCACGGTGTGACGGGGGTTACGGTGCGCCGGTGACCCCCGCCGAGCCCGACCCGCGCCGGCGCGTCCCCCGGACCGACGTCGTCCTGGCCGACCCGGCGCTGGCCGGGGCCGCCGCACGGTTGGGCCGGCCGCGGGTCAAGCGCGCCGTCGTCGCGGCGCAGCAGGACGCGCGGGCGGGCCGGATCGCGCCCGAGGAGGTCGCCGCCGTCGCCGGGGCGGCGCTGCCCGCCGCCGCGACCGGGATCCGGGCGGTCCTCAACGCGAGCGGTGTCCTGCTGCACACCAACCTGGGCCGGGCGCCGCTCTCGGCCGCCGCCGTCGACGCGCTGGGGGTGGCCGCGGGCACCTGCGACGTCGAGCTGGACCTGGCCACCGGGCGGCGCGGGCCGCGCGGCACGGACGCGCTGGCCGCGCTGCGCGACGCCGTCCCGGGTGCGGGGGCGGCCTGGGTCGCGAACAACGGCGCCGCCGCCCTCGCGCTGGTCTGCGCCGCCCTCGCCGGCACCGGTCGCGAGGTCGTGGTCTCCCGGGGCCAGCTCGTCGAGATCGGCGACGGCTTCCGCATCCCCGAGCTGATCGAGTCCACCGGGGCCCGGCTCCGCCCGGTCGGCACCACCAACCGCACCCACCTGCGCGACTACGCCGGCGCGATCGGCCCGGACACCGCGTTCCTGCTGGTGGTGCACCCGTCGAACTTCGTGGTGACGGGGTTCGTCTCGGCCGTCGGGGTCCGGGAGCTGGCCGGGCTGGGACCACCGGTCGTCGTCGACATCGGGTCCGGGCTGCTGACCCCGCACCCGCTGCTGCCCGACGAGCCCGACGCCGCGGGCACCCTCGCCGACGGCGCCGACCTCGTCACCGCCTCCGGGGACAAGCTGCTCGGCGGACCGCAGGCCGGTCTGCTCCTCGGCGGCGGGGACCGCGGCGCCGCCCTGGTCGAGCGGGTGCGGCGCTTCCCGCTGGCCCGGGCGATGCGCGTCGACAAGCTGACCCTCGCGGCACTGGAGGCGTCGGTGGCCGGTCCGCCGACTCCCGTCCGGGAGTTCCTCGACGCCGACCCGGCCGCGCTGCGGGCGCGGGCCGACGCGCTCGCAGCGGCCCTGGCCGCCGACGGGATCGACGCGACCGCGACGGACACCGTCGCCGGGGTCGGCGGGGGCGGCGCACCCGGGGTGGAGCTGCCCAGCGCCGCGGTCGCGCTGCCCGGGCGGTACGCGGCCGCGCTGCGCGCCGGTGACCCGCCGGTGCTGGGCCGGGTCGCCGACGGGCGCTGCCTGCTCGACCTGCGGGCGCTGCCGCCGTCGGCGGACGCGACGCTGGCCGGGGCCGTGCGCGCGGTGCCCGTGCGTCCGGAGGACTGAGCCGTGCACGTGCTCTGCACCGCCGGCCACGTCGACCACGGCAAGTCCACGCTGGTCCGGGCGCTGACCGGGATGGAGCCCGACCGGTACGCCGAGGAGCGCCGCCGCGGGATGACCATCGACCTGGGCTTCGCGTGGACCGAGGTGCCGGGGGCGGGCACGGTCGCGTTCGTCGACGTCCCCGGGCACGAACGCTTCGTCGCCACGATGCTCGCCGGGGCCGGCCCGGTCCCGGCGGCGCTGTTCGTCGTCGCCGCGGACGAGGGCTGGATGCCCCAGTCCGGGGAGCACGCCGACGCGCTCGCGGCCGCAGGCGTCACCGACGGACTGCTCGTGGTCACCCGCTCCGACCTGCTCGACCCCGAGCTGGCCCTCGACGACGCCCGCGCCGCGCTCTCCGCCCGCGGCCTCGGCGGCTGGCCCTCGGTCGCCGTCTCGGCCCGCACCGGCACCGGTCTCGACGCGCTGCGCGGCGCGCTGGCCGCGCTCACCGCCCGGCTGCCCGCACCCGACCCGGACGGGCCGGTGCGGCTGTGGGTGGACCGGGCGTTCACCGTCCGCGGGGCCGGGACGGTCGTCACCGGCACGCTGCGCAGCGGCACCGTGCGCCCCGGCGACACCCTGGAGCTCGACGGCGCCGCCGGCCGGGCACCGGTGACCGTGCGCGGGGTGCAGGAGCTCGGCGAGCCGGTCGACGCCGCCGCCGCGGTCGCGCGGGTCGCGCTGAACCTGCGGGGCGTCCCCCGCGACCGGGTCGACCGCGGCGACGCGCTGCTCGGCCCGGGGGCGTGGCCGGTGACCGGGGAGGCCGACGTCCGGCTGCACGGGGTCGGCGGGCCGGTGCCGCTGCCGTCGTCGCCGGTCGGGCTGACCCTGCACGTCGGCTCGGCGGCCGTGCCGGTGCGGGTCCGCCCGCTCGGTCCCGGACCGGCGGGCGGCGAGCCGGTCGTGCGGCTGACCCCGGCACGGCCACTGCCGCTGCGGATCGGGGACCGGGCGGTGCTGCGTGACCCGGGTGCCGGACGGATCGTGGCCGGGGTGACGGTGTTGGACCCGGCACCGCCGCCGTTGCGCAGGCGCGGCGCGGCCCGGCGCCGGGCCGACGAGCTCGCCGGGGCCGGGGCCGTCCCCGACGCCGACGCCGAGCTCGCCCGGCGCGGCACCGTCCGGGCCGACGACCTGGTGCGCTGGGGCGTGCCCGCCGGCGAGGTGGCCGCGCTCGCGGCCCGGGTCCCCGGCGCGGCGGGCCGGCTGCTGCACCCGGCCGCCGCCGCGTCGTCGGCCGCCGCACTGGCCGTCGCCGTCGCCGCGCACGACGCCGAGGACCCCCTCGACCCCGGGCTGCCGCTCGCCGCGGCCCGGCGCGCCGCGGGGCTGCCGGACGTCGCACTGGTGGAGGCCGTGCTGTCCGCCGTCGGCGGGGCCGGTCTCGTCCTGCGCGACGGGCGGGTGCGGGCCGCCGCGGACGCCGGCCCGCCCGCCGCGCTGCGCGACGCCGCGGCCCGCGTGCGCGCCGACCTCGACGGGGCCCCGTTCGCCGCGCCGGGGGCGGCCCGGCTCGCGGAGCTGGGGCTCGGGCCGCGGGAGCTGGCGGTGCTCGACCGGGCCGGGGAGCTGCTGCGGGTGGCCCCGGAGGTCGTGCTCGGCCCCGACGCGCCGGAGCGGGCGGTCGCCGTGCTCGGCGGGCTCGACGGCGCGTTCACCGTCTCCGCCGCCCGGGAGGTGCTCGGCAGCAGCCGCCGCGTCGTCGTGCCGCTGCTGGAGCTGCTGGCCCGCAGGGGCCTCACCGTGCGGATGCCCGACGGGACACATCGCCTGCGCTGAGCGGGCTCCGAGTGGCGACGCCGTGCCGCGGTGCCTACCGTCGACCCAATGACCGACCCCCGTCCGCCCGCCGCCGGCACCACCGACGGCTCGGGCGGGACGTCTCCCGATGTCACCGACACCTGCGACGGGCTGCGGCTGGAGACCTCCCGGCCCGCGGACGGGACGGTCGTCGTCGCGGTGACCGGTGAGCTGGACATGCTGACCGCGCCGGAGCTGCGGCACGCGGTGGCCGAGCAGATCTCGGCGGCCTCGCTGGTCGTGCTGGACCTCGACGGGGTCCGTTTCCTCGGCACCTCCGGGCTGGCGGCGCTGATCGAGCTGCGGGAGCAGGCACACCGGGCCGGGGTCGAGCTGCGTCTGGCGTGCACCGAGCGGCGTGTCCTGCGCCCGATCGGCATCGCCGGGCTGCACCATCTGTTCGACATCCACGACGACGTGCAGGCCGCACTCGACTCCTGAGAAAGTGACCTGAGTCACATCTCGGCGTGCCCGGATCCACCCGACGGCCCGGCGCCGCTCGCGGCGCGTAGGTGCGTGGCGGTGTCGTGAACAGGGGCGATGCCCGGTCCGTCCGACCGGGCGGCCGGCCCCGGACACCTCGCACGGCCCGTCGCTAGCACCGATCCCGACATCGCGCAGGTTTGATCTCGAACCCCCTCGGGAACCGGGGTGAGGAGCCAACCCGGTCCTCCCGGGCCCCGAGCGACGAGGTGAGCACGTGAGCGACGTTTCCCGGCTTCCCGGCCCGATGGACGACGTGTGGCAGTGGCAGCGACTGGGTGCGTGCCGCGGCATGGACAGCGCCGTGTTCTTCCACCCCGACGGGGAGCGCAACCCCTCCCGGTCGCGTCGCACCGAGCGCGCGAAGCAGGTCTGCCGAGGATGTCCCGTGCTGCAGGAGTGCCGTCGCTTCGCGCTGGCCAGCCGTGAGCCGTTCGGCGTGTGGGGCGGGCTGGGCGAGTCCGAGCGCCGCGCCATCATCGAGCGTCGCGACGCCGAGCGCATCGTCGCCGAGCAGGGCCCCGGCCTCGCCGCCGTCGTCTGACGGACCACGTACGACGGATCTCCGATCCGGCACGGCCCGCCCGGGATCCGGGCGGGCCGTTCTGCTGCGCGGGCCGTTCCGACCGCTCGGCGGCTCGGCCGGCGTCACACCGCCGAGGGCAGCGCCTCCGGCTCCGGGACGTCCTCCGCGAGGGGCCCGGCGGGCCGGTAGGGCAGCACCGGCAGGCCGTAGACCCGGGCGACGCGGCGCACCGCGCGGCGGACCACCTCGATCTCCGGGTCGTCCACCGGCCCGGCGGCGGCCGGGGCCACGCACCAGGTGTCGTCGTCGGGGTCGAACCCGACCAGCTCCGAGAGCGCCGCGACGAGGTCCGCCTCGTCGCCGTCCTGCACCGCCCAGCGCAGCCCGAGCCGGTGCACCCGCACCCGCTCGACCGGCAGCGCCTCGACCGGCACGTCCTCGGTGTCGTCCTCGGCCGCCAGCAGCTCCCGCGCCTCGGCCGGTGTCAGCGGGCGCCGGGTGGGGGCCGGGTCGTCCCGCACGACCAGCAGGTCGGTCTCCCCCGCCTCACCGGAGAGCGCCGCGAGCGGGCCCCCCGCACGGGCGGACTCCGCCGCGGTCAGTGCCACCGCGACCAGCCTCCGCGGTCGCGTCGTCCCCTGCCTCACGCTCGCCCCCGTCGATCCCACACGTCGTCGTCCCTCGAGTACAACGCCCGGATCCCCGATTCGGGCGCCGATTACCCACCCGGACGGACGAGTGGGGTCACCCGGTCCACGAGCGGGAGACGACCCCCTGTCCGGAACCCACGGACGGCGCCGACCGCAACAACGCCGTGACCTCGGCCCGCCCACCGGTAGCGCGGATGGGCCGGGCGGTCGAACGGCGCAGGCCCGCCGCCGGGCGGGGCACCGCCGGTGAGCGGCCGCCCCGGACGGTCGAACCCGGACGCCCGACGCGGCCGGAGCGGTCGACTCCGCCGGCCGGGGCCGCCGACACGGGAGACCGGCCGCCGATCGGGTCGGCCGGTGCGGCCGATCGGGGCGGTCGGCGCAGCCGGTCGACCGGACCGTCAGGCCGGGTGGTCCAGCCGGATCGCGAGCAGGGCGATGTCGTCGTCGAGCCGGTCCGGCAGACACACCTCGAGCACCCGCTCCACCACCCGCTCCGGGTCGGCGTCGGACGGCAGCTCCTCCAGCGTGCGCTCGATGAGCTCGGTGCGGGCGTCGGCGTCCTCACCGACGATGTCGGTCAGCCCGTCGGTGTAGAACACGAGCAGCGACCCGGCGGCACACGGGACCGTGGCGCCACCGCGGTGCGCCCCGGCGGCCCGCCCGAACTCCGGGACCGCGCCGAGCATCGGCGAGTGGTGCGCGTCGAGTCGGTGCAGCCGGCCCTGCGGGTCGCGCAGCAACGGCGGCGGGTGCCCGGCGTTGGCGTAGGTCAGCTCGCGTCCGCCGTCGGGGCCCGCCGGCCCGAACCGGGCGTAGACCGCGGTCGCCATCGCGGCGATGTCCAGGCCCTGCACCAGCTGGTCGCAGCGGTCGAGCACCGGACCGGGCGCGTCCCCGCCCCAGGCGTAGGAGCGCAGCACACCGCGCAGCTGCCCCATCGCGGCCGCCGCCGACAGGTCGTGCCCCACGACGTCGCCCACCGCGGCGCCGACCGAGCCGTCCGGCATCGGCAGCACGTCGTACCAGTCCCCGCCCACCTGGTTGCCGTCCGCGCCGACCAGGTAGCGGGCCGCGACCCGCATCCCCGGGACCTGCGGCAGCGCCGGGAGCAGGCTGTGCTGCAGGGTCGCCGCCGCGGCCCGCTCCACCTCGTAGAGCCGGGCGTTGTCGACGGCCAGCCCGGCGCGGCCCGCCAGGTCCGAGGCCAGGTGCACGTCGCGCTGGGTCCAGCGACGGCCGTAGGGGAACTGGGTGGACAGCGTCACCAGGCCGAGCACCCGGCCGCGGCCGAGCAGCGGGACGACCATCGCCGAGCGGATCCGCAGCCGCTCGTAGGCCTCGGC
This sequence comes from Pseudonocardia sp. ICBG162, assembly GCF_020496225.1. Taxonomy (NCBI): domain Bacteria; kingdom Bacillati; phylum Actinomycetota; class Actinomycetes; order Pseudonocardiales; family Pseudonocardiaceae; genus Pseudonocardia; species Pseudonocardia sp. ICBG162. The sequence continues at coordinate 406,803 of NZ_JAHLJD010000019.1, forward strand.
CGCCTCCGGGTCGTCGGGGTAGACCTCGCGGCCGTCGTCGGGCAGCTCCTGCACCAGGTACGGCTTGCCGGTCCGCACCGCGGTCTCGGCCTGCTGCTCGATCCGCACGGCCCCCAGTGGACCGGACCGCGACAGCAGCGCCTCGTCGTCGGCGTCGCGGGCGGCGACGGCCATCCGTTCGCGGGTCGCCCCGTCGGGGGTGTCGAGCAGGTCCACCGTGCACAGGTCGGCCAGCTCCGGCACCACGATCCGGGAGAAGCGGCGGCAGGCGTCGGCCACGTCGAGCGCCGTCGTCATCTGGGTGGTCGCCTCGGCCAGCAGCCGCAGCTGGGCCCGCGCCGCCTCGGCGTCGGCGAGCGCCGCCCGCCGCTCCTGCTCGACGACGACCCGCTCGGTGACGTCGCTCTGCACGCCGACGAAGTTGACCAGCTCGCCGTCGCCGTCGTGCACCGGCGAGATGGACACCTGGTTCCAGAACGCGGTGCCGTCGCGCCGGTAGTTGAGCAGCACCTCGGTGATCGCCCGCCGTTCCCGCAGCGCCTCGCGCACCCGGCGGACCGCGGACCGGTCGGTGTTGGGGCCCTGCAGGAACCGGCAGTTGCGCCCGACGACCTCGTCGAGGGGGTATCCGGTCAGCCGTTCGAACGACGGGTTCACCCAGGCCAGCGGGTCGTCCTCACGCTGCGGGTCGGAGATGGTGAACGACATCTCGGTGGCGAGCACCGCACGGTCGCGCAGGAACCCCATCCGGTCGCGGTCCTCGCCCTGGCCGACCTCGGAGTCCGACAGCGGCAGCAGCACGGCCAGCGCCCGGCCGGGCCCGGTGGCCGAGGCCTGCGCGAACGTGCCCTGGCCCTGGGCACCCGGGTCCGCCAGCGCGAACCCGGTCACCCAGACCAGGGTGCTGGACGCCGTGGCCCCCTCCCCCGGGACCGGGACGCCGTCGCGGTCGGGCATCAGCCCCGGCCCGTGCAGCGCGACCGGCTCGCCGGACACCGCCTCGCCGGAGGCGATCCGGGCCAGCGGGGACCCCTCGCCGGTGTACGGACGGCCGTCCAGGTCGGTCAGCCGCGCGGCCTCGCTCCACTCGCGGACCCCGATGGGCAGCCGCACCGGGCGGTCACCGGCCAGCTCCAGCGCGGTGGTGTTGGCGTAGACGATCCGCCGCTCGGAGATGTCGATCATCAGGACGGCCACCTGTGCCCCGCCGCGCACGTGCGGCATGGCCGGGGTGCTCGGCTGCTCCCCGAAGGACTCCACCGAGGTCGCGACCGCCTGGTCGACGGCCCGGTCCACCGCGTCGCCGGGGGGACCGGCCGGGGCGTCGGGGCCGAGATCGGAGTACCGCGTCACCCGGGCGAGCCTAAGGGCAGGCGCCGTGCCGGGCCCGCCGAGCCCGGCCGGTATCGTCGGGCCCGGTCTCCTGTCGTGGGTGGACCGGACCCGGCGCGGGCCAGGACGGCCCCGCCGCGACCCCGGTGCGTCGTGCGGCGCGAGAAGACACCTGCCCGTCGAGAGCACGGCGGCGCTCCGCAACGCTTCCGCGCCGCCCGGCGCCCGACACGGAGGTGATCACCCTGCCCGGATCCGCGCCGGCGCAACCGTCCCGGGGGGACGGGGACGCCGAGCTGGACGGCACCGACTCCGCCCACCTCGGCGTCGGCTTCTCCTCACCGCGCAGCGGCCTGACCGTGCTCACCGTGCGCGGCGAGGTCGACACCCTGACCGCACCGCGTCTCGAGACCGCCCTCGACGAGCTGCTGGACCTCGCCCCCGACGGCGACGGCCGCGACCTCGCCGTGGACCTGGAGGGCGTCACGTTCCTCGCCTCCAGCGGCCTCGGCGTGCTCATCCACACCGCCCGGCGGGCCGCCCGGGACGGACGGCGGCTGTTCGTCGTCGCCACCAACCGGGCCGTGCTCCGGCCGCTCGAGGTCACCGGCTCCGCCCAGCTGTTCACCGTCCTGCCCGACCAGGAGGGCATTCCCGGCGCCTGAGCGGGCACCCGGTCCTGCACACCCCCGCCGGAGGCGACATGATCCGGCCCGACACCCCCGTCGCACGAAAGGACTCGTCAGCGTGGCCCAGGAGGACGTGGCAGGCACGGCGCACGGCGCCGGCACCGACAACACCGTCGAGATCAGGGTCGCGGCGCGGCCCGCGCTGATCCCCACGGTCCGTGCGGTGGCCTCCGACCTCGCCGCACGCGCGGACTTCGACCTGGACGCGGTCTCCGATCTGCGGATGGCCGTCGACGAGGCGTGCGCGACGCTGGTCGCGATGGCCGCCCCCGGCTCGCCGCTGCGGTGCACCTTCGCCGTCTCCGACGAGCGGATCGAGGTCGCCGCCCGGGTCGAGACCGGCACCGGTGCGCAGCTGCCCACCGACTCCTTCGGCTGGCGGGTCCTGCAGACCCTGGCCGACCACGTCGCCGTCGAGTCCGGTGAGGAGGACGGCGGGCGCCCGGCCCTCACCATCCGCCTGCACAAGCTCGCGGGTCACGGGCTGTGACGTGACGTCGGACCCTCAGTACGCCCACCTCACCCCGCTGCTCGAGCAGTACGCGGGTCTCGACGACGGCGACCCCCGCCGGGACCGGCTGCGCGAGCAGCTCGTCACCGGCTACCTGCCCGTCGCCCAGCACATCGCCCGCCGGTTCAACCACCGCGGCGAGCCCCTCGACGACCTCGTGCAGGTCGCGACGGTCGGGCTGATCAACGCCATCGACCGGTTCGACCCGGAGAAGGGCGGCGAGTTCTTCTCCTTCGCCGTGCCCACGATCTCCGGTGAGGTGCGCCGGCACTTCCGGGACCAGAGCTGGTCGATGCGGGTGCCGCGACGGCTCAAGGACATGCACGTGTCGATCAACGGCGCGGTGTCCGAGCTGTCCCAGACCCTCGGCCGCGCGCCCCGCCCCTCGGAGCTCGCCGAGTACCTCGACCTGCCCGTCGGCGAGGTCCTGGAGGGACTGGAGGCCGCCGAGGCCTACCGCAGCTCCTCGCTCGACGAGATGCTGTCGTCGGAGGACGGCAGCGCCACCGTCGGCGAGCTGGTCGGTGACGCCGACGCCGAGCTCGACCGGGTCGACTACCGCGAGTCGCTGCGCCCGCTGCTCGCCGAGCTGGCGCCCCGCGAGCGGACCATCGTGATGCTGCGGTTCTTCGGCAACCGCACCCAGACCCAGATCGCCCAGGAGGTCGGCATCTCCCAGATGCACGTCTCCCGGCTGCTCGCGCAGACCCTGTCGCGGCTGCGCAACCGGCTCGACCCGGAGGACCGCACCTTCTGACGCCCGGGCCGCGCGGCGGCGCCGTGCCCCGTCCGCGAGGATCGGGGCGGGACCGGCGCACCGACCGGGCCCGGAGCGGGGAGGTAGGAGATGAGCGTGCCGGAACACGTGCTGGTGGTCGGCGCAGGACTGGCCGGGCTGCGCACGGTGGAGAACCTGCGCCGGGACGGTTACGAGGGCCGGATCAGCCTGGTGGGCGCGGAGGAGCACCTCCCCTACGACCGCCCGCCGCTGTCCAAGCAGTTCCTGGCCGGTGAGTGGGAGCGCAACAAGGTCGACCTGTGCACCGCCGAGGACCTCGACGAGCTCGGCGTGCGCACCCACCTCGGCCGCTCCGCGGTCGCCCTGCGGCCCGCCGGGGACCCGGCCGACGGCTCCGAGGTCGAGCTCGACGACGGCACCGTGCTGCACGCCGACGCCGTCGTCCTCGCCGTGGGGGTCACCTCCCGGGTGCTCGACGACCAGCCCGACTCCGCGCACCTGCTGCGCGCCGTCGACGAGTCCGAGCAGCTGCGCGACGCGCTGGCCTCGGCGTCGTCGCTGCTCGTGGTGGGTGCCGGGTTCATCGGGGCCGAGGTCGCGAGCACCGCGCGGGACCGGGGTGTCACGGTCACCGTGGTCGAGACCGGCACCGTGCCGATGGCGCGGCTGCTGGGCGAGCAGGCCGGCGCGGTGGTGGCCCGGCTGATGAGCGACGCCGGGGTCGACCTGCGCACCGGGGTGTCGGTGGCGGAGCTGACGGACGCGGGCGCCACGCTCTCCGACGGGTCGACGGTGACGGCCGACGAGATCGTCGTCGGCGTCGGCGGGATGCTCAACCTGGGCTGGCTGGAGGCCACCGGCGTCGACGTCGCCGACGGCATCCCCTGCGACCACCGTGGCCGGGTCGACGGGCTGCCCGGGGTGTGGGCGGCGGGCGACGCCGCCGCCTGGACCGACCCGGACACCGGCGAGCGCACCCGGCTGGAGCACTGGACCTCGGCGAGCGATCAGGCCGCCGCGGTCGCCGCGGACATCACCGGCACGACCCCGCCGCCCGCCGCGGTGCCGTTCTTCTGGTCCGACCAGTTCGGCATGAAGATCCAGCTCGTCGGGCGGCCGGACCGCGCGGACTCGCTGCTGCCGCTGCACGGCGAGGGTCTCGACGACGGCCCGGTGAAGGGCACGGTGCTCGGCTACCTGCGCGGCGACGACCTCGTCGCCGTCGCCGGGTTCGGCGCGGCCCGGCTCGTCGCCCGCTACCGCCGCCCGCTGGCCGAGGGCGCCGACCGCGCCGCGACGCTGGAGCTGCGCGACTCGCTGTCCTGACACACGAACGCCCGGCCGGTGCGCACACCGGCCGGGCGTGACGTGCAGGCGGTCTAGCGGAAGATCGAGCGGACGATCGCCAGCCCGACCAGCGCGCCGACCGCGATCAGCGAGTACTTGACCTTCGGGTCGGCGAGCCGCTCCGCGAGCTGCTCCTTGCCGCCCTCGATGAGGTTCTTCGGGTTCGCCCGGTCCGCCAGGGCGTCCAGACTCTCGGCCAGCGCGTCCCGGGTCTTCTCGATCTCGCGCTGGATGTTCTCGGGGTCGCGGGCCACCACGTCCACCTCCGGTTCGGCCGGTACGCGTCCGCGCCCGGGACTCCTGCTGCTCGCGCCCGACGCTGCCCCGACACCGACGTCCGGGCACCGCGAGCGGCGTGGCACACACCGTAGCCACCGCACGGCCCGGTCCGCGCGCCCGGCCACCGGCGCGCCGCCGATCGGGTCGGCCCGGCGGTCGTCCGCGCCGCATCCGTCCACAACCGGCCGGTACGTCCACAGGCACCGCACTCGGGTCCGCGGCCCGCCCGGCGGGTGGCACGCTGATCGTCATGAGCACACGGCTGCAGGCGGGCGACACCGCCCCCGACTTCACCCTCGACGACGCCGACGGCACGGCCGTCTCCCTGGCGGACTACCGCGGCCGCAAGGTCGTCGTCTACTTCTACCCGGCGGCGAGCACCCCGGGCTGCACGAAGGAGGCCTGCGACTTCCGCGACAACCTCGCCGAGCTGAACGGTGCGGGCATCGACGTGCTGGGCATCTCCCCCGACAAGCCCGCCAAGCTCGCGACCTTCCGCGACAACGAGAAGCTGACCTTTCCGCTGCTGTCCGACCCGGACCGCGGGGTCCTCACCGCCTGGGGTGCCTTCGGCGAGAAGAAGCTCTACGGCAAGACGGTCACCGGGGTCATCCGGTCCACCTTCCTGGTCGGCGAGGACGGCACGATCGTCGACGCGCAGTACAACGTGAAGGCGACCGGGCACGTGGCGAAGCTGCGCCGGGACTGGAAGGTCTGATGCCCGTCCGGCCGGCGGGCGCGGGGTGAGCGGACGTGCCCCGCGCCCGCCGGTGGACCGACGAGGAGCTGGTCGCGGCGGTGGCGGCGGCGCGGACCCTGGCCGAGGTGTGCCGAGCCCTCGGGCTGCGCCCGGGTCGCTACGACTGGCTGCGCGCCCACATCGCACGGGTGGGCGCCGACGCGAGCCACCTGCCGGGCCCGGTGGAGGGCCGCCGACGCCACCACTGGACCGACGACGACCTGGCCGCGGCCGTACGCGATGCGGAGACGGTGTCGGCCGTCCTGCGCCGTCTCGGCTACGCCCCCAGCGGCGGGATGCACCGGCTGGTCGTCGGGCACATCCGGCGTCTGGGACTCGACACCACCCACTTCCGCGGCCAGGCGTGGTCACGCGGACGATCGACGGCGACCCGGGCCCCACGCCCGTTGTCCGAGGTGCTCGTCCGGAACTCGCCGATGCGCAACACCGGTCACCTGCGCAAGCGCCTCGTCGCCGCCGGGCTGAAGGAGGCCCGGTGCGAGCTGTGCGGGCTGGACCGGTGGCGGGACCATCCGTTGCCGCTGCAGCTGGACCACGTCAACGGTGACCACACCGACAACCGGCTGGAGAACCTCCGTATCCTGTGCCCGAACTGCCACGCCCAAACGACGACGTGGTGTGTCCGCAAGAGCCGGCCGGCGTAGCCCAACGGCAGAGGCACGGTCTTTAGGTGGCCGCGAGTGCGGGTTCGAATCCCGCCGCCGGCACGCGTCGCGTCGCCCGCCTCACCCGGCGGGCGGCGCGGTCCCGGCCGGCTCCGCGCCCCCGGGCGCGACGCCGTCGGCCTCGTCCGGCAGCGGCCGCCGGGCGGCGAGCAGCACCCCACCGAGCCCGAGCACCGCGCAGATCCCGGAGACCAGCAGCAGGGCCGGCGGTACGTGCCCGGTCACGGCGTCGCCGAGCGCGACGACGGCGATGGTGCTCGGCGCCGACCCGATCACGGTGCCGACCAGGTAGGGCCAGAACCGCACCTGGGACAGCCCGGACAGGTAGTTGAGCACCGCGAACGGCACCATCGGGATCAGCCGCAGCGACGTCACCGCCAGCACGCCGTGGTGGTCGAGCCTGCGGCGCACCCACACCGCACGCGGGTGGCCGGCGTAGCGGGCGACGAGCCGCCCGCCGGTGGCCCGGACGAGCGCGAACGCCACCACCGCGGACAGCGCGGTCGCGAACAGGGTCAGCGCCGCACCGCCGACGGCGCCGAACAGCACCCCGGCGGACACGGTGAACACCGTCCGGGGGAAGGGCGGGACGTTCAGCGCGACCTGGAGCAGCACGAACACGACCGGGCCCCAGATCCCGGCGGCCTCCACGGCCCGGCGCAGCTCACCGAACCGGGGGACGGCGGACAGCCCCAGGGACCGGGCCACGAGTACGACGAGTGCGGCCGCGAGCACCAGCCCGAGGCAGCCCAGCAGAAACCGCCACCACCGCACGGAGATCACGGTACCGAGACCCGCACCGGTGCCGTCGGCCGCGGTCGTCGCACGTGACCGGGCTCCCCCGTGTGCGCCGCCGGCCGCGGCCGACCGCGTGGCCGGGCACCTCCGGGCGCGCCGCCGGGCGCGGCCGGCGCAGGTGCCGCCGGGGCCGGCCGTGAGAGGCTGCCGACCATGAGCGACTCGGGTATCGACCCCGCCGAACTGGACGCCGACGGGCTGGCCGTGCGCCGCGAGGTCCTCGGCTCGGACTACGTCGACGCGGCGCTGGGCCGCGTCGACGACACGACCGCGGACTTCCAGAAGCTGATCACCCGCTACGCCTGGAACGAGATCTGGACCCGCCCCGGGCTGGAGCGCCGGATGCGCTCGGCGGTGACGCTGACCGCGCTCGTCGCGCACGGGCACTGGGAGGAGTTCGAGCTGCACGTGCGGGCGGCCCGGCGCAACGGCCTGACCCGCGACGAGATCGTCGAGATCATCCTGCAGACCGCGATCTACTGCGGGGTCCCGGCGGCGAACTCGGCGTTCCGCATCGCGCAGCGCGTCCTGGCCGAGCCCGCCCCCGAGTAGTCCTCAGCCGTCGGCGAGCAGCGCCTGCAGGTGCGGGACGAGCGCGCGCAGCGCGGTCCCCCGGTGCGAGGCGGCGTCCTTCTCCTCGGCGCTGAGCTCGGCCGAGGAGCGGCCGTCGCCCTCCGGGGCGAAGATCGGGTCGTAGCCGAAGCCGTTCTCCCCCCGCGGGGCGCGCAGCAGGGTGCCGCGCCACGTCCCGTGCACCACGGTGCGCCCGGGCACGGAGGCCTCCGCGTCGGGGCCGCCGGTGCCGTCGGTGCCGCCGGAGGCGGGGTCGGAGTCGAGGCCGGCGGCGGCCGCGTCGGGCGTCACGAGCGCGGCGGCGCACACGAACGCGGCGCCGCGGCGCTCGTCGGGGACGTCGGCGGTCTGCCCGAGCAGCAGCTGCAGGTTGGCCTCGTCGTCGCCGTGCCGGCCGGACCAGCGGGCGGAGAAGATGCCCGGCATGCCGTTCAGGGCGTCGACGGTGATGCCGGAGTCGTCGGCGATCGCGGGCAGCCCGGTCGCGGCGGCGGCGTCGCGGGCCTTGGCGAGCGCGTTCGCGGCGAAGGTCGCTCCGGTCTCGGGGGCCTCCGGGAACTCGGGGACGTCGGCGAGCCCGACGATCTCCACCCCGGAGAGCCCGGCGGCCTCGGTGATCCGGCGCAGCTCGACGAGCTTCTTGGCGTTGCGGGTGGCGAGCAGGATCTTCACGCCTCGCCCTCCCCCGCGGTGTCCGGGGCGTCGGCGGCGGCCTGCGCGGCGATCTTCGGGTGCGGTGCGGCGAGCACCTCGACCTGCAGGCGGGCCAGCTCGGCGATCCCGGCGAGCGCGGAGTCGAGCATGGCGTCGAGGGTCGAGCGGGAGAACGTGGCGCCCTCGCCGGTGCCCTGGACCTCGATGAGGGTGCCGGTCTCGGTGGCGACGACGTTCGTGTCGACCTCGGCCCGCGAGTCCTCCTCGTAGGGAAGGTCGAGCCGGACGCGGCCGTCGACGACGCCGACCGACACCGCGGCGACCTGGCAGGAGATCGGCTTGGGGTCGGACAGCTTGCCCTGCTCGCCGAGCCAGGTGACGGCGTCGCACAGGGCGACGTAGGCGCCGGTGATGGCCGCGGTGCGGGTGCCGCCGTCGGCCTGCAGGACGTCGCAGTCGATCGCGATCGTGTTCTCGCCGAGCGCGCGCAGGTCGATGCAGGCGCGCAGGGACCGGCCGATCAGCCGGGAGATCTCGTGGGTGCGGCCGCCGATCCTCCCCTTCACCGACTCCCGCGACGAGCGGGTGTCGGTGGCCGAGGGCAGCATCGCGTACTCGGCGGTGACCCAGCCGAGGCCGGATCCCTTCCGCCAGCGCGGTACCCCGTCGGTGACGCTGGCGGCGCACAGCACCTTCGTGTCACCGAACTCCACCAGCACCGATCCCGCGGGGTGCTTCTGGAAGCCCCGGGTGATGGTCACCGGCCGCATCTCGTCGTCGGTCCGGCCGTCGGCCCTGCCCTCTGTTCGTGTCACCCGGCCATCGTAGGAAGCCGGTTCAGACCTCGAACACCGCGTCGGGCCGGGCGAGCTCGACGGTCCCGCCGAAGGCCGCCTTGGCCTCGGCGCCGAGGGACTCGCGGTCGAACCAGGCCGGGACGTGGGTGACGACCAGGCGCCGGGCCCCGGCGGCCGCGGCGTGCTCGCCCGCCTCCCGTCCGGACAGGTGCACCCCGGGCGGTCCGGCCTCGGCGTGCGGCCAGCTGGCCTCGCAGAGCAGCAGGTCGGCGTCGCGGGCGGCCTCGACGAGCCCGGGGCAGGCGGCGGTGTCCCCGGAGTAGGTCAGGACCCGGCCGCGGTGCTCGAGCCGCAGCGCGTAGGCGGGGCAGACGTGCACAACCTCGTACGCGGTGACGGTGACGGCGTCCTCGCCGGTGCCGACGGTGAACGGCTCCCCCACCACGAGGTCGTGGAAGGAGAAGACGTCGGTGAGGTCGGTGCGGGCGTAGTCCTCCTCGGTGACGGCGTCGGCGCGGGCGAAGCGGGTGTGCGCACCGGCCGGGGCGTGCACGGCCAGCTTGCGCGCGGTCGCGTCGAACGGGGGCCGGGGGTGGTAGCGACGGTGCACCACCAGCGACGGGAAGTCCGAGCAGTGGTCGGGGTGCAGGTGGCTGAACACCGCGGCGTCGAGGGAGAACGGGTCGGCGTGCCGTTGCAGGGCGCCGAGGGTGCCGTTGCCGAGGTCGAGCGTGAGGCGGGTCGCCCCGGCCTCGACGAGGTAGCCCGATGCCGGGGACTCGGGTCCGGGGCCGCTGCCTGAGCACCCGAGAACGATCAGCCGCATGCGCGACCCTAACCCGTTCGTGAGGTACGCCGCAGCCACCAGAGCCCGATGAACGGCAGCACCAGCGGGACGAAGCCGTAGCCCGCGCCGAAGTGCGACCAGACCGTCTCGCGGGGGAAGTCGGCGGGGACGAACGTGGTGAACGCGCCGACCGCGAGCACGCCGACGAGCTCGAAGACCACGGCGGACCAGGCGAGGCGGCGGAAGCCGGGGCCGGTGCCCGCCAGACCGACGGTGGCCAGGATGTAGACGAAGCCGGCGAGCGCGGACAGCGAGTACGCGAGCGGCGCCTCGCCGAAGCGTTCGGCGATCTGCACGCCGGCCCGCGCCGAGGCCGAGAGCGCGAAGATGCCGTAGACGGCGATGAGGATGCGGCCGGGGCCGGTGGCGGTGGCGCGGGGCTCAGGCACCGGGCACCCCCGGGATCCACAGGCCCTGCAGGCGCAGCACGGCGACGAGCGTCCCGATCACGCCGACGGCGATCACGGCGCCGCCCCAGCGGCTCGGCTCGGCGGTGGCGAACTGCAGCGCGATCACCGGGACGCAGACCGCGACGGCCAGGTAGATGAGGAAGGTCGACTGCTCGGGCAGGGTGACCCCGCCGAGCAGGACCCGGTACGCCGCGATCGCCGCCTGCACGACGATGAGCGCCACACAGATCCCGACGGCGACGGTGTGCACCCGGCTCGGGGGCCGGTTCAGCGCCGTCGTGACCAGACCGAACAGCGCGGTGGCCGAGAGCGCCACGGTGATCACCAGGACGAGCGTTCCGATCACGGCGGGAACGCTACCCCCCGCTCCCGGTACGGCGCGGAGGACCCGCCCGTCGCGGCCGGTGGTCAGGCGGACGGGAGCGCGGCGCCCGCGCGGCCCACGACCGAGCCGATCTCGGGGCCCAGGAAGCGGCGGCCGAGCCGGGCGAAGGGTTCCGGGTCGCCGGTGGCGAGGAAGCGGTGCGGCGCGGGCGGGGTCGTGTCGTCGCGCAGCAGGTCGTGCGCGTGCAGGGTCCGGACCAGGGTGCGGGCGGTCTCGTCGGCCGAGGACACCAGCGTCACGTCCGGGCCGAGGACGATCTCCAGCACCCCGGACAGCAGCGGGTAGTGGGTGCAGCCGAGGACGACGGTGTCGACGCCGGCGCGCTGCAGCGGCTCCAGGTACCCCTGGGCGACGCCGAGGACCTGGCGTCCGCTGGTGGTGCCGCGCTCGACGAAGTCGACGAACCGGGGGCAGGCCACCGAGGTGATCTCGGTGTCGCGGGCGGCGTCGAAGGCGTCGGCGTAGGCGCCCGAGGCGATGGTCGCGGCGGTGCCGATGACCCCGATCCGGCCGTTGCGGGTGGTGGCGACGGCGCGGCGCACGGCCGGGCGGACGACCTCGACCACCGGCACCGGGTAGCGCTCGCGGAAGTCGGCGAGACAGGCCGCCGAGGCGGAGTTACAGGCGATGACCAGGGCCTTGACCCCGGAGTCGACGAGCTCGTCGCCGATCGCGAGCGCGAGGCGCCGGATGTCGGCGAGCGGGCGCGGCCCGTAGGGGCTGTGCGCGGTGTCGCCGACGTAGACGATCTGTTCGGCGGGCAGCAGGTCGATGACCGAGCGGGCGACGGTGAGCCCGCCGACGCCCGAGTCGAAGATCCCGATCGGTGCGTCGATACCGGGTGCGTCGCTCACACCCGCGAGGGTAGGCGGTCCGCCTTGGCGACCCAGTAGGCGGCGACGACTCCGCCGATCGCGCCGAACAGGTGGCCCTGCCAGGAGACCATCGGGTCCGAGGGCAGGACGCCCCAGAGGATCGACCCGTAGATCAGGAACAGCACGATCGCGAGCAGGATCTGTCTGCCGTTGCGGGCGTAGAAGCCGCGGGTGAGCAGGAACAGGAACCAGCCGAACACGATGCCGGACGCGCCGAGGACCGGGGCGGGCGAGGTCAGCCAGACGCCGAGCCCGCTGACCAGCCAGATCGTGGCGGTGACGGCGACCCACTGGACGGGGCCGCCGGACATCGCGAGGAACCCGAAGATCAGGAACGGGAGGCTGTTCGCGGCGAGGTGGGCGTAGTCGGCGTGCAGCAGCGGCGCGGTGAGGATCCCGGACAGCCCGTCGACGTCGCGGGGGTAGATCGCCGCGGCGGAGTCGACCATGCCGCCGGAGGCCTGGTCGACCGCCTCGAGCACGTAGAGCGCGGCGGTGAACGCCAGCATGATCACCGCGGCGCGCACCGGCGCGGGCGGCAGCACACGGGCGGGGCGGCCGTCCGGGAGTGCGGTCATGTCACCCACGGTACCGGCACGGCCGCCCGTTATGCCTGTTGTGCCCGGTTCAGGCCCAGAGGTGGCCGTCGATGCCCTGCGCTGCGGTCCCCAGGTCACCGGAGTAGGCACCGGTGGACAGGTACTTCCAGCCGCCGTCGCAGACGATCATGACGACGTCGGCGCGCTGCCCGGCGTCGAGCGCCTTGTTCGCGACGCCGAGTGCGGCGTGCAGGATCGCGCCGGAGGAGATCCCGGCGAAGATGCCCTCCTGCTCGACGAGCTGGCGGGTGCGGCGCAGCGCGTCGTAGGAGCCGACCGAGAACCGGCCGGTCAGCACGGTCTCGTCGTAGAGCTCCGGGACGAAGCCCTCCGACAGGTTCCGCAGGCCGTAGACGAGCTCGCCGTAGCGGGGCTCGGCCGCGACGACCTGCACGTCGGGCTTGTGCTCGCGCAGGTAGCGCCCGGCGCCGACGAGGGTGCCGGTGGTGCCGAGCCCGGCGACGAAGTGGGTGATCGACGGCAGGTCCCGCAGGATCTCCGGGCCGGTGCCGCGGTAGTGCGCGTCGGTGTTGGCCGGGTTGCCGTACTGGTAGAGCATCACCCAGTCCGGGTGCTCGGTGGCGAGCTGCTTGGCGACGGCGACGGCCTGGTTCGACCCGCCCGCCGCCGGCGAGGAGATGATCTGCGCGCCGTACATGGCGAGCAGCTGCCTGCGCTCCTCGGAGGTGTTCTCCGGCATCACGCAGATGATCTCGTAGCCCTTGAGCTTCGCGGCCATCGCGAGCGAGATCCCGGTGTTGCCCGAGGTGGGCTCCAGGATCGTGCAGCCGGGTGTGAGCAGCCCCTGCTTCTCGGCGTCCTCGATCATCGCCAGCGCGGGCCGGTCCTTGATCGAGCCGGTGGGGTTGCGGTCCTCCAGCTTCGCCCACAGTCGCACGTCCTCCGACGGCGACAGGGACGGCAGCCCGACCAGCGGGGTGTCGCCGACGGCGTGCAGCAACGAGTCATAACGCACGGGTTCTCCTCACACGACGGCACCGGGCGGGGACGCCGCCCGGTGCCGGGGTCCGGTGGGGCTCAGCGACCGCCGGCCACGGCCGGGAGGATCGTGAACGTGGAGGACTCCTTGACCGGGGCCTCCAGGCCGCCGGCGAAACGGATGTCCTCGTCGTCGACGTAGATGTTGACGAAGCGGTGCAGCTTGCCGTCGGTGATCAGACGGTCCTTGATGCCGCTGTGCCGCGACTCCAGGTCGTCGATGACCGCCGAGACGGTGTCGCCCTTCGCCTCGACGGTCTTCTCACCGTCGGTGTGCGTGCGAAGGATGGTGGGGATGGAGACGGAGACGGCCATCTCGGTGATCACTCCTGGTGGGTCGCTCTGGCGTGGATTTCTCACGCGCGACAACGCGGCCGGAGTACGGCGACATTCCCGCGCGACCTCCGGCGCGGGTGCGCGAGAGGGTCGATCAGGCCCGGTCGGGCACGTCGTCGGAGCCGGTGTGGGAGAACATGCAGGACTCCACGACCGCCAGCTCGTCCTCCACGACCTCGCCGTCGGCGAGGTGGTAGGAGCGCACCTCGGGCTCGGCGTCGGCGGTGGCGAGGCCCACGATCAGCCAGTGCTGGTCGGGGGTCCACTCCATCTGGGCGACGTCCTTGGGCGACGGGTAGGCCTCGGGCAGGCCGGTGTGCGCCACCGGCCGCCGCGGCAGCCGCGTGTGGGAGTGGACGACGAGCATGCGGCGCTCACCGGCCGCGTCCAGCTCGCGCTCCAGGCGGATGTCCTCGGCCGGGGAGAAGGCGAAGTCGCTCGCCACCTCGTCGGCGTTGGTCATCGGCACGTAGCGCTCGGGGTGCTCGCCGGTCTCGGGACCGACGAGCTGCCCGCACGACTCGACCGGGAAGTCCCGGCGGGCGTGCGCGACGAGCGCATCGACGAGGTCGGACCGGAGGACGAGCACGACCCGAGGATACGCGGCCCCGGCCGCGGGACCGAACACCCGCCGGGCGGGAACCGGCCGTTCACGCACTCGACACCACGGTCTGTGATCCCGGCCACGGCCTCCCGCTCGGGGGTACGTCCATACTGCCCTGCGTGCCCTCCTCCGGTCGCCGTGTCGGATTCGTCCTCGCCGCCGTGCTCGTCGTCGTCCTCGCGGTGGGGGTCACCGTCGAGGCGGTGACGCTCTCGGGCCGCCCCGCCGCGGGCGCGCCCGGCTCCGGCACGGTGCGGCTCATCGCGCTCAACGACCTGCACGGCAACCTGGAGCCGCCGTCGGGGTCCTCGGGCCGGGTGACCGACGACGCCGGCGCGCAGGTCGAGGCCGGTGGCGCCGCGTTCCTGGCCGCGCACGTCGCGGCGCTGCGGGCGCAGGCCCCGGCGAGCGTGGTGCTGTCCACCGGCGACAACGTCGGCGCGTCCCCGCTGGCGTCGCCGCTGTTCCGCGACGAGCCGACCGTCGAGGTGCTGGGGCGGGTCGGCGTCGCCGCGTCCGCCGCAGGCAACCACGAGTTCGACGAGGGCATCACCGAGCTGCGCCGGCTGCAGCGCGGCGGCTGCCACCCGGCCGACGGCTGCCGCTTCACCCCGTCCTACGACGGCGCGTCGTTCCCGATCCTGTCGGCGAACGTGACCCAGGGCGGGATGCCGGCGCTGGCAGCGTCGACGGTGGTGGAGGCGGGCGGCGCCCGGATCGGCGTCATCGGCGCCACCCTGTCCGAGCTGCCCGACCTGGTCTCCCCCGACGGCATCCGCGGCCTGGAGGTCGGCGACGAGGTCGCCGCGGTCGACGCGGCGTCGCGCGAGCTGACCGCGCAGGGGGTGCGGGCACAGGTGCTGCTGCTGCACCAGGGCGACGAGGCGACCGGCGACGGCGGCCCGGACGCCTGTGCGATCGAGCCCGGCGGGCCGGGGTCGCGGATCGCGGCCGCGGTGTCCGCCGACGTCGACGCGGTGTTCTCCGCGCACACCCACCAGCAGTACGCGTGCTCGGCGACCGACCCGGCCGGGAACCCGCGACCGTTCGTGCAGGGCCTGTCGTTCGGCAGGCTGCTGTCGGTGGTCGACCTCGCCCTGACCGGCGACGGCGACGTGGACCGCGGCGCGACGACCGCCCGCAACGAGGTCGTCACCCGCGACGTCGCGCCCGACCCGGCCGTCGCCGACGTCGTCGACCGTGCGGTCGCGCAGTCGCGACCGCTGGCCGAGCGGCCGGTCGGGACGGTGGCCGGGCCGCTGCTGCGCGCGGCCGCGCCGACCGGGCTGTCCCCGCTCGGCACGGTCATCGCCGACGCCCAGCTCGCCGCCTCCCGCGGCGACGGCGCCCAGCTCGCCCTCACCAACCCCGGCGGGGTCCGCGCGGACCTGGTGCCCGGCGCGGGCGGGCGGGTCACCTACGGGCAGGCCTACACCGTGCAGCCGTTCGGCAACATCCTGCAGACCATGACGCTCACCGGCGCCCAGCTGCGCGCGGTGCTCGACCAGCAGTTCACCGTCGACGACGGCCCGACGGTCCTGCAGAGCTCGTCGAACCTGCGCTACACGGTGGTGGCCGGGAACCGGGTCGGTGACATCTCGATCGGCGGCGTCCCCGTCACCGACGACGGCCGCTACCGGGTCGCGACGAACAACTTCCTGTCCGCGGGCGGCGACGGCTTCGACACCGTCACCGCCGGGACCGAGCTGGTCGGCGGCCCGGTGGACCTCGACGCGTTCGTCGCCTACCTGGGCGCGAACCCGGGCCTGGCCGCGCCGTCGACCGACCGGATCGTGCGCCGCTGAGGGTGGGCCCGGCGGTCAGAGCCCGCGGACGCGGACCCGGACCAGGGAGTCCTGCACGTAGGTCAGCCAGTGGTAGACGCCGAGGTGCTGGGCCCGCGGGTCGTCGTCGGGCAGCTGCTCGGGCATGTCCTCGTTCACGTCGAGGGCGGTGCCGAGCGCGAGCCGTACGTCGTTGAGGGCGGCCAGCCAGGCGTCGACCTGGGCCTCGGTGAGCTCGAGCCGTCCGCCCGCCTCGGGCAGGGTGTCCAGCACGGTCGCCGCGGCGGTGTCCTTGGCCTCGATCAGCGACGGCTCGTGCAGCGAGCGCATCCCGCCGGCGAGGTCGGAGTCCTCGGTGGTGAAGTCCGGGAGCAGCCGGGCCAGCACCCGGTCGGTCGGCCGCGACGTCGGGCCGGTGCGGATGCCGGTGAGCTCGGCGAGCTCGTCGGTGGGCGCGAGCTCGGCACGACCGGCGAACATCTGGCGGATCTCGACGAACAGCCCCCGCAGGACGACGGCCTCCTCGCCGGAGAACCCGGACGTGTAGCGGACGCGGTCGCCCCGGCCGCTGCGCTTCCAGCCGTTCACGCTCAGGCCCGCTGCATGGTGGCCCACAGGCCGGCCGCGTGGAGCTGGGCGACGTGTCCCTCCACGGTGTCCTTGTCCCCCGCCGACACCGCGGCGCGTCCCTTGTGGTGCACGTCGAGCATCAACGCGGTGGCCTTCGGCTCGGGGTAGTGG
This sequence comes from Pseudonocardia sp. ICBG162, assembly GCF_020496225.1. Classification (NCBI taxonomy): domain Bacteria; kingdom Bacillati; phylum Actinomycetota; class Actinomycetes; order Pseudonocardiales; family Pseudonocardiaceae; genus Pseudonocardia; species Pseudonocardia sp. ICBG162. The sequence goes on from NZ_JAHLJD010000019.1 coordinate 423,527, forward strand.
AACACCTTCTGCAGCACGTAGGTCACGTACGACATGAGGTTGACCGGGTCGTTCCAGACGATGGCCTGCCACGGCGTGTCGGGGCCGGCGGACTCGTCCAGGTCGGGCGCGACCTGCTCGGTGGGCGCCGGGGACGGCGCTGGGGACGGCGCGGACATGCGCCCCATGGTGGCACAGCCGGGACAGCGGTCACGGCCCGACCGCACGGCCGCGCGGCCCGCGGACGGCACCGGCCACAGCGGCACCGACCACGACGGCGCGGGCGGCCGTAGGCTCCCGGCCATGACCGGCACGGCCCTGCTGACCGACCGCTACGAGCTGACGATGGTGGCGGCGGCCCTCGCCGACGGCACCGCGGAACGCCACTGCGTCTTCGAGCTGTTCGCGCGCCGCCTGCCCGACGGGCGGCGCTACGGCGTCGTCGCCGGGACGGGGCGGCTGCTGGAGGCGATCGAGCGCTTCCGCTTCTCCGACGCCGACCTGGAGTTCCTCGCCCCGGTCGTCGACGCGGCGACCCTGGAGCGTCTGCGCGACTACCGCTTCTCCGGCGACGTCGACGGCTACCCGGAGGGCGAGCTGTACTTCCCCGGCTCCCCCGTCCTCACCGTGACCGGCACCTTCGCCGACGCGGTGATCCTGGAGACCGTCGCCCTGTCGATCTTCAACCACGACAGCGCGATCGCCTCGGCGGCGGCCCGGATGGTGACGGCGGCGGCCGGCAGGCCGCTGATCGAGATGGGCTCGCGCCGGACCCACGAGGAGGCCGCGGTGGCCTCCGCCCGGGCGGCGTACCTGGCGGGCTTCGCGACGACGTCGAACCTCGCCGCGGGCGCCCGGCACGGCATCCCGACCGCGGGCACCGCCGCGCACGCCTGGGTCCTGCTGCACGACGACGAGCCGGCCGCCTTCGCCAGCCAGGTCGCCGCGCTGGGCACCGGCACCACGCTGCTCGTCGACACCTACGACATCCGCCGCGGCATCGAGCACGCCGTCGCGGCCGCCGGTCCCGGGCTGGGTGCGGTCCGCATCGACTCCGGGGACCTCGGCGAGCTGGCCCGCCAGGCCCGCGAGCAGCTCGACGCGCTCGGTGCCACCGGGACCCGGATCGTGCTGTCCGGCGACCTCGACGAGTACGCGATCGCCTCGCTGCGCGCCGAGCCGGTCGACTCCTACGGCGTGGGGACCTCGGTGGTCACCGGGTCGGGCTCGCCGACGGCCGGGATGGTCTACAAGCTCGTCGAGGTCGACGGGCGCCCGGTGGCCAAGCGGTCGAGCGCCAAGGAGTCCCGCGGCGGGCGCAAGGCGGCGCTGCGCCGGTTCAAGCCGACCGGGACCGCGGTCGAGGAGGTCGTGTACCCCTACGGCACCGACCCGGTCCTCGGCCCGCACGACCGGGCGCTGCCGGTGCCGCTGGTGCGGGACGGGAAGGTCGTCGCCGACGACGTCGTCACCGGGCTGGAGGCCGCCCGGGAGCGGCTGCGGACGGCGCTGGTCGCCGTACCGTGGGAGGGGCTGAAGCTGTCCCGCGGCGAGCCTGCGATCCCGACCACCTTCCTCACCGGGAGCTGAGCCATGGCACGAGCGTTGATCGTCGTCGACGTCCAGAACGACTTCTGCGAGGGCGGCGCCCTCGCGGTGGCCGGCGGGGCCGTCGTGGCCGCCGGGATCGGGCCGCTCGCGACCGCCGGCCGCGACGGGCGGGTCTACGACCACGTCGTCGCCACCCGGGACGTGCACGTGGACCCGGGGCCGCACTTCTCCGACACCCCGGACTTCGTCGACTCCTGGCCGCCGCACTGCCGCGCGGGGACGCCGGGCGCGTCGTTCCACCCGGCCCTGGACGTGGCGCCGATCGAGTGCGTCTTCGACAAGGGCGCCTACACCAGCGCCTACTCCGGGTTCGAGGGCGCGAGCGGGAACGAGTCGGGCACGCCGCTGGGCGACTGGCTGACCGAGCGCGGGGTGACCGAGGTCGACGTCGTCGGCCTGGCGACCGACCACTGCGTCCGGGCGACCGCGCTCGACGCGTCGCGGCTCGGGCTGGCGACGACGGTGCTGCTGCACCACTGCGCCGGGGTGGCCCCGGAGACGACGGAGCGGGCGCTGGCCGCGCTGGCCGAGGCCGGGGTGGAGCTGCGCACCGCCTGAGCCGGGCACCGGCCGGGAACGCGTCCCGGCCGGTGCCGGTGGCTCAGCCTGGATCCACCGTCGATCTTGAGCCGCCAGGTTGTTGATCTTTTGGGACTGGTAGTGGTGCCGGGGCGCGGGTGAGCCGCCGGACTGTCCGGCTGTTCCACTGGTGTTCTCCGGTCGGCCCTGGTGGGGGGTGGTCAGGACGCTGCGGGGAGGGGGTCGTGCAGAGCGCGGCGGAACAGTTCGTCCAAGCCGGGTTCCCAGGGCCAGTCCCGGGGGAGGTGGACTACCTGTTGGTGCGCGGAGTGCGCGACCCGGGCGGGGGTGACGATGAGTCGTCGGCGCAGGCTCGCGGCGCGTTCACGGGCATGCCGGCCGCCGGCCAGGGCACCGGCGGCGCGGGTGAGGTTATGGGAGATCGCGGCGCAGACCAGCCAGGCGGCGTTCGCGGTGAACACCCCGGAGGGCAGGTGGGCGAGCGGGCCGTTCTTCAGTTCGGCGATGACCTGCTCGATGATGGCGTGGTCACGGTGGGTGGCCTCCGCCGCCAGCATCGGCTCGGGGGTGTCGGTGAACACCGCGTGGTAGCGGTAGACCGCGAACATCTCCGACTGCCCGGCCGTGACGGTGCGGGGGTTGAGACGCCGCACGCGGCGCACGATCAGCCGGGCGGTGACGTGGTCTGCCTTGCGGCGGCCGGTGAACGCGGTGAACGACACTTCGGCGACCTCGGCGTCGGAGATCCAGCGTTGCTCGTCCTGGTCGTAGATCGCGTTCGGGTAGCGGATCGCGGTCCACGCATCGTCGTCGATGCTGCTGATCGCCCTGGTCACGGTCTTGGTGAGTCGGGCGGTGACCGAGAACCGGGCTCCGGCGCGGCGGCAGGTGTTGATGATGTCGTGGCCGTAGTAGGCCGAGTCCGCGCGGACCAGCAGCATCGCGTGGCGGGCGCTGCCGGCACCGATCCGGCGTGCAGTGCCCAGCGCTTCGGCCAGCAGCCGGGGCGCGCCGCGGGCGGAGTTCGTCGCGCCGCGCCGCAGCCGGGTCGCCGCGATCACCGGCGCCGCGGCCGGGGCGGACAGCACCGCGAGCAGCGCGTTCAACCCTTTCACCCCGGTGTAGCCGCGTCCGGCGCCCTGCTTGGCGTACCCGTAGGTGCGGCGCACCGTGTCATCCAGATCGAGGTAGGCGACCTGATCGGCGCTCCTCAGCAGCGGGGTCGCCGCGGCGAGCCGAGCCAGCAGGCGCGCGGCGACGGCGTCGAGTTGGCGGACGTGACCGAAGGTGAACCGGCGCAGGAACGTCCCCAGCGTCGATGGAGCCCGCACCTGGTCGAACACCCGGCCCATGCCGCCGTGGCGCAGCATGTCCATGTCGGTGATCGAGTCCGCCCCGGCGACCATCCCGCCGATCAGCGCGGTGATCTTCGCGGCCGCGTTCGCGGCGCCCGTCCCGGTCAGGGTCAACGTCTCGGCCAGCAGGGACCGCAGCCCGCACCTGGCGGCCAGCGCCATGACCGGGACCAGCCCGACACACGACACGAGATTCGGATCATCGAAGCGCACGCTGATCGCGCGGCAGGCGTGGGATAGTCGCATCCAGCGGATGCCCTTCTCTGCAGGGATCGATGTTGCCGTGGTAAGCACATCTTCCCAGCTCAGAAGGGCATTCGTGTGTCACGACCCGCCCCTACCGGCGCATACCTGCGGTGGATCCAGGCTCAGCGGCGCTCGGCGGTGGCGACCGGGGTGGCCCGGTCGTCGTCGGCCGGGGTGGCGCCGTCGTCGCCGGAGCGCTCCGGGGCGGCCGGGACACCAGGCGGGTCGACCGCCCCGACCGGGACGGGGCCCGCGTCGGTGTCCCCGTCGTCGTCCTTGGCGAAGGAGCCGACCTTCACGTAGAAGTCGTCGCCGTGGTTGTCGGTCGCCCAGTCGACGGCCTGTTCCATCACCTCGGCGCTCTTGACCGCGCGCAGGATGACCTTGTCGCGGCGCACGTCGCGGTGCAGGGCCACGCACAGCAGCACCATGATCACCACGAACGGTGCCGCGACCAGGATCGTGAGGTTCTGGATGCCCGACAGAGCGTCCTCACCCCCCGTGACCAGCATCAGCACCGCGACCGCGCCCATCGCGGCGCCCCAGAAGACGACCACCCACCGGCTCGGCTCGATGGTGCCGCGCTGGGACAGCGTGCCCATCACGATCGACGCGGCGTCCGCGCCGGACACGAAGAAGATCGCGACCAGGACCATCACCAGCAGGCCGGTGGCGGTGGCCCAGGGGTAGGCGCCGAGCATCTGGAAGAGCTGGACGTTGGAGTCGTCGGAGAACTGCGCGCCCTGCTGGGCCTGCTCGACGGCGGTGCCGCCGAAGATGCAGAACCAGACCAGCGAGACCAGGCTCGGCGCGAGGATGACGCCGCCGACGAACTCACGGATGGTGCGCCCGCGCGAGATCCGCGCCAGGAACATGCCGACGAACGGCGTCCACGAGATCCACCACGCCCAGTAGAAGACGGTCCAGCTGGACAGCCACTCCAGCATCGGCTCGCCGCCGACGGCCTCGGTGCGCCCGACCATCTCGAAGAACTGCGCGAAGTAGGCGCCCAGCGCGGTGGGCACCAGGTCCAGGATGATCACCGTCGGGCCGACGACGAACACGAACAGCGCCAGCGCCCCGGCCAGCACCATGTTGGTGTTGGACAGCCACTGGATGCCCTTGGCGACCCCGGACACCGCGGAGAGGATGAACGCCGCGGTCAGCACGACGATGATCGCCGCGAGCACGCCGGCCCCCGGCACCCCGTCGACCCAGCCGACGGTCTGCATGCCGCCGCCGATCTGGAACGCGCCGAGACCGAGGGACGCGGCCGAGCCGAACAGCGTCGCGAAGATCGCGAGGATGTCGATCGCCTTGCCGATCGCCCCGTCGGCGGCCTTCTGCCCGATCAGCGGGACGAACGCCTGGCTGATCAGCTGCCGCCGGCCCCGGCGGAAGGTGGAGTAGGCGATCGCGAGCCCGACGACGGCGTAGATCGCCCACGGGTGCAGCGTCCAGTGGAACAGCGACGTCGCCATCGCGACCTGCATCGACTCGGTCGTCGCCGGCGCGGCGGACCCGGGCGGCGGGGACCGGAAGAAGGTCAGCGGCTCGGTGACCCCGAAGAACATCAGCCCGATGCCCATGCCGGCCGAGAACATCATCGCGATCCAGGAGACCGTGCGGAACTCGGGCTCCTCGTCGTCGGCGCCGAGCCTGATCCGCCCGAACCGGCTGAAGGCCAGGAACAGCGCGAAGGCCACGAAGGCGGTCGCGGCGAGGATGAAGCCCCAGCCGCCCCCGCGCATCAGGGCCTCGATCATCCCGGACGCGGTCGTGCGCAGGCTCTCCGGCGCCGCGACCCCCCAGACGACGAACAGCAGCGCCAGCGCGGCGCCGATCCCGAAGACCGTCCAGTCCGTGCGGGGGCGTTCCGGGGGTGCTCCGGGGTCCTCGGTACACGACCGGGGATCGACCTGCGTCATGACGTCTCCACCTCTGTCCGGGTGCGGGGGAAGTGCGGTACGTGCGCCGCTCCGTGGGTCGTGCGGGCCCGCCGCCGGGATCGCCGGCACGACGGGGGGCGGGGAGCGGGTGCCGCCGGCCCGGGAGAGGGGCGGCGGACGGGCGGCGATCGGCCAGGGTCGCGACCCGGCAGCACCTGCTCCCCATCAGATACTCGATTAATATATCTGTGCACGTTATGATGAGGCCGAAGCGGCGGTCAAGCCCCGACCAGCCGCCCGGAGCCCGACGACACCGGAGTCGCCACCGTGCCCCCAGCAGTTCCGTCACCCCACCCGCGGCGACCGGCCCACGCCCCGGGCCTGCACGAACACCACCGCTGCGGCCCCTTGACACCGACCCGGGAGACGCGCTCCCATCGTGGTGCGCATTGAGCGACTCGTTGCTTGTTACGCAACAGTTTCCGGTATTTCTCGTGTGTTTCCGCGGTCCCGATCGCCGCCGTCGTCCTCGTGTCGGAATCCCACTGCAGGAGGTGATCCGCTGTGCCGCAACGTTTCCACCGTGACCGCACGCCGGTCGCCTCCGGCGCCCGGCCGTCGCGCGGGCCCCCGGTCCCGCGGCGCCGGCCTCCGTAACGCACCGATGCCGTCGCACCGATCCCGAGCTCGGCCCGCGAGGACGTCACCTCGTCGACGCGCCCGACCTCGACCCGACCCGCCAGCCGCCCCATCCCGACCGTCGCCCACGAGGAGTACCGCCATGACGACCGGCGAGTTGTCGAACCCCGCCACCGGGGGTCAGAGCCTCCCGGACAGCCTGCGAGAGACCCTCGCGGGCCACTACTACACCGACCCCGCGATCTTCCGGGCCGAGCAGGACAACATCTTCCACAAGACGTGGTTCTGCGCGGTGCTGGCCGCGGACCTGGACAAGCCCGGCGCGTTCGAGACCGTCCAGATCGGGCGGGAGAGCGTGATCGTCACGCGGGCCAGGGACAACTCCGTGCGGGCCTACCTCAACGTCTGCCGGCACCGCGGCGCGCGGCTGTGCACGGAGGAGAAGGGCGAGGTCAAGCGCTCCTTCCAGTGTCCGTACCACGCCTGGACCTACGGCCTGGACGGCAAGCTCATCGCGGCGCCGAACCTGAGCTCGATGCCCGACGTCGACAAGGTCGAGTACGGCCTGCACACCGTGCACGTCCGCGAGTGGCTGGGCTACGTCTGGCTGAGCCTGGCCGAGGAGCCGCCCTCGTTCACCGACACGGTGATCGGTGACGTCACCACCCGGCTCGGTTCGCCGGACGCGATCGTCGGCTACGACGTCGAGAACCTGAAGCTCGGCCGGCGCATCTCCTACGACGTCAAGGCGAACTGGAAGCAGATCGTCGAGAACTTCATGGAGTGCTACCACTGCGCGACGATCCACCCCGAGCTCACCGAGGTGCTGCCGGAGTTCGCCGACGGCCTGGCCGCCCAGTACTTCGTCGGGCACGGCGCGGAGTTCGGTGAGGAGATCCAGGGCTTCACCGTCGACGGCTCGGAGGGGCTCGCCCGCATCCCCGGCGTCGCCCAGGAGCAGGACCGTCGCTACTACGCCATCACCGTGCGGCCGTCGGTGTTCATCAACCTGGTCCCCGACCACGTGGTGTTCCACCGCATGTTCCCGCTGACCGCCGAGCGCACCCTGGTCGTCTGCGACTGGCTGTACCTGCCCGAGGTCGTCGACTCCGGCGCCGACATCGACCGCTCGGTGGAGCTGTTCCACCGGGTCAACGTCCAGGACTTCGACGCCTGCGAGCGCTGCCAGCTCGCGATGGACTCGCGCTCCTACGAGAAGGGCGGCGTGCTCGTGCCCAGCGAGCACCACATCGGCGAGTTCCACGACTGGGTGCGCGACCGCGTGGGCTGATCCCCCGCACCACCACGGACGCCCCGCCCGGCCCCGCCGGCGCGGGGCGTTCGTGTGTCCCGGCGCGCGGCCGGGGTCAGAGATGGCGGCGGAAGAACGCGCTGAGGGACCCGACGGCCCGGTCGACGTACTCGGGCACGTCGTACATCTCGTAGTGGCCCGCGCCCTCGACGACGACCGGGCCCTCCGCGTTCGGCGCGAGCCGTCGCAGCCGTTCACCGTCCTCGTACTGCCCGGTGGAGCCCCGGCGCCCGGCGACGACCACCTGCAGCGGTTGGGTGAGCAGCCGGTCGGCCAGATGGAAGGCGTCGAACCCGATGAGCAGGGAGTCGCTGCGGCGCAGGCGACGGTTCGTGGACCGCTCGTGGTGCCCGCGGGGCGTGCGGTAGTAGGTGACCGCCTGGAGCGCGTCGACGTCGGTGAGCCCGGCGGCCGCCGCGTCCTCGGCCGAGTCCGGGAGCCAGTTCACGCGGTCGAGGGTCCCGCCCAGCACCTCGGCGGTCCGCTCGGCGGCGAGGTCGTCGAGAGCCGTGGCGACCCCGTCGGCGGCGGGCCCCCGGCCGCGCCGGGCGGCCCCGATGTCGACGGCGACGACGGTGCCGAGTGCCGCGATGCGGTGGTCCGTCCGGGCGGCGTGGACGGTGTAGCCGCCACCGGCGCAGATGCCGAGCGCGCCGATCCGCGCCGGGTCCACGCCCGCGACGGTCGTCAGCGCGTCGACGGCGTAGGAGACGTCCTCGCTCCGCCGGTAGGGGTCCTCCAGGTCGCGGGGCTCGCCTCCGCTCTCCCCCTGGTGGGCGGGGTCGAACGCGAGGGCGACGAACCCGGCGGCCGCGAGCCGCGCCGCGTAGCCGGCGGCGATCTGCTCCTTGACGCTGCTCCCGGGGCCGCACAGCACGACCGCGGCGCAGGACCCCGCGGGGTCGAACCCGTCGGGCAGGTGCAGCGCGCCGGCGAGGTCGACCGGGCCGCGGGGGATGACGAGGGGACGGGGCATCCGGACCGCCTCCGGGGTGGGTTCGGTGCTCCCGCATCTCGTCCGGGAGCAGTACTGGTCCGACCGACAGTGAACCAGTGAGGGACCGCGCCACGGCGGAGGGCGTCGCGTGCCGGGACGCGGAACGGCCCCGCCCCCGCGGTGCGGGGACGGGGCCGTGGGCTCGCGGAGCGGGCGCTACCGGAAGACGACCGTGCTGCCGCCGGTCAGCAGCACCCGGCGCTCGCAGTGCCAGCGCACCGCGCGGGACAGGGCGAGCGCCTCGGCGTCGCGGCCGACCATCTGCAGCGCCTTCGGGTCGTAGGAGTGGTCGATCCGGATCACCTCCTGCTCGATGATCGGGCCCTCGTCCAGGTCCGGGGTCACGTAGTGCGCCGTGGCGCCGACCTGCTTCACACCGCGTGCGTAGGCCTGGTGGTAGGGGCGGGCGCCCTTGAAGCCGGGCAGGAACGAGTGGTGGATGTTGATGGCCCGGCCCTCGAGGGCCTTGCAGGTCTCGTCGGAGAGCACCTGCATGTAGCGGGCGAGCACGACCAGCTCGGCGTCGAACTCGTCGACGAGCGACAGCAGCCGTGCCTCGGCCTCGGGCTTCGTCTCCGCGGTCACCGGGACGTGCACGAACGGCAGTCCGGCCGCCTCGGCCATCGGGCGCATGTCCTCGTGGTTGGAGACGACCGCGACGATGTCGGCGCCGAGGCTGCCGGCCCGCCAGCGGAAGATGAGGTCGTTGAGGCAGTGGCCGAGCTTGGAGACCATCACCAGGATCCGGGCGGGGACGCCGTCGGTGAAGGTGAAGCTCATGCCGAACTCCGCGGCGACGGCCTCGAAGTCGCGGCCGACGGCGTCGAGGTCCACGTCCTGCTCCGCGCCGACCTGGGTGCGCAGGTAGAGGCGGCCGCGCAGCGGGTCGTCGAACTGCTGGTACTCGCCGATGTCGCAGCCGTGCTCGAACAGGAAGGCGCTGACCGCCCGCACGATGCCGGTGCGGTTCGGGCAGTCCAGGGTCAGGATGAAGGAACGGGACACGGCGGCCTCTCCTCGGTCGGACGCGCTCCGCGGAGACCGCGGCACGGTGTAGATAGTGCATTGATATATCAGTCTTAGTCAAGAGGTGTGGGCACGTCCGGCGACTGTTAGGCACGTCTGTCGCGTTAACATGCGACCGTGACCGCATTGCCCGACGACGCCGAGCCGGAGTACACGTCCCTCGCCGACAAGGCGTACACGGTGATCCGGGATCGGCTGATCATGCTCGACATCCCGCCGATGACGGCCATCGACGACGTCGCCCTCGCGAAGTCCCTGGAGGTCGGTCGCACCCCCGTCCGGGAGGCACTCAAGCGGCTCGAGATCGACCGGCTGGTCGTCTCCTACCCGCGTCGCGGGACGTTCGCGACCGGTGTCGACATCACCGACCTCGCCTACATCTCCGAGATCCGTGTGCAGCTGGAGCCGCTCGCCGCGCGGCGCGCCGCCGAGTACGCCGGCCCCACCACGCGGGCCGACCTGGCCGAGCTGGCCGACACGATCGACCGGATCGACGTGCGCACGCTGGACCGCGACGAGCTGATGCGCTGGGACCTGCAGGTGCACCGGACGATCTACGAGGCGGCGGCCAACCCACACCTCGAGGACACCCTGATCCGCTACGACAACCTGGCGACCAGGATCTTCTGCCTGTTCCTGGACCGGATGACCCACTTCGACCAGCACGTCGGCGAGCACTCGGGCCTGCTGCGGGCCATCGCGGGCCAGCAGGCCGACGAGGCGGCCGACCGGGCCCGCGCGCACGTCATCGGGTTCGAGAAGGCGGTCCGCGAGGTCGTCTGAGCCCGGCTCAGACGTGGGCGCGCGCCGAGCGGACGGTGTGCGTCAGCAGCAGGGCCGTGGTCACCGGTCCGACACCGCCGGGCACCGGGGTGAGTGCCCCCGCGCGGGTGGCGACGTCGGCGGCGTCGACGTCGCCGACCAGGCTGCCGTCGGGCGCGGTGTTGGTGCCGACGTCGACCACGACCGCGCCGTCGGCGACGTGCTCGGCGCGGATCAGCCCGATCCGCCCGACCGCGACCACGAGCACGTCCGCGGTGCGGGTGTGCTCGGCCAGGTCCTTGGTGTGGCGGTGGCAGATGCCGACCGTCGCGTCGCGCTGCAGCAGCAGCTGCGCGGTCGGCTTGCCGACGACCAGCGAGCGCCCCACGACGACCGCGCTGCGCCCGGCCAGCTCGACGCCGTGGTGGTCGAGCAGCTCGAGCACCGCGGCCGCGGTGGCCGGCGGGTAGGCGGGCAGCCCCGCGGCGAGCCGGCCCGCCGACAGCGGGTTGGCGCCGTCGACGTCCTTCTCCGGGACGATCGACGCGGCCAGTTCCTCGACCCGCACGCCGTCGGGCAGCGGGGTCTGCAGGATGATGCCGTGCACGGTGTCGTCGCTGCTCAGGCGGGCCAGGGTGCGGCCGATCAGCTCGGCGTCGGCGTCCGGGCCGAGGTCGACGACCTCGCACTCCACACCGACCCGGCGGGCGGCGCCGGACAGCGAGCGGACGTACCAGCCCGCGCCCTCGTCGGCGGTGGCGACGACGACGGCCAGCCGCGGCGCGACGCCGAGGACGGTGAGCGCGGCGGCCTCGGCCTGCACGCCCTGGCGCAGCTCGCGGGCGCGCGCGGTGCCGTCGAGCAGCACGTGGTCGGGGTGGGGGGTGGGTGGCGGGGTCATCGGCGGATCTGCTCCCGTACGTCGTCGGTCACCTTGTCGGCCCGGCGCAGCAGGTCGTCGACGCCGGTCAGCGCCGCCTCCAGCTCGCTGCGCGCCGGCGGGTCGGTGAGGCCCGCCAGGTTGATCTCGACGTTGAGCCGGGCGGTGCTGGCCGCGGCCCGTGCGGCGTCGGCCGCCGCGCCCACGTCGCTGATCACGTTGGGGTTGCCGATCGGCCGCAGTCGCTCGGCGAGGTCGACCACCTGCTCCGCGGCGCGGATGACCTGCGCCGGGATCCGGCCCGCCTCGACCAGTGCGGCGGCGATCGCGGCGGTGCGGGCCCGCTTCGCCTCGTCGGTGTCGCGGGGCAGCGTGTAGGCCGCGCCGACGGCGCCGAACGCACGGGCGTCGTCCTCGGCGAGGCCGAGGCCGGTGATGCGCAGCTCGTCGGCCCGGTTGCGGACCGCCAGCACGGTCTCGGCGTGCTCGGCGTAGCGCTCGCCGTCGGTGTAGCGGGCGACCATGCCGAGCAGGGCGGCGGCCTGCGCGAGGTGCAGGCCGGCCGTCGCGCCGCCCCCGGGGGCGGGGACGCGGGCGGCCAGGTCCCAGAGGAACCGGTCGAGGGTGTCGGAACGCATGGGGGTCCTTCCGTGCGGCGGTGCGACGGGCGGGGTGGCACGTCGGCCCGGGGCCCGGCCGGGTGGGCCGGGCCCCGGGTCGTGCGGGTCAGCGCCGGATGCGGCTCATCTCCGGGTCGAACAGCGGCTCGGCCGCGACCGAGGCCCGGATCCGGCGGTCGAAGTACTGGATCTCGACCGTCGATCCGACCGGCAGTCCGGCGGGCAGCCAGGCGTAGGCGATCGGGGTGCCCAGGGTGTAGGCGTACGCCGCGGAGGTGACGTAGCCGGCCGGCTCCCCGTCGACGAGCACGGCCTCGTGACCGAGGACGACGCTGCGGCCGTCGTCGATCGTGAGGCAGGTCAGCCTGCGGGTGACGGCGTCCGGGTCGATCTTCTCGACGGCCTCGCGGCCCACGAAGTCGCCCTTCGTGTGCGGGCGGACGGCGAAGCCGAGCCCGGCCTCGTAGGGGTTGTGCTCGGTCGAGACGTCGGCGCCCCAGGAGCGGTAGCCCTTCTCCAGCCGCAGGCTGTTGAACGCCGCGCGCCCGGCCGCGACGACGCCGAGCGGGCGCCCGGCCTCGTACAGCACGTCCCACAGCTTCCGGCCGTACTCGGCGCTGGTGTAGATCTCCCAGCCGAGCTCGCCGACGTAGGACAGCCGCATCGCGGTCACCGGGATGCCGGCGATGTGCGCGGACATCGCGCGGAAGTACTTCAGCCCCTCGTGGGAGAAGTCGTCGCGCGACAGCGGCTGCACCAGGTCGCGGGCCAGCGGGCCCCAGACACCGATGCAGCAGGTACCGCCGGTGATGTCGCGGACGACGACCGAGTGGTCGTCGGGCAGCGCGCGGCGCAGGTGGTCGAGGTCGAGGTTGGAGTTCGCGCCGACCTGGAACAGCTGCTCGCCCAGCCGGGCGACGGTGAGGTCGCTGCGGACGCCGCCGGCCTCGTCGAGCATCAGCGTGTAGGTGACCGCGCCGACGGACTTGTCCATCTTTCCGGTGGTCAGACCCTCCAGGAACGCGCAGGCGCCCGGCCCGGACACCTCCAGGCGCTTCAGCGGGGTCATGTCGTACATCGCGACCGCGGTGCGGGTCCTCCACGCCTCGACCGCGACGACCGGCGAGTGGAACATCGCCGACCAGGCGTCGCGGGACGGGGCGCGCCACTCGGCGGGCATGTCCTTCGCCAGGGCGGCGTTGGCCTCGTACCAGTGCGGGCGCTCCCAGGCGTGCGACTCCAGGAAGAACGCCCCGAGCTCGCGCTGGCGGTCCACGAACGGGCTGGTCCGCAGGTCGCGCGGGGACAGCTTCGGCTGCAGCGGGTGCAGCACGTCGTAGATCTCGACGAAGTTCTGCTGCGAGGTCTCGTCGACGTAGGCGTCGGTGGTCTCGACCTCGTCGAAGCGGTGCACGTCGCATCCGTGCAGGTCGAGCTCGCTGCGGCCCTCGACGAGCAGCTGCGCGACCGAGCGGGCGACGCCCGAGGAGTGGGTGACCCACACGGCCTCGGCGATCCAGAAGCCGGCGACGTCGGCGGACTCGCCGATCAGCGGCCCGCCGTCGGGGGTGAAGGAGAAGACCCCGTTGAAGCCGTGCTCGATCTTGGACCGCTGTAGGCCGGGCAGCAGCTGCGTGCTCTGCTCCCACTGCTGTGCGAAGTCGTCGGAGGTGAAGGGCAGCATCGAGGGCTGGGTGCGCTCGCCGACCTCGCCGTCGCCGACCTCGGGCAGCTCGGAGATCGACACCGGCATCGGGCGGTGGGCGTAGGAGCCGATGCCGATGCAGTCGTTGTGCTCGCGGTAGTAGAGGTCGGCGTCCTGGTGGCGCAGGATCGGCAGCCGCGCCTCGACGAGCTCGTCGTTGCGTCCGACGAGCTGCTCGACCTGGGTGGTGCGGGCGTACTGGTGGGCCAGCGGCAGCAGCGGCACCCGCATGCCGACGAGCTTGCCCAGCTCACGGCCCCAGAACCCGGCGCAGGACACGACGATGTCGGCGGGGACGGTCTCGCCGTCGGCGGTCTCGACGCCGGTGACCCGGCCGCCGGACTGGGCGATGCCGGTGACGCGCACCGAGCCGCGGAAGACCGCGCCGCGGGACTCGGCGCGCCGCGCCAGCGCGACGACGGCGCGGGCGGCCTTGGCCAGGCCGTCGGTCGGGGTGTGCAGGCCGCCGAGGACCTGACCGGCGTCGAGCAGCGGGTGCAGGCGGGCGCACTCGGCGGCGTCGACGACCGACGCCGGGACCCCGCGGGAGACTGCCCAGCCCTGCTTGCGGTGCAGGTCGGCGAGCCGCTCCGGGGTGGTCGCGACCTCCAGGCCGCCGACCTGGTTGAAGCACCAGCCGCCGTCGACGTCCAGGCTCTTCAGCTTCTCGACGGTGTAGGTGGCGAACGCGGTCATGGTCTTCGACCCGGTGGTCTGGAAGACCAGGCCGGGGGCGTGCGAGGTGGAACCGCCGGTCAGGGGCAGCGGCCCCTGGTCCAGGACGGTGATGTCGGTCCAGCCGCGGGTGGTGAGCTCGTCGGCCAGGTTCGCCCCGACGATCCCGGCTCCGATGATGACGACGCGGGGGGTCATGGTGGTCTCCTTCTCGGTGGTCGTCGGGCGGTCAGCCGGCGAGGGCCGGTGACGCGGCGGGGTCGGCGGCGGTGTCGGCGCGGAACTCCAGGGCGGCGTCGAGCAGCCAGTCGGCGAGGTGGCCGGCGAACGAGCTGCGGACGTGCACGTCGAGGACCGCTCCCCCGTCGGCGTCGGCGGCGGCGTCGCGGACCAGGAGGATCACCCCGGCCCCGCCGAGCAGCGTCTGGGCGCTGCGCCCGGCCGGGAACGAGCGCGGGTGCAGGTCCAGCGAGCAGCCGAAGGACAGCAGCTCGCGGGCCAGGCGCCCGCCGATCCGCAGCACGACCCGCTGGGCGGAGGTGTCGACCGCGGCGCCGCCCGCCTCCCCGGCGACGAGCGCGCGCAGCGCCGCCTCGGAGACCGCGGCGTTCGGAGAGCGGCTGCTGACCAGCCACTCGTCGGGGCCGAGCCAGACGACCTCGCCGTCACCGGCGGCGGCCCAGGTGTTCGCACCTGTCGGCAGGGCGGTGCCGAGCGCGGCGTCGACACCGGCACGGGCCGGGCCGGCCGGGTCGAGCCGCAGGGTCACCGACTGCGCGGTCGGCAGGACCTCGACCGAGAGGCCGCCGCCGGTGTCCCGGGCGAGCCCGGTCAGTGCCGGGGCGTGCGCGTCGAGCGGGTGCGTGGTGGCGAGCTCAGCCGTCACGGCGGGCTCCTTCCGGGTCGACGAGGACGGGTCCGGTGATCTCGACCGGGACCAGCGCCCCCTGGTGCGGGACGTGCACGACGTCGCCGATGCGGTCGCGACCGCCCTTGAGCAGGGCCAGGGCGAAGGGCCGCGCCAGCTCCGCGGACAGGTAGCTGGAGGTGACGTGGCCGAGCATCGGGACCGGCGGCGGGGGCAGGGTGCCGTCGGGCGAGAACTCGACGATCTGCGCTCCCTCGGGCAGCCGGGTGCCGCGGTCGGTCGGGAGCAGCCCGACCAGGTGCTTGCGCATCGGGTCGGTGTTGGAGGCGCGGGCAAAGGAGCGCTTGCCGACGAAGTCGACCTTCTTCTTCGACACCGCCCAGCTCATCCCCAGGTCGTGCGGGGAGACGGTGCCGTCGGTGTCCTGCCCGATGATCGGGTAGCCCTTCTCGGCGCGCAGCACGTGCATCGTCTCGGTGCCGTAGGGGGTGATGCCGTACGGCTCGCCGGCGGCGACCAGCCGCTCCCACACGGCGAGGCCGTACCGGGCGTCGACGTTGACCTCGAAGGCCAGCTCGCCGGAGAAGGAGATCCGGGCCAGCCGGACCGGGACGCCGTCGAGCTCGGTGTCGCGCCAGGTCATGAACTCGAACGCCTCGGCGGAGGCGTCGACGCCGGGGAAGACCGCGGCGACCACGTCGCGCGAGCGGGGCCCGACGACCGGGAACACCGCCCAGTGCTCGGTGACCGACGCGAGGTTGACCCGCAGATGCGGGACCTCGGTCTGGCGCCAGTCCTCGAGGTGGTCGAGGACCGGGGCCGCGCCGCCGGTGGTCGTGGTCAGCAGGAACCGGTCCTCGGCGATGCGCAGCACGGTGCCGTCGTCGGTGACCATGCCGTCGTTGCCGCACATGACGCCGTAGCGGACGCGGCCGACCTTCAGGCTGCTCATCAGGTTCGTGTAGACGAGGTCGAGGAACGCCCCCGCGTCCGGCCCCTGGACGTCGATCTTGCCCAGGGTGGAGCCGTCCATGATCGCGACGTCGCGGCGGGCCGCGGCGCACTCGCGCAGCACGGCGGCGTCCATGTCCTCGCCGGCCCGCGGGAAGTGGCGGGGCCGCTTCCACTGGCCGACGTCCTCGAACACCGCGCCGTGCGCGACGTGCCAGGGGTGCACCGCGGTGGTGCGGACCGGGTCGAACAGGTCCCCGCGCTCGCGGCCGGCGAGCGCGGCGAACGACACCGGGGTGTAGGGCGGGCGGAACGTGGTGGTCCCGAGGTCGCCCGCCGGGCGGCCCAGCAGCTCCGAGGTGATCCCGGAGGCGATGGTGCCGGAGGTCTTCCCCTGGTCGTGGGCGGTGCCGATGGTGGTGTAGCGCTTCACGTGCTCCACCGAGCGGAGCCCGGCGCCGACGGCCCGCTCGATGTCGGCGACGGTCGCGTCCCGCTGGACGTCGACGAACTGGCGCGCGGAGTCCCCCGCGGTGCGCCACAGCACCAGGCCGGGGGTGCGCGCGGGCTCCGGGGCGGAGCTCGGGGCGTCGCCGCCCGCGCCCTCGGCCAGGCAGCCCGCCAGGTCGAGGGTGCCGTTCGCGGCGCCGATCACCTCGGTGCCCGCGATGTCGGCGCCCGGCCGGAAGGCTCCCAGACCGGAGTCGTAGACCAGCTGTCCGCGCACGTGGCTGAACAGGTGCGCGGTGGGCGTCCAGCCGCCGGAGACCAGCAGCAGGTCGCAGGGCAGCACCTCGGTGGCCCCGCCGTCGGCGACGTGCGCGGCGCGGACCCGGCCGGCGTCGTCGGCGTCGGACCCGACGACGGTGGCCCCGGCGCGCAGGGTCACCCCGGCCTCGGTGCACTCCCGCGCCCGCTCGGCGGGCGGCGCGGTGCGGGCGTCGACGAGGGTGACGCGCGCCCCGGCCCCGGCCAGGTCGGCGGCGGCGAGGTAGGCGGCGTCGTCGGTGGTGAAGACGACGACCTCGCGCCCGGCGAGCACGCCGTAGCGGTGCAGGTACTCCCGCGCCGCGGAGGCGAGCATGACGCCCGGGCGGTCGTTGTCGGCGAACACCACGGGGCGCTCGATCGCGCCGGCCGCGACGACGACCCGCCCGGCCCGGATCCGGTGCACCCGCTGGCGGGAGCGGTGGGTCGGGGCGGCCGCGCCGAGGTGGTCGGTGCGCCGCTCCAGGGCCAGGACGAACCCGTCGTCGTAGTGGCCGAAGGCGGTGGTGCGCTGCAGGTGCAGCACCTCGGGGTTCTCCGCGAGCTCGGCGACGACGTCGGCGACGAACCGGTGCGCGGCGCGGCCGTCGATCCGGTCGGTCGGGACCAGGGAGCCGCCGGCCTCCGGACGGTCGTCGACGAGCACCACGCGGTCGCCGCGGCGGGCCGCGGTGCGCGCGGCGAGCAGCCCGGCCGGGCCGGCGCCGATCACCAGGGTGTCGCAGTGGGCGTGGCGGCGGTCGTACCGCGCGGTGTCGGGGACCGTCGCCAGCCGGCCCTGCCCGTTCAGGCCACGGGCGACCAGGCCGTCGTACAGCTCGACGGTGGCGGCCTGCAGCATCGGCTCGGGGAACGGCTCCTCGATCTGCACGAGGCCGACCGGGTCCTCGGTCCAGGCCCCGCCGATGCCCCGCGGGCGGCCGAGCTTGACCGAGCCGCCCAGCACGGTGACCCCGTTCGCGAGCAGCGCGGAGGCCAGCGTGTCGCCCGGGTGACCGGTGTGGGTGGTGCCGTCGAAGACGAAGGTCAGGGTACGGGTCCGGTCCACGCGACCGAAACCATCGATGCGGGTCATGCGCGGGTCCCCGGGATCTGCGGCCGGGCCTCGCCCATCGGATAGACGGCGAGGAACCGGTAGGTGTGGGTGTCACGGACGGCGTTGAACCAGCGGCGGCAGCCCGCGGAGTGGCTCCAGCGCTCGGCGAACGGGCCCTTCGGGTTGTCCCGGAAGAACACGTAGTGCGCCCACTGCTCGTCGTCGAGCTCGGCCGGCGCGGCCGGGTACTCGACGTGGGCCTGGCCGCCGTAGTGGAACTCGACCTCCTCGCGGGGGCCGCACCAGGGGCAGTCGATGAGTTGCACGTCGGGCTCCTGGGGTGTCAGTGGGCGACGCCGGCGGCGCCGTGCTCGTCCACGAGCGCGCCGGTGACGAACCGGTCGAGGGAGAAGGGGGCGATGTGCGGGTGCAGCTCGTCGGTGGCGATGGTGTGGGCCAGGCACCAGCCCAGCCCGGGCGTCACCTTGAAGCCGCCGGTCCCCCACCCGGAGTTGACCAGCACGTTCGCGTACGGGGTGCGGCCCACGATCGGCGACGCGTCCGGGGTGACGTCGACGATGCCCGCCCAGCTGCGCAGCAGGTGCGCCCGCGCGAACACCGGGAACAGCTCGACCGCGGCGGCCATCTGGCGCTCGATGATGTGGAAGGCGCCGCGCTGGCCGTAGCCGTTGTAGGAGTCGACGCCAGCGCCCAGGACGAGCTCGCCCTTGTGCGCCTGGGAGACGTAGACGTGCACCGCGTTCGACATGACGATCGTCGGGTGCACCGGCTCCAGCAGCTCGGACACCAGCGCCTGCAGCGGGTGCGACTGCAGCGGGGTGTCCACGCCGAGCCGGTCGAGCAGGGTCGAGGTGTGCCCGGCCGCGCAGAGCGCGACCTGCCCGCAGGCGATGTCCCCGCGGCTGGTGCGGATCCCGGTCACCTTCGCGGTGCCGTCGGCCACCGACCCCTCGGTGAGGAAGTCCAGCACCTCGCAGTCCTGGATCAGGTCGACCCCGGCCTCGTCGGCGCGGCGGGCGAAGCCCCAGGCCACGTAGTCGTGCTTGGCGATGCCGGCCCGGGGCTGGTAGGTCGCGCCGAGGACCGGGTAGCGGATGTCGTGCGAGACGTTGACGATCGGGCAGATCTTCGCGACGTCGTCGGGGCCGAGGTACTCGGCGTCGATCCCGTTGAGCCGGTTCGCCTCGACCCGGCGGACCGAGTCGCGCACGTCCTGCTCGGTGTGGGCGAGGTTCAGCACGCCGCGCTGGGAGAACAGGATCGGGTAGCCGAGGTCCTCCTCCAGCCCCTCCCACAGCTTCAGGGCGTGCTCGTAGATGAAGGCCGACTCGTCCCACAGGTAGTTGGAGCGGATCAGCGTGGTGTTGCGGGCCATGTTGCCGCCGGCGAGCCACCCCTTCTCCAGCACCGCCACGTTGGTGATCCCGTGGTTCTTGACCAGGTAGTGGGCGGTGGCCAGCCCGTGCCCGCCGCCGCCGACGATGACCACGTCGTAGGAGCGCTTCGGCTCGGGGTTGCGCCACAGGGCGTCGGGGTGCTCGGGCAGGTGCGCCCCGGGAGGTGTGTTCCCGGTGCCGGTCTTCTCGGTGCTCATGCCGTCAGCTCCGGGTAGAGGGGGTGGCGGTCGGCGAGGACGGTGAGGCGGGCGGCGAGCTCGTCGAGCTCGGCGTCGCCGGCGGCGGGGCGCAGGGCGCGGGCGATGATGTCGGCGACCTCGGTGAAGTCCTCGGCACCGAAGCCGCGGGCGGCCAGCGCGGGGGTCCCGATCCGGACCCCGGAGCTCACCATCGGCGGGCGCGGGTCGAACGGGACGGCGTTGCGGTTGACGGTGATGCCGACCCGGTGCAGCCGGTCCTCGGCCTGCTTGCCGTCGAGCTCGGAGTCGCGCAGGTCGACCAGGACCAGGTGGACGTCGGTGCCGCCGGAGACCACGCCGACGCCGGGCTCCTGGACCAGCCGCTCGGCGACGATCCGGGCGCCCTCCAGGGTGCGCTGCTGGCGCTCGGCGAACGCGGGCTCGCCGGCGAGCTTGAACGCGACGGCCTTGGCCGCGATCACGTGCTCCAGCGGGCCGCCCTGCTGGCCGGGGAAGACCTGGGAGTTGAGCTTCTTGGCGAGCTCGCCGCGGGCCAGGATGATCCCGCCGCGCGGGCCGCCCAGGGTCTTGTGGGTGGTGCTGGTGACGATGTCGGCGTAGGGCACCGGCGACGGGTGCAGCCCGGTCGCGACGAGGCCCGCGAAGTGCGCCATGTCGACCATCAGGTACGCACCGACCGCGTCGGCGATCCGCCGGAACTCGGCGAAGTCGAGCTGCCGCGGGTAGGCCGACCAGCCGGCGATGATCAGCTTCGGGCGGCGCTCGTGGGCCAGGCGCTCCACCTCGGCCATGTCGACGCGGTGGTCCTCGGCGCGGACGTGGTAGGCGGCGACGTCGTAGAGGCGGCCGGAGAAGTTGAGCCGCATGCCGTGGGTGAGGTGCCCGCCGTGGGCCAGGTCGAGGCCCAGGATGGTGTCGCCCGGGTCGAGCAGCGCGGCCATGGCGGCGGCGTTGGCCTGGGCGCCGGAGTGCGGCTGGACGTTGGCGTAGTCGGCGCCGAACAGCGCCTTCACGCGGTCGATGGCGAGCTGCTCGATGACGTCGACGTGCTCGCAGCCGCCGTAGTAGCGGCGGCCGGGGTAGCCCTCGGCGTACTTGTTGGTGAGCACCGAGCCCTGCGCCTGCATGACGGCGAGCGGGGCGAAGTTCTCGCTGGCGATCATCTCCAGGGTGCCGCGCTGGCGACCCAGCTCGGCGGCGACGGCCGCGTGCACCTCCGGGTCCACGTCGCGCAGCGTCCCGTCGAGGACCCCCGTCGCACCGTTCGACGGACCCCGATCCACGGCGAACGTCGTCATGGGCACCTCCAGATATCTTCTCCAGCGGACTGATATATCAACTGTCTGCGTTCAGCGTCGCACGGCACTCCCGGCAGGTCAAGAGGCTGATCGTGGTCCGTGCGACCGGGCTGCGACCGGCCCCGGACACGCCTGCGGCGCAGGTCCCCACGAGGACCTGCGCCGCAGGTGACGTGCCGGGTCAGCGGAGCCGTTTCGCCAGCTCCCGGCGCATCCGCCCGAAGGGCCGGGGACGGTCGACGCCGAGCACGCCGACGGCCTCCCCCGCGGCGTCGAGGAACACGGCGAGGAACCCGCCGTCGGCCCCGGGGTCGCCGTCGTCGATCCGGACCGAGCCGTCCGCGGACCGGTGTCCCGCGAACTGGATGCTGTGCCCGTACTGGTCGGACCAGAAGTAGGGCACCGCGTGGTGGGCCGGCAGCGAGTGCTCGGTCCCGAGCAGCGCCGCGGCCGCGACGGCCGGTTGCTGCAGCGCGTTGGTCCAGTGCTCCAGGCGCAGCCGGGAGCCGGTGTAGTCGCGATGGGTGCTGGCACAGTCCCCCACCGCGACGACGCCGGGCAGGTTCGTGCGGCCCGCCGCGTCGGTGACGACGCCGTCGTCGAGGTCGAGGCCGGAGCCCTCCAGCCACTCGACGTTCGGGATCGCGCCGATCCCGACCACGACGACGTCGGCGGGCAGCTCGCGGCCGTCGGTGAGCTCGACCCCGGTGACCCGGGGCGAGCCGACGAGCCGGGCCACACCCGTCCCGAGGTGCAGCGGCACCCCGGCGGCGGCGTGCAGGCGCCCGCAGGCGGTGCCCATCTCGGGCCCGAGGGCCCGCTGCAGCGGCACCGGGGCGGCCTCGACGATCGTGACGTCCAGGCCGAGGCCGTGCGCGGTCGAGGCGACCTCGGCCCCGACGAACCCGGCGCCGACCACCACCAGCCGCCGGCCCGGGACGAGGTCGGCGCGCAGGGCACGGGCGTCGTCGAGGGTGCGCAGGGTGTGCACCCCGCCGGGCAGCTCGCCCGGCAGGTTCCGGGCGCGGGCGCCCGTGGCGAGGACGACGGCGTCGGCCGAGAGGGTCGAGCCGTCGTCGAGGGTGACGGTCCGGGTCGGACCGTCGAGGGCGAGTGCGGTGCGACCGAGGCGCCACTCGACGTCGAGGGCGGCGTCGTCGTCCTCGGTCAGGGCGATGGCGTCCTCGTCGGAGCTCCCGGCGAGGAACTCCTTGGACAGCGGAGGGCGGTCGTAGGGGGCGTGCTTCTCGTCGCCGACGACCGTGATCGTCCCGGCGAAGCCCTGGGCGCGCAGGGCGCGCGCCGTGGCGAGGCCGGCGAGCGAGGCGCCGACGACCGTGACGTCGCGCATCAGGTGCCGGCCTGTACGCCCGGGCGGACGCCGGTCGCGGCACCGGAGGCGGGGACCGACTCGACGACGTGGACCACACCGTCGGCGATCACCACCTGGTGCGTGCGGACGGGTGTCTTCGCGGGCGGGCCGCTCGGCATCCCGGTCCGCAGGTCGAAGCAGGCCGCGTGCAGCGGGCACTCCACCGCACAGTCCTCGAGCCATCCGTCGGACAGCGAGGCGTCCTGGTGGGTGCACGTGTCGTCGATGGCGTAGAGATCGCCGTCGACGTTGAAGACGGCGATGGGCACCGTCCCCTGGACACGAACGGACTCCCCGACGGGGATGTCGGACAGCTCGCCCACGAAGATCATGCTTCCTCCACTGTTGCCTATCGCGAAACTCGCCATGCCATGCGCAACCGTATGGTGAGGCCGCAGGTCGCAGCCGTCAACGAGCGATTTTTCGGCCGGCCCGGGACGGGGCATCGGCGTCACGACGTGGAAATGTGAGCGGCTGTCCCCGGTGACCGAAAGGCCCCGAAAACCGGCACCGGCACACTCCGGGCCGCCCGTCGACGAAAGATATATCACTCGTGGACACGTGACACCATGGCCGCGAGAATGATGGTGTGGCGATACTGCATCGCCACGTCGGCGTGGCTGCTGCCGCGGCGCGGCCGATCGATCCGAGGAGACCCCATGACCGACGGACCGCGCAGGCCCCGACGCCGCGGTCCGGTCGCGGTCGAGGAGGAGCGCACGGTCCGGCGGGCGGCCGCGGCGGCCTCGGTCGGCAACGTCGCCGAGTGGTACGACTTCGGCCTCTTCTCCTTCCTCTCCGCGGTGGTGCTCAACCGGGTCTTCTTCCCGGAGGCCGGCGAGTGGTCGCTGGTGCTGACGCTGGCGACGTTCGCGGCCGCGTTCGTCGTCCGGCCGCTCGGCGGGTTCGTGTTCGGCCCGCTCGGGGACCGGATCGGCCGCACCCGGGTGCTCGCGTTCACGGTCCTGCTGATGACCGTCGCGACGCTCGCGCTGGGCTTCGTGCCCTCCTACGAGACGGCGGGGATCGCCGCGCCGCTGCTGGTGCTGCTCATCCGGATGCTGCAGGGCTTCTCCGCGGGCGGGGAGTACACCGGCGCGCTGACCCTGGTCGCGGAGTACGCGCCCGACCGCCGTCGCGGGTTCTTCGGCAGCTGGCTGGAGTTCGGCACGATCACCGGCTACACCCTCGGCGCCGGCGTCTGCGGCGTGCTCGTCGCGGTGCTGCCCGAGGAGGACCTGCTCGCCTGGGGCTGGCGGATCCCGTTCCTGCTCGCCCTCCCCCTCGGGATCGCCGGCATCTACCTGCGGATGCGCCTGGAGGACACCCCGGCGTTCCGGCAGCTGATGGAGCGCTCCCCCGCGCTCGCGACGATGCCCTACCGGCGGGCGATGCAGATCCTGGTCCGCCGCTACCGGGCACCGGCCCTGGTGACCGCGGCGCTGGTGGTCGCCTGGAACGTCACCAACTACGTGCTGACCAACTACATGCCCACCTACCTGACCGGGACGCTCCCCCGGCACGGCCAGCACGGCGCCTCCGGGGCCGCCACCGGCGCCATGCTCGTCGCGGTCATGCTGGTCATGCTGTGCGCGATCACCGCGGTGGGCAGGCTCAGCGACCGGGTCGGCCGCAAACCGGTCCTGATGGTCACGAGCCTGGCCCTGGTGGCCGTCGGACTGCCCGCGGTCTGGCTGATGCGCGACGGCATGATCGGCCAGTTCGTGGGCCTGCTGCTGATGGCCACGGTGCTGGTCGGCTTCGCCGCGGTGCTGCCGTCGACACTCCCCGCACAGTTCCCGACGATGGTCCGCTACGGCGGCCTGGGCGTGGTGTTCAACCTGTCGGTGTCGCTGTTCGCGGGCACCGCACCGACGCTGATCGAGACCGCCGTGACCGCCACCGGCAACCTCGACTGGCCGGGGTACTTCCTCGTCGCCGCGGGCCTGGTCGGCGTGGTCGGCGTGGCGTTCCTGCCCGAGACCGCGGGCCGCCCGCTGGCCGGCGCGGCACCGCTGACCTCCAGCGCGGACCTGCCCCCGCCGCCGATGTCGTCCGACGGCGTCCCGCTCGAGCAGCCGTACGACCACACGCACTGACCCACCCGCACCGGCCCACCCGCACCGGCCCACCCGCACCCGGCACGAACCGCCCGTCGCCCGCCTCTTGGCACGATTGATATATCAGTCTAACATCGTCGGCATGACCAGAGCCCGGCGTGGATCGGAGCGACCGTGAGCATCTCCGTGTTCGACATGTTCAAGGTCGGGATCGGACCCTCGAGCTCGCACACCGTGGGCCCGATGCGGGCCGCGGCCCGGTTCGTCGCGCGGCTCGCCGCCTCGGGCGAGCTGCCCCGTACCGCCTCGGTACGGGTCGAGCTGTTCGGCTCCCTCGGCGCGACCGGGCACGGCCACGGCAGCGTGAAGGCCGTCGTGCTCGGGCTCGCCGGGCACGAGCCGCACCTCGTCGACCCGGTCGGAGCCGACCCGATGGTCGCCGACGTCCGCGCCGGGGGCCGGATCCGCCTCGGCGGGATCCACGAGATCACCTTCGCCCCCGACGACGACGTGGTCCTGCACCGCAACCGCCGGCTCGACTTCCACTCCAACGGCATGCTGCTGCAGGCCTTCGACGCCGACGGCGCCGTCCTGGACAAGCGCGAGTACTACTCGGTGGGCGGCGGCTTCGTGCTCGACTCCGACGAGGCGGGCCGCCCCGTCCTGGTGGAGGACGCGACCCCGGTCGCCTACCCCTTCACGACCGGCGACGAGCTGCTCGGTCTCACCCGCGCCCACGGCCTGTCGATCTCCGACGTCATGCTGGCCAACGAGCTGTCCCGGCGCACCGAGGACGTGGTGCGCAGCGAGCTGCTGCACATCTGGTCGGTGATGCAGGAGTGCGTCGAGCGCGGCGCCCGCACCGGCGGCACGCTGCCCGGCGGGCTGAAGGTCCGGCGCCGGGCGATGGCACTGCGCGAGCGGCTGGAGGCCGCGACCGGCGAGCCGGACGCGCTGCACGCGATGGAGTGGGTGACGCTCTACGCCCTCGCCGTGAACGAGGAGAACGCGGCGGGCGGGCGCGTCGTCACCGCCCCCACCAACGGCGCCGCCGGGATCGTCCCGGCCGTGCTGCACTACGCCGAGCGCTTCCTGCCCGGCTTCGACGACGACTCCGTCGTCCGGTTCCTGCTCACCGCGGGCGCGGTCGGGCTGCTGTTCAAGGAGAACGCCTCGATCTCCGGCGCCGAGGTCGGCTGCCAGGGCGAGGTCGGGTCGGCCTGTGCGATGGCGGCCGCCGGGCTCGCGGAGATCATGGGCGCCACGCCGGAGCAGGTCGAGAACGCCGCCGAGATCGGCATCGAGCACAATCTCGGGCTGACCTGCGACCCGGTCGGCGGGCTCGTGCAGATCCCGTGCATCGAGCGCAACGCGGTCGCCTCGATCAAGGCCATCACCGCGGCGCGGATGTCGGCGCACGGCGACGGGATGCACCACGTCTCGCTGGACAAGGCCATCAAGACGATGCGGGAGACGGGCGCGGACATGAAGGACAAGTACAAGGAGACCGCCCGCGGTGGTCTCGCGCTGAACATCGTCGAGTGCTGAGCCGTGTTCTCCGAACAGGACGAGCTGGAGCGGTTCCTGCTGTCGCGCCCGGCGACCGGGCGCCGGAACGGCACCGCACCCGACGCGCCCCGGGACCGCACCCGCGAGGTGCTGGCCGGGCTGGGTGACCCGCAGGAGGCCGTGCGGACCGTGCACGTCGCGGGGACGGCGGGCAAGGGGTCGGTGTGCGCGTTCGTCGCGTCGCTGCTGACCCGCCACGGGTTCCGGGTCGGCGTGCAGGCCTCGCCGCACGTCTACGGCATCCGCGAGCGGTTCCGCATCGGTGACCTCGCGGTCCGCGCGGACGTGCTCGACGACCGGCTCGCCGCCGTCGCGCGTTCGGTGGCCGCGGTCGAGGCGCGCCGGGGCGAGCGCTGCTCGTTCTTCGAGGTCGTGACCGCGCTCGGGTTCGCCGCCGTCGCCGGGCGGGCCGACTACGCCGTCGTCGAGACCGGTATCGGGGGCCGGCTGGACCCGACGAACGTCGTCGCCCGGCCGGACAAGCTGGCCGTGCTCACCGCGATCGGCCTGGACCACGTCGACATGCTCGGCAGCACGCTCGGCGAGATCGCGACGCAGAAGGCCGGGATCCTGCCGGTCGGCGGCCGCGCGGTGCTGGCCCGTGGCGGCCCCGAGACCGACGCCGCGGTGGCCCGGGAGGCGGTGCGCCGCGACACCCTGGTCGACGTCGTGGACGTCGCCGCCGCGGCCGCGCTGGCCCGGACCGGTCCGGCGGGCACCACGGTGGACCTGGCCGGGTGGTCGGACGTGCCGCTGGGCCTGCACGGCAGGCACCAGGCCGGGAACGCGGTGCTGGCGCTGCACGCGGTGTCGGTGCTCGCCCGGCGCGACGGCTGGCGGCTCGACCCGCTCGCCGTCCGTCAGGGGCTGGCGCTGACCTCGCTGCCGGGGCGGTTCGAGCGGCGCACCGTCGCCGGCACCCCGGTCGTCCTCGACGGCGCGCACGACGCGCTGAAGCTGTCCGCGCTGGCCACCACGGTGGCCGAGACCCACCCGGGCCGCCCGGTGACCTGGGTGCTGGCGCTGGCCCGGGACAAGGACCTGGGCGAGGCCGTCCGGGCGGTCGCCGGGGCCGGGGCGCGGGTCGTCGCGACCGGGCTGCCGGGCGGGGAGCACGCGTCGCGGCACTGGAGCCCGTCCGAGATCGCCGCGGCCGCGGGGGCGGCCGGGGTGCCGGCCGTCGCCGTCGCGGACCCGGCCGACGCCGTCGACCACGCCCTGACGACCGGCGGGGGTGACCCCGTCGTGGTGACCGGGTCGTTTCGGCTGCCCGGCGCGGTCGCGTCGCGGCTGGACCGCCCGGCCGTCCCCGAGGGGCAGCCGGCATGACGATCACCGAGGACGTGTTCGTGGACTTCGACAGCCCGCGGTCGCTGGCCGACCGGGCCTACGTGGCCATCCGGGACCAGCTGATCATGCTGGAGATCCCGCCGCTGGCCCCGATCGACGACGAGGCGCTGTCGACCCGGCTCGGCCTGGGCCGGACCCCGGTGCGCGAGGCGCTCAAGCGGCTGGAGACCGAGCGTCTGGTCGTGTCCTACCCGCGGCGGGGGACGTTCGCGACCGCCGTCGACATCTCCGACCTGCGCGACGTCTGCGAGGTCCGGACCGTGCTGGAGCCGACCGCGGCGCGGCGGGCCGCCGTCGTCGCCCCGCGGTGGCGGCGCGACGAGCTGCGCGAGCTGGCCGTGCGGGTCGCCTCGCTGGAGGCGCCGCGGATGGGCCGGATCGAGCTCATGCGGTGGGACGTGACGGTGCACCGGTCGGTGTACCGGGCCGCCGGGAACCCGTACCTGGAGGACACGCTCACCCGCTACTACCACCTGGCCACGCGGATCCACTGCCTGTTCCTGGACCGCATGGACCAGGTCGGCCACCACGTGCACGAGCACGGGGCGCTGCTGACCGCGATCGCCGACGGCGACGCCGACCGCGCCGAGGCCGTCAGCCGCGACCACGTCGTCGGCTTCGAGACCGCCGTCCGCGCGGTCCTCTGAACCCGCTCCCCTCTACGGAAGGAACCACTGTGCCGCAGCGTGTCCAGGGCGTCGTCGCCCTCGAGAAGGGCAAGCCCGTCTCCGTCGAGACGATCATCGTCCCGGACCCCGGTCCCGGTGAGACCGTGGTCAAGATCCAGGCCTGCGGGGTCTGCCACACCGACCTGCACTACAAACTCGGCGGCATCAACGACGAGTTCCCCTTCCTGCTCGGCCACGAAGCCGCCGGCATCGTCGAATCCGTCGGCGAGGGCGTCACCGACGTCGAACCCGGCGACTACGTCGTCCTGAACTGGCGCGCCGTCTGCGGCAACTGCCGGGCCTGCAAGAAAGGCAAACCCCAGTACTGCTTCGACACCCACAACGCCGCCCAGAAGATGACCCTCGACGACGGCACCGAACTGTCCCCCGCACTCGGCATCGGCGCGTTCATCGAGAAGACCCTCGTCCACTCCGGACAGTGCACGAAGGTCAACCCCGACGCCCCCGCCAAGGTCGCCGGCCTGCTCGGCTGCGGCGTCATGGCCGGACTCGGCGCTGCGGTCAACACCGGCGGCGTCGGACGCGGCGACTCCATCGCCG
The DNA here is from genome assembly GCF_020496225.1 of Pseudonocardia sp. ICBG162. Taxonomy (NCBI): domain Bacteria; kingdom Bacillati; phylum Actinomycetota; class Actinomycetes; order Pseudonocardiales; family Pseudonocardiaceae; genus Pseudonocardia; species Pseudonocardia sp. ICBG162. The sequence continues at coordinate 451,882 of NZ_JAHLJD010000019.1, forward strand.
TCATCGGCTGCGGCGGCGTCGGCGACGCCGCCATCGCCGGCGCCAAGCTCGCCGGCGCCACCACCATCATCGCCGTCGACACCGACCCCCGGAAACTCGACTGGGCCCGCGAGTTCGGCGCGACCCACACCGTCAACGCCAAGGACACCGACCCCGTCGAGTACATCCAGAGCGTGACCGACGGCAACGGCGCCGACGTCGTCATCGAAGCCGTCGGACGCCCCGAGACCTACAAGCAGGCCTTCTACGCCCGCGACCTCGCCGGCACCGTCGTCCTCGTCGGGGTCCCGACCCCGGACCTGCAGGCACCCGAGATCCCGCTCATCGACTACTTCGGCCGCGGCGGCGCCCTCAAGTCCTCCTGGTACGGCGACTGCCTGCCCAGCCGCGACTTCCCGATGTACGTCGACCTGTTCCTGCAGGGACGCTTCCCGCTCGACAAGTTCGTCACCGAGGAGATCGGGATCGACGGCGTCGAGCAGGCCTTCGAGAAGATGCACGCCGGTGAGGTCCTCCGCTCGGTGGTGATCCTCTGATGGCCCCGGTCGACCACGTCGTCACCTCCGGCACCTTCAACCTCGACGGCGGATCCTTCGACGTCGACAACAACGTCTGGATCGTCGGCGACGACCGCGAGGTGTTCGTCATCGACGCCGCCCACGACGCCGACGCCATCGCCACCGCCGTCGGCGACCGCCGCGTCAAGGCCGTCGTGTGCACCCACGCCCACGACGACCACGTCAACCAGGCCCCCGCCCTCGCCGACCGGTTCAGCGCGCCGATCCTGCTCAACCCCGCCGAGCAGGTGCTGTGGGACATGACCTGGCCCGACCGCAAGCCCGACCAGGAACTCGCCGACGGCCAGGTCCTCTCCGCCGGCGGGATCGACCTGACCGTGCTGCAGACCCCCGGCCACTCACCGGGCTCGTCCTGCCTCTACGCACCCGAACTCGGCATCGTGTTCACCGGCGACACCCTGTTCCAGGGCGGACCCGGCGCCACCGGACGGTCCTACTCCAGCTTCGACACGATCATCGAGTCGATCCGGACCACGCTGCTGCCCCTGCCCGCCGACACCCGCGTCCGCACCGGACACGGCGACTCCACCAGCATCGGCGACGAGGCGCCCCACCTGGAGGAATGGATCCGCAACGGATCCTGACCCCGCCCCTCGACGCGGGATCCGTCGCGGAGATGCAGCTCAGCGGGGTGTGGAGATCCACAACTCCCGCTGGGCCGCATCTCGGTGCACGTGCGGGGTCAGTCCCGGAAGCGGAACGGGGCGAGCTTCTCCGCGAGGAGGACCGGGTCGCCGTCCTCACCCGGGGCGTGGTGGAAGCCCTCGGCCTCGGCCAGGCCGATGAGCTCGCGGTCGTGGAACAGGCCGCAGACGTAGCGGACGGTGTCCTCGCCGATCTCGGTGACCGCGACGCGCATCTGGTAGATGCCCGGGTAGTGCACCTCGGCGAGGTACTGGACCGACAGCGTCGACGGGGAGAGCCCGTCGAGCGGGCCGCCCGCGGGGTAGCCCAGCACGTCGGAGTGCAGCTCGGCGAGGCCGTCGAGGTACCAGGAGGCCAGCGCGACGTTGTTCACGTGGCGGTTGGTGTCCAGGTCGGTGAAGCGGGTGCGGACGTCCCAGCGGAACGGGTAGTTCTCGCGGACGGCGCGGGCGTCGCCGCGCTCGGGACGGACCGGGGCGGGGGCCTCGATGCGCAGGGTGGTCAGCGCGCCGCGGACCTCGTCGGTCAGCGGGGCCGGGGCGTCGCCGTCGGTGTGCACCGAGGTCGACTCGCCGGTGGCGACGCACTCGTCGCCGGCGAAGACCGCGTACCGGTAGGAGAACGACGTGGTGCCGATGTGGCTGACGCCGACACCGATCCGGTAGGAGCCGGTGACCCGCAGCGGGGCCAGCACGTCGACCCGGATGGCGGCGAGCAGCAGCCGCACGCGGGACTGCAGGCGGGCGACCAGGTCGGCGCCGAAGGTGTCGCGCTCGACGGCGACGCGGGCGTCCTCGAACCAGCGCACCAGGGCGTCGCGGCCGATCCGGCGGCTCGGGTCGAGGTCGGCGTAGCGGGCCTCGTGCTCGATCAGCACCGGGAACATCCCCGGCTCGGGCACGGTCGGCGTCGTGATGGTTGCTGTCACCCCCCCATCGTGACGCTGTGTCGCCGCTCACCGGCAACCGGCCGTCCGATATCACACCCGGTGAGCTGCCCGGGTACGCCGGGTGCGCGGTCCCGGGTGCCGGGCGGCACGGTCACGGCCGGACCTGTCGGGGGCGCTCGGTAACCTGCCGGACGTGCCTCCCCCCTCGACGGCCCCCGTGCGGACCCAGGACCTGCCCGGTGTGCACGAGCTGCTCGAGGTGGCCGTCACCTCGGTCGGCGGGTCACGCCGCGAGGGCCAGGACCGGATGGCCGACGCGGTGCGCCGCTCGCTGTCGTCCGGGGAGCACCTGGCCGTGCAGGCGGGCACCGGCACCGGGAAGTCGCTGGCCTACCTCGTGCCCGCGATCCGGCACGCGATCGCCCGCGACACCACGGTCGTCGTCTCGACGGCCACGATCGCGCTCCAGCGCCAGCTCGTGGACCGGGACCTGCCGCGCGTCGCGAAGAGCCTCAAGAAGGTGCTGGGCCGCGAGCCCACCTTCGCCATCCTCAAGGGGCGGCGGAACTACCTGTGCATGAACAAGCTCCACGGCGACATGGGGGACACAGCCGACGATTCCGAGGAACTGTTCGACGCGTTCGCCATCTCGGCGCTCGGGCGGCAGGTGAAGCGGCTGCACGAGTGGTCGTCGGACACCGAGACCGGGGACCGCGACGAGCTGGTCCCCGGCGTCCCGGACTCCGCGTGGCGGCAGGTGTCGGTGACGGCACGGGAGTGCCTCGGCGCGAGCCGCTGCCCGGTCGGTGAGGACTGCTTCGCCGAGAAGGCCAAGGCCGAGGCGGGGCGGGCGGACATCGTCGTCACCAACCACGCCCTGCTCGCGATCGACGCGATGGGCGAGGCACAGGTGCTGCCCGAGCACGACGTGGTGATCGTCGACGAGGCGCACGAGCTCGTGGACCGGGTCACCGGCGCGGCCACCGCCGAGCTGACCGCGGACACCGTCGCGACCGCGGCCCGGCGCTGCGGCAAGCTCGTCGACCAGGACACCGCGGACCGGCTCGCGGAGGCCGGTGAGGGTCTCGCCGCGGTGCTGGAGGACATGACTCCCGGGCGCTGGGAGTCGCTGGGCACCGCCGCCGCGGGCGCACTGAACGCGATCCTGTCGGCCGGGGCGGGCTGCCGGCAGTCGATGGGCGCGAACAAGCGCAGCGACGACGCCGACCCCGAGGGCGCCGCCGCCCGCAAGCTCGCCCAGGCCGTGCTCGACGAGGTCGTCGACACCGCCGCGCGGCTGCTGGAGACGTTCAAGGAGACCGACGCGGCCACGCGCCGCGACGTCGTCTGGCTGGGTGAGCAGGGGCCCGACGGTTCCCGCCACAAGGTGCTGCGGGTCGCGCCGCTGTCGGTGGGCGGGCTGCTGCGCGAGCGGCTGTTCAACACCCGCACCACTGTGCTGACCTCGGCGACGCTGGCCCTGGGCGGGTCGTTCGACGCGTTGGCCCGGCAGTGGGGCCTGCCCGCGTCGCAACCCCGGGAGGCCGGGTCCACCCCGCCGTCGAGCGTCGACGAGGGGCACGGCCCGGTCCAGGACCCGGAGGCGCCGCGCTGGCAGGGCCTCGACGTCGGGTCCCCGTTCGCGCACGCCAAGTCCGGGATCCTCTACCTCGCCCGGCGGCTGCCCAGCCCCGGCCGCGACGGCCTCGTGCCGGAGACCCTCGACGAGATCGAGGGACTCGTCCGCGCCGCCGGGGGCCGCACGCTGGGCCTGTTCTCCTCCACCCGCGCGGCGAAGCAGGCCACCGAGGCGCTGCGCGGCAAGCTCGACACCCCTCTGCTGTGCCAGGGCGACGACTCCACGATGCTGCTGGTCAAGCGGTTCGCCGAGGACCCGGAGACCTCGCTGTTCGGCACGCTGTCGCTGTGGCAGGGCGTCGACGTGCCCGGCCCGTCGCTGTCCTGCGTGATCATCGACCGGATCCCGTTCCCGCGCCCGGACGACCCGCTGATCGCGGCCCGGCAGAAGGCCACCGACGCACGCGGCGGGAACGGCTTCCTGTCGGTGTCGGCGACGCACGCGGCGCTCCTGCTCGCCCAGGGCGCCGGACGGCTGCTGCGCGCCACCGACGACCGCGGCGTCGTCGCGATCCTGGACCCGCGGATCGCGACCGCGCGCTACGGCGGCTTCCTGCGGGCGAGCCTGCCCCCGTTCTGGGAGACCACCGACCGGGAGAAGGTGCACGGCGCGCTGCGGCGGCTGCGCGAGTCGTCGTGACCGGCTCCATACGGCGGACGACCCCCGACCCGAGATAGGTTGTGTGCAACCAATCGAGTCCGGAGGAGCACCCATGGCGAACTACACGACCGAGGCCACCTCGACCGGCGGCGGCCGCGACGGCCACATCCGCAGCGACGACGGCTTCATCGACCAGGACCTGAAGATGCCGCCGGAGCTGGGCGGCCCCGGGGGCGCCACCAACCCCGAGCAGCTGTTCGCCGCGGCCTACGCGGCCTGCTTCCACGGCGCGCTGCGGATGGCCGCCCGCAAGGCCAAGACCGCCGTCCCGGACGACGCCCAGGTCACCGCGACGATCCAGCTGGCGCCCGACGACGTCAGCTTCCACGTGGCCGCCGACATCACCGCGCACCTGCCGGGTCTGGACCAGGCGGCCGCGGACGAGCTCGTCGAGGCCGCCCACCAGGTGTGCCCGTACTCCAAGGCCACCCGCGGCAACGTCGAGGTCACCCTCACCGCGACCGTCTGACCGCGGAGCCCGGGTGGTCACGGTGCCGGGGGGATCTCCGGCGCCGGGATCTCGAAGGCGTTGAGCAGCGCCGACACCGACAGGTACATGCCGGTGAGGTGCACGGTGTCGAGCACCCCGTCGCGGCCGAGCGCGGCCTCGGCCGCGGCGTAGGTCCCCTCGGACACCCGGTGCGTGCGGACGAGCTCGTCGACGAACCGGTGCACGACGAGCTCGTCGCCGGTCAGTACGTCGGCGGCGGTGCCGTCCTGCAGCGCCCGCACCGCGTCCTCGGCCAGCCCCACCGACCGGGCGACGGCGGTGTGCGCGTACAGCTCGTACGCCGCGCCCCAGGCCGCGCCGACGGTGAGGATCACGACCTCGCGCACGGTCGCCGACAGCGAGGAGTCCCGCTGGTCGGTGCCGACCCAGCGGTTGAACGCCTTCCCGGGGCCGGGCCGCAGCACGAAGGCGTTGAACGGGCCGATGAGGCCACCGTCGTCGTCGGTGGCGGCGAAGCCGGACTCCTCGGCCCACCGGACCGAGCCGGAGCGGAGCCGCTCGGCGGCGGCGCGCTGCTCGTCGTCGAGGTCGAGGGTCTCGTTGCGGGGCAGCCGGCCGCCCCAGTCGCGGGCACCGGCGGAGGGATGTGTGGTCACACCCGGTGGATCACCGCCCGGCGGTCCCGGCAAACGCGGCCCGGGCCAGCGCGAGGCAGGTCATGGTCCCCGGGTCGACCTCGGTGAAGCCGGCGTCGCGCACCCCGACCACGCCGTCGGTGCCGTCGTCGGCGGCCGGGCACAGCCGGTCCCAGGCGGCCCGGTCCGCGGTCCGCACCGCGCACACCGGTGCCGCGCCGACCGGCCAGCCGAGGGCCGCACCGAGCAGCATCGTGGCGTGCCCGACCTGCGCGGCGGCCTTGCCGACCGTCATCTCCGCGTACGGGGACAGCAGCACCAGCGGGGCGCCGGGGTCGGGCGGGCCCGGCTCGTCGACGGGCAGTTCGGTGCCCCCGATCTGCAGCCGCGAGACCACCTTCGGCGCCTCGTCGACCGGTCCGGGCAGCAGCGCGCGGGCCTCGGCGTCGCCGACCCGCACCGTCACGCCGGGCAGCTCCCCGACCGCACGCCAGTGCGCGCCGCGCGCCCGGCGGGCGATCTTGCGGATGCGCCCGTCCACCCAGGGGGCGACGGCGTCGGACCACTCGCCGCCGGGCTGGGCCCGCGGGTCGGTGCAGACGGCGACCGCGGCCGTCGCGGCGGCCTCCAGCAGCGCGGTGCGTCCGGGGAGCGGGTCGCGCTCGATCCGCAGCACGACCGGCATCGCCCGGACGACGCCGTCGGCCTCCGGCGCGATGTCGCGCTCCCGCGCCCCGGCCCCGTAGCGGCCCGCGAGCAGATCCAGGATCGGTGCGGGACCGGTCACGCCAGCGGGACCCGGCGGAGCACACCCTCGGCGGCGTCGGCGGCCTCGACCTCGGTGCGGGTGATGCCCAGGACGAACAACACGACGTCGAGGTAGGGCACCGACACCGAGGTGTCGGCGATCTCGCGCAGCGCCTGCTTGGCGTTGAACGCCACGCCGAGCCCGGCGGTGGAGAGCATGTCGATGTCGTTCGCGCCGTCGCCGACCGCGACGGTCTGGTCGAGCGGGATGTCGTGGGTCTCGGCGAACCGGCGCAGCGCGACGGCCTTCCCGGCCCGGTCGACGACCTCGCCGACGACCCGCCCGGTGAGCGTCCCCCCGGAGATCTCCAGCTCGTTCGCGGCCACGAAGTCGAGCTTGAGCTCGCGGGCGAGGCCGGCGATGACCTGGGTGAACCCACCCGAGACGACGCCGCAGCGGTAGCCGAGCCTGCGCAGCGTGCGGATCGTGGTGCGGGCGCCGGGGGTCAGCTCGATCCCGGCGGCCACCTCGTCGACGACGGAGGCGGGCAGCCCCTCCAGCGCGGCGACGCGGCGGGTCAGCGACTCGGTGAAGTCGAGCCGGCCCGCCATGGCCTCCTCGGTGACCCGCCGGACCTCGGCCTCGACGTCGGCCCCGGCGCGGGCGGCCAGCATCTCGATGACCTCGCCCTGGATCAGGGTGGAGTCGACGTCGAACACGATCAGCCGCTTGCTGCGCCGGGCCAGCCCGGCCCGGGCCACCGCGACGTCGACGCCCGCCTGCCGGGCCACCCGGACCAGCCGCCTGCGCAGCGTGCCGGGCGGGTAGGCGTCGGCGTCGCCCTCGGGGACCGGGGAGACGAGCAGCTCCAGCCCGGTCACCGGGTAGTCGGCGACCCGGCGGATGGAGTCGATGTTGGCGCCGACCGCGGCGAGCTCCGCGGCGATCGCGCCGAACGCGCGGGCCGTGATCGGCCTGCCCAGCACCGTGACGACGTGCGTCGACGGCGTCCGGGCGGCCTGGCGGCCGTCGCGCTGGATCTCGATGTGCACGGTCATGGCGATGGAGTCCATCGCCGCGCCGACCGTCTCCTGCAGGTCCTCCGGGTCCCCCGCCGGCACGACGAGCGCGCCCAGGGTGAGCCGGCCGTTCACCACGACCTGCTCCAGGTCGAGCAGCTCGACACCGGCCGCGGTGAGCGCGGTGAACAGGACGGAGCTGACACCAGGCCGGTCCGGCCCGGTCACCGTGACGAGCACGGTGGGCCGGGCCGGACCGGGAAGTACTGGGGCCACTACTTCGACTTGGGGTCGCTGTCCGGCTGCGACTCCTTGCCGACCGACTGTGCGAGGACCTCGGTCGGGTGCGCCCGGTTGCCGACGTGCGCCTCGGCGCGCGCCTTCTCGACCAGGTGCGGGTAGTGCAGGTCGAACGCCGGGCGCTCGGAGCGGATCCGGGGCAGCTCGGTGAAGTTGTGCCGCGGCGGCGGGGACGAGGTCGCCCACTCCAGCGAGTTGCCGAAGCCCCACGGGTCGTCGACGGTGCAGACCCGGCCGAACCGGTAGCTCTTGAACACGTTGTAGAAGAACGGCAGCGTCGAGGCACCGAGGATGAACGCGCCGATCGAGGAGATCGTGTTCAGCGTGGTGAAGCCGTCCGAGGGCAGGTAGTCCGCGTAGCGACGCGGGTAGCCCTCGTTGCCCAGCCAGTGCTGCACCAGGAACGTCAGGTGGAACCCGACGAAGGTCAGCCAGAAGTGGATCTTGCCGAGCTTCTCGTCGAGGAACCGGCCGGTCATCTTCGGGAACCAGAAGTAGATCCCGCCGAAGGTCGCGAACACGATCGTGCCGTAGAGCACGTAGTGGAAGTGCGCGACGACGAAGTAGGTGTCCGACACGTGGAAGTCCACCGGCGGCATCGCGAGCAGGATGCCGGTCAGACCACCGAAGAGGAACGTGACCAGGAAGCCGACCGAGAACAGCATCGGCGTCTCGTAGGTGATCTTGCCCTTCCACAGGGTGCCGATCCAGTTGACGAACTTGACGCCCGTCGGAATGGCGATGAGGAACGTGGTGAAGGCGAAGAACGACAGCATGATCGCGCCGGTGGCGTACATGTGGTGCGCCCACACCGCGACCGACAGCGCCGCGATGGCGATGGTCGCGAAGACCAGGCCCTTGTAGCCGAACAGCGGCTTGCGGGAGAACACCGGGAAGATCTCCGAGACGATGCCGAAGAACGGCAACGCGACGATATAGACCTCCGGATGGCCGAAGAACCAGAACAGGTGCTGCCAGAGCACCACACCACCGTTGGCCGGGTTGAAGATCTGCGCACCGAGGTGGCGGTCCGCGGCCAGCGCCAGCAGCGCTGCGGTCAGGATCGGGAACGCGATCAGCACCAGCAGCGCGGTGATGAAGATGTTCCAGGTGAAGATCGGCATCCGGAACATCGTCATGCCCGGCGCGCGCATGCAGACGATGGTCGTCACGAAGTTGACGCCACCGAGGATCGTGCCCAGACCGGAGACGACCAGACCCATGATCCAGAGGTCACCGCCCGGCCCCGGCGAACGCACCGCGTCCGACAGCGGGGTGTAGGCGAACCAGCCGAAGTCCGCCGCGCCGCCCGGGGTCAGGAAGCCGGAGACGACGATGAGGCCGCCGAACAGGTACAGCCAGTACGAGAACGAGTTGAGCCGCGGGAACGCGACGTCGGGGGCACCGATCTGCAGCGGCACGATGTAGTTCGCGAAACCGAAGACGATCGGCGTCGCGAACAGCAGCAGCATGATCGTGCCGTGCATGGTGAACAGCTGGTTGTACTGCTCGGTCGACAGGAACTGCAGCTCCGGCCGTGCGAGCTCGGCGCGGATCAGCAGCGCCATGACCCCGCCGACGGCGAAGAAGCCGAACGACGTCGTCAGATAGAGGATCGCGATGTCCTTCGGGTCCGTCGTCCTCAACATCTTGAGGAACGTGGATCCCTTGCCCTCACGCCGCGCCGGATACGGGCGCGTCGAGATCGGCTTGGGCTCGACGGCTGTCACCTGGGCCTCCATGCACTTGCCTGACCTGAGCACGTCCTCGCGGACGGGCAGACTGTACTTCCCGACCGGCGAGCGGCGCCCGTCCGGTCCGGGAGATCCACTTCGTGGGTCCCGGCTCGTCGCACGGCGCGCGCCGATTGTGCTCTACGGAGAGTAGAACCGACACCCCCCGACCGCGCACTCAGGGCGCCCTTCACCCGGATCAACAGGTCGCCGGCGGTGTGCGACGGTGGAGATGTGGTGGTTCCGACACCCCCGCCGGGCACCCGTCGCCGGGAGCCGGGCTGGGACGTACTGCGCAGCACCTTCGTGCTGCTGGTCGTGCTCTACCACGCCACGCACCTCGGACCGGTGCTCCACCCGGAGCTGGCGCCGCGCAGCCTCTCCTTCGACCACCAGGTCGGGGCGAGCCTGCTGCTGGTCGTCTCGGCCTACTTCGCCTGCGCGACGCTCGGGCGCCACTCCCCCGGGCGCTACTGGTGGGGCCGGGTCGCGCGGCTGCTGCCGGCGTTCGTCGTCGCGGTGCCGCTGGCCTGGGTGGCCCTGCGCTTCGTGTCCCCGCCGGACTGGGCGTCGCCGCCGGCACGGGAGATGGTCGTCAACTGGCTGATGCTGGGGAACTGGGACACCGAGCGCTACCCGTGGCTCGACCCGGCGTTCTGGACGCTGCCGCTGCAGCTGATGGCGTTCACCGCCGCCGCGGTGCTGAGCGTGACGCGCTGGGGGTACGGGCCACGGCTGCGGGTGCTGCTGTGGGCGATGGTGGTCGTCCCGCTGCTGCTGTGGCCGCTGCGGGCGCGGCCGGGCGACGTCGCGGACCCGCCGTGGTGGTACCGGACCGTCGTCGACGGGCTGGGGTTCCACCGGCTGCACCTGTTCGTGGCCGGGATCGCGGTGTGGCTGTGGTCGACGCGGCGGATGCGCACCCCGCACGCGATCGCCCTGCTCGCGGTGTGCGGCCTGGCCCAGTTCGTGCACGGCCTCGAGCCGGGGCCCGACGGCGTCGTGCGGATCGACCTCGACCACCTCGACGCGGTCGCCGCCGCGCTGGTCTGCGCCGGGATCGCGCTCGTCGCCGTGGTGGCCCGGCTGCCCCGGCCGGGCTCGCGGATGCCCGCCCCGCTGGCGACGGCGGTGCGCAGGCTCGCCGGCATCTCCTACGGCGTCTACCTGGTGCACCAGACCGTCGGCTACGTGCTGATGCGCCGGCTGCAGGACCTCGGCGCCGGGCCGCTGGCGCAGTCCGCGGCGATGCTGGCGACGGCGGTGCTGCTCGGCTGGGCGCTGACCCGGCTGGTGGAACGCCCGGCCCACGCCGCGCTGATGCGGGCGTGGGACCGGCGCGCGGGCGTCACCTGAGCGGCTCGAAGACCTCGGTCCAGATCTCGGGCGCGGTGGCCGGGTTGGGCTGCGCGTCGACGATGTAGAACTCGGTGCCCAGACCCATCGCGAACACCGGGTCCGGCATCGTCAGCATGAAGTGGTCGGGGCCCATCTGGCTGGCGTGCGCGCGCATCGAGGCCCGCTTGGTCTCGGCGTACTCGACGGCCTCGACCCGGTGGGTGATCTCGGACTCGGGCTTGCCGAACGACCCGTCGTCGGGGATCTCGGGCATCTGCCAGTCGCCGCCGCGCTCCTTCTGGAGCCCGCGCATGCCGCGGAGCAGCCAGTCGCGGTTGGTGGTGTTCTGCGCGACGACCGGGACCCCGGCGAGCTCCCCGGCGCGGGCACCGACCCGGTGCACCTGGATGTGGTCGGGGTGGCCGTAGCCGCCGTTGTCGTCGTAGGTGGTGAGGACGTCGGCCTCCTCCTCCTCGAGGATCAGCGCGAGCCGCTTGGCCGCGTGCTCCACCGGGGCCTGCCAGAAGCAGTAGGGGGCGTCGTTGCTGGGCTCGCCCATCATCCCGGAGTCGACGTAGCCGAGGAACTCCACGCGGGCGACGCCGAGGGTGCGGGCCGAGGCGTGGCACTCCGCGGAGCGGCGGACCGGCAGCTGCTCCCCCTCGGCCAGGACGCCGGGTACCGGCTTCCCCAGCTCGCCACGGGTGGCGAAGACGAGGACGACGCGGTGGCCGAGCGCGGCGGCCTTGGCGAGCGTGCCCGCGGTGCCGATCGACTCGTCGTCGGGATGGGCATGGAAGCTGACGAGGGTCCCCACGGACGGTGAGCCTAGGAGCCGGTCCCGGCCGCCCCGCACCGGGCCGTCGTCGATCTACAAACCGTTGACGCGCCGTCCGATGTGTGTAGCATCACAGGTCCCCGAACCGGCACAGGAGCCACCCACCATGGCCGATGTCGTCAGCGTCGACAACGTCGATCCCGCCCACACCACCGTGCCCGTCCCCCGCAGCGCGCAGCAGGCGCCGGAGGCGTTCAACGCCGCCGCGCACCTCACCGCCGCCCGGGTCGGGGCCGGGGACGGCGGCCGCACCGCCGTCCGGTTCCCCGGCGGCTCGCTCACCTACGCCGCCCTGACCGACCGGGTCCGGCTCGTCGCCGGGGCCCTGCGCCGGGCCGGCGTGCGGCCCGAGCAGCGCGTGCTGCTCGTGATGCCCGACGACGTCGAGCTGTTCACCGCGATCCTCGCGACCCTGTGGGCGGGCGCGGTCGCCGTGCCGTGCTCGACGATGCTGACCGGGCGCGAGCTCGCCGTGCTCGTCCGGGACTCGCGGGCGACCACCGTGATCGGCGGCGAGGCGTTCGCCGCGCACCTCACCGAGGCCGTCGCGGGGGCGCCCGACCTGGAGCGCGTCGTGCTCACCGGGGCCGACCCGCTGGTCACCGGGGTCACCTCCCTGACCTGGGACGCCCTGCTCGACGGCGCCGACCCGCTGCCCGAGCCGCACCCGACCTGGGCGGAGTCCCAGGCGCTGTGGCTCTACACCTCGGGCACGACCGGCAAGCCCAAGGGTGCCATGCACCGCCACGACGACATCCGGTTCGTCGCCGACACCTACGGCCGCCAGGTCCTCGGCATCCACCGCGACGACGTCTGCCTGTCGGTCGCGAAGCTGTTCTTCGCCTACGGCATCGGCAACTCGATGTTCTTCCCGCTCTCGGTCGGCGCCTGCGCCGTCCTCGAACCGTCCCGGCCGAACCCCGAGCACTACTCCCGCCTCGCCGAGCAGCACGGCGCGACGCTGTTCTTCGCCGTCCCCAGCTTCTGGGGCCCGATGATCGCCGCCGAGCTGCCGCGCGAGCGGTTCGCCACCGTGCGCCGCGGCGCCTCGGCGGGCGAGGCGCTGCCCGCGCGGATGTTCCACGGCGTGCTCGACCGCTACGGCTTCGAGGTCCTCGACGGCATCGGTTCCACCGAGGCGCTGCACATCTTCATCTCCAACCGGCCGGGCGAGGTCGTGCCGGGCAGCTCCGGCTTCCCGGTCCCCGGCTACGAGGTGGAGCTGCGACGACCGGACGGCAGCGTCATCGACGGCCCCGGCGAGCAGGGCATGCTCTACGTCGCGGGCGACTCGGTGTGCACCGGCTACTGGTGCCGCACCGAGGTCAACCGCGCAGTGTTCCAGGGCCGCTGGATGCGCACCGGCGACCAGTACGTCCGCGGCGAGGACGGGTCGTGGACCTGCCTGGGCCGGGCCGACGACGTCCTCAAGGTCGGGGGCATCTGGGTCTCCCCCGGCGAGGTCGAGACCCGCCTGCTGGAGCACCCGGGGCTCGCGGAGGCGGTCGTCGTCGGGATCCCGGACGACGACGGGCTGGACAAGCCGGTCGCGTTCGTCGTGCCCCGCGACCCGGCGGCGGCGCCGTCGGAGGCCGAGCTGGTCGCGTTCTGCCGCGAGGGGCTGGCGTCGTTCAAGCGGCCGCGCGCCGTGGTCACCGTCGACGAGCTGCCCAAGACCCCCACCGGGAAGATCCAGCGCTACCGGCTGCGCGCGCACGCCGCCGCGCTGCCGGGGGCCACCGGGCACCCCGGCGACCCGGAGACGGTGGTCTGAGGACCGTCCGGAGTGTCTCGATGTAGGACGTTCGCTCGACCCGGGCCGCTCCGCCGGGGTTCACTCGGCGGACACACCGACGGCGAGGAGGCCGGCGTGGACACGTGGGACTGGATCCCGGAGACCCCCGCGACCTGGGACGACCGGAAGGGCCGGGTGCTCGACGGTCTCGACCCCGCGCTGTTCGGCCTCGGCCGTCCCGGCGACGGCGACCCGCTCGGCGACGAGTGGTGGCGCGTCGAGGACGCCGACGGCACGACCGTCGCCTACGGCCGGCTCGACGGCAGCTGGGGTGACGCCGAGATCCTGGTCCTCGTCGCCCCCGCGGCCCGGCACTCCGGCGTCGGCTCGTTCGTGCTGGAGCGGCTGGAGGCCGAGGCCGGCCGGCGGCGGCTGAACTACCTCTACAACGTCGTGCCGCACGGCCACCCCGACCCCGAGCCGGTGACCGCCTGGCTCACCGCGCGCGGCTTCGCCCGCAACGACGTCGGCGAGCTGCGCAAGCAGGTCCCGGCCGCGCTGGTGCAGAACCAGGGCTGAGGCTCAGGCCGCGCCCGCGGTGCGCAGCGCGGTCGAGACGATCTTCCGGGCCGCGCCGCAGGGGTCGGACGGGGCGGAGCCGACGACCGACAGCATCCCCGATCCGGCGTCGACGACCACGAGGCAGACACCCTCGGTCTGCGACACCGCGGCGCGGCGACCGTCGAGGGTCTCCTCGGTGACCGCGGACCCCTGGGTGCGCATCTGCGTGAGCCCGGCGTCGAAGGCCCCGGGCTGCGCGGCGACGAGCAGCGTCGTCGGCACGGAGAAGGAGAACCCCGCCGTCCCGCCCCCGGTGCCGACGGTGTCCCAGCGGCAGCTCGGCGCGGGCTCGCCGGTGGCCGTGCCCGGCCCGGTCAGGCCGAGCCCGGCCAGCTCGCCCTCCGGGACGTACGAGCACGGCGGCGCGGACAGGTCCAGGGCCGGCGCGGCGGCCGGGGTGGCGGCCCCGGGCCCTCCGGAACAGCCGGCGAGCAGGGAGAGGGACACGGCGGCGAGGGCGAGGCCCACGAGCGGGGATCGATGCACGAAGTGGATCATTCCCGGACCGGTCCGGCGCCGGGGCGGAATGCGGAGGTCCGGCGGTCGTGGCCGTCACACCGGTCGGCGCGAGCCGGTCCGGCGGCTCGCCGTGATCGCAGACACTCCACACTCTTCCGTCGCCACGTCATCTGGTTGTAGTCTTTGATGGCCGCAACGACGCGAGGAGGAGCGGAGTCCATGAGCAGTGCAGACCCGTCCGTCGACCCGGACGACGGCGCCGTCCCGCGGGTGGACTTCGACCGCGACCCGTCGGGCTACCGGCACTGGCAGCTCGCGCTCGACCCGGACGACCCCACGGTCGCGTACGTGAAGCTCGACGTCGACGAGGCGGGCGGCCTCGTCCCCGGCTACGAGCTGAAGATGAACTCCTACGACCTCGGCGTCGACATCGAGCTCTACGACATCACCCAGCGGTTGCGGTTCACCCATCCGCAGGTCAGGGCCGTCGTGCTGACCAGCGCCAAGGACCGCAACTTCTGTGCGGGCGCGAACATCCGGATGCTCGCCGGGTCCTCGCACCCGTGGAAGGTGAACTTCTGCAAGTTCACCAACGAGACCCGCAACGGCATCGAGGACGCGACCGCGTACTCCGGCCAGACCTGGATCGCCGCCGTCAACGGCACGGCCGCCGGCGGCGGCTACGAGATGGCGCTGGCCTGCGAGCGGATCCTGCTGATCGACGACAACTCCTCCACCGTCGCGCTGCCCGAGGTCCCGCTGCTGGGCGTGCTGCCCGGCACCGGCGGCCTCACCCGCGTCACCGACAAGCGCCGCGTCCGCAAGGACCGCGCCGACGTGTTCGCCACGAGGTCCGAGGGCTTCGGCGGGAGGCAGGCCGTCGAGTGGAAGCTCGTCGACGAGGTGATCCCCAAGCGCCGCTGGGACGAGACGGTGGCCGAGCGGGCCGTCGAGGCCGCGGCGGCGTCGACGCGGCTGCCCGCGGACGAGGGGATCGAGCTGCCCCCGCTGGAGCGCACCGAGACCGCCGACGGCATCACCTACCCGCACGTGCGCGCGGAGTTCGACCGCGACCGGGGCCTGGTGGAGATCACCGTCGACGGGCCCGAGGGCGGTGTCCCGGAGAGCATCGAGCGCGTGCACGCCCTCGGCGCGGACTTCTGGCCGCTGGCCATGACCCGCCAGCTCGACGACCTGGTCCTGCGTCTGCGCAGCAACGAGCCGGAGCTGGGCACCTGGGTGATCCGCACCCGGGGCGACGTCGAGGACGCGCTGGTCTTCGAGCGCGTCATCGAGCAGCACTCCGGCGACGACTGGCTGGTCAACGAGATCCGCCACTACTTCAAGCGCACCCTCAAGCGCCTGGACGTCACCAGCCGCAGCCTGATCGCGCTGGTCGAGCCGGGCTCCTGCTTCGCCGGTGCGCTGCTGGAGCTGGCCCTGGCCTGCGACCGCCAGTACATGCTCGACGGCACGATCGAGGGCGACGAGCAGGGCGACGAGGCCCAGATCATGCTCACGGCGTCGAACTTCGGCACCTTCCCGATGCCCAACGGGCCGTCCCGGCTCGCGAGCCGCTTCCACGGCGACGACGACCACGTCGCCACGCTCCGCAAGGAGGTGGGGCGCCGCCTCACCGCGGGCGAGGCGCTGGAGCTGGGCCTGGTCACCGACGCCCCGGACGACATCGACTGGGACGACGAGGTCCGCATCATGCTCGAGGAGCGGGCCTCGCTCTCGCCGGACGCGTTGACCGGGATGGAGGCCAACCACCGGTTCGTCGGGCCGGAGACGATGGAGAGCCGCATCTTCGGCCGGCTCACCGCCTGGCAGAACTGGATCTTCGTGCGCCCGAACGCCTCCGGGCCGGAGGGTGCACTGCGCAAGTACGGGACGGGCCGCAGGGCCGATTTCGACCGGAAGCGAGTCTGAGCGATGAGCATCGACTACTCGGAGAAGATCCCCAACAACGTCGACCTCGCCGGGGACCGCAAGCTGCAGCGCGCCCTGGAGTCGTGGCAGCCCAACTTCCTCACCTGGTGGAAGACGATGGGCCCGGCCGTGCCGACCCAGGACGTCTATCTGCGTACCGCCGTCGACGTCGGCAAGGAGGGCTGGGCGCAGTTCGGCCACGTCGCGATGGAGGAGTACCGCTGGGGCGTGTTCCTGGCCGAGCGCTCCGACGACCGCCGGATCGCCTTCGGCGAGAACCGCGGCGAGCCGGTCTGGCAGCAGGTCCCCGGCGAGTACCGCGCCGACCTGCAGCGCCTGATCGTCATCCAGGGCGACACCGAGCCCGCCTCGGTCGAGCAGCAGCGCCGCCTCGGCGAGACCGCCCCCAGCCTCTACGACCTGCGTAACCTGTTCCAGGTCAACGTCGAGGAGGGCCGCCACCTCTGGGCGATGGTGTACCTGCTGCACGCCTACTTCGGCCGCAACGGCCGCGAGGAGGCCGAGGCGCTGCTGCAGCGCAACTCCGGTGACCTGGACAGCCCCCGCATCCTCGGCGCGTTCAACGAGGAGACCCCGGACTGGCTGTCGTTCTTCATGTTCACCTACTTCACCGACCGGGACGGCAAGTACCAGCTCGGCACGCTGAAGGAGTCCGCCTTCGACCCGCTCTCGCGCACCTGCGAGTTCATGCTGAAGGAGGAGGCCCACCACATGTTCGTGGGCACCACCGGGATCGACCGGGTGATCCAGCGGACCTGCGAGCTGATGCGCGAACACGACACCGCCGACATCGCCCCGCACGGCGGCATCCCGCTGGACGTGATCCAGAAGTACATCAACTTCCACTACTCGGTCAGCCTCGACCTGTTCGGCTCCGAGCAGTCGACGAACGCGGCGAACTACTTCACCGCCGGACTCAAGGGCCGCTGGCAGGAGGAGCGGCGTCGCGACGACCACGTGCTGACCGAGGACGGCTACGGCATGGAGCAGGTCCGCGACGGCGGCGTCGTCACCGACGAGGTCCCGGCCCTGCTGGCGCTGAACCTGGACCTGCGCAACGAGTACGTGAAGGACTGCCAGTCCGGGCTGAAGCGCTGGAACCGCATCCTGGAGAAGAACGGGTTCGACGACCGCGTCTATCTCCCGCACGTCGGGTTCAACCGGCAGGTCGGGTTGTTCTCCTCCCACGAGCTCACGCCGAAGGGCGACCTGATCTCCGCCGACGTGTGGGCGTCCCGCCAGGACGACTGGCTGCCGTCGGAGGCGGACCGGACGTTCGTGCAGAACCTGATGCGCCCGGTCTACGAGCCCGGGAAGATCGCGGGCTGGATCGCGCCGCCGTCGAACGGGATCAACGGCAAGCCGTTCGAGTACGAGTACGTCCACCTCGCCTGATCGTCCACACCGGACCGTTCACCGAGAGTGGTCACCGTTCGCCGACCGGGTGACCGTTCGCCGCCCGTCGCGCTCGCGTGACCCCGGATCGGGCCCGTTGACTGACCCCGTGGTGACAGGACGGGGTGCGGCGGGCACACAACGCGACGACGACGCCGGCGACACCGCCGACCGGGTCGACGACCGGGTCGGCGGCGCGGGTGTGGCCGCCCGCTTCGGCCGCGGCGCCGACGACGACGCGTCGCCCCCGGTGTTCGGCACCGCCCCGTGGGGCTACCGGCGGGCCGAGGTCGACGCCTGGGCGAGCTGGGTCGCCCGGCTCGTGGAGCAGGGCCGCCGGGAGACCGTGCGGGCGGACAGCGCGGAGGCCACCCTGCAGGCGACCCTGCAGCGCCTCGACGAGCTGGAACGACGGCACCACCCGGCCCCCGCGACCCCGGCCGCTGAGGCCGAGGGTTCGCCGGACCCGGCCACGCCGGACACGGGTCGGCCGGACCCGGGGTCGACCGCTCCGGGCACGTCGGGCACCGGCGCCCCGGCCGCGCTGCCCCGTCGTCGTCCCGGTGCGGCGGGCGCGCCCGTGCCGCCCGGCAGCGAGGAGGGGCAGCGCCTGCGGGTCGTCGAGACGACCCTCGGCGAGGTCATGGCGCTGCTGCAGCGTCTGGCGCCCTGAGCCGTCCGCCCCGCCCAACCGGCCCGGGCTCCCGGACGCGCCGTCAGCCGAAGTTCTCCACGTGCACGCGCCGCTCCGGCACCCCGGCGTCGAGCACGGTGCGCCGGACCATCGCGGTCCACCGGCCGGGTCCGCACACGTACACCTCGCGCACCGCGATGTCCGGGATCCGGGCCCGCAGCGCGGCGAGGTCGTCGGCCCGGCCCGCGTCGGCGCCCCACCACGACCCCGCCCCCCGGCGACGCCCGGGCGAGGCCACCACGTGCAGGTTCCGCTCCCGGGCCAGGCGGGTGAACTCCCGCGCGAACAGCGGCTCGCGGGTGAAGCGGTGCACCACCACGACGTCGGCGGACTCGTTGAGGAACTTCTCCGCCAGCGCCCGCAACGGGGTCATCCCGACGCCCGCCCCGATCAGCGCGACCCGCGGGCTGGTCCGGGTGCGCGGGGTCAGCCTGCCGTAGGGGCCCTCGATGTAGACCCGGGTGCCCTGCCGCAGGTTCGGGACGGCGGCGCTGCCGTCGCCGAGCTGCTTGACGGTGATCCGCAGCGAGCGGGCCGTCGGCGGCGCCGACAGCGAGTACGGGTTGCCCGCGGGCCAGCCGCGCCCGGACCGGAACCGCCAGACGAAGAACTGCCCGGCCGAGGCGCCGAGCTCGCGCAGCCGGTCACCGGTCATGTGCACCGACACGCTGCCGTCGCCCTCGGGCAGCACCGCGGCGACGGTGATCCGGTGCCGGCGCGACCGGAGCACCGGGACCGCGACCCGCCAGACCACGACGGCGAGCACCGCGGCGATCCACAGCCCCCACCAGAACACCGTCCGCGACGGCGAGGTGGTGAACTCCCGCCCCGCCCACAGCTGGTGCGGCAGCGCGAGGAACACCCCGGCGTAGCCCCACAGGTGCAGCAGGTGCCACCACTCGTAGCGCAGCCGGGTGCGGATCCACCGCGCGCTGGTCACGACGACGAGCACCACCAGGACGGTGCCGAGCGAGGCCGCGACCATCCCGGGCCAGGTCCACGTCAGCTGCCAGAACCCGGCGGGGACGCGACCCGCACCGGCGGGGCCGTGCGCCCAGCTCGCGCAGCCGACGTGCGCCAGCATCCCGGCGAACGAGGCGATGCCGGTACCGCGGTGCAGCGCGATGAGGTGCCGCTGGCCGAACGCGTGCTCCAGCAGCGGGATCCGGGCGGCGAGCAGCACCTGCCCGAGCAGCAGCAGCGACGCCAGCAGCCCGCAGAGCCGTCCGGTCTCGGCGACGGCCCCGGTGCCGCCCTCCAGCAGCCCGGCGGGGCCGCCGCCGTCGACCCACCAGGCGAGGACGAGCAGCACCGCCAGGGCGGCGAGCACCCCCGTCGCACGGCGGACCCGGCGGTCGGCGCGGGCGACGTCGCGCGCGGGGACCGGTGGGTCCGGCTTGAAGCGGCCACCGGGCACCCGGACGGTGGGGGCGGAGAGGGACGACACAGTGCCGCCATCCTCCCCGACCACCGGGCGGCGCCGTCGCCGGACCCGGTCCGGCGCACCGGGGCGACCGCCGACCGCCACGACCGGGTGGCCGCCCGCACCGTCGGGGGCCGGTCCGTGGGGCGGGGAGAAGGATCGTCGTCGATGTCCGACTCGTACCTCACCCTGCTCGTGACCGTCCTCGCGGTCGTGCTGCCCGCCGTGCTCGCGGTCGTCGTCACCGTGTTCACCGTGCGGCGGATCCGGCGCGACCCCCGACGGCTGGGCAACGCCTACTGGCTGCTGGCCACCACGCTGCTCCTCGGGTGGGTGCTCGGTGTCGCCGGGTCCGGCGGGAACCCGGTGTTCGGCGCGCTCGGGCTCCTCATCGTGCTGTCGCCGCTGATCACGGTGGTGTTCGCGGTGTTCTGCGTCCTCAACGGCGCGGTGATGCTGCGCCGGGAGCGGTTCTCGCTCGGCAACTCGCTGTCGCTGCTCACCGGCCTGGCGATCATCGGCCTGCTCGTCGCGGTCTGGCCGGTGCTGGCGCTGCACTCGCTCGTGCTGCGCGCGCTGTGGCTGGCCTGCCTGCTCGCGGCGGCGTTCCTGGCGTTCCAGTTCGCCGCGTTCCTCGGCTACGCGCGGCTCTACCGGTGGCTGGTGCGCGACCGGCCCGCGGACTGGGTGGTCGTGCTCGGCTCCGGGCTGCACGGCAGCGAGGTGCCGCCGCTGCTGGCGTCGCGGATCGCGACCGGGATGGACGAGCTGACCCGGCGTGGGGCCGGACGGCTGGTGCTGTCCGGCGGGAAGGGCGACGACGAGCGGCTCGCCGAGGGCGAGGCGATGGCCCGCTGGGCCGCGGCGCACGGCGCCGACCCGGCGGTGCTGACCGCGGAGACCGCCTCGCGGACCACCGAGGAGAACCTGCGGTTCAGCTCGGCGCTGGTCGGCGACGGCCCCGGCGTCATCGTGACCAGCAACTACCACGCGTTCCGGGCCGCGCTGCTGGCCCGGCGGCTCGGCGTCGACGCCCAGGCCGTGGGGGCGCCGACCGCCGGCTACTACTGGCCCAGCGCGGTGCTGCGCGAGTTCGTCGCGGTGCTGCGCGAGTACCGGGTGGCGAACGCGGTGCTGCTGGCCCTCGTCGCCGTCCCGGTACCGCTGGTGCTCGTGCTCGTCGCCGGCTGAGGCCGGCTCAGCCGCCCACGGCCGCCGGGGACGGCGGCGGCAGCGGCGGGCACTGCTTGTCCGACCGGTCGCCGCCGGTCCGCTTCGGCAACGCGCCGGTGAGCAGGTAGTCGGCGACCGTGTCGTCGGTGCACGCGATCCCCGACAGCGACGACGAGTGGGTGTGACCGCCGACGCCCTCGACCAGCGACGAGCCGGGGAAGGTCCGCCGGGCCTGGAGTGCGCCCTCGTAGGGGGTGGCGCCGTCGTAGGTCTCGGAGATCAGCAGCGGACCGGTCTTCAGCTTCCCGGCGACCTTCGGCGCGGGCCCGGGCTTCACCGGCCAGTCCCGGCACGGCGCGTTGTACCAGGCGTTGCCCCAGGTCTCGAACGGCGCCTTCCGGTCGGTGGCGGTGTTGTCGCGCTTCCAGGTGGCCCAGTCGTGCGGAAACGGGGCGTCGGTGCACTGGGTGGCGAGGTAGACGGCGTAGTTGTTGTCGTCGGTCGGCGAGCCGGCCTGGTCGTAGGCGGCCTTGAGCTTCGCCGCGTCCTTCTTCGTGCCGGCGACGAACGCGTCGGCGACGGAGGTGTACTCCCCCACGTTGTAGCCGGCGCGCAGGAAGATGTCGGTCCACTCGGAGGACCCGATCTTCCCGCCCAGCGGGGCCTTCCGGAACTCCGCGGCGAGGTCGTAGAAGCGCTTCTCGACGGCGTCGCCGGTGTTGCCGAGGTGGTAGGTGGCGTCGTTCTTGGCGACCCAGTCGAAGAAGGTCTCGATGTTGCGCTGGAACGCGACGTCCTGGTTCAGGTTGGCCCGGTACCACCAGTCACGGGGGTCGACGACGCCGTCGAGGACCATCCGGCGGACCTTGTCCGGGAACATCGTGGCGTAGACCTGGCCGAGCATCGTGCCGTAGGAGAAGCCGTAGTAGTTGATCTGCTTCGCGCCCAGGGCCTGGCGGATCAGGTCCATGTCGCGGACGGTGTCCTCGGTGCGCAGGTGCGCGAGCAGGTCGCCGCCGGCCTTGCCGCAGGCCTGGGCATACGCCTCGACCTTCGGCAACCACGCCTTCTCGGCGCCGTTCTCCGGCCGGTAGTCGGGGCGGGCGTAGCCGCCGTAGTCGGCGTCGCAGGTCAGGGCGGGACGGCTGGTGCCCACCCCGCGCGGGTCGAAGCCGATCCAGTCGTAGGCGGCGCCGGCGTTCTTCGGGACGGCGCCGCCGAGCCGGGACAGGCCCAGCCCGGGGCCGCCCGGGCCACCGGGGTTGACCAGCACGACGCCCTGGTACCGGGCCTCGGGCACGGTGTGCCGGATCCGCGACACCGCGATCTCGATCTTCTTGCCGGCGGGCTGCGCGTGGTCCAGCGGGACCTTCAGGAAGCCGCACTCGGCCTTGGCCTGCTGCAGCGACGGGCTCGTGCACGGACCCCACGTGATGCCCTGCCCCGGCGGCGGCGCGGGCGGGGCGGGCGCGGCCAGGGCCGGACCGGCCGTCCCGAGCGTCACCCCGACGGCGACGAGCAGCGTGATGATCGTCCTGCGCACCGGCTCCACCTCTCCGGGCGCACGCGCCCGCCCCCCGACCGAGAGGCAGACGTTGCCATTAGCAACGCTGTGTCCACAATCGCCACGCCCGACGGTGCCCCGAACGGACCAGCGGGGGTCGGGACGGGCTCAGCGGCGTCCCCCGCAGCCACCGACGAGTGCGCAGGCCGCGCACAGCGCGGAGGGCGCCAGACCCTCGACGACGTCCGCGGCGGCCGCGGCCCCGCCGGCCGCCCGGGCGGTCGCCTTCTCCTCGGCGCAGCGGCGCGCGACGGTCTCCGACGACGACACCCGCAGCACCGCCTCCCGCAGCGCCTCCGGGGTCACGTCACCGGCGGGCAGGTGCTCCCCCACCCCGAGCGCGGCGATCCGGTCGGCGTTGCCGAACTGGTCCACCGCCTGCGGGACGGCCACCATCGGCACCCCGTGCCAGAGCCCCTCGGTGCAGCCGCCCATCCCGGCGTGGGTGACGAACGCCGACGCGTGCGCCAGCAGCGCGAGCTGCGGCACCCACTCGCGGACGGTGACGTCGTCGGGGACCGCGTCGAGGTCGTCCGCGGACACGTGCGGGCCGGTGGCGAGCACGGTCTGCCAGCCGGTGCCGGTCATCGCCTCGATGCAGGCCCGCCAGAACTCCGGCCGGTCGGTGTAGGCCGAGCCGAGCGACACCAGCAGCAGCGGGGCCTTCGGCTTCGGCCACAGCCCCTGGTGCGAGCGGTCGCCGATGACCGGGCCGACGAAGGTGTAGCGGTCGCGGTCGACCCGGTCGAGCTCGGGCTGCATCGCCTCGGGGATCAGCGCCACCGAGCGGTCGGGGTGGCCCAGGAACTCCCGGTTCCCGACGCCGGCGCCGACCTCGTCGAGCCAGGCGTCCAGCTCGGCGCGCCAGGCGAGCCCCTCGGGGGTCTCCAGGAACGCGAAGGCCTCGGCCATGTCGGTCTCGAAGCCGTCCCAGGCCACCATGTGCGGGGACAGCTCCACCCGCGGGATGCCCCGGACCCGGGAGAACGCGTGCCCGGCCCAGCCGCTGCCGTCGTAGCAGACGACGTCGGGGTGCTCGTACTGCAGCGCGTCGGCGATCTGGTCGTAGGCGGAGCGGGCCTCGGCCGAGAACAGCCGCATGGCCTCGATCCCGCCGTCGGGCCACTGCTCGCCCTTCGCCGGGTCGGGCAGGTCGGTGCGGATCCGCAGCGGCGTCGCCCCGGTCGCGGCGACGGCCTCGGCGAACCGCTCCGGGACCGGGTAGGTGACGCGGTGGCCGCGGGCGACCAGCTCGGCCATCACCGGCAGGTTCGGGTGGACGTGGCCGTGCGCGGCGGTGGTCGACATGAGGACGTGCACGACCAGAGTGTGCCTTGACCGGCCGGTCGCGCGCCGACGAGGATCACCGCCGGAATGGCCCGGCTGCGCTGCGACGTCGTCGCCGACTCCCTCGGACTGGCCACCTCGGTCACGGTGCTGCTGCCCCAGCCGTCGCGGACCCGGATCGGCGCCGGGGTGCGCGACCTCGACGCCCCGCCGCCGGTGCTCTACCTGCTGCACGGCCTGTCCGACGACGACACCGCCTGGACCCGCTACACCGCCGTCGAGCGGTACGCCGACGAACTGGGTCTCGCCGTCGTCATGCCGCAGGTGCACCGCAGCTTCTACACCGACCAGGCCTACGGCGGCCGCTACCGCACCTGGGTGACCGAGGAGCTCCCGGCGCTGGTGGCGCGGTTCTTCCGGGTGTCGGCCGACCCGGCGGAGACGTTCGTGGCGGGCCTGTCGATGGGCGGCTACGGCGCGCTGTCCTGGGCGCTGGCCGAGCCCGGCCGGTTCGCGGCCGCGGCGTCGCTGTCCGGGGCGCTCGACCTCGCCGCGCTGGCCGCGGGCCCCCCGCGCGAGGAGGACCCCCGGATCTGGGAGCGGATCCTCGACGGCGCCCCGGTGGCCGGCACCGACGCGGACCTGTCCACCCTGCTCGCCCGGCTCGACCCGGCCACCGCGCCCGCGCTGTACGCGTGCGCCGGCACCGAGGACCCGCTGCACCCGCAGTCGGTGCGCTTCGTCGAGCTGGCCCGGGCCGCCGGGGTGTCCGTGACCACCGCGTTCGGCCCCGGCGAGCACGAGTGGGGCTACTGGGACGCCCGGATCCGCGACGTCCTGGACTGGCTGCCGCTGCCCCGCTGAGCCCTCGCGTGCCCGTTCACCAGGGCAGCGGGCCGTGCCGGTCGGAGTAGGAGCCCGACGCCGCCGCCGCGTCCCCGGTCGCGGCGGCGACGATCGCGTCGGTGCCCTCCTCCACGGTCTGGGTGCCGGAGTTCCCGTTGAGGTCGGTCCGGGTGTAGCCGGGGTCGACCACGGCGACGTGGACGTCGGGCAGCTCGGCGGCGTACCGCGCGGCGACCATGTTCAGCGCCGCCTTCGACGACTGGTAGGCGAACCCCGGCACCCGGGACTCGATCCGCTCCGGGTCGGCGGTCAGCCCGTGCGACCCCAGGCCGCTGGACACCATGACGATCCGCGGGGCCCGGGCCGCCGCGAGCAGACCGAGCATCGCGTGGGTGACCCGGACCGGGCCGAACACGTTGGTCTCGTAGGTCGTGCGGACCAGGTCGGCGGTGGTGTCCGCCGCGGCCGAGCGGCCGCCGACCACGCCGGCGTTGTTGACCAGGACGTCCAGGTGGCCGTACTCCGCCCGGATGCGGTCGGCCGCCGCGGTGACCGACGCGTCGTCGGTGACGTCGAGGTCGACGGCGACGGCGTCGATCCCCTCGGCGGCCAGCTTCCCGGCGGCCTCGGTCCCGCGGCCGTGGTCGCGGGAGCCCAGCAGGACCGTGTGGCCCAGCGCGCCGAGGCGCCGGGCGGTGGTGAGGCCGAGGCCCTTGTTGGCGCCGGTGACGAGGACGATCGTGGAGTCGGTCATGGCACGAGCCTGCGCCCGGCCGGTGGGTCCGGCCAGGCACGGCGTAGCCGGGGACCGGTCGTACCAGGCTGGGGACGGCCGGCGCGGGCATCCTGGAGCCGTGGACCGTACGGAGCTGGGACGGGTGCTGCGGACGTGGCGGGAGCGGCTGCGCCCGGCCGACGTCGGGCTGCCCGCGGGCTCCCGTCGCCGGACGCCGGGCCTGCGCCGGGAGGAGGTCGCCGCGCTCGCCGGGGCGGGCGTCGACCACCTGACGCGGATCGAGCAGGGCCGGGGCGCGCATCCGTCGGAGTCGGTGCTCGGCGCGCTGTCCCGGGCGCTGCGCCTGGACCGGGCCGAGGCCGAGCACCTGTACCGGCTGGCCGGGGCCGCCCCGCCGGGGCCGGGCCGGATCGGCCGCTCGGTGCGCCCCGCGGTGCTGCGGCTGCTGGACCGGTTCTCCGACCTGCCCGCGGTGCTGCTGAACGCCCGGATGGACGTCCTGGCCTGGAGCCCGCCCGCGACGGCGCTGCTGGGCGATCTGTCCGCGCTGCCGGAGGAGCGGCGCAACCTGTGGGTGCAGCACTTCCTCGACAGGGCCGACCGGGTCGTCGTCGCCGACGACGACGAGCGGGACCGCCGCGACCTCGCCCTGGTGTCCGACGCCCGCGCGGCGCTGGCCCGCCATCCCGGCGACCCGGAGCTGGCCGCGCTGGTGGACCGGCTGCGCCGCGGCAGCCCCCGGCTCGCGTCGCTGTGGGAGGAGCGCACCGTCGTCGAGCACCTCGACGACCGCAAGACCTTCGCCCACCCCGCGCTCGGCGCGCTCACCCTGGACTGCGTGCTGCTGCGCATCGACGACGACGACCAGCGCCTGCTCGTCTACTCCGCCACCCCCGGCTCACCCGACGCCGACGCGCTGGCCCTGCTGCGGGTGCTGGGCACCCAGGAGGTGGCCGCGCCGGTCGCCCCGCCCCGGCCCTGACCGGCCCGGTCCCGACCGCGCCGGGCCCCGGTCAGCGCACCAGCCGGACGGGGGCGCCCGCGGTTCCGTGCAGGAGCAGGTCCGGCCCGTCGGCCTCGGCGTGGACGGCCTCGGAGACCCAGCGGGCGACCGGCACGTTCTCGCAGGCGATCTCGGTGCTCGGGCCCGCCGTCGCGCGCAGCCCGCCGTCACCGTCGAGGGTCCAGTCGCCACCCTGCCCGTTGCAGCCGTCCGAGCCGGTCCAGGTGCCGTCCGGGGCGAACTCGGCGAACGCCCGGCCCTGCGCGGCGCCGTCGGCGGGCAGCCAGCGCACGCCGGTGAGGTCGGCGGCGACGGCGGCCCGCGGCCCGGGGGCGCCGGCCCCGCCGGCCCCGGCCTGCGCACCGCAGCCGGCCAGGACCAGCGCCGCGAGCAGCGCGGGGGCCAGGAACCTACTGCTCGTCGTCACGGTGGGCGGCACCGATCTCGAAGGCGGGCAGGCAGACGGCCACGTACTCCGCGCCGTCGGGGCCGGGCGAGCTGTAGCGCACCCACTCCCCCGGCGCGGTGTGCACGGCCTGCCCGGCGGCGACGTCGAGCTCCCCGCCGTCGAACTCGACCCGCAGCGCGCCGCGCAGGACCAGGGTGTACTCGTCGAACTCCGGGGTCTGGCCGGGCTCGGCCCAGCCCGACGGGCTGCGCATGTGGGCGACCGAGACCCGGCCGTCGCCGGAGTTCACCCGCCCGACGTACTCGTCGATGGTCTTCGGCGGGGTCCCGGCGGCGGTGACCCGGCTGGCGTTCTCGATCAGCTTCGGCACGGCACCATCCTGCCGCCTCAGCGCTCGGCGGGCGGCCGGGGTGCGGGCAGCGCCGGTGCGGGGCGCCCGTCCACCGGCTCGGCGGGGAACGGTCCGCCGTGCGCGGACAGGTCGATGCACACCGTCCGGGCGTGCGGCAGGACGAGCACCGTCTGGTCGGCACCGGGCCGCATCGGGTGCCGGTAGTGCGCGGCGACCCAGCTGCGGTTGCGCCAGTGCCCCTCGACCCGGACCACGCCGACCACCTCCCGTGGTGTCCCCGCGGGACGACCACGACGGTACCCCGCGCGGCCCGTCGACCGGGAATACCCTGGGGGGGTATATGCGCTGCAGCGGGCGTCCACGACGTCGGGAGGTAGACGATGCACGACGGGCCACGGGCGGCCTCCGCCCCGCAGGAGCACGGGACGCACCCCGGCGGCGCCCCCGGGACCCACAGCGGCCACGCCGGACACGGCGGCCACACGGGACACGGGCATGCGGGCCACGCGGCGGTGTTCCGGGACCGGTTCGTCGTCGCGCTGGTGCTCGCCGTCCCCGTCGTCGGGTTCAGCGCGATGACCGGGATGCTGCTCGGGTACTCGCCCCCGGCGTGGTCGGCGTGGATCCCCCCGGTGCTCGGCACCGTGATCCTCTTCTGGCCGGGGTGGCCGTTCCTGTCCGGCGCCGTCGCCGAGATCCGGGCGCGCCGGCCCGGGATGATGCTGCTCATCGGCATGGCCGTGGGCGTGGCGTGGGTGGCGAGCATGCTGAGCTCGCTCGGCGTCGGCGGGCTGGACTTCTGGTGGGAGCTGGCGCTGCTGGTCGTGATCATGCTGCTCGGGCACTGGCTCGAGATGCGTGCGCTCGGGCAGGCGTCCGGGGCCCTCGACGCGCTGGCCGCGCTGCTGCCCGACACCGCCGAGCGGGTCGGCGCCGACGGCACGGTCGGCACGGTCGCACCGGCCGACCTGACCGTCGGCGACGTCGTGCTGGTCCGGTCGGGCGCCCGGGTGCCCGCCGACGGCACGGTCGTCGACGGTGCCGCCGAGGTGGACGAGTCGATGATCACCGGCGAGTCCCGGCCGGTCCCGCGCGGTACCGGCGACCGGGTGGTGGCGGGCACCGTCGCCACCGACTCGGCGCTGCGGGTCCGGGTCGACGCCGTCGGCGAGGACACGGCGCTGTCGGGCATCCGCCGCCTGGTGAAGAGCGCGCAGGGTTCTCGCTCCCGGGCCCAGGCACTCGCCGACCGCGCGGCGGCGCTGCTGTTCTGGTTCGCCGCGGGTGCCGGGGTGGCGACCTTCGCCGCATGGACGCTGCTCGGCGACACCGCGCAGGCGGTCACCCGCACCGTCACCGTGCTCGTCATCGCCTGCCCGCACGCGCTCGGGCTGGCGATCCCGCTGGTCATCGCGATCTCGACGGCCCGCGCGGCACGCTCCGGGGTGCTGGTCACCGACCGGCTCGCGCTGGAGCGCACCCGCACCGTCGACACCGTGCTGTTCGACAAGACCGGCACGCTCACCACCGGCAGCCCGCGGGTCGTCGGGACCGCGGGCGCTACGGACACCCTGGCCCTGGCCGCCGCCGTCGAGGCCGACAGCGAGCACCCGCTGGCCCGCGCCGTCGTCGCCGCGGCGGACGGGCGGGCCGTCCCGGCCGCACACGGGTTCCGCTCGCACACCGGACGCGGGGTGTCCGCCACCGTCGACGGGCGGCCGGTCTCCGTCGGGGGTCCGGCGCTGCTGCGCGAGCGTGATCTCGACGTGCCCGCCGAGCTGACCGGCGACGTGCGCCGGTGGAGCGACGACGGCGCCACCGTGCTGTACGTGGTGGCCGGTGCGGATCCCGGCGAGGTGGTGGGCGCGCTCGCCCTCGCCGACGCGGTCCGCCCGGAGTCCCGGGCCGCGGTGGACGCCCTGCACGCCCGCGGTGTACGGGTCGTGATGCTCACCGGTGACGCGCGCCCGGTGGCCGAGGCGGTCGCCCGCGACCTGGGCGTCGACGAGGTGGTCGCCGAGGTGCTGCCCGAGGGCAAGGACGAGGCGGTGGCCCGGCTCCAGGGCCGCGGCGCGGTCGTCGCGATGGTCGGCGACGGCGTGAACGACGCCCCGGCGCTGGCCCGGGCCGACGTCGGGATCGCGATCGGGGCCGGCACCGACGTCGCCGTCGCCTCGGCCGGGGTCGTCCTCGCCTCCTCCGACCCGCGCGGGGTGCTGTCGGTGATCGCGCTGTCCCGCGCCGGGTACCGGAAGATGCTGCAGAACCTGTGGTGGGCGGCCGGCTACAACCTGGTCTCGGTGCCGCTCGCGGCCGGGGTGCTCGCCCCGGTCGGGTTCGTGCTCCCGCCCGCGGTCGGCGCGCTGCTGATGAGCCTGTCCACGGTCGTCGTCGCGCTCAACGCGCAGCTGCTGCGCCGGGTGGAGCTGCGCCCGGACCGGCTGGTCAGCTGACCCGGGGTGGCGCCGTCGTCGCCCGGACCACCAGCCGGGTCGGGACCTCGACGTCGCCGGGGACGTCCCCGCCCAGTGCGGCGAGCAGTGCCCGGGCGGCGAGCTCGCCCTGGCGGCGGACCGGCTGGGCGACCGTGGTGAGCTCGGCGACGGCGGCCGAGTCGTGGTCGTCGAACCCGACCACCGACACCTGGCCCGGCACCGTCACGCCGGCGCGGCGCAGGGTGCGCAGCACGCCGACGGCGAGCTCGTCGGACATCGCGAACACCGCGGTCGGCATCACCGGGAGGGAGAGCAGCTCGGCGGCCGCGGCGTCGCCGTCGGTCACCCCGGCCCCCGTGGCGACGACGGGGCCGCGGGGCCGCCCGGCCTCGGCGTGCGCGTCGGCCCAGCCGTCGCGCCGGTCGGTCGTCGTGGCGCGGCCGTTGGCCTCGTCGGGGTCGAACGACACCAGCGCGACGCCGCGGTGGCCGAGCCCGAGCAGGTGCCGGACGGCGGTCCGGGCACCGGCGCGGTCGTCGATGCCGATCCGCGGCCGTCCCGGCATGTCCCCGCCGAGCACGACGACCGGGATCCCCAGCGCGTCCAGCGCCGCGGCCTCGGTGGTGTCGATCGCCGAGGCGACGACGATCAGCCCGTCGGCGCGCCCGCGCACCGGCAGCGTCGCGAAGAAGTGCGCCCGCGCGTCCGGGTCGCCGAGGTTGTGGAGCTGGGTGACGTGCCCGGCCGCGGACAGCACGCCCTCCACCCCGGCGACGGCCTCGGCGAAGAACCAGCGGGTCGGGAAGCGGGCGAGCACGGCGACGGTCAGCGGCCGGACGGGGACGGAGTAGCCGAGGGAGGCCGCCGCCCGGCGTACGCGTTCGCGGGTGTCGTGCGAGACGGGGGTGCCCTCGCGCAGGGCGCGCGACACCGTCGCCGGGGAGACCCCGGCGAGTTCGGCGACCCGCCGGACACCCACCCGGCGTACGACCTCGCGCACCGGCTCGTCCGTCACGGGGGTCATCGTGCCCGCGCCTCGACAGCGGTTGCAACCGGATGAAACACTCTGCAACACCGCCCCGCCCCACGATCCGTACCCGGGAGCATCATGTCCGTGCACGAGCAGGACTGGTGGCGCAACGCCGTCGTCTACCAGGTCTACATCCGCAGCTTCGCCGACGGGAACGGCGACGGGACCGGTGACCTCGCCGGTCTGCGCAGCAGGCTCGACCATCTCGCCCGCCTGGGCGTCGACGCGATCTGGATCAACCCCTGGTACCCGTCGCCGCTGGCCGACGGCGGCTACGACGTGGCCGACTACCGCGCGATCAACCCGATGTTCGGCGACACCGCGCAGGCCGAGGCCCTGATCGCCGAGGCGCACGCGCGCGACATCCGGGTGCTGCTCGACATCGTCCCGAACCACCACTCCGACGAGCACGTGTGGTTCCGGCAGGCGCTGGCCGCGGGCCCCGGCTCGCCCGAGCGCGAGCGCTACCTCTTCCGTGACGGCCGCGGCGAGAGCGGTGAGCTCCCGCCGAACAACTGGGAGTCGATGTTCGGCGGGCCCGCGTGGGAACGGGTCGTCTCCCCCGACGGGACGCCGGAGCAGTGGTACCTGCACCTGTTCGACATCCGGCAGCCGGACGTGAACTGGGAGCACCCGGAGGTCCGCGCCGACTTCGAGGAGACCCTGCGCTTCTGGTTCGACCGGGGCGTGGACGGGTTCCGCGTCGACGTCGCGAACTCGATGGTGAAGGAGCCCGGGCTGCCCGACATCGTGAAGGGCGTCAACGACGCCCAGGACGGCGGCCACCCCTACCTCGACCGCGACGGCGTGCACGACATCTTCCGGTCGTGGCGCCGGATCGGCGACACCTACGACCCGCCGCGGGTGTTCGTCGCCGAGGCCTGGGTGCCGGACCCGCAGCGCCTGGCCCGCTACCTGCGCCCGGACGAGCTGCAGACCGCGTTCAGCTTCAACTTCCTCACCGCGGCCTGGCTGGCCGACGACCTGCGCGCCAACATCGACGACGCGATCGCCGAGAACACCCGGGTCGGCGCGCCGGCGACCTGGGTGCTGTCCAACCACGACGTCTGCCGGCACCCGAGCCGGCTGGCCCGCAAGCCCGAGGCCGGGCGCGGCTGGAACCTCGACGACGTGATCGCCCTGCCCGCCGACCCCGAGCTCGGCCTGCGCCGGGCTCGCGCGGCGACGCTGCTGATGCTCGCGCTGCCCGGCACCGCGTACCTGTACCAGGGCGAGGAGCTCGGGCTGCCCGAGGTCGAGGACATCCCGACCGACCGTCTCGACGACCCGACCTGGGAGCTGTCCGGGCACACGCTGCGCGGCCGCGACGGCTGCCGCGTCCCGCTGCCCTGGGCCGCGGGCGAGCCCGGCTTCGGGTTCGGCCCGTCCGGGACGCCGTGGCTGCCGCAGCCCGACGTGTTCGCCCGGCACGCGGCCGACGTGCAGGAGGCCGACCCGGACTCGGTGCTGCACCTCTACCGGGACGCCCTGGCGATCCGCCGCGCGCACCCCGCGCTCGGCGGCGGCGCGCTGACCTGGCAGGAGTCGCCGGAGGGCACGCTGGCGCTGGCCCGCACCTCGGACTCCGGCGACGGCGGCTTCACCTGCCTGGTGAACGTCTCCTCGGCGCCGGTGTCGCTGCCCGAGGACGCCGAGGTGATGCTGTCCAGCGGCCCGCTCACCGCCCGCGGCGAGGTCCCCGCCGACACCGCGGTGTGGCTGCGTCACTGACCGGCGCCACCGGCCGGTCCGCGACGGCCGGGCCGGGCGGACGCCCGGTCCGGCCGCCGGCGGCTCAGGCCACGATCGGCAGCCCGGCGAACCAGACCTCGCGCAGCGTGCGCTCGGTCCAGCGCCAGACCCGCCGTGCCGCGACCGGGTCGAGCGCGTGCGTGGCGACCCCGCCCGCCACGCCCGGCCCGGCCGGTCCCGCCTCCGCGAGCCCGGCGAAGTAGCGCCCGCTGATCCCCCCGACCAGCGGCGACGCCGCGGCCAGCACGACCGTGGCGGCCCCCTGCTCGGGGTCGGTCCCCACCGGGCCGGGGTCGGCGGCGTTCACCGCGATCCCGTCGCCCGACCAGCGGCGCGCGGCCTCGACCGCGTGCAGCAGCGCCGCGCTGCGGGACCGGGCGTGGGCGAGGTGGGCGTCGTAGCGCTCGTCGGAGAAGTGCGGGTCCTCCGGGTCGAACGCCGCGTCCCGGTGGGCGGCGGAGGTCACGGTGACCACCCGCGCGCCGTCGACCGCGGTGAGCGCCCAGTGCAGCCCCGAGGTGAGCGACGCCGGCCCGAGGTGGTTGACGGCCAGGTGCAGCTCCCAGTCGTCGACGGTGCGGGTCAGCGGGGCACCGGTGACGGCCGCGGCGTGCACGAGCATGTGCAGCGGGCCGTCCCACAGGCGCACGAAGCGGGCGATGGAGCGCTGGTCGGACAGGTCGAGCTCGCCGACGGCGACGCGCTCGTTGCCGGTGTCGGCGACGATGCCGTCGCGGGCGGCGGCACCGGCCTCGGCGTCGCGCACGGCGAGGGTGACCTCGGCCCCGGCGGCGGCCAGTGCGCGGGCGGCCGCGAGGCCGACCCCGGTGGTCGCACCGGTGACGACGGCGCGCCGGCCGGTGAGGTCGACGCCGGCGAGCACGTCGGAGGCGGTGGTCCCGGCCGGTGCGGCCGGCAGGACGGCACGGGAGGTGCCGGTGGTGGACAGCGGACGGGATCGGTCGGTCGTGGAGCGGAACAGCATGGCGTGATCCCTTCTGAGCACCGGGTACGCGGTCGGTGACGTCGTCGTTGCGTCGCCGTGTCCCCGGGGACAAGTAAACGGAGGATCCTCCGTATGACTCGGGACTCTATCCGGAGCATCCTCCGGATCGCAAGACGTATCGTGGGATCGTCAGTCCCACCCGAGGAGGCACCGTCATGGGCACCAGCACACGTTCCGGCCTGCGTGCGGACGCCGCACGCAACCGTGAGCTGCTGCTGGCCGCGGCCGTGCGCGCGTTCACCGCGGAGAGCCGTGGCGGCCCCGCCACGACCCTCGACGGCATCGCGAAGGACGCCGGCGTCGGCATCGGCACGCTCTACCGGCACTTCCCGAACCGGGACTCCCTGGTCGAGGCCGTGTACCGCAACGAGCTCGACCGCCTCTGCGCCGCGGCCGAGGAGCTGCGCACCGAGCTGCCCGCGGACCGGGCGCTGCGGGCCTGGATGGACCGCTTCGTCGACTACGTGATCACCAAGAAGCACCTCGCGGACTCGCTGCACGCACTCGTCGCCTGCGGGCACAACCCGTTCGCGCAGAGCCGCGAGCGGATGGTCGAGGCGGTCCGCCTGCTCCAGAAGGCGGGCATCGCCGACGGCACCCTGCGTGACGACGTCGACGCCGCGGACGTGCTCGTCGGCACCAGCGGGATCTGCATGGCCGTCGCCGACCCGCAGGGCCGCGAGCAGGCCGGACGCCTGCTGGACCTGCTCGTCGACGGCCTGCGCCCGCGCTGAGCCCCGGCCCGGCCACCCCGGGTGATCGTCCGGACACGTAGGATCTCCCGCGGACGAGGGCCCCGGCCCGGACGAGCACGGAGGCATGATGGGTGAGCTGTTGCGCCGCGGAACAGGCGTCGCACCCGCTCCCCCGGCCGACCTCGTCGCCGCCCCCGGCTACGGCGCGCGCCGGATGTACCAGGCCTACCTCGCCGCCTGGAGCCGCCACGTCGACCCGGTGCTGACCGGTCCGCAGTTCGCGGTGCTCTCGGCGATCCGTGCCTACCCGGAGTCCGACCAGAGCTCGCTGGCCGGCGCCGTCGCCCTGGACACCTCGACGATGGCCGACGTCTGCCGCCGGATGGAGCGCCGCGGGCTGATCGAGCGCACCGAGTCCCCCCGCGACGCCCGGCGCAAGATCCTCTCCCTCACCGACGACGGCGCGGCCGCCCTCGCCGAGGTCACCCGCCGGACCCGGCGCCTGGACGCGGAGCTGCTGGCCGCGGTGCCCGAGGACCGGCGCTCGGAGATCGCCGGTCTGCTCAACACCCTCGGCGCCCACTGGGAGGCGGTCGCGGAGCGGACGTCGTTGCCCGACAACGACTGAGTCCCGGCCGCCCGGGTTACGTCCCGGTTTCCCTTCCGGGTCGTTCGCACGAAAACCTTGCGTATCCGGATAGTACGTGCTCGGATTACTTCTCGTGCGGGCCACGTCACAGGCCCGGCGGACGCGAGGAGGTAGTCGTGGCACCCAGCCAGTCCCTGGAGATCACGGTCACGGGCGGCGGTCTCGGCGGGCTGACCGCCGCACTGGCCCTGCGCCGTCAGGGCTTCCGGGCCACCGTGCTGGAGGCCGCGCCGCAGCTCGGCGAGGTCGGTGCCGGCATCCAGACCGCCCCCAACGCCAGCCGGATCCTGTTCGGCCTGGGGCTGCGCCGGTCGCTGGAGCGGATCCACACCGCCCCGCAGGACCAGGTGCGCCGCCGCTGGGCCGACGGCTCGATCATCGCCCAGCTCCCGCTCGGGCAGCAGGTCGTCGACACCTACGGCGCCCCGTACTGGCACTACCACCGCGCCGACCTGCACCGGATCCTGCTCGAGGCCTGCCTCGACGCGGACGGCCCCGGCCCCGCGGTCACCGTGCACACCGACGCGAAGGTCGTCGAGCTCGACCGCACCGACCCGGAGCGCCCGGTCGCGGTCACCGCGCGCGGGCTGCGCGTCGCGGGCGACGTGCTGGTCGGCGCGGACGGCATCCGGTCCGGTGTCCGCGACCTCGCCGGGTTCGACGACACCCTCGTCTTCTCCGGCGAGATGGCCTACCGCGCCCTGATCCCCGGCGAGCTGATCGCCGCGGACCCGGCGACCCGGTTCCTGCTCGACCGCTACCACTCCACGATCTGGTACGGCCCCGGCAAGCACCTGGTGCACTACATGATCCGCCGCGGCGAGTACCTCAACGTCGTCGCGATCGTCCCCTGCACCGAGCAGGTCGAGCGCGACTGGAGCGCCCCGGCGACCGCCGAGGACCTCGTCGCCGACTTCGCCGACTGGGACGACCGCGTTCCGGCGATGCTGTCCAAGGCCAAGGACGACGTCTCGGTGTGGGCGCTCTACCGCCGCCGCCGCGACCCGGTCTGGATCGACGGCCGGGTCGCCCTGCTCGGCGACGCCTGCCACGCGATGCTCCCCTACCAGGCCCAGGGCGCCTCCCAGGCGATGGAGGACGCCGCCGTGCTGGCCGAGGAGCTCGGCGCGGTCGGCCGCGGCGGGATCGACACCGCGCTCGCCCGCTACGTGCAGCGCCGCGCCAAGCACGCGGGCGTCGTGCAGGACGCCTCGCTGCAGAACATGGACTTCTACCACCTGCCCGACGGCCCCGAGCAGCGCGAACGCGACGAGAAGCTGCGCCGCTTCCAGGGCGAGTCCGACGTGTCGTACGACTGGCTGTGGCGGGGCTCCCCGCTGAACGACCCGGACGACGAGTCCGTCACCTACCCCTTCGCCCGATAGAGGAGCACCGACATGCGTACCGGAGACCAGGTCGTCCAGGACCTGCCCTGGCGCTGGGGCGTCCAGGGGAAGATCTTCCTCATCGGCGGCCTCGGCTACATGTTCGACGCCTGGGACGTCGCCCTCAACGGCTTCCTCACCCCGCTGCTCGGCGTCGAGTTCGACCTCTCGACCGGCCAGCGCGGCCTCGTCGCGACGGCCAACCTCATCGGCATGGCCGTCGGCGCCGTCGCGTTCGGCACGATCGCCGACCGGATGGGCCGCAAGCGGGTCTTCAGCATCACCCTGCTGATCTTCGCCCTGTTCTCGGTGCTCGGCGCCTTCTCCCCCAGCTGGGAGATCTTCCTGGCGCTGCGCTTCCTGGCCGGCATCGGGCTCGGCGGCTGCATCCCGGTCGACTACGCGATCGTCAGCGAGTTCTCACCCCGGAAGTACCGGGGCAAGGTGCTCGCCGCGATGGACGGCTGGTGGCCGATCGGCACCACCCTCGCCGGGCTCTCGGCGACGCTGCTCGTGCCGGTCGAGGGCAACTGGCGCTGGATGCTCGCGCTGATGGTGCTGCCCGCGCTGCTGCTGTTCTGGATTCGCCGCGGTGTCCCGGAGTCCCCGATCTACCTGGCCCGCACCGGCCGCGAGGCCGAGGCCCGCACCGTTATCGACGACATGGTCCGCCGCACCGGAGCCCCGGTGGAGCAGTACGCGATCACCGCCGCCGCACCGGAGCCGACCACCTCGCGCCGCCGCGGTCTCGGCGCGCTGGGCGAGCAGCTGAAGATGGTGTGGGCGTTCAGCCCGCGCATCACCGGCGTCGCCTGGTCGCTGTTCATCACCGTCATGGTCGTCTACTACGCCGCGCTGTCCTGGATGCCGTCGATCCTGCGCGCCCAGGGCATGGGCGAGGTCGCCGCATTCGCCTCCACCACCGTCATGAACGCGGTCGGCATCCTCGGTGTCATCACCTCGGTGCTGCTGGTCGAGGTCGTCGGCCGCAAGTGGGTCATCGGCGTCGCCGGTCCGTGCGCCGCGCTGTCGCTGGTCGTGTTCTCGCTGGTCATGGGCTCGCCGACGGCGGCGGTCGCGATGATCGCGGTGTTCGGCTTCTTCGCCCTGGTCGTCATCCCGGTCATGTACGCCTACGTCTCCGAGCTCTACCCGACCGAGCTGCGGGCCTCGGGCTTCGGCTGGGCGTCGTCGTCGAGCCGGGCGGTCACCGGGTTCGTCCCGCTGATCTTCGGCAGCCTGCTGTGGCCGGTGCTCGGCCTGCCGCTGACCTTCACGCTGATGGCGCTGCTGGTCTTCGCCGCCGTGACCTTCATGGCGCTCGGCGCCCCCGAGACGCGGGGTCGCGAGCTGGACCGCATCACCGGCGACGAACAGACGCTCGACGCGCCGGCCGTGGAGCGGGTGGAGAAGGCGTGAAGCCCGCCGCGTTCACCTACCACCGGGCGTCGTCGGTGCGCGGGGCGGTCGACCTGCTGACCGAGCTGGCCGAC
Organism: Pseudonocardia sp. ICBG162; assembly: GCF_020496225.1. NCBI lineage: Bacteria > Bacillati > Actinomycetota > Actinomycetes > Pseudonocardiales > Pseudonocardiaceae > Pseudonocardia > Pseudonocardia sp. ICBG162. The sequence goes on from NZ_JAHLJD010000019.1 coordinate 489,450, forward strand.
GACGAGCCCAAGCTGCTCGCCGGCGGGCAGAGCCTGGTCGCGATGATGAACTACCGGATGGCCCGACCCGGGCACCTGATCGACCTCACGCACGTGCCGGGCCTGGCCGGCATCCACCACGCCGACGGGGCGCTCCGGATCGGCGCGCTCACCACCCACCGGGCCGTCGAGCGGGCCGACCTCGGGCCGGACTTCGCGGTCCTGCCGGCCGCGATGCGCTGGGTCGGGCACCTGCCGATCCGCACCCGCGGCACCGTCGGCGGGTCGATCGCGCACGGCGACGCCACCGCCGAGTGGTGCCTGCTGGCCGTGCTGCTCGACGCCGTGGTCGTCGCCGAGGGGCCGGGCGGACGCCGTGAGGTCCGGGCCCGGGAGTTCTTCCTCGGCCCGTTCACCACCGCCCTGGACCCCGACGAGGTGATCGTGGAGATCGTCTTCCCCCGTCCCGCGCCGCGCGCGGCGCTCACCGAGTACGCCGACCGCCGTGGCGACTTCGCCGTCGTCGCGGCGGGGGCGGACCTGGACACCGGTGAGGTCGTGCTCGGCGGGGTCGGCGCCGTCCCGGTGCTGGTGCCCGACGCCGGCACGCCGGACGAGGTCGCCGACGGTCTGGAGCTGCGCGACGAGGCCGGGATCCCCGCGGGATACCGCCGCGGGCTGGTCCGCACCCTCGTCGCCCGGGCCCGGGAGGAGGCCGCCCGTGGCTGAGCCCGGATTCCGCCGCGACGGCAGCTGGGTCGGCGCGTCCGTCCCGCGCCGGGAGGACCCGCGGCTGCTCACCGGCCGCGGCCGCTTCGTCGACGACATCACCCTGCCCCGGATGCTGCACGCGGCGTTCGTGCGCAGCACCGAGGCGCACGCCCGGGTGGTCGACGTCGACCTGTCCGAGGTCCGGCAGGTGCCCGGCGTCGTCGCCGCGTTCGACGCCGCCGACCTCGCCCTCGGCGACATCACCGCGCTCCTCGACCGGCCCGTCGAGGAATTCGTCCCCACCTCGATGCCCGTGCTGGCCGGCGACAAGGTCCGCTACGTCGGCGAGCCGCTCGCGATCGTGATCGCCACCGACCCCTACGCCGCCGAGGACGGGGTGGAGGCCGCCGTCGTCGAGCTCGACCCGCTCGACCCGGTGGTGACCGAGGCCGCCGCGCTGGCCGCGGCCGGTCCCCCGGTGCACGACGAGGCCCCCGGCAACGTGCTCGTCGACGTGTCGCTGTTCGCCACCGAGGGCATCGACGGCGTCTTCGACGAGGCGCACACGGTGGTCACCGTGGAGGCCCGCACCGGGCGGCAGAACGCGCTGCCGCTGGAGACCCGCGGCGTCGTCGCCGACTGGGACGACCGCGACGAGCAGCTGGTAGTGCGCACCTGCACCCAGGTCCCGCACCAGGTCCGCACGGTCCTGGCCCGCTGCGCCGGGCTCGACGAGAAGCAGGTCCGGGTCGTCGTGCCGGACATGGGCGGCGGGTTCGGGCAGAAGTGCGTCGTCGGCCGGGAGGAGATCGCCGCCGCGGCCGCCGCGCGGCGCCTCCGCCGTCCGGTGAAGTGGATCGAGGACCGGCGCGAGGCGCTGACCGCGAGCTTCCTGGCCCGCGAGCAGCACTACACCGCCCGCGCCGCGTTCACCGCCGACGGGGAGATCCTCGCCCTGGAGTCCGATGTCGTCTGCGACATGGGCGCCTACTCCTGCTACCCGTTCACGGCCGGGATCGAGCCGCTGATGGCCTCGGCGGAGATGCCCGGCGTCTACCGGGTCCCCGCCTACCGGGTGCGCGGGCGCGCGGTCACCACGAACAAGGCGCCGACCGCGCCGTACCGCGGGGTGTCCCGGCCGCAGTACGTGATGGTGATGGAGCGGCTGATGGAGCGCGCCGCCCGCGAGCTCGGGCTCGACGCGCTGGAGGTCCGCCGGCGCAACCTGATCACCGAGTTCCCCTACCGCGGGGTCAACGCCATCACCTACGACCCGGGCTCCTACCGGGAGTCGCTGGACCTGTGTGAGCAGGTGCTGCGCGACGAGGGCTGGCCCGGGCGCACCCTGCCCGACGGCCGGGTGCTGGGCATCGGCTACTCCTGCTTCTCCGAGCGCACCGGCTACGGCTCCGGCGCGTTCGCGGCACGGAAGATGCAGGTCGTCCCCGGGTTCGACCTGTCCCAGATCACGATGGACCTCGACGGCACGGTCACCGTCACCACCGGCACGCTGTCGCACGGCCAGAGCCACGAGACGACCTTCGCCCAGATCGTCGCCGACCGGCTCGGCCTGCCCTACGACAAGGTCAAGATCGTCCAGGGCGACACCGACCGGATCACCTACGGCTGGGGCTCGTTCGCGTCCCGCTCGGTGACGATCGGCGGGTCCGCGGCGGCCGCGGCGGCGGTGAAGCTGGGCGACCAGCTGCGTGCGCTGGCCGCCCACCTGGCCGACGCCGACGTGGACTCGGCCGAGCTCGACGGCCGCGGCGGGGTGCGCGCCGGGGACCGCACGTTCTCCTACGCCGAGCTGGCCGACGTCGCCTACCTGCGCGCGCACCTGCTGCCCAAGGAGGTCGGGCCGGGCCTGACCGCGACGGCGAGCTTCGACGTCGGCGGCGACGGCACGTTCTCCAACGCCACCCACGGCTGCGTCGTCGCGCTCGACCCGGGCACCGGTGGCGTGGAGATCCTGCGCTACGTCTGCGTCGAGGACTGCGGCGTCGCCATCCACCCGCGCGTCGTCGAGGGGCAGGCCCGCGGCGGCATCGCCCAGGGCATCGCCGGGGCGCTGTTCGAGCAGGTCGTCTACGACGAGCTCGGCCAGCCCCTCGCGCCGAGCTTCATGGAGTACAAGGTCCCGACCGCCGCGGAGATCCCGGACGTGCGCATCGAGCACCTCGAGACGCCGTGCGCGTTCACCGCCGACGGCGCGAAGGGTGCGGGTGAAGGCGGCACCATCGGCGCGCCCGCGGCCGTGCTCAACGCCGTCAATGACGCGCTGCGCCCCACCGGCGTCGAGCTGGACTCCACCCCACTGTCGCGCGCGGACCTGTTCGCCGCGCTGAACCGGGAGGCACCGTGACCGACATCCAGCTGGTCGAGCTGACCGTCAACGGGGAGCGTCACGAGCTGGCGATCCCGCCGCGCCGCACGCTGGCCGACGTGCTCCGCCACGACCTGGGGCTGACCGGCACCCACGTCGGCTGTGAGCACGGCATCTGCGGGGCGTGCACCGTGCTCGTCGACGACGCGCCCGCCCGCGCCTGCCTGCTGTTCGCCGTGCAGGTGGAGAACGCCGCGATCCGCACGGTCGAGTCGCTGTCCGGTCCCGACGGCGAGCTGTCGGACCTGCAGCAGTGCTTCGGTGAGCACCACGGGCTGCAGTGCGGGTTCTGCACGCCCGGGTTCCTGATGCTGGCCGAGGGCTACCTCGCCGAGGAGCCCGACGCGAGCCGCGAGGAGATCCGCGAGGTCGTGGCGTCGAACCTGTGCCGGTGCACCGGCTACCAGACCATCGTCGACGCCGTGGAGGACTGCGCGGGCCGCCGCCGCGCCGCGCTGCAGTCCGCACTGGACTCCGCTCCCCTGTCCGCAGCGCAGCCCGCAGCGCAGTCCGCCCCGCAGTCCGCCCCGCAGTCCGCCCCGCAGTCCGCCCCGCAGTCCGCCCCGCAGTCCGCCCCGCAGTCCGCCCCGCAGTCCGCACTGGACGGAGCATCCGCATGAGCCCGCACCCCACCGGTCTGCACGGGGCCGGTACCGACGCGACCTACGCGACCGCCGGGTTCGGCGCCGCCGCCCGGCGCGGGACCCGGCCCGCGGTCGTCGTCGTGGACCTGACGGTCGGGTTCACCGACCCCGCGCTGCCCACCGGCAGCGAGCTGTCCGAGGTCGTCGCGGCGACCTCGACGCTGGTCGAGGCGGCCCGCATGCTCGGCGCGCCGGTGGTGTGGACGACGATCGCCTACACCCCCGCCGAGCTCGACACCCTGCCCTGGCTGGTGAAGGCGCCCGGCATGCGCTCGCTCGTCGAGGGCTCGGCCGCCGTCGGCTTCGACCCCCGGCTCGACGTCCGCGGCACCGACCACACCCTCACCAAGAAGGGCGCGTCGGCGTTCTTCGACACCGGGCTCGCGACCCTGCTGCGGTCGTCCGGTGTGGACACCGTGCTCGTGTGCGGGGCCACCACCTCGGGCTGCGTCCGCGCGACCGCCGTCGACGCCGTCCAGTCCGGCTTCGGCGTGCTGGTGCCGCGCGACTGCGTCGGCGACCGCGCGGCCGGGCCGCACGAGGCGAACCTGTTCGACATCCACGCGAAGTACGGCGACGTGCTCGGTCTCGACGACGCGCTCGCCTACCTGAAGGGACTCCTGTGACCGTCACGTCCACCCTGGTCCGGCAGGTCCGCCAGGACGCGCTCGCCGACCTCGCCGACGTCCCCGCCGTGTCCCGCTGGGTCCGGCACGGCGACCTGGCGCTGCACGCCCTCGACTACGGCGGCGACGGCGCCCCCGTCCTGGTCCTGCCCGGCATCACCAGCCCCGCGGTGACGATGGACTTCGTCGCCCGCGAGCTCGTCGACCTGTGCCGCCCGGTGGTGCTCGACGTCCGCGGCCGCGGGCTGTCCGACACCGGGGACTCGTGGACCCTCGACGACTACGCCGGCGACGCACTGGCCGTCCTCGACGCGCTGGACCTCGGCCCCGACACCATCCTGTTCGGGCACTCGATGGGTGCCCGGATCGCCGCCGTCGCCGCGACGCGACGGCCGGTCGGCGGCGCCGTGCTCGTCGACCCGCCGCTGTCCGGCCCCGGCCGCGCGCCGTACCCGACGACGCTGGAGGCGTTCCTGGGTCAGCTGCACGAGGCGCAGCGCGGCACCGACGCCGACGGGGTGGCCCGGTCCTGGCCGCGCTGGCCACGCCGCGAGCAGGAGCTGCGTGCGCGCTGGCTGTCCTCCTGCGACGAGTCCGCGATCGCCGCGACGCACGCCGGGTTCGAGTCCGAGGACTTCTTCGACGCGTGGCCGCACGTCCCGGCGCCGGTGACCCTGCTGTACGGCGCGGACTCCCCCGTCGTGCCCGCGTCCGGAGTCGCCGAGATCGCCGCCGCCCGGCCCGACGCGCGGCTCGTCGCCGTCCCGGACGCCGGGCACATGGTGTTCTGGGACAACCCGGCCGAGGCGCTGGAGCTGCTGCGCGGGGCGCTGGGCGGCCCGGCCCGGGGCTGACCCGATCCGGGGCCGACCGCTCCCCCGGGCACCGGTCCGGGGGACACCGTTCCCGGGCCGCCGGTGCCGGGCCACTGGTACCGGGCCGCCGGTGCCGGGCCGCCGGTATCGGGCCACTGGTACCGGGCCACTGGTACCGGGCCACTGGTACCGGGCCACTGGTACCGGGCCGCCGGTACCGAGCCGCTGGTGCTGGTCCGGCTGCCACGGGGTCGGCCGGAGCCGTTCGACGACCCGGGCCGCCGGGCCGGAGCGGCGGGGCGGATCGGACGGGCCTACCGTCGCGGTGTGCAACCGTGCCCGCGCCCGACCACCTCCCTGCTGCGGGCGGCCACCCTGCTGGTGGCCGCCCTGCTCCTCGCCGGCTGCTCCGCCGACCGCCCCGCCGCCTCGTCGACGAAGGACACCCAGCCCTGGCCGGGACAGACCGCCTCGGAGCGCGTCGGCGCCCAGGGGCTGGAGGCGCTGCGGACCAAGTTCCGCTTCTACGCCCAGGACCCCTGCTGGTCGAGCGACCCGGCGAAGGTCTTCCCGCGCTGCGGCCGGTTCACCACCGAGATCCGCAACGCCCTGCCCCAGGTCCGCCAGGACGCACCCGCCGCGGCCGCGCAGGCCGACCTCGTCGGGAAGGCGCTGGACGACTTCGCCGCGAAGGGCTGCCAGGCCGACCCGGGCACCCTCGCCGAGGGCGACGCCGCCGTCTGCGGCCCGGCCTTCCGCGCGGTCCAGGAGACCGCCCAGGGCATGGCGACGGCCGCCGGCGCCGGGACCTGAGGGCCCCTGTCCGTCCATGATCACCGGTTGTGGAGCCAGGAGTGCGCTCGACGACCTCTGCGCTCCACAACCGGTGATCACGAACCGGTGGAGCCGCGCCGGCAGTGGACGGCGAGTGGGCCGCCGCACGCACGGACCCGGTACCTCGTAGGCCCGGCACCCCATCGGCCCGGCACCTCGTCGACCCGGCACCTCGACCGGCGGCCCCGTCCATGATCGCCAGGAGTGGAGTCGGGAGTGCAGTCCGCCGTCCTGTGCATCCACACACGGCGATCATCGAGCGACGACCCCACAGCCGCCCGCCCGGCCCGACGGGCCCGCGCCGGCCCCCCGCCCGCCCGGGAAGCATCAGACGATGATCGCCGAGTTTGGAGTCCGGAGCGCAGTCCACCGGCCTCCGCGCTCCACTCTTGCCGATCATGGAGCGACGACCCCGCGCCGACCGGCGGCCCGCACCGTGCCGACGGGCGCGCCCTGCCGACGGAGCTCCTTACCGACGGAGCTCCTTGCCGACGAGGCGCGCCCTGCCCGACGGAGCGCAGCCAGCCCGACGGAGCGCAGCTCGCCCGTCGGAGCGCACCGTCACCCCGCGGCGGCCCCGGCGAGGAACGCGTCGAGCTCCGCGCGGGTCGGCGCGGTGGCCGGCCCGTACCGGGTGACCGCGAGCGCCGCGGCCGCACCGGCCCGCGCGACCGCCTCGGACCACCCGGTGCCGCGCAGCAGCTCCGCGGCCAGGACCCCGCAGTGGGCGTCCCCGGCCCCGTTGGTGTCGACAGCGTCCACCACCGGCGCCGGGACGGTCTCCACCACCCCGTCGCGGACGACCACGCAGCCCGCGGCACCGTCGCGGACGACCACGGCCGCGTCGTCGCGCAGCCGCCGGGCCAGCGCCCCGGCGGCACGCGCCGCGGTCGGCTCGCCGGTGAGCAGCCGCGCCTCCCGCGCGTTGGTGCTCAGCACCCCGGTGGCGGCGAGCATCCGCTCCCACAGCGTGTCCGGCACGTCCGTGACCAGGGGCCCGGGATCGAGCAGGACCGTCGCCGAGGACTCCTCGGCCGCGGCGACCAGCGACGCGGCCTTGTCCGGGACGAGCAGGCTGTAGCCGGAGACGTAGAGCACGTCGTCGGCGGTGGTCTCCGGGAGCCCGGCGGGTGCCGCGGTCTCGACCCCGCTGCCGGTGACGAAGGTCCGCTCCCCGGACGGGTCGACCAGGGTCACGCAGATGCCGGTGTCGCCGCAGGGATCGGGCGGCGCGGTCGCCGTGACACCCTCCGCGGCCAGCGCGGCCCGCACGAGGTCACCGTGCGGACCGGTGCCGTGCCCGCCGGCGTAGAGGACCTCGGCCCCGGCCCGGGCGGCCGCGGCGACGACGTTGAACCCGCCGCCGGGCAGCATCGTGGTGCCGGTGGCGAGCACGTCGCCGCCGGGCGGGGGCAGCGCGGGCACCCGCATGACCAGGTCGACCAGGACCTGTCCGGAGTGGACGAGCCGGCCGGTCACCGCTGCTCCCGGGCCCCGCCCAGCGCGGCGTACACCCCGGCGGCGACGACGAAGGTGATCACCCAGGCCAGCCCGTTCTCGCCGAACCAGGTGCCGGCCAGCGGCCCGGTGAACCACGGCTCGGCCGACGGCCCGACGGTGGCGAACAGGTAGCCGACGACGATCGCCAGCGCCCAGGCCGCCGTCGCCCGCGGCTCGATCCCGCCGCGGTACCAGTAGCCGCTGCTGCGCGAGGTGTCCATCAGGGCCACCGGGTCGTAGTGGCGGCGACGCAGCATGTCGACGGCGAACACCCCGACCCAGGCGGTGATCGGGACCGCGAGGGCGCTGATGAAGGCGATGAACGGCGGGTAGAACCCGTCGGCGATCAGCATGAAGTAGATCGCGCCGGCGAAGGTCACCAGCACGTCGACGACGACGGCGTACACCCGCGGCAGCCGCACGCCCAGGGTCAGGGTGGTCAGCCCGGCCGAGTAGACCGACAGGTGGTTGGACAGCAGCAGCCCGCCGAACGCGGCGACCAGGTACGGGATCGCCATCCACGCGGGGAGCAGGTCGCGGATCGCGGCGACCGGGTCGTCGGCGGTGGCCAGGGTCGGGTCCCCGGCGGCGAGCAGGCTGCCCAGCGAGATGAGCAGGACCAGCGGGATGCCCGCACCGGCCGCGGCCGAGGCGACCAGGGAACCGGCCCGCACCGACGGGGACTGGTAGCGGGACATGTCGGCCGAGGCGTTGGCCCAGCCGATCCCGGTGCCGGCCGCGATCACCCCGACCGCGGCGACGACCGCACCCGACGGCGCGGGGGCGGCCGCGGCGACCGCGGCCCAGTCGACGGTCGCGACCAGGAACCCGCCGACGACGATGTTCAGCGCACCGAACACCCAGGTCGCCCAGCGCTGCACCGCCACGAGCACCGCGTGCCCCAGCCCGGCGACGAGCACCGTGCACAGCACGAACACCGCGATGCAGACGATCGTGATCACCGGGTGGTCCTTCGCCGACGGGCTGGTGCCCGCGACGATCGTGACCAGCGACAGCAGCGCGAACGCGGCCGTGGTGGTGTTCACCGTCTCCCAGCCCAGCCGCGACAGCAGCGACACCAGGGTCGGGCCGATGTTGCCGCGGGCGCCGAACACCGCGCGCGACAGGGTCAGGCCGGGCGCCCCGCCGCGCCGACCGGCGATCGACACCGCGCCGACGATCGCGAACGACCCGACGCTGCCGAGCACCGCGGCGAGCACGGCCTGGGTGATGTTGAGCCCGGACGCGACCAGCGTCGCGCCGAGCGGGAGGCCGAGGATGGAGATGTTGGCGGCGAACCAGACCCAGAAGAGCTGGCCCGGGCGGCCGTGCCGCTCGGCGACCGGGACGGGCTCGATGCCCCGGGTCTCGAGCGTCCCGTTCCCGGCGGTGCCGGTGTCGGTCGTGCTGGTGGCCATGGCGGCCTCCTGTCAGGAGGGAAGGCGGAGGCGGAGCAGCCCCTCGACCACGTCGTCGAGGGGGTCGAGCAGGGGCGCGTTGACCCGGCGGACGGTGCCGACGAGGTCGGCGGGCAGTGCGGCGGCGCCGTGCACCGCCCCGAGGACCGCCCCGCAGATCGCGGCGACGGTGTCGGTGTCGCCGCCGAGGGACGCGGCGGTGACCAGCGCGGCCCGCGGGTCGTCGCCGAGGGCGGCGGCGAGCCCGAGGGCGGCGACGACGGACTCGGTCGCGGTGACCGAGGTGCCGACGACGTCGGTGAGGGTGTCGGCGAGCGCGGCCCGGTCGAGCCCGGGCAGGATCCGGAACGCGACGTCGAGGCGGGCGGCGACGTCGGCGCCCGCCGCCCAGCCGCCGCGTCGCGCACCGGCCCGGGCGGCGTCGAGCGCGGCGTCCAGCGCGGCAGGGAGCCCCGCGCCGGACACCCCGGCCGACACCGCGGCGGCCACCGCGGCGGCGGCCGCGATCCCGGGTGCGGTGTGGTGGGTGACGACCGCCGACTCGACGACGGCGTCGAGGAGCCGCGGGCCGGTGTGCGCGACGCCGACCGGCGCGACGCGCATCGCGGCGCCGTTGGTGACGCCGTCGCGGCCGGCGAGCTCGGGGGGCTCGCCGTCCGCGAGCCGGGTCAGGGCCCGGCGGGTGGAGGGGCCGAGCAGGTCCAGCGACCCGCGCCGGATCATGTCCTGCTCCCACGCCTCCAGGGCACCGGCGAACACCCGGGCCGGGACGTGACCGTCGTGGTCGAGCAGGATCCGGGCGAGCAGCAGCGCCTGCTCGGTGTCGTCGGTGACGGTGCCCGCCGGGAGCTTCGGGGCGATCGGCTGGTCGTCGGCGCCGTCGAGGAGCCGGTCGACGACGCCGTAGCGCTCCGCGATCGCGGCCCGGGACAGCGACTGGGTGGGCATCCCGAGCGCGTCGCCGACGGCGAGACCGAGCAGCGCGCCCAGCGCGCGGTCGTGCGGGTCGCTCACCGGTCCTCCCCGAACGCGAGGTGGAACCGGAAGCGCTGCGGGTCCAGCAGGCTGACGACGTGCTCGACGAGCCCGCCGCGGGCGTCGCGGGTGACCCGGACGGCGTGCAGGAACAGCTCGCCGGGCTCGCGTTCGAGGGTGACGGCGTCGGCCGTGTCGAGCGGGGCGACCGCGATCCACTGCTCCCCCGCGACGCCGAGCAGGCCCGCCGCGGCGAGGGTGGCGGTGATCGAGCCGTCGACGAGACCGGTCTCCGGGAGCCGCGCGAGGTCACCGGTGGCGGGTAGCGAGGCGGTCTCCAGCGAGACCGGGACGGCCCCGGCGCGCCGCAGCCGGCGCACGGTGACCAGCGGGCCCTCGTACCCGGTGGGACCGGGGTCGCCGCCCGCGGTGATGCCGAGCAGCTCGGTGCCGACGGCCGCGCCGGACGCGGCGAACGCCTGGGCCCAGCCGAGCCGCTGGTCCAGGGGCGACCCGTCGAAGGTGACGAACGAGCCGACGCCGGTCTCGGTGGTGATGAGGTCGCGCCGGGCGAGCTCGGCCAGGGCACTGCGGACCGTGCCGCGGGAGACGGCGTAGGTGCGGGCGAGCTGGTTCTCCCCCGGGAGCTGCTCGCCGTTCGGCAACCGGCCGGAGCGGATCCGCCCGGCGAGGTCCTCGACGAGGCGCGCCCTCTTCGAACGCCCACCCTGTTCAGACATGTACAAACATGTACAGCACCGAATCAGGCGCGTCCACCCCCTGCGCCGGACGGCCGGCATCCCGTGATCCTTCTCCGTGGAGCCGCGAGCGCCCGCCGGGGACGCCCGCACTCCTCAGGGAAGGATCATGGCCCGCGGACACGACGAGGACCCGCGTGCCGGCGCAGCACGCGGGTCCCGGTCGTACGGCCTCAGCCGGCGAGCAGCGCCCCCGCCCCGGGCACCCGTGGCTCCAGCCCGAGCCCGGTGAGGATGCGGTGCGTGGTCGCGGTGGCGGCGGAGAGCACCGGGATGCCGGCCGCGTCCTGCACCGCCTCGATCGACGGCAGCGACGGCATCTGCACGCACGCGCTGAGCACCAGCGCGTCGGCGCCGGTCAGGTCCAGCCTGCGCCAGTGCTCGCGCAGGTCGGCCGGGTCGAGCCGGGCGACGGCGAGGTTGTCGGGCACCTGCAGCGACAGCGAGTCGACGACCTCGACCCCCGCGTCGGTGAGGTAGTCCACGACCGCCTTCGTCAGCGGCTCCATGTACGGGGTGATGATCGCGACCCGCTTCGCGCCGAGCGCGGCGATCCCCGACAGCAGCGCCCCGGCGCTGGAGACGACGGGGGCGTCGGAGCCCTCGGCCCGCAGCGCGGCGGTGATGTCGTCCTCGGCGGTGCAGTGGTAGCCGGGGCCCTGCGCCATGATCGCGACCAGGCAGGCCGTCGCGACGACGTCCGGCCGGGCGTCGGCCAGCTCGGCCGCGGCCCGCTGGGCCTGGGCGTTCATCGCGCGCAGCTGCTCGGGGGTCACGTGCTGCATCCGGGCCCGCGCCGCGTGGAAGACGAACCGGTCGTCGGGCAGCACGTCCTCACGGGCGCGCAGCATCCGCGGGAGCTCGGTCTCCATCGTCAGGTTCGAGCTCGGCACGATCATGCCGATGTGGTGGTCGCGGGGGCTCACCGCCGGTTCACCGGCTTCATCTCGGGCACGGTCAGCTCGCCGGCGTCGACGATCAGCTCGTCGTCGAGGAACAGGGAGTTGCCGCGCATCGGGATGTCGAAGTGGCAGGCGGTGTCGTTCGGGCCGCCGAGCTCGTTGTTCGGGCCGATGGAGAACATGACGTTGCCGTAGAAGCTGCGCAGCTCCATGCCCATGCCGCCGCCGAACTGGGTCAGGCCGTGCCAGTGGGCGCGCTCGTCGAGGCCCCAGCCGACATGGCTCATGCCGTAGCCGCGCGGGTCGTCGAAGGACTCGATGTAGGAGCGGAGCAGGTCCGCGTCGAGACCGGAGGAGCCGGCGCCGCCGCGGATGTCGCGGATGAAGCCCTGCTCGATGGTGATCTCGACCGGGGTCTGCACGTAGGTGTTGAACGGCAGCAGCACGTCCCCGGGGGCGAGGACGATCTTCCCGTCGACGCCGTCGTCGGAGCCGCCGGTGAACACGAACGCCGCGGGCCAGTGGTCCCAGCGACCGGGGGTGTCGGTGTAGCCGTACTCGCTCAGCGTCGGGTACATGCCGAGCTGGTAGGTCACGTCGGTGCCGTGCGGGCTGGTGATCCGCATGGTCGAGGCCTTGGCCAGCAGCTCCGCGCCGGTCTCGACGCGTTCGCGCAGCTCGGTGGTCGGCATCAGCCGGGCCAGCAGCTCGGGCGGCTCGACCGCGGTGAGGATGCGGGTGCCCGCGTCCTGGATGGCGAACTGCTCCTTGCTGAACAGCAGGAACGTGCAGTCCACGACCATGTCCGCGGCCTTGAGGGCGTCCACGGCCAGGGGGATGTTCCCCAGGCCGGAGTCGCCGACCGCCCAGGCGCCGCCCGCGCTCGCCGGCGACGGCAGCCGCATGTGGTAGCCGGTCGCGCCCAGCTTCTGGATCGCCCAGAGGAACGCGTCGGCGTACTCGGTCCGTTCCGCGCCCCGGGTGAGCACGACGACCGTCTCCCCCTCGTGCACGCCCGACAGCGTCAGCTGCTGCAGGCAGATGTCGTTGAACAGGTTCTGGTCCATCGCGCACCTCCGTGTCTCGTCCCATTAATCCGAGCACGTACTATCCGGATACGCAAGACCTTCCGACGAGCGGAAACGGCACCGTCACACGGGGCGGATCAGCCGGGGGCGCCGTCGCAGACGGACTTCAGCGACCGCCCGAGGGCGTTGCGGTGGACCTCGTCGAGCCCCTGCGCCTGCTCGACCGCGGCCTGGGCCAGGGTCGACGGGCACTCCTCGTTCGCCCGGGCCGGTCCGGCCAGCTTCAGGGCGGCCACGAGCTCGTCGCCGATCCGGTCGAGCTGCGGCCGCACCCGGGCCAGCTCGGGACGCTGCGCCGGACGCGTGTCGAGCCGGTCGGTCCACTGCCGGATCAGGTCGTTCTGCACCTGGGTGCTCGCCGCGATCTGGTCGGCGACGATCCGGGCCGTCCAGTCGGGGTCGACGCCGTCGCGGGTCGCGTCCGCCCGCGCCTCGGCGACGACGGCCGCCTCCCGCGCCGGGTCGGTGACGGCCGCCCCGGTGCCGAACTTCGCCGCCGCGACCTGGTCGGAGACCTGGGCGCGCTGCGCGGACAGCTGCACGACCCGGATGAGCCCGTCGGCCGGGGACGCGCCGGGCGGCCCCTCGGTCAGCGGGAGGGGCTGGTCGCCGCACCCGGCCAGCAGGCCCAGGACCAGGAGCGACCCGGCCAGTGCGGTACCGCGTGTGCCGATCACGGTGACGAGCCTACGACCGCAGCGGTCGCGCCCCACCGCCGCCTGCGGCGATGCTGGCGGGCGTGGACACCGCGGTCATCCTGGAAGTGGCGCTGAACGGCACGACGACGCGGGAGCGCAACCCGCACGTGCCCCGCACCCCGGCGGAGGTGGCCGAGCAGGCCGTCGACGTCCTCGACGCGGGCGCGGCGATCGTGCACCACCACAACGACGAGCCGATGTTCACCGTCGACGGGGTGCACGCCGTCGAGCCGTACCTGGCGGCCTGGGACCCGGTCCTGGCCGCGCACCCCGACGCGCTGCTCTACCCGACGATGGCGGCCGGGGCCCGCGACATCCCGGTGACCCGGCGGTGGGCGCACGTCGAGGAGCTGGGCCGGCGCGGGCACATGACACTGGTCGACCCCGGCTCGGTCAACGTCGGCCTGCTCGACGACGGCACGTGCCCGGACGCGGCGGCGCCGGAGCCGTACCAGAACTCCTTCGCCGACACCGAGTACATGTTCGCCCGCACCGCCGAGCTGGGCGCCGCCCCGAGCATCTCGATCTTCGAGCCGGGGTTCCTGCGCACCACGCTGACCCTGCACCGGCACGGGCGGGTCCCGCCGGGCGCGATCGTGAAGCTGTACTTCGCCGACCGGCTGCAGTTCGGGCTGCCGCCGACGCCCGCCGCGCTGGAGGCCTACCTGGAGCTGCTGGAGCCCTCGGGCCTGCCGTGGTCGGTGGCCGTGCTGGGCGGTGACGTCGTCGCCTCCGGGCTGGCCGAGCTGGCAGTGCGCCGCGGCGGGCACCTGCGGGTCGGCCTGGAGGACTTCGACGACGGCCGGGGCACGGCGCCGTCGAACCGGGAGCTGCTCGACGGCGCACTGCGCGTGCTGGACCGAGTGGGCACGACACCGGCCTCCCCCGCGGCCGCCCGCGACATTCTCGGAATCCGGCCGCGCGGGTGATCCTTTCGCCGTGACACACCACGGGGGTGCGTTTCCGGTCCACCCGGACACGCACCCCCGCGGAGAATTCGACGACGCCGGCCGTCACCCGGTCCGCGGATTCCCGCGGCCGGGTCCGGCCGGCCCGGTCAGAACCAGGCCTTCCGCCCGCCCACCGGCCGTCCGATCGCTCCCAGGATCAACAGGACCACACCGACGATGACCAGCAGGCCACCGAGGTAGTAGAGAATGGAGATGCTGGTGAAATACCCCACCAGCAGCAGGATCAGACCGAGAATGATCATTTCGTGTCCCCTCCCAGGAATGTGAGGGGAAAGTACTCACGTCCGGGGGATTCCGCAGCGCGGGAATCGATTCCGATGCCCGAGTCGTGACCTGCCGTGCGCCGGACGGTGCGCGGGGACCGTCACACACCGCAACGGTTCGACCTGGCTCCACAGGGGGAACACGGCCCTCGCACCCGAGCGCGAGGAGGACGACATGGGCCGCACCGTGGCCGACCAGATGATCGAGCTGCTGCACCAGGCCGGCGTCGAACGGATCTACGGCCTGGTGGGTGACAGCCTCAACCCGATCGCGGACGCGATCCGCCGCGACGGTCGCATCCGGTGGGTGCACGTGCACAACGAGGAGGCCGCCGCGCTCGCGGCCGCCGCGGAGGCCCAGCTCACCGGGCGGCTCGCGGTCTGCGCCGGCAGCTGCGGCCCCGGCAACACCCACCTGATCCAGGGCCTGATGGACGCCCACCGCACCGGTGCGCCGGTGCTGGCGATCGCCTCGCACATCCCCTCGGTCCAGATCGGCACCGGCTACTTCCAGGAGACCCACCCGGAGCGGCTGTTCACCGAGTGCTCGGCGTACTGCGAGCTGATCTCGCGGCCCGAGCAGATGCCCCGGATGCAGCGGATCGCGATGCAGACCGCGCTCGCCGAGTCCGACGTGGCGGTGCTGGTCCTGCCCGGCGACGTCAGCGCGCTCGACGCCCCGAACGACACCGGCACCTCGCACCTGTCCCCGCCCACCGGCGTCGTGGCGCCGTCGGAGGAGCAGGTGGCCGAGCTGGCCCGGCTCGTCGACGCCGCGGACACCGTGACGCTGTTCGTCGGCGCCGGGATCGAGCACGCCCGCGAGCAGGTGCTCGCCCTCGCCGACCGGGTGAAGGCGCCGATCGGCCACTCGCTGCGCGGCAAGGAGTGGATCCAGTACGACAACGCCCACGACGTCGGCATGTCCGGGCTGCTCGGCTACGGCGCCTGCTACGAGGCGACGCACGAGGCCGACCTGCTCGTCCTGATCGGCACCGACTTCCCCTACGACTCGTTCCTGCCGCAGGCGCGGACCGTGCAGATCGACACCGACCCCGCGCGCCTCGGGCGTCGCACGCTGCTGGAGCTGGGCGTGCACGGCGACGCCGCCTCCACCCTGGACGCGCTGCTGCCGCGGATCGCGGAGAAGACCGACCGCTCCTTCCTGGACCGGATGCTGCGCAGGCACGCCGAGGCGCTGGAGAAGGTGGTGGGCGCCTACACCCGCAAGGTCTCCGACCTGCGTCCCGTCCACCCCGAGCACGTCGCGGCGGTCCTCGACGAGGAGATGGCCGACGACGCCATCGCCACCGTCGACACCGGCATGTGCAACGTGTGGGCGGCGCGCTACCTGTCCCCCAACGGCCGGCGCCGGATCATCGGCTCCTACCGGCACGGGACGATGGCCAACGCCCTGCCGCACGCGATCGGCGCCCAGTTCGCGTACCCGGACCGGCAGGTGGTGTCGCTGTCCGGCGACGGCGGGCTGACGATGCTGCTCGGCGAGCTGCTGACCGCGGCCGAGCACGACCTGCCGCTCACCGTCGTCGCGTTCAACAACGGGTCGCTGGGCATGATCCGGCTGGAGATGATGGTGGCGGGC
This sequence comes from Pseudonocardia sp. ICBG162, assembly GCF_020496225.1. Lineage (NCBI taxonomy): Bacteria > Bacillati > Actinomycetota > Actinomycetes > Pseudonocardiales > Pseudonocardiaceae > Pseudonocardia > Pseudonocardia sp. ICBG162. Next base: position 505,621 of record NZ_JAHLJD010000019.1, read on the forward strand.
TACCCGTCGTTCCAGACCGACCACGGCCCGGCCGACCTGGCCGGGATCGCCCGTGCCGCCGGGCTGTACGCCGAGGCCGTCGACGACCCGTCCGACGTGCGCGCCGCGCTGCGCCGGGCGCTGGACCACCGCGGCCCGGCCCTGGTCGACGTGCGCACCGACCCGAACGCGCTGTCCATCCCGCCGCACATCACCGCCGCGCAGGTCCGCGGGTTCGCCCTCGCCGCGACCCGCACGGTGCTCGACGGCGGCGTCGGGAAGATGGTCGAGCTGGCGCGCAGCAACCTGCGGTCGATCCCCCGGCCCTGAGCGGGACGGGTCAGCCGGCGCGGGCGGCGAGCCCGGGGGCCGAGACCGCGTGGTCCAGCGCGATCGCGGCGGCACCCCGGAGCACGCCGTCCTCGCCGTGCGCGTCGTCGTGCACCGGCGGCGCGACGGCGCGGCGGAAGGCCATCAGCCCGGCGTCGTAGGCGACGGCGAACGCCTCCGGCGCCGCGGCCCGCAGCGCGGGCCCGAGCCCGGCCAGCACGACGACCTCCGGGTCGTGCGCGTTGACCAGCCCGGCGATCCCGCGGGCCAGCGACGCCGACGCCGAGGTCACCGCCGCCGACGGGCCGGGCTCCCCGGCGGCGGCGCGGTCGAGGACCGCGCGGGTGTAGGTGTAGGGCGCGTCCGGCTGCGGTTCGCCGAGCATCACGGCGAGCGCCCGGCCGTCGACGCCGGTCGTCCAGCAGCCGCGGGCGCCGCAGACGCAGTCCGCACCGGGTTCGCCGAACGGCAGGTGCCCCAGCTCCCCCGCGGCGCCCCGGGCGCCGGTCTGGGCGCGCCCGTCGAGCAGCAGCGCACCGCCGATGCCGACCTCGACGGTCACGAACAGCGCGGTGCGCGCACCGGCGGCGGCGCCGTCGCGGACCTCGGCGACACCGGCGAGGTTCGCGTCGTTGCCGACCAGCACCGGCAGGCCGAGCCCGGCGCCGATTCGGCGCACGTCCAGTGGGCTCCAGCCCTGGCCGCCCCCGACCTCGGCGATGTGCTCGTCGACGACGGTCGCGGCGATCCCGATCCCCACCGCCACCACCGGGCCGGCCGCGGCGGCCACCAGCTCGGCCACCACCCCGTCCAGCTCCGCGGCGACGGCGTCGGGGTCGCGACGGCGGTGCCGCCCCGAGCGCACCGCGACCGGGGTCCCGTCGAGCCCGGCGAACCCGGCCCGCCAGCCCTCGAACCGCACGTCGACGGCGACGACGCCCGGCCCGTCCGGGTTGGGCGTCAGGGTCGTGGTCGGCCGCCCGCGCCCGCCGCAGGGGGCGCGCTCCTCGGTGACCCAGCCGAGGTCGCGCAGCCGGGCCGCGATCTCGGTGGCCGAGCCGCTGGCCAGGCGCAGCCGCCGCGCGAGCTCGACGCGGGTGAGGCCGGGTTCGCGGCGGACCTCGTCCAGGACCTCGGCGGTGGCGCGCCAGCGGTCGGTCTCGGCGCGCCCGGGCGCATCCGTGCCGGAACGTGAACCGGCCGACATCGACGTCATCCGGTTTGACACCTCCGGCCTCCCGAGATTTATCCTCGTGTCGCGATGAAAAAGGCTCTCACCTCGTCCCAGTCTCCCACCACCGGGCCCGCGCTCGCCGCGATGGCCCTCGGCGGTCTGGCCATCGGCACCACCGAGTTCGCCTCGATGGGTCTGCTGCCGGCCTTCGCCGCCGACCTCGGCGCCACCGTGCCGCAGGCCGGCACGGCCATCAGCGCCTACGCGCTCGGCGTCGTCGTCGGCGCGCCGGTGCTCGCCGTGCTCGGCGCGCGGTGGCCCCGCAAGCACCTCGTCCTGGCCCTGGCGGGCGCGCTGGCGGTGACCAACGTGGCGTCGGCGTTCGCCCCGACCTTCGGCACCTTCGTCGCCACCCGGTTCCTGGCCGGCCTGCCGCACGGCGCCTACTTCGGCACCGCCTCGGTGCTCGCCGCCTCCCTGGTCCCCCGCGAGCGGCGGCCACGGGCGATCGCGACGGTGATGAGCGGGCTGATGATCGCCAACATCGTCGGCGTGCCGGGCGCGACCTGGCTCGGGCAGAACGCGGGCTGGCCCGCGGCCTACCTGACCGTCGGCGCCGTCGCGGCGCTCACGATGCTGGCCGTCTGGCGCCTGGTCCCCGACGTCCGCGACGAGCGCCGCGGCTCGGTACTGGGCGAGCTGTCGGCGCTGCGCCGCGGCCAGGTCTGGATCACGATGGCGGTCATCGCGACCGGGTTCGGCGGCTCGTTCGCCGTGTACAGCTACATCACCCCGGTGCTCACCGAGGTGTCCGGCCTGGCCGTCTCCGCGGTGCCGCTCGCACTGGCGGTGTTCGGGGTCGGCATGACCCTGGGCAACCAGGTCGGCGGCCGGCTGGCCGAGGCCGCCCCGGTGCGCACGATCGCGGCCGGGCTCGCCTCGGCCGCGGTCGCGATGGCCGTGTTCGCGGTGACGGCGTCGTCGCCGGTGCTGGCCCTGCTGGCGCTGTTCGCACTGGCGTTCACCACCACCGCGACCACCCCGGCGCTGGCGACCCGGCTGATGGACGCCGGTCGCGAGGGCCCGACCCTGGGCGCGGCGCTGCACCACGCCGCGTTCAACGTGTCCAACGCCCTCGGGGCCGCACTGGGCGCCCTGGTGCTGACCGCCGGATGGGGCTGGACCACGCCCGCCGCGGTCGCGACCGTCCTGCCGCTGCTGGGACTGGCCGCACTGGGGGTGGCGGTCCGGATGGAACGCGCCGAGCGGCGCGAGGAGCTCGCCCTGGCCGCCTGAGGACCGCCTGGCAGGTCACACAAGCGAGAGGTGTCGATCAGATCACCTCCGGGAAGCCTGCCCTCGAGTTGATCGTTGCGTAAGACAACGATCCCGTCGAGAGGAGCCCGGACATGTCCGCCGGTCTGGACCGCGCCACCGCGCCGCGCAACGACACCGCCACGCAGAGCGGGACCGCCCTGCACAGCGACGTCGAGGAGCTCCTCGACGCCCTCGCCGCCGACCGCGGCCGCGAGGCCCTGGTGCACCGCGACCGCAGGATCACCGCGGGCGAGCTCGTGGACTCCGTGCACCGGCTCGCCCACGCCCTCGACGACCGGGTCGAGCCGGGCCGGGTCGTGGCGCTGCTGGCCGGGAACACGCCCGAGGCGATCGTCGCGCGGCTCGCGGTGACGCTGCTCGGGGCCGGCATCGCCCAGCCGCACGAGGGCCTGTCCGCCGCCGCGCAGGCCCGCATCGTCGACGACGTCGAGGCGCCGCTCGTCCTCGTCGACGCCGACGCCGCGGCGGCCGCCGAGCCCGTCCTCGCGCTGGTCTCCGGCGTCGACGTGCTCTGGCTCGGCCCGCACGGCACCGACACCGACGTGACGGCCGAGGCCGCGACGGCGTCCACCGCACCGGTCCTGGGCCGCGCCCGGCCGGACGCCGTCGAGCAGATCCGGCACACCGGCGGCACCACCGGCCACCCGAAGGGCATCACCTACACCTTCGACCACCACCGTCGCGGTGCCGCGATGCGCCGCGGGGCAGGCGGGTTCGGCAGCGGCGACACCGGCGCGCGCCTGCTCGTCGCCACGCCGGTCGCCCACGTCGGCGGGGCGCTCGCCGACCGCACCCTGGCCGACGGCGGCACCGTCGTCCTGCAGGACGACTTCGAGCCCGGCGCCTACCTCGCCGCCGTCGAGCGGGAGCGCATCACCCACGGCTTCCTGCTGCCGCCGCTGATCTACCGCCTGCTCGACCACCCCGACCTGGACCGGACCGACCTGTCGTCGCTGCGGTCGCTGGTCTACGGCGGCGCCCCCGCCAACCCGCGGCGCATCGCCGAGGCGCTGCGCCGGATCGGCCCGGTGTTCACCCAGTTCTACGGCCAGACCGAGGCCGGCGGGATCAGCGTGCTCACCGCCGAGGAGCACCGGAACCCCGACCTGCTCGGCACCGTCGGGCGGCCGATCCCCACCACCACGATCGCGATCACCGACGCCGACGGCCGCCCCGTCGCCCCGGGCGGGCGCGGTGAGCTGTGGGTGCACACCGGCATGGAGATGGACGGCTACTGGAAGCAGCCGGAGCTGACCGCCGCCACCGTCGTCGACGGGTGGGTGCGGACCGGCGACGTCGCCCGCCAGGACGCCGACGGCTACCTGCACCTGCTCGACCGGGTCAAGGACATGATCGTCGTCGTGGGCGGGCACGTGTACACCTCCGAGCTGGAGGACCTGCTCATGGAGCACCCGGCCGTCCGGCACGCCGCGGTCTTCGGGGTGCCCGACGACGACGGCACCGAGACCGTGCACGCCGCCGTCGTCACCGACTCCCCGGCGCCGAGCCCGGACGAGCTGACCGGCCTGGTCGCCGACCGCGCCGGCGCGATGTACGTGCCGGACACCGTGGAGTTCGTCGAGCGGATCCCGCTGACCGGGATCGGCAAGACCGACAAGAAGCGGCTGCGCGCCGAGCTCGCCGGTCAGCCGCGCTGACGGACCGCCTCGTAGAGCACCACGGCCGCGGCGATCGAGGCGTTGAGCGAGTTGACCCGCCCGCGCATCGGGATGACCACCGTGGCGTCGGCCCGGTCGAGCCACGCGTCGGTCACCCCGGTGGCCTCGGTCCCGATGACCAGCGCGGTCGGCCCGGTCAGGTCGGCGCCGGCGAGCCCGGTCGTCCCGGCCGGGGTGGTGACGAGGGTGGCGATGCCGCGCCGGTCGAGCCAGTCGAGGACCTCGGTGGTGGACGCGGACGCGACCGGCACCGCGAACACCGTCCCCTTCGACGCCCGCACCACGTTGGGGTTGGCGAAGTCGGTGCCGCCGCGCTCCGGGGTCGCGATGACCACGGCGTCCACCCCGCACGCCTCGGCGGTGCGCAGCATCGCCCCGACGTTGCCGGGCTTCTCGACGCCCTCGGCGACGAGCACGAGCGGGTCCGGGCCGAGGTCCAGCTCGTCGAGCGGGCGGCCGGGGGCCGGGGCGACGGCGAGCCAGCCGTCCGGGGACTCGCGGTAGGCGATCCGGGCGAACACCTCGCGGGTCACCGAGAACACCCGCGCCGACGGCATCCGGGCCAGCAGCGCGTCCGACCGCACGAGGTCCGGCGCCCAGTACACCTCGGTCGGCTCCACGCCGGCGTCGAGCGCGAGCGCCAGCTCGTCGTGCCCCTCGATCACGGTGACGCCCGCGGCGTCGCGGTGGCGGCGGGTGCGCAGCCGGACCAGGTTCTTGACACGCGGGTTGGCGGTGCTGGTCAGGTCGGGCACCCGACGAGCCTAGGACGGCGGGGCCTCCGGGGACCGGCCGGGACCGGGTGCCCGGTCCGGGTCCCCGGAGCGGACCGCGAGCCACCCGGCGGTGACCGCGGCCGCGACGGCGAGCACCGCCAGCGGGGCGGCGAGCGCCGTCGTCGCGACGAACGCGGTGGCCAGCCACGGCGCGGCGAACCCGGTGTAGGCGGCGGTGTATAACAGCCCGTTCACCGCGCCCCGCCCGGACGCCGGCGCCAGCCGGCCGACGCGGGTGAGCCCGGCGTTGAGGCAGAGCCCGCCACCCGCGCCGAACAGCACCCCGGCCACCGCGACGCCCGCGACGGCGGCCGGTCCGGGTGGCGCGAGCAGCGAGGTGAGCGTCGCGGCGGCGGCCCCGAGGGCGCCCAGCCCGGCCCCGGCGGGCCCGGTGCGGCGGCCGAGGCGGTGCGCGAACGGCTGCACCAGCGTCCCGGTGCCCAGGGTCAGCGCGGCGAGCAGCCCGGTGAACGCGACCGCACCGGAGATCCCGGGCAGCAGCAGCGGCAGCACGGTCACCGCGACCGACGGGAACGCGTACACGCACACCGCGGTCGGCACGACCACCCGCACGAACACCCGCCGCGCGGCCGGGGTCAGGCCCGGCCGGGGCAGCAGGCCGCGGGACGGCGGCCCGGCCGGGCGGGTCCCCGTCCCGACGGTGGCGAGCACCGCGGCGACCGCCACCACCAGCAGGGCCACGTGCACGAGGTAGGGCAGGGCCAGCGGCAGCGGCCCGGAGGTCGCGAGCAGCCCGGAGGTCAGCGGCCCGAGGCAGAAGCCGGCGGTCTGGGCGACCGACGCCGCCCGCGCGGCCCGCGGCGCGCCGTCCGGCCCGGCGAGGTCCTGCAGCCAGGCGCTGCCCACCGAGAACACCGCACCGGACGCCAGCCCCTGCAGGAACCGGGCCGCGAACAGCAGCCACAGTGCCGACGCCCCGCCGAGGAACAGCAGCGACGCCCCCGCGACCCCGGCGGCGACGGGCAGCAGCACCCGCACCCGCCCGAACCGGTCCGACGCCGGCCCGCCCAGCAGCAGCGACGGTGCGAGCCCGAGCGCGTACACCCCGAAGATCGCGGCGAGCGTGCTCGCCGACAGGTCGAGCTCGGCCCGGTAGACCAGCAGCAGCGGGGTCGGGACGTTCGTGCCGAACGCCGTCGCGAACAGCAGCCCGCAGGCCGCGAGCCACGTCCGGTCCCCCCGGCCTCCCTGCCGCACCGCCGCATCCTGCCAGCCGGGGGTTACCTACCGGTAGCCTCCGCAGCGAGGACCGGCGACGAGGACGGAGTGACGCGACATGGGTGAACCGACGGGGATCGCGGTCGAGGTGGCGGACGGGGTCGCGCGACTGCGCCTGGACCGCCCGAAGGCGGCGAACGCGCTGCACGAGCCGATGTGGTTCGGGCTGCGCGACGCGGTGCGCGAGCTGGACGCCGACCCCGCCGTGCGGGTCGTGGTGATCAGCGGCAACGGGCGGCACTTCTGCTCGGGCATCGACGTGTCGATGCTGGGCGGGCTGCGCGAGACCGCGTCGGACGACTCGATGGGGCACGGCGCCGACGCGCTGCGCCGCACCATTCTCGACCTGCAGGACTGCCTCACCGCGATCGAGCGCTGCCGGAAGCCGGTCGTCGCCGCGATCCAGGGCGTCTGCATCGGGGCCGGCCTGGACCTGGCCGTCGCCTGCGACCTGCGCTACGCGACCGCCGACGCGTCGTTCGTGCTGAAGGAGGTCGACATGGGCCTGGCCGCCGACGTCGGCGTGCTGCAGCGGCTGCCGCGGATCGTCGGCGAGGGTGTGGCCCGCGAGATGGCCTACACCTGCCGGCCGGTGTCGGGCACCGAGGCGAAGGAGCTGCGCCTGGTCAACGGCGTGTACCCCGACGCCGACGCCCTCGAGGCGGGCGTCGCCGAGCTGGCCGCGTCGCTGGCCGCGAAGTCGCCGCTGGCGCTGCGCGGCACCAAGCACGCGATCACCTACGCCCGCGACCACTCGGTCGCCGACGGGCTCGACCAGATCGCCACCTGGAACGGCGGCCAGCTGGTCTCGGCCGACCTGACCGAGGCCGTCAGCGCGTTCATGGAGAAGCGCCAGGGCGTCTACCGGGACTGACCCGGCCTACCGTCGCGGGACGACCTCCCCGACGACCGCGTACATCCCGGCGGGCGGCTGCCCGTCCTCGGCCTGCCAGTCGCTGACGTCGACCAGGCCCGGTTCCAGCAGCTCCAGCCGGTGCCCGGGCCGGTCGACGAGCAGCCTGCGCAGCAGGGCGCGGTCCCGGGACCGCGCCGGCTGCGCGGTGTCCCGGGTGAACCGCTCGATGGTGCGCATCCGCTCGGCGGTGTGCGGGTCGTCGACGTCGGTGCTGCCGTGGGACACGACGAGCATGCTGCCGGGCCCGAACGCCGTCACGTAGCGGTCGAACAGGGCGCCGAGCAGGTCGTCGTCGCGGACGAAGTGCAGCACCGACACCGCGAGCACGGCGACCGGCTCGGCCGGGTCGAGCAGGCCCGCCACACCCGGCGCGGCGAGCACGGCCTCGGCGTCGGTGAGGTCGGCGGCGGTGATCGAGGCACCGTCCACACCGGTCAGGATCTGGCGGCTCATCGCGACCGAGACCGGCTCGACGTCGACATAGGCGACGCGCGCCGCCGGGTCGGCGCGGTGGGCGATCTCGTGCACCGGCTCGGCGGTGGGGATGCCGGAGCCGAGGTCGAGGAACTGGCGCAGCCCGCGGTCTAGGCAGGCCCGCACGGCCCGGCCGAGGAAGGCCCGGTTGGCGAGCGCGAGCTCCCGCGTGTCCGGGAGCACGGCGAGCACACGCTCGGCGAACTCGCGGTCGGTGGCGAAGTTGTGGGCGCCGCCGAGCATGTAGTCGTAGACGCGGGCCGGGTTGGGGAGCGACAGGTCGATCTCGTCCACCGGGTCGGGCACGGGCTCCGGGGTGGTCATGGGCGTCACCCTCTCGCCGGTGTCTCCCGGGTCGCAAGTCCCGATAGGACATCGTGCAGCTCCGCCGCCGTGCCGGGGGCCACGCCGGGGTGCCCCGCCAGCGCGAGCAGCCGCGCGACCGCGGGTGCCCAGGCCGGACCGAGCCGGGCGTCGGCGAGCAGCGCGGCATCGCCGAGGATCTCCGCGGCCGGGCCGCGCCGGACCCGCCCGCGCGCGACGACGGCGACGTCGTCGGCCCAGCGGTGGGCGAGGTCGACGTCGTGTGTGGACAGCACGACCGCGGTCCCGGCGCGCTGCAGGTCCGCCAGCACGACGACGAGCTCCTCCACCCCGGCCGGGTCCAGGCCCGCGGTCGGCTCGTCGAGCACCAGCACCCGGGGCCGGACGGCGAGGGCCCCGGCGATAGCGACCCGCTTGCGCTGCCCGAACGACAGCCGGTGCGTCGGCCGGTCGGCGAGGTCGGCGACGCCGACGGCGGACAGCGCCTCGTGCACCCGGGCGTCGACCTCGGCCTCGTCGAGACCGAGGTTCAGCGGGCCGAACGACACGTCCTGCGCGACGTCGGCGGAGAACAGCTGGTCGTCGGGGTCCTGCAGGACGAGCTGGGCGGACTCGCGCAGCCGCACCAGCCCGCGGCGGGTGCGGCGGACCGGCTCGCCGTCGAGCAGGACCTGCCCGGCCGACGGGGCGAGCAGCCCGAGCAGCAGCCGGAACAGGGTGGTCTTGCCGCCGCCGTTGGGGCCGAGCACCGCGAGCCTGCGCCCCGGGTCGACGACGAGGTCCGCCCCGTCGAGCACGACCGGCCCGTCCGGGTAGGCGAAGACCAGCCCGCGGGCCTCCAGGACCGCGGTCACGGGACGACCACCAGGGCCAGGACCGGCACGGCGACGAGCAGCACCGCGCTCGCCGCGACGAAGGCGGGCGAGACGGTGCGGGCGGGTACCCGGACGCGCAGCGAGCCGTCGTAGCCGCGGGAGGCGAGGCCGGCCTCGAGGCGGCGGGCACGGTCGAAGGCGCGGACGAACACGGCCCCACCCTGCCCGGCCAGCGACCGGAAGGTGGTCCGCCGCGTCCGGAACCCCATCCGGAGGGACTGGGCCTCCCGGACCGCGGTCAGCGAGTCCAGCAGCAGGAACAGCATCCGGTACACGAGCAGGGTGATCTCCAGGACGGCCGGCGGCACCCACCGCAGCCGGGGCAGGGTGTCGGCGAGCGGCGTCGTCGCGGCGAAGAGGATCAGGCAGGACACCGCCGCCAGCGAGCGTCCGACGAGCGCGGCCGCCCGGGCCGGCCCGCCCGACGCGAGCGCGAGCCAGGGGTCCCCGCCCACGGTCACCAGCAGGGGCAGCGCCCCCACGATCACGAACCCGAGGGGCAGCGCGAGCAGCCGCAGCGCGGTCCGCCACGGCACCCGGGCCCCGGCCAGCAGCAGCGCCAGCGCCGCGGCACCGGTCAGCACGGCCCCCGGCCACGGCGGGAGCGCGACGGCGAGCAGCAGCAGCCCCAGGGCGAGGAACGCCTTCTCCCCCGGGTGCCGGGACCGCCAGCGGTTGGCGTGGGCGGTCTCGTCGATCAGCAGCATCAGGTCTGCCGGGCGGCCTTCTCCCGGCTGCGGGTGCGGGCGACGCCGATGCAGTAGCCGAGCACGCCCGCGCCGGCCGCGGCCTGCATCGCGAAGATGCCGGACTCGATCTCGCCCGACGGCGGCTCCCACACCGGGCTGAACCACGGCTCGTAGCCGGTGGCCTCGATGGCCTCGCCCGCCTGGCCGTCGGACCCGGCGTACTCGCCGGGCACGAACAGCACCGGCACCGCGAACAACGCGACGACGGCGACGACCAGCAGGATGTTCACGACGGTCGAGCGGCTCACGCCGACGCCTCCTTCTCGGTGGTGGCGGTGGGACCGGTCGCGGCGGTGGTCGCCGGGCGCAGCACGCCGAGGCGGCGCAGCTCGTCCGGGGTGATGCGCACGAGCAGCCGCACGACGAGCACCGTCAGCAGCCCCTCGGCCACGGCCAGCGGGATCTGCGTGATCGAGAAGATCGAGGCGAAGGTGACGAACGCTCCGCCGAACCCGGAGGTGGGGTCGGGGAACGCAAGCGCGAGCTGCGCGCTGGTGATCGTGTAGGTGCCGAGGTCACCGAGGAAGGCCGCGGCGAACACCGCGGGTCCCAGCGAGCCCCCGAGCCTGCGGACCACGACGTAGGCGCCGTAGGCGATCCACGGCCCGGCGATCGCCATCGAGAAGGCGTTGGCGCCGAGCGTGGTGAGCCCGCCGTGGGCGAGCAGGACGGCCTGGAAGAACAGCACCACCGTCCCGAGCAGGGCCATCACCGGTGGTCGGAACAGCACCGCGCCCAGCCCGGTCCCGGTCGGGTGCGACGACGACCCGGTCACCGACGGGATCTTCAGCGCCGAGAGGACGAAGGTGAACGCGCCCGCCGCGGCGAGCAGCAGCTTGGTGTCCGGGTCCTCCCGCACGCGGCGCACCACGGCGCGGGCGCCGTGCACGACGAACGGCGCGGCGACGACGGTCCAGGCCGCCGCGTGCAGCGGCGGCAGATAGCCCTCGGCGATGTGCACGGGCGAACGCTACGGCCACGTCATTCGATCGTGCAAGCCTGAACATCCGGTCAGGTGTGCAGGCCCTGACACACGGCGACGCCCGGACCCGGCCGGGCCCGGGCGTCACCGGTGGCTGCGGTGTGCCGTCAGAGGCGCAGGCCGTTGGTGTGGTGCACCTCGGCGGGGCGCTCGGCGGTGGCCTTGTGCTCGGCCGCGGCGGCGAGCCGGCCCGCCTCCTGCTCGGCCTCGCGACGACGGTTCTCCCGCTCGGCGGGCGTGGTCTCGGCGTACCGACCCCGCTGCCCGGCCGGCCGGCGACGACCTGCTCCTTCGCCAGCCTGCGGGCCTTCTTCTCCGCCTTCGCGGCGGCGTCGCGCTTGGCGACCTTCTCCAGCCGCGCTGCCTTGGCCTTCTTGGCGGCCTTCTTCTCCGCGGCCGCGGCCTT
>NZ_JAHLJD010000020.1:0-13918 GCF_020496225.1 Pseudonocardia sp. ICBG162
GGACCGCGTGGCAGATCTGTCGCGACGGTTGTCAACGGCGGGTTGGGAGTGACCCCGTAGCGAGGGACTGTCAAGTTTCCGGTGTAACTCTGGCCGTTGAGGGCTATCGGCGTCCGGCGGACAGGCGTCCGGCGAAGGCCATGTCGAAGGCGTTCAGGGCTGGTTTCCAGCGGATTGACCAGCGGCGTTGTCCTGCTCCGGTGGGGTCGAGACTCATGATCGCCATGTAGACGCATTTGAGGGCGGCGGTCTCGTTCGGGAAGTGCCCGCGGGCCTTGACCGCCCGCCGGATCCGGGCGTTCACGCTCTCGATGGCGTTGGTGGTGCAGATGATCGTGCGGATCTCGACGTCGAAGGCCAGGAACGGTACGAGTTCCGCCCAGGCGCTGTCCCAGAGCCGCACGATCGCCGGGTAGCGCTCGCCCCATGACTGGCGGAACTCGGCGAACCGTTCGGTGGCCGCGGCCTCGGTCGGTGCGGTGTAGACCGGTCGAAGCGCTCGGGCGATGGCGTCGTAGTGCTGGCGGCCGGCGTAGCGGAAACTGTTGCGCAGCAGGTGCACGACACAGGTCTGGGTGATCGCAGCGGGCCATGTCTGCTCGATCGCGTCGGGCAACCCTTTGAGCCCGTCACAGACGACCATGAGCACGTCGGCGACGCCGCGGTTACGGATCTCGGTGAGCACGTGCAGCCAGTACTTCGCGCCCTCACCTGCGGTGTTCGGGTCACCGGCCCAGAGACCGAGGATCTCGCGGCGTCCCTCGCAGGTGACGGCGAGTGCCACGTAGATGGGCCGGTTGGCGACCTTCCCGTCGCGAATCTTCACATGGATCGCGTCGATGAAGATCACCGGATACACCGGGTCGAGGGGCCGGCTCTGCCAGTCGGCCATGGCGTCGAGGACCTTGTCGGTGATCGTGGAGATCGTCTGCCGCGAGACCTGGGCGCCGTAGACCTCGGCGAGGTGAGCCTGGACCTCACCGGTGGTCAGGCCCTTCGCCGAGAGCGACAGCACCATCTCATCCACCCCGGACAACCGCCGCTGGCGTTTCGCCACGATCTTCGGGGTGAACGAGCCGTCCCGGTCACGGGGGACCTCGACCTCGACCGGTCCGGCCTCGGTCAACACCGTCTTCGACCGGTGACCGTTGCGGGAGTTCTTCCCGTCGCGCCCGGCCGGGTCGTGGGCTTCATAGCCGAGATGGTCGGTGATCTCACCCTCGAGGGCGGACTCCAGAACCCGCTTGGTCAGCTGCGCGAGCAGCCCGTTCGCCCCGGTCAGGTCGAGCCCGTTCACACGGGCTCGACCGGCGAGCTGAGCGATCAACTGCTCATCGACCGGATCGAGCTTTCCCGCCCCGTCACCGTCGAGCGCGGCGTCGAGGTCGGTCACCGGCTCTGCTGCCTGGTCTGTCATCGGTCCACACTCCTTGATCGGAGTTACACCGAAGATCGGACACTCCCGCGCGGCCCTGCTGGGCTACGGACCGGGCAGACGGTCGCACCGCTGGGTGGCCACAGCCGAGGTGCGCGCCGCGGCCGCTCGTCTGGAGTCCGCGTTCACATGAGGCCCCGATGCACCTGACAACCCCATGTCAACCTCAGGGTGGGCCGTTCCCATCGCCAGAAGTGTCCCGCCGTCCTCGTCGGTGTCCAGGCCGATGCCCTTCGGGTGGCCTTCGGCCAGCCTGGACACCGCCTGCGGGCGGCTGGTGCTGGCCGCTATGGGAAAGCGACGCCGGGCCTGGTCAGGACGCCACTGCGATGTCGCCGGCCGGTGTCGTTCGCTGGTCGCGGGCGGTGACGGCGGCGGCGTGGCGGTCGGGGTCGTAGGGGGTGTTCTCGGTCCAGCAGCGCCAGATGATCCGCAGCCAGGCCCGGGCCAGGATGCGGATGGCGTGGGCGTGGTTGTGCCCGCGTGCTCGGGCTCGGGCGTAGGTGTTCTGGGCCCAGGGATGGCCGGCGCGGCTGCCGTCGGCGAAGTCGACCAGGGCCTGGCGCAGGCGGTAGTTGCAGCCGCGGCGGAACGCGACGTAGTGCGACCGTCCGGATGCTCGGGTCGAGGGGGAGATCCCGGCTGCAGCGGCGAGCGCGTCGTCGGTGGGGTAGCGGCCGCGGGCGTCGCCAATCTCGGCGAGCAGGGTCGCGGCGCGGACGCGCCCGGAACGGGGCAGGCTGGTGAACACAGCACCGTCGGTGTGGGCGTCCAGAGCCTGTTCGATGTGGGTCTCGATGATGGTGATTCGCTCTTTGAGGCTGCGCAGCAAGGCGACCAGCTGGGTCGTGATGACCTGCGCGGAGTCGGCTGCGGGCCCGTCGGGGTGTCCGGGCGGGGCCTGGCGCAGGTGGTCGAGCAGCTGGGCCGCGGTGCGGGTGTTGGAGCGGGTGTAGCGGGCGCTGCGCAGCCAGGTCGCGAGGCGCTTCTCCGAGAGCCAGGCCGCGTGGCGCGGGGTGGGGAACCGCTCGAGGAACGCGAGCGAGACCGTCCCGGCGAGTTCGTGGAACAGCCCCACCGCGCCGGGGTGGGCGAGTTGCAGGTGCGCTTCGTGGAACAGCCCCACCGCGCCGGGGTGGGCGAGTTGCAGGTGCGCGCGGAGCTGGTTGTGCGCGGCGACGCGAGCCTTGACCAGGTCGGCGCGGGTGCGGATGAGCATGCGCAAGCCGACGGTGGCGTCGGTGTCGACGGTGAGCGGGATGAGGCGGCGGCGGTCTGTGCGCAGGACGTCGGCGAGCAGGTAGGCGTCGAAGCGGTCGTCCTTGTTCCCGGCGGTGGAGTAGCGGGTGCGCAGGGCGCTGACCTGGCGGGCGACGATCACGAACACCGTCAGGCCGGCGGCGAGCAGCGCGGCCACGACCGGGCCGTCGCCGCGTTCGATCGCGACGCCGGTGACTCGGTGGCGGTGGAGGGTTGTGACCATCGTGGACAGCCCGGTGGTGGTGTTCGGGACGGTGAACCGTTCGACGGCGGCGCCGGTGTCGTCGACGACGCAGACCGCCTGATCGGACCAGGACCAGTCCACTCCGGCCCAGCGGGTCGGAGCCTCAGGGTCGGTGTCATCGGGCAGGTTTGCGCTGGTCGTGGTCGTGGTCGTGGTCGGCTGGTGCATCTGTGTTCCTCCCGTCGGGGCGGGGTGAGCGCTCCGGGAGGACGCGGCTGCCGGTCGGTCACTACAGCGCTCGTGGCGCACAACCCCATCGCCGGTCAGCACGTCCCGTCCCGTCGGGTCTCGCGATTGTCAAGTCAGACCTCGCAGGTCTGGCGAGCCTGGGCGATGACCCGACGGTCCGGGATGCGCACCGGACCCGTCCGGGCCCGGCGAGATCAGCCTGCCCGTAGTGACCCTGAGCCTCATCGCTGCGGCCACGCTTCTGCTGGCCGCGGTGCTGGGACTGCGCCGGCGAACGCAGCCCGCGGTGGGGATCACCGTCGCAGCCCTCTTCGCCGGTGTCGCCGCGCTACTGGGTGCTGTACCCAGCCCCGGGACACCGACGGCGCGGGCCTACCTCGCCGCCGGGATCCTCGTCGCGATCGGGCTGGCAGGGACCGGACTGTTCACCACGGCAACAGCGCTGTCGCGCCGCCTCTACGCGATCTCACCGATCGCTGCCGGAGGCGGTGTTCTGCTCGGCCAGATCCTCCTGCTCGTCGACGGGGCCCTGCTCCCCCTCGTCGAGCCTCGCACCGGCGGGAGCTGCTACCCCCAGCTCGTCATGCTCACCGGTCTGACCCTGGTCTGGCCGATGGTCGGCACCGCGGTGCTGATCGGACACGGCCGACGGGTGCTGCGCTACATCCCCAGCACCGCCATGCAGACGACCCTGCGGCTGTCCGCCGCACTGTTCGTGGCTGCCTTCGCCGCCCTCGCGGTGCTCGCCGCGCTGCAGCTGCACCCCGCCGCCAGCCCGGTAGCCCAGGGGGCGCTCGCCGCGAGCGACGTCGTCCTGCTCTGCTGCGCGACCCTGCTCGGCCTCGGGCTCGTCGCCACCCGCCTGAGCGGCCCGCTGCAGCCGGTCATCGAGCAGGTCCGGGCCGCCATCCTGTTCCTCCGGCTGCGCCGGCTCGAAGGTGTCCTGGTCTCGGCAGTGCCGAGCTGGCAACAGAGCGAGGCCATCGCCCGGCCGAGCCTGCTGCGGGATCGCCCGGACGCGGCGCTCTACGCGCGGATGGTCGTCATCTGGGACACGACACGCGCCCTGCTCAGCGGGGTCCCCACCCACGTGGTGTCCGCAGCGGTCGACTTCGCCCGCGAGCACGGCTCCGGCACCTCCCCCGACCGCCGGGCGGCGCTGGCCGAGGCCAGCTGGCTGGCCTGGGCCCTACGGGGCGGGCGCGGCGACGGTCCGGACGCGACGTTCCAGGTCCTCGACGCCGAACCGCCACCCCGTACCGGCGAGCTCCTGGCCGAAGCACGCCTACAGACCGAGGTCTCCACACAGCTGCGACACGGGCGACTGGTCGAGCCCTTCCTGCGACACCTCCAGAGCACCGAAGCCGAAGACACTGCGCAGGGGAGCGGCATCGGCCAGGAGCCGGACCGTCAGCGGGTTGCGCCGGACTCGTAGCGGAACAGAACGGCGAGCTGGGGCACCGACCGGCGCACGTCCCGTGGCGAGGCGACGGCCAACATGGTCAGGTCCTCAGCCGCAGCCCACAGCTGGTCGGTGGAGGACAGATCACCGTCACGAGCCCATTCGGTCAGACGTGCGATCGCGGCGTCGCTGCGCGGGCTCACGTGCGCGACCCGCCACAGCAGGTGACGAGCGGCGGCACAGAAGGCATCGTCGGGCCGGGCGGCCTGCCGACTGTCGAGATGGGCGAGCAGCTCCCAGGTCGGCTCTCCGACGCTGGGACGCACCGCGAACAGCGGGCGCGCACCTTCCCGCTCCCGGACCGCGTGCTCCCGGCTGCTCATCCGGCTCGACCAGACCACGAAGCCGACTGCAGCGGTGACCAGCAGAAGCACCTGCAGCGCCTCGGTCGCCATCACGACAGCTGCGGCGAGCCCTCCGCCAGCCAGCAGCGAGACCACGACGAGGCGCGCCCGCCGCGGCCCGGTGGCGGACACGTCGTCGGCAGCGTCGGACAGCAGTGCCGTCATCAGCGGTCGGGGCAGAAGGGGATCGGCTACGACCAGCTGGCCTGCCCGCGGCAGCACCGCGCCCCACCAGGTCAGCTCCGCGCCGACCGGTGACGAGGCGGCAGCTCCGCTGAGCTGCTAGCTGTTGCGTGCCGCCACCTACGCAGCCTCCGTGAATGCTTCTCGCCCGCTGAGCCCTTGCCGCGCTCACCCAGCAGCATGACGCTGCGAATACAACACATCGCGCGTTGTGGGACTAGCCATTGGAGCACCCCGTCACCCAGTGAGTCCAACCGCTTACACGAAGCGCAACGGATCATGTGACGCCAAGTAGTTGCAGATGGCAAAGGCAGCGTGATGGGAGTGGTCGGTGCGACCGTCGACGTCCCCGAGGGCGTGTGCCAGGGCCGAGATCGGTACACCGGCGCTCAGCGCGAGCGAGACGAAGGTCTGCTCCAACGCCGCCGGCGTCACCTGCCGGTCCAGGCCGACCGCCGCCGCGACCGCAGTGAACCGCTGGGCCGCCTCCACCGACGAGAGCCGCTCGCCGGCGTCCAGCGCGCGCAGCAGCGGTCCCTCCGAACGTCCGGCGGTGCACTGCGTCAGGGCCGCGGCGGTCGCCGCCGCGAGCGGGACCACCGACCGTCGCCCCCACCGTCGAGGCAGGCGAACCACGGGCAGGCTGTCGGTCGACGCGACGTGCTCGACGTCCAGGCTCAGAGCCTCGCCCACCCCGAGCCCGTTCACTGCGACGAGAAGCGACAGACCCAGGATCGGCGCGTCGATCACCTCCGCGGTGTCGAGCAGCCAGATCAGCGCCGTGGGTTGAAGGGCACCATCGGGGGCGGCGGAGGAGGCAGGACTCGGCAACACCGCCGAGGCCTCCGAGGAGGTGCTCGATTGCATGGCTGCGTCGTCGGCAACCGTCGACCGGAACTGCTCCAGGACCGTCTCGGCGCGCTCCCGGTCCCGGTAGGTATGGCCGACCGGGGCCGTGGCCAGGAACGCCCGTATGGCCGTGCGATCCAGAACCAGCGGATCGGAGCCCTCGCGGCGACACCAGCGCTCCCACGCCCCGAGCACCTGACGCGCCGTGCGCCGCGCGCCCCCCGCGCTGGCGTGAGACACGAATTCCGCCGACTGCCGCAGAAAGCCCGCGTCGTTCACCTGTCCGGCACCGCCCGCGTCGTCTCTGCGCACGCCCTCATGCTCCAGGGCGCGGCGACGGCACCGACGGGCCGGGCGGGGGAGAGGCAGGCGGAGGCGGAGTGGGGCCGTGGCTGACGAGGACCCGGTTCCGCCCGGCGTTCTTCGCCGCGTAGAGCGCCTCGTCCGCGGCCGCGAGCACAGCGTCGAGATCGCGGCCGGCCTCCGGGTAGACCGCGGCCCCGATCGAGGCGGTGAGAGCGGAGACCTGCATCGGGGGAGCCTCGTCGCCGTCGACGTCGACCGTCAGAGCCTCGATCCTCCGACGAATCCGCTCTCCCACCTCACGGACCGCTCCACCGTCGCGGTCGGCCGGCCACCGCACCCCGGCCAGGGCGATGACGAACTCCTCCCCGCCGAAGCGTCCGGCGGCGTCGCGATCACGGATCTCGGCCTCGATCACCTCGGCGACCGCGCGGAGCACCGCGTCACCGACCAGGTGCCCGTAGCGGTCGTTGACCTCCTTGAAGTAGTCGAGGTCGAGGATCAGGACGCCGACGTTGGAGCGGTCACGCTCCGCCGCGTCCAGCAGCTGCAGCGCCTGCGAGCGCCAACCCTCCGCGTTCAGCAGACCGGTTTTCGCATCCGTCGACGCCCGTCTCTCGAGCTGCCTGATGAGAGTGGTCTGCTCCATCAGAACGAGCGCAGGAATCAGCAGCACCACGAGCGGAAGATGGTCCGGCATCACCGCGTAGGCCACGATTGCGCCAAGACTCAGCGTGGCGGTCTCCAGTGCGATCTCGCCACCGGCCAGGATCGTCAAGAACTTGCTCCCGGGCTGAGCCAAGCGGATAACGCTCATGACGAGCAACATGTTCGTGCCAGTGTAAACCGCTAGACACGCCGCGATCTCAACGATCGCAAACCATGAGTTCGACCCGTCGAAGCCTAGTCGGACCGCTGCGACCAGATAGACGGCCAACACGACGGTGGACGTCGAGTAGAACTGTCGATGGGGAGGGGTCCCGGCGGGCCGAAAGACGCGGAAGTACAGATGGGTATAACTGACGATCACGGTGCACGCTGCCAACAGTGGCGGCAGCAACAACGCACCCGCGAATGTCCACACCGAACTCAGGTCGATATACCTGGTCTCTGCGATGCGGCGGCGCAGTCGCTCAGCGCGTAGTGAGATCTCGGCGTGCACGCCACTGAGGACCACCAGCGCACCCGCGGTCAGCCACACTGACAGCCCACGGGGAGCGCCGTGAATGACGATGTCGACAGTGACTAGGCACACAGCTGCGAGTTCGACTGCGACAAGTAACGCCCGAACGCGAGGCGGAAGTGACCAGAGCCGCCACGCCGACAGCCTTGACCGGAGGATGCTCCGGTCGGCGTGTCGCGCGGTGGATGAGGTCACGAGAATCCTCGAATCGTAGATCGTTTTTTCCCGTCTCAGCATAGACGGCGGCGAGCGGTTGCATCCCAGCTCAGTTGTGTCGCTCTCATCCATCCGCTGGTCGCCGGGAGGGCTCAGAACTGGCGATCAAGATCAACTACGGCGCTGACGTAACGATGTTTCTCGCCTACCCTGTCGAGGCCGTCGCGAGCCGGGGCGACCTCGGACGCGGGTGTGGTCGACAGAGCTGCGCCTCAGCTAGGCCATTTGTAGTAACCCGGCGGAAGTTGCCACGACGAGAGGGGGAGCTGTGCGTAACTGGAACTGGTGATGAGGAAAGAGTCTGAGCGTAAAGGGGTCGGATTCTATTGAAAGGGGCTGTAATGCGCAACTGGAACTGGTGAATGAAGCAGGCGAATGAAGCAGGCGACGGAAGCGGGGCTCAACGAGATGGGATCTGGTGAACGTGCGTAATTGGGACTGGTGAACTGGAGTCGATGGGCAGTCGTGACGATTGGAGGTGGCGAGATGCGTAACTGGAACTGGTGAAATGCGGTTGGGTCATGGCGAGTGAAATAGAAAGGAAGGTGCGGGTAATGCGTAACTGGAACTGGTGATGGCGCTGTCGATGGGCCCGTATGTCCTATGCGAAGGAGGGGTTTGAGTGCGCAACTGGAACTGGTGAACGTGGAGTGGCCTGTTCTTGTGGCTATGGGAGGGAGTGTGCAGTGCGCAACTGGAACTGGTGAATGCATTCCGCTGGTAGGTATCGCGTGAAGGGGGATGGCTCGTGCGCAACTGGAACTGGTGACTCGACGATTCTTGGGTATTGGAGAGGAGAGAGGAGAGGGCTCGTGCGCAACTGGAACTGGTGAACGGTTGGGATCGTCCGGTCGAACGACTAGGTAGGAGGATGAATGCGTAACTGGAACTGGTGACGCGGTTCTGGTCGAAACAAGTAAGAGAGGAGAGGTCACGTGATGCGTAACCGTGTGTGGATCTGAGGTCTGCACTGGTGACGGCCAGGCGGTGAAAGTGCGAAGCACGACGACGGTGAGGCGGTGGGGAGCCCGAGTGGAAAGTCCTCGGCAACCCCACCGCTCACAGCGCTCGGGCCGACCCTGACACCGCCAAGGCCGCGAGCCCGACCCCGGCGACGGCGGCGGTGACCGCCACTGCAACGCCGGGGGAGGACCACTCGGCGAGCAACCCGGCTGCGAGAAGGCCGATACCCTGCGCTCCGATCAGGCCGGCGGCGGCAAGCCCGGTCGCGCGCCCCCGCGCCTTGGCGGGAGTCCGGCGCACGAAGCCAGCCTGAGCCTGGATCAATGCGGCGGCCACGGCCGCTCCGCTGAGCGCCCACAGCGTGGCGACCGCAACTACCGACGTCGCGATCGCGCTCACCATCAGGGGGACCCCCGCGACCCCCGCAAGCGGGAGCATCCAGCGCTCCCGGGCCCCCTGGGGGACCCAACGGGCGAAGACGATTGCCCCGACGACGCTGCCGGCCGGGATGGCTGCCAGCAGGATCCCGACGGCGACCGGACCAGCGCCCAGCTGCGCGGCGTACGGAGCAGCCACCCCCTCAGGGGCGATGTAGGTCCCGGACATCCAGACGACGAGGGCCAACGTGCGACGCGAGGGATCGGCGAACACCGTGTGCGCCCCGTCGGCGATGTCACGCCGCCAGGAACGGACCTCGCCGGCCTCGGCAGCAGCGGGCGCCGCCCGAGCCGTGACCCCGGCGGTCAGCACGGCAGCTGAGAGGACGAAGGTCCCGGCGTTCGCCAGCAGAGCGGTCTGCGGACTCAGCAGAGCCAGCAGTGCGCCGCCGGTCGCGAACCCGGCGACCTGCGCGATCTGCCCCGTCACCTGGCGAACGGCGTACCCGCGTTCGAGCAGGTCGCCGCGCAGGATCTCGGGCAGCAACGCTCCCTGCGCCGCCGAGTGCGGGGAGCCCAGCAGCACCATGACCACGATCAGGGCACACAGCACGGGTAGGGGGAGGCCTGGCCACGCCATCGGTGCGACCAGTGCCGCGCGGGCGAGGTCGCTGCCGATCATGACCCGGCGGCGGGGGTATCGGTCGGCGACCCATCCCAGCAACGCGCCGCCGAGGAGCGCGGGCAGGAAGGTCAACGCGTACACGGTCGCCGACAGGGCTGCCGAGCTCGTGCGGTCGTAGACCAGTACCGAGAACGTCACCCGAGCGAGCTGGTCGCCCAGGATCGAAACGACCTCAGCCGACCACAGCGCACGGAACTCTCGAAGCGCGAAGACCTGGGTCAGACGGCGCGGCCCGGGCGCGGCGGCTGCAGAGTCGGCATCGTTCATAGTCGGCGCCCGACCATGTCACGAACAGCAACACGCCGGACACCCAGGGTCCGATCCCGCCCACTAAGCGAACAACACTCGCGAACAGCTGATCAGACAGCGCTCCGATCGGGTTGCGGCGTCCCTGCGTCGGGATGGCCCCGCTGGGCGGTAGAACTACCGTCGGCCTCTCCGGGGCTCGGGAGCGGGCCAGATGAGGGGGCAGGGTGGTGGCGCAAGGGAACTCCGCGGGCTCGCGATCTCTGGCGGACAAGCTGAACTACCTGTTCAGCACGCTGGAGTCGCAAGGTCGGCCCACCACTCTCGACGAGGTGGTCGCAGGCATCCGGGCCTCCGGCGGATCGGTGTCGCGCGGGACGCTCAACCACCTGCGCCTCGGGCGCACCACCAACCCGTCGAAGGCAACCCTGGAGGACATCGCCCGGTTCTTCCAGGTGCCCGTCAGCTACCTGCTCGACGACCCCTACGCCCAGGTCAGCACCGAGGAACTCGAAGTGCTGCAGGTCGTGCGGCAGGCAGACATCGCCGACCTCGTCCGGGCCATCGGTCACCTCCGGCCGGCGACCCGCCGAGCGCTGGAGCAGGTCGTCGCTGATCTGCGGGCCATGCCGACGCCCGGACACACCGAGCGCACGGACCGCCCCTGACCTGCCCACTCATCCGGCAGTGGGACTCGCGACCAGCCGCGACGGATGACGGTAATTCGGCCGCTGTTCGGGCGTCGCCGGGGCGTCGGGCCCCACCGCGAAGTACTCGTTGACCAGCAGCGGAGCCGCCGCCGCGGAGGCGACCCTGTCCTGGCCGGTCCGGCCGTCGAGGACCAGCGGTCCGACGTCGGTGTAGCCGTAGACCATGCCGTGCCAGGCGGTGGTGACCGTCGGTGGGACCCGTCCCGAGTCACGGGTGATCCGCCACAGCTCGACGCCGGCGGCGTCGAACCCGAGGACGGCGTCGGTCCCGATGTAGGGAGCGAGCGAGCAGATCGTGAGGGCCTGGTCGTCGGAGCGGCAGGACCAGCCCGGCTGGCCGTTGAGCGGACTGTCGACCGGCCGCCCGGTCGCGATCTCCACGACCCGACTGCCTCCGGCCGGACGCGACAGGCTGCTCAGGTCGACCAGCATCCGAGCTCGGCCGACCGGCCACACCGCGCTGCCCGTGAGCCCGGCCCAGCGGGTGCTGCCGTCGCCGATGCTGAGGCCGCGCAGTTCACGCTCGACGAGGTCGCGAGCCTCGACGGCGACGGTGCTCTCGCCGACGAGCACAGCAGCGGCGCCGGGCGCGGACCATCGCAGGGTTCCCCCTGCCAGGTCGACCGCGGCGGTGTGGGCGGTGGCGGAGGTCGAGGCGCTCACGATGGCCGTGGTCCCGACCACGCCGGCGACCGAGACCGTGAAGCCTGTCAGCGACTCCTCGAGCCACTCGGGAGGCAGAGGGACGGTGATGGAGGACAGCGTGCGGGCGGTGCCCGGATCCGCGGCGACCAGCTCGATGCCGCGGCGGGCCGGGGTGGTGCCCTGGCCGGGCTGCTCGACCGGCCAGGCCGCCAGGACCCGACGGCCCTCGGGCAGGTCTGCCAGCACCGGGGCGCCGAGGACCGGCGGGGCACCGATCGCGGTCGCCCGGGACACATCCAGTCCGCTGAACAGCGGGGCCTGGGGGAAACCGCCCACGATGGCCTCACCCGAGGTCAGGTCGACCCGGGTCAGGCCGGTGTCGGACAACGACCAGCCATAGACGCCGTCGAGGACCTGCGGGGCCGGGAGTCCGGTGTCCCCGCCGAGGGACAACGCGGCGGACCCGAACGCCGTCGGGGGATCGAACGCCTGCCTGGCAGGCGGGGGCGGCGCTCCGGGGGCGTCGACGGGGGATGGGGCCGTGCACCCGACGAGGAGCAGCGCCGCGGCCGCGCCGGCGACCGCTACTGCGACACGACGCCGCTGATCAGCGCGTGAACAGGTTGCTGCCCAGGTAGATCTGCCAGTCGGCGTCTTCAAGCCCGTGCCCCCCGGATCGCAGGTGATAGCTCATCCCCGGGCCGCGGAAGCCCTTCCCCGTGGCCGGCGGCCAGTTCGCCGAGGACAAACCGGTCTCCCCGAGCCCGTAGAGCTCATAGACCGGGGCGGCACCGAGGTAGGACAGGAACTCGCCCTGCGGGTCGGCGTTGCCGTCGTCCGCGGCCGAGGCGACCACGACCCGACCCGGCGCGATCAGCGCGAGCAGCTCGTTCTGATCCACCGGCAGGGCGTCGGCGTTGCCGTCGAAACGCTTGTAGGTCTCGGGGAACCAGTGCGGGAACTGGGAGTTGATCGCCGAGATCGACTCGCCCGAGGAGTCGCGGCGGGCGAGCTTCGCGCCGGTGGAGCCGGAGTTGTTCGAGATGACCACCGGGAACCGTGGGTCCTGGGCCCCGGCCCACAGCGAGGCCTTCCCGCCGCGGGAGTGCCCGATCACCGCGACCTTGCTCGGGTCGATGTCGGGGTCGGTCTGCAGGTAGTCCATCGCTCGGCTGGCGCCCCACGCCCACGCACTGATCGTGCGGCCCGCGTTGGCCGGGAGGTCCTGTCCGGCGGGGTAGAACGCGTTGATCACACCGTTGCGATAGGAGCCCGCGTCGTCGGGGGCGACCTCGTCGGCGTTCAGCGCGGCCAGGGCGTAGCCGTCACCGGTGATCGCCGAGACCGGGGCGTAGCCCCCCGAACCCGGGTCATCTCCCACCGAACCCCGGTGGTCGATGAGCAGGAACGTGCCCTTCGGCTTGCCCGACGACGGGGTGAACAGCCGCAGCGTGAAGCTCGCCGTGCCCTCAGGCCCGGTCACCGTGATCGTGATCTTCTTGGCCGACCCGCTGCCCCCGCCGCTGTCCTCGGAGAACGTCGTCTTCGTCGGTGCGGGCAGCGAGGTGCCGTAGACATTGTTCTGAAAGGCCTTCAGCAGCTGCGGGCGGCGCTGTTGCTCCCACTGGCGCACGCTGGTGACACGACCACCCGAGTCCGGAGCGAGCGGATCCGGGACCTCCAGGCCGCCCAGCGGGACCGCCGCCCGCACGGCCGCGGCGGCCACGGCCGGGGACCGGTCGACGCCGACTGTCGCCGATCGCGTCACCGCGATCGGCGACTCCTCGGCGGGGAGCACGGCCACGAGCAACGCGACAGCGCCGGCGACCACGCCTATCGGTGCACGCCGGCGGCGAGTCCCAGCCCTCATCCGACCGTCCATTCGTTGATACGTAGGAGGGTAGGCGATCCAGTCAGATAGATCTAGGACGTGAGTGTTCGTTGCCGCGCATCACTTGCGGCAGCGCCCCCGCGTCAGGGGACAGACCGGTGTGCAGGGGAGTAGACGGGCGAAGAGCTGAGCCCGGGAGCGTCTGTCCCAGGGCATGGCCGGGCCGGATGCCCTCAGCTGCCGGCGATGACGATGCGGGTGCCCTCCGGGGCTGGTGTGTCCAGGTCGGCTACTTGAATGCCATCGAGGCGAACGCGCCCGGCCTCGAAGTGCATCGCGAGCCGATCGCCCAACGCGGCCACCCGGGTTCGCACGGTCGGGACGTCCTGCGGCGCGGTCTCATCACTCACGCCGGTCATTGTAGGTGGCGCCCATACCTCTGCCACCGCGCCGGAGCTTCCCGACGCGAAATCGGCCAGGATCTCGTCGCCGAACGCGAGGTCACCCCGTACCCCGGACTTGATCATCAGCCAGGACTCCGACGCCTGCGCCGCCCGCTCCCGGGAGATCCCCTCCGCGAGGTAGGAGTCCCGCACCGCGTGCACGCACGCCGACAGCTCGTCGCCGTAGCCGCCCTCCATCGCGGCCTTCACTGACGGGTCGCGTGCGACGACCTCCTCGTACCGCATCCGCACTCGGCGTCACACACCGCTGGATCCGCGCGACCGCAGCGTCGGTCAGCTCCTCCGCGGAAGGCCCGTCACCCCTCACACGCTCGTCGGCCTTCCACCGC
>NZ_JAHLJD010000021.1:0-243854 GCF_020496225.1 Pseudonocardia sp. ICBG162
CCGCGGCGGAACGCGACGTAGTGCGACCCGGCCGGATGCTCGGGTCGAGGGGGAGATCCCGGCTGCAGCGGCGAGCGCGTCGTCGGTGGGGTAGCGGCCGCGGGCGTCGCCAATCTCGGCGAGCAGGGTCGCGGCGCGGACGCGCCCGGAACGGGGCAGGCTGGTGAACACAGCACCGTCGGTGTGGGCGTCCAGAGCCTGTTCGATGTGGGTCTCGATGATGGTGATTCGCTCTTTGAGGCTGCGCAGCAAGGCGACCAGCTGGGTCGTGATGACCTGCGCGGAGTCGGCTGCGGGCCCGTCGGGGTGTCCGGGCGGGGCCTGGCGCAGGTGGTCGAGCAGCTGGGCCGCGGTGCGGGTGTTGGAGCGGGTGTAGCGGGCGCTGCGCAGCCAGGTCGCGAGGCGCTTCTCCGAGAGCCAGGCCGCGTGGCGCGGGGTGGGGAACCGCTCGAGGAACGCGAGCGAGACCGTCCCGGCGAGTTCGTGGAACAGCCCCACCGCGCCGGGGTGGGCGAGTTGCAGGTGCGCTTCGTGGAACAGCCCCACCGCGCCGGGGTGGGCGAGTTGCAGGTGCGCGCGGAGCTGGTTGTGCGCGGCGACGCGAGCCTTGACCAGGTCGGCGCGGGTGCGGATGAGCATGCGCAAGCCGACGGTGGCGTCGGTGTCGACGGTGAGCGGGATGAGGCGGCGGCGGTCTGTGCGCAGGACGTCGGCGAGCAGGTAGGCGTCGAAGCGGTCGTCCTTGTTCCCGGCGGTGGAGTAGCGGGTGCGCAGGGCGCTGACCTGGCGGGCGACGATCACGAACACCGTCAGGCCGGCGGCGAGCAGCGCGGCCACGACCGGGCCGTCGCCGCGTTCGATCGCGACGCCGGTGACTCGGTGGCGGTGGAGGGTTGTGACCATCGTGGACAGCCCGGTGGTGGTGTTCGGGACGGTGAACCGTTCGACGGCGGCGCCGGTGTCGTCGACGACGCAGACCGCCTGATCGGACCAGGACCAGTCCACTCCGGCCCAGCGGGTCGGAGCCTCAGGGTCGGTGTCATCGGGCAGGTTTGCGCTGGTCGTGGTCGTGGTCGTGGTCGGCTGGTGCATCTGTGTTCCTCCCGTCGGGGCGGGGTGAGCGCTCCGGGAGGACGCGGCTGCCGGTCGGTCACTACAGCGCTCGTGGCGCACAACCCCATCGCCGGTCAGCACGTCCCGTCCCGTCGGGTCTCGCGATTGTCAAGTCAGACCTCGCAGGTCTGGCGAGCCTGGGCGATGACCCGACGGTCCGGGATGCGCACCGGACCCGTCCGGGCCCGGCGAGATCAGCCTGCCCGTAGTGACCCTGAGCCTCATCGCTGCGGCCACGCTTCTGCTGGCCGCGGTGCTGGGACTGCGCCGGCGAACGCAGCCCGCGGTGGGGATCACCGTCGCAGCCCTCTTCGCCGGTGTCGCCGCGCTACTGGGTGCTGTACCCAGCCCCGGGACACCGACGGCGCGGGCCTACCTCGCCGCCGGGATCCTCGTCGCGATCGGGCTGGCAGGGACCGGACTGTTCACCACGGCAACAGCGCTGTCGCGCCGCCTCTACGCGATCTCACCGATCGCTGCCGGAGGCGGTGTTCTGCTCGGCCAGATCCTCCTGCTCGTCGACGGGGCCCTGCTCCCCCTCGTCGAGCCTCGCACCGGCGGGAGCTGCTACCCCCAGCTCGTCATGCTCACCGGTCTGACCCTGGTCTGGCCGATGGTCGGCACCGCGGTGCTGATCGGACACGGCCGACGGGTGCTGCGCTACATCCCCAGCACCGCCATGCAGACGACCCTGCGGCTGTCCGCCGCACTGTTCGTGGCTGCCTTCGCCGCCCTCGCGGTGCTCGCCGCGCTGCAGCTGCACCCCGCCGCCAGCCCGGTAGCCCAGGGGGCGCTCGCCGCGAGCGACGTCGTCCTGCTCTGCTGCGCGACCCTGCTCGGCCTCGGGCTCGTCGCCACCCGCCTGAGCGGCCCGCTGCAGCCGGTCATCGAGCAGGTCCGGGCCGCCATCCTGTTCCTCCGGCTGCGCCGGCTCGAAGGTGTCCTGGTCTCGGCAGTGCCGAGCTGGCAACAGAGCGAGGCCATCGCCCGGCCGAGCCTGCTGCGGGATCGCCCGGACGCGGCGCTCTACGCGCGGATGGTCGTCATCTGGGACACGACACGCGCCCTGCTCAGCGGGGTCCCCACCCACGTGGTGTCCGCAGCGGTCGACTTCGCCCGCGAGCACGGCTCCGGCACCTCCCCCGACCGCCGGGCGGCGCTGGCCGAGGCCAGCTGGCTGGCCTGGGCCCTACGGGGCGGGCGCGGCGACGGTCCGGACGCGACGTTCCAGGTCCTCGACGCCGAACCGCCACCCCGTACCGGCGAGCTCCTGGCCGAAGCACGCCTACAGACCGAGGTCTCCACACAGCTGCGACACGGGCGACTGGTCGAGCCCTTCCTGCGACACCTCCAGAGCACCGAAGCCGAAGACACTGCGCAGGGGAGCGGCATCGGCCAGGAGCCGGACCGTCAGCGGGTTGCGCCGGACTCGTAGCGGAACAGAACGGCGAGCTGGGGCACCGACCGGCGCACGTCCCGTGGCGAGGCGACGGCCAACATGGTCAGGTCCTCAGCCGCAGCCCACAGCTGGTCGGTGGAGGACAGATCACCGTCACGAGCCCATTCGGTCAGACGTGCGATCGCGGCGTCGCTGCGCGGGCTCACGTGCGCGACCCGCCACAGCAGGTGACGAGCGGCGGCACAGAAGGCATCGTCGGGCCGGGCGGCCTGCCGACTGTCGAGATGGGCGAGCAGCTCCCAGGTCGGCTCTCCGACGCTGGGACGCACCGCGAACAGCGGGCGCGCACCTTCCCGCTCCCGGACCGCGTGCTCCCGGCTGCTCATCCGGCTCGACCAGACCACGAAGCCGACTGCAGCGGTGACCAGCAGAAGCACCTGCAGCGCCTCGGTCGCCATCACGACAGCTGCGGCGAGCCCTCCGCCAGCCAGCAGCGAGACCACGACGAGGCGCGCCCGCCGCGGCCCGGTGGCGGACACGTCGTCGGCAGCGTCGGACAGCAGTGCCGTCATCAGCGGTCGGGGCAGAAGGGGATCGGCTACGACCAGCTGGCCTGCCCGCGGCAGCACCGCGCCCCACCAGGTCAGCTCCGCGCCGACCGGTGACGAGGCGGCAGCTCCGCTGAGCTGCTAGCTGTTGCGTGCCGCCACCTACGCAGCCTCCGTGAATGCTTCTCGCCCGCTGAGCCCTTGCCGCGCTCACCCAGCAGCATGACGCTGCGAATACAACACATCGCGCGTTGTGGGACTAGCCATTGGAGCACCCCGTCACCCAGTGAGTCCAACCGCTTACACGAAGCGCAACGGATCATGTGACGCCAAGTAGTTGCAGATGGCAAAGGCAGCGTGATGGGAGTGGTCGGTGCGACCGTCGACGTCCCCGAGGGCGTGTGCCAGGGCCGAGATCGGTACACCGGCGCTCAGCGCGAGCGAGACGAAGGTCTGCTCCAACGCCGCCGGCGTCACCTGCCGGTCCAGGCCGACCGCCGCCGCGACCGCAGTGAACCGCTGGGCCGCCTCCACCGACGAGAGCCGCTCGCCGGCGTCCAGCGCGCGCAGCAGCGGTCCCTCCGAACGTCCGGCGGTGCACTGCGTCAGGGCCGCGGCGGTCGCCGCCGCGAGCGGGACCACCGACCGTCGCCCCCACCGTCGAGGCAGGCGAACCACGGGCAGGCTGTCGGTCGACGCGACGTGCTCGACGTCCAGGCTCAGAGCCTCGCCCACCCCGAGCCCGTTCACTGCGACGAGAAGCGACAGACCCAGGATCGGCGCGTCGATCACCTCCGCGGTGTCGAGCAGCCAGATCAGCGCCGTGGGTTGAAGGGCACCATCGGGGGCGGCGGAGGAGGCAGGACTCGGCAACACCGCCGAGGCCTCCGAGGAGGTGCTCGATTGCATGGCTGCGTCGTCGGCAACCGTCGACCGGAACTGCTCCAGGACCGTCTCGGCGCGCTCCCGGTCCCGGTAGGTATGGCCGACCGGGGCCGTGGCCAGGAACGCCCGTATGGCCGTGCGATCCAGAACCAGCGGATCGGAGCCCTCGCGGCGACACCAGCGCTCCCACGCCCCGAGCACCTGACGCGCCGTGCGCCGCGCGCCCCCCGCGCTGGCGTGAGACACGAATTCCGCCGACTGCCGCAGAAAGCCCGCGTCGTTCACCTGTCCGGCACCGCCCGCGTCGTCTCTGCGCACGCCCTCATGCTCCAGGGCGCGGCGACGGCACCGACGGGCCGGGCGGGGGAGAGGCAGGCGGAGGCGGAGTGGGGCCGTGGCTGACGAGGACCCGGTTCCGCCCGGCGTTCTTCGCCGCGTAGAGCGCCTCGTCCGCGGCCGCGAGCACAGCGTCGAGATCGCGGCCGGCCTCCGGGTAGACCGCGGCCCCGATCGAGGCGGTGAGAGCGGAGACCTGCATCGGGGGAGCCTCGTCGCCGTCGACGTCGACCGTCAGAGCCTCGATCCTCCGACGAATCCGCTCTCCCACCTCACGGACCGCTCCACCGTCGCGGTCGGCCGGCCACCGCACCCCGGCCAGGGCGATGACGAACTCCTCCCCGCCGAAGCGTCCGGCGGCGTCGCGATCACGGATCTCGGCCTCGATCACCTCGGCGACCGCGCGGAGCACCGCGTCACCGACCAGGTGCCCGTAGCGGTCGTTGACCTCCTTGAAGTAGTCGAGGTCGAGGATCAGGACGCCGACGTTGGAGCGGTCACGCTCCGCCGCGTCCAGCAGCTGCAGCGCCTGCGAGCGCCAACCCTCCGCGTTCAGCAGACCGGTTTTCGCATCCGTCGACGCCCGTCTCTCGAGCTGCCTGATGAGAGTGGTCTGCTCCATCAGAACGAGCGCAGGAATCAGCAGCACCACGAGCGGAAGATGGTCCGGCATCACCGCGTAGGCCACGATTGCGCCAAGACTCAGCGTGGCGGTCTCCAGTGCGATCTCGCCACCGGCCAGGATCGTCAAGAACTTGCTCCCGGGCTGAGCCAAGCGGATAACGCTCATGACGAGCAACATGTTCGTGCCAGTGTAAACCGCTAGACACGCCGCGATCTCAACGATCGCAAACCATGAGTTCGACCCGTCGAAGCCTAGTCGGACCGCTGCGACCAGATAGACGGCCAACACGACGGTGGACGTCGAGTAGAACTGTCGATGGGGAGGGGTCCCGGCGGGCCGAAAGACGCGGAAGTACAGATGGGTATAACTGACGATCACGGTGCACGCTGCCAACAGTGGCGGCAGCAACAACGCACCCGCGAATGTCCACACCGAACTCAGGTCGATATACCTGGTCTCTGCGATGCGGCGGCGCAGTCGCTCAGCGCGTAGTGAGATCTCGGCGTGCACGCCACTGAGGACCACCAGCGCACCCGCGGTCAGCCACACTGACAGCCCACGGGGAGCGCCGTGAATGACGATGTCGACAGTGACTAGGCACACAGCTGCGAGTTCGACTGCGACAAGTAACGCCCGAACGCGAGGCGGAAGTGACCAGAGCCGCCACGCCGACAGCCTTGACCGGAGGATGCTCCGGTCGGCGTGTCGCGCGGTGGATGAGGTCACGAGAATCCTCGAATCGTAGATCGTTTTTTCCCGTCTCAGCATAGACGGCGGCGAGCGGTTGCATCCCAGCTCAGTTGTGTCGCTCTCATCCATCCGCTGGTCGCCGGGAGGGCTCAGAACTGGCGATCAAGATCAACTACGGCGCTGACGTAACGATGTTTCTCGCCTACCCTGTCGAGGCCGTCGCGAGCCGGGGCGACCTCGGACGCGGGTGTGGTCGACAGAGCTGCGCCTCAGCTAGGCCATTTGTAGTAACCCGGCGGAAGTTGCCACGACGAGAGGGGGAGCTGTGCGTAACTGGAACTGGTGATGAGGAAAGAGTCTGAGCGTAAAGGGGTCGGATTCTATTGAAAGGGGCTGTAATGCGCAACTGGAACTGGTGAATGAAGCAGGCGAATGAAGCAGGCGACGGAAGCGGGGCTCAACGAGATGGGATCTGGTGAACGTGCGTAATTGGGACTGGTGAACTGGAGTCGATGGGCAGTCGTGACGATTGGAGGTGGCGAGATGCGTAACTGGAACTGGTGAAATGCGGTTGGGTCATGGCGAGTGAAATAGAAAGGAAGGTGCGGGTAATGCGTAACTGGAACTGGTGATGGCGCTGTCGATGGGCCCGTATGTCCTATGCGAAGGAGGGGTTTGAGTGCGCAACTGGAACTGGTGAACGTGGAGTGGCCTGTTCTTGTGGCTATGGGAGGGAGTGTGCAGTGCGCAACTGGAACTGGTGAATGCATTCCGCTGGTAGGTATCGCGTGAAGGGGGATGGCTCGTGCGCAACTGGAACTGGTGACTCGACGATTCTTGGGTATTGGAGAGGAGAGAGGAGAGGGCTCGTGCGCAACTGGAACTGGTGAACGGTTGGGATCGTCCGGTCGAACGACTAGGTAGGAGGATGAATGCGTAACTGGAACTGGTGACGCGGTTCTGGTCGAAACAAGTAAGAGAGGAGAGGTCACGTGATGCGTAACCGTGTGTGGATCTGAGGTCTGCACTGGTGACGGCCAGGCGGTGAAAGTGCGAAGCACGACGACGGTGAGGCGGTGGGGAGCCCGAGTGGAAAGTCCTCGGCAACCCCACCGCTCACAGCGCTCGGGCCGACCCTGACACCGCCAAGGCCGCGAGCCCGACCCCGGCGACGGCGGCGGTGACCGCCACTGCAACGCCGGGGGAGGACCACTCGGCGAGCAACCCGGCTGCGAGAAGGCCGATACCCTGCGCTCCGATCAGGCCGGCGGCGGCAAGCCCGGTCGCGCGCCCCCGCGCCTTGGCGGGAGTCCGGCGCACGAAGCCAGCCTGAGCCTGGATCAATGCGGCGGCCACGGCCGCTCCGCTGAGCGCCCACAGCGTGGCGACCGCAACTACCGACGTCGCGATCGCGCTCACCATCAGGGGGACCCCCGCGACCCCCGCAAGCGGGAGCATCCAGCGCTCCCGGGCCCCCTGGGGGACCCAACGGGCGAAGACGATTGCCCCGACGACGCTGCCGGCCGGGATGGCTGCCAGCAGGATCCCGACGGCGACCGGACCAGCGCCCAGCTGCGCGGCGTACGGAGCAGCCACCCCCTCAGGGGCGATGTAGGTCCCGGACATCCAGACGACGAGGGCCAACGTGCGACGCGAGGGATCGGCGAACACCGTGTGCGCCCCGTCGGCGATGTCACGCCGCCAGGAACGGACCTCGCCGGCCTCGGCAGCAGCGGGCGCCGCCCGAGCCGTGACCCCGGCGGTCAGCACGGCAGCTGAGAGGACGAAGGTCCCGGCGTTCGCCAGCAGAGCGGTCTGCGGACTCAGCAGAGCCAGCAGTGCGCCGCCGGTCGCGAACCCGGCGACCTGCGCGATCTGCCCCGTCACCTGGCGAACGGCGTACCCGCGTTCGAGCAGGTCGCCGCGCAGGATCTCGGGCAGCAACGCTCCCTGCGCCGCCGAGTGCGGGGAGCCCAGCAGCACCATGACCACGATCAGGGCACACAGCACGGGTAGGGGGAGGCCTGGCCACGCCATCGGTGCGACCAGTGCCGCGCGGGCGAGGTCGCTGCCGATCATGACCCGGCGGCGGGGGTATCGGTCGGCGACCCATCCCAGCAACGCGCCGCCGAGGAGCGCGGGCAGGAAGGTCAACGCGTACACGGTCGCCGACAGGGCTGCCGAGCTCGTGCGGTCGTAGACCAGTACCGAGAACGTCACCCGAGCGAGCTGGTCGCCCAGGATCGAAACGACCTCAGCCGACCACAGCGCACGGAACTCTCGAAGCGCGAAGACCTGGGTCAGACGGCGCGGCCCGGGCGCGGCGGCTGCAGAGTCGGCATCGTTCATAGTCGGCGCCCGACCATGTCACGAACAGCAACACGCCGGACACCCAGGGTCCGATCCCGCCCACTAAGCGAACAACACTCGCGAACAGCTGATCAGACAGCGCTCCGATCGGGTTGCGGCGTCCCTGCGTCGGGATGGCCCCGCTGGGCGGTAGAACTACCGTCGGCCTCTCCGGGGCTCGGGAGCGGGCCAGATGAGGGGGCAGGGTGGTGGCGCAAGGGAACTCCGCGGGCTCGCGATCTCTGGCGGACAAGCTGAACTACCTGTTCAGCACGCTGGAGTCGCAAGGTCGGCCCACCACTCTCGACGAGGTGGTCGCAGGCATCCGGGCCTCCGGCGGATCGGTGTCGCGCGGGACGCTCAACCACCTGCGCCTCGGGCGCACCACCAACCCGTCGAAGGCAACCCTGGAGGACATCGCCCGGTTCTTCCAGGTGCCCGTCAGCTACCTGCTCGACGACCCCTACGCCCAGGTCAGCACCGAGGAACTCGAAGTGCTGCAGGTCGTGCGGCAGGCAGACATCGCCGACCTCGTCCGGGCCATCGGTCACCTCCGGCCGGCGACCCGCCGAGCGCTGGAGCAGGTCGTCGCTGATCTGCGGGCCATGCCGACGCCCGGACACACCGAGCGCACGGACCGCCCCTGACCTGCCCACTCATCCGGCAGTGGGACTCGCGACCAGCCGCGACGGATGACGGTAATTCGGCCGCTGTTCGGGCGTCGCCGGGGCGTCGGGCCCCACCGCGAAGTACTCGTTGACCAGCAGCGGAGCCGCCGCCGCGGAGGCGACCCTGTCCTGGCCGGTCCGGCCGTCGAGGACCAGCGGTCCGACGTCGGTGTAGCCGTAGACCATGCCGTGCCAGGCGGTGGTGACCGTCGGTGGGACCCGTCCCGAGTCACGGGTGATCCGCCACAGCTCGACGCCGGCGGCGTCGAACCCGAGGACGGCGTCGGTCCCGATGTAGGGAGCGAGCGAGCAGATCGTGAGGGCCTGGTCGTCGGAGCGGCAGGACCAGCCCGGCTGGCCGTTGAGCGGACTGTCGACCGGCCGCCCGGTCGCGATCTCCACGACCCGACTGCCTCCGGCCGGACGCGACAGGCTGCTCAGGTCGACCAGCATCCGAGCTCGGCCGACCGGCCACACCGCGCTGCCCGTGAGCCCGGCCCAGCGGGTGCTGCCGTCGCCGATGCTGAGGCCGCGCAGTTCACGCTCGACGAGGTCGCGAGCCTCGACGGCGACGGTGCTCTCGCCGACGAGCACAGCAGCGGCGCCGGGCGCGGACCATCGCAGGGTTCCCCCTGCCAGGTCGACCGCGGCGGTGTGGGCGGTGGCGGAGGTCGAGGCGCTCACGATGGCCGTGGTCCCGACCACGCCGGCGACCGAGACCGTGAAGCCTGTCAGCGACTCCTCGAGCCACTCGGGAGGCAGAGGGACGGTGATGGAGGACAGCGTGCGGGCGGTGCCCGGATCCGCGGCGACCAGCTCGATGCCGCGGCGGGCCGGGGTGGTGCCCTGGCCGGGCTGCTCGACCGGCCAGGCCGCCAGGACCCGACGGCCCTCGGGCAGGTCTGCCAGCACCGGGGCGCCGAGGACCGGCGGGGCACCGATCGCGGTCGCCCGGGACACATCCAGTCCGCTGAACAGCGGGGCCTGGGGGAAACCGCCCACGATGGCCTCACCCGAGGTCAGGTCGACCCGGGTCAGGCCGGTGTCGGACAACGACCAGCCATAGACGCCGTCGAGGACCTGCGGGGCCGGGAGTCCGGTGTCCCCGCCGAGGGACAACGCGGCGGACCCGAACGCCGTCGGGGGATCGAACGCCTGCCTGGCAGGCGGGGGCGGCGCTCCGGGGGCGTCGACGGGGGATGGGGCCGTGCACCCGACGAGGAGCAGCGCCGCGGCCGCGCCGGCGACCGCTACTGCGACACGACGCCGCTGATCAGCGCGTGAACAGGTTGCTGCCCAGGTAGATCTGCCAGTCGGCGTCTTCAAGCCCGTGCCCCCCGGATCGCAGGTGATAGCTCATCCCCGGGCCGCGGAAGCCCTTCCCCGTGGCCGGCGGCCAGTTCGCCGAGGACAAACCGGTCTCCCCGAGCCCGTAGAGCTCATAGACCGGGGCGGCACCGAGGTAGGACAGGAACTCGCCCTGCGGGTCGGCGTTGCCGTCGTCCGCGGCCGAGGCGACCACGACCCGACCCGGCGCGATCAGCGCGAGCAGCTCGTTCTGATCCACCGGCAGGGCGTCGGCGTTGCCGTCGAAACGCTTGTAGGTCTCGGGGAACCAGTGCGGGAACTGGGAGTTGATCGCCGAGATCGACTCGCCCGAGGAGTCGCGGCGGGCGAGCTTCGCGCCGGTGGAGCCGGAGTTGTTCGAGATGACCACCGGGAACCGTGGGTCCTGGGCCCCGGCCCACAGCGAGGCCTTCCCGCCGCGGGAGTGCCCGATCACCGCGACCTTGCTCGGGTCGATGTCGGGGTCGGTCTGCAGGTAGTCCATCGCTCGGCTGGCGCCCCACGCCCACGCACTGATCGTGCGGCCCGCGTTGGCCGGGAGGTCCTGTCCGGCGGGGTAGAACGCGTTGATCACACCGTTGCGATAGGAGCCCGCGTCGTCGGGGGCGACCTCGTCGGCGTTCAGCGCGGCCAGGGCGTAGCCGTCACCGGTGATCGCCGAGACCGGGGCGTAGCCCCCCGAACCCGGGTCATCTCCCACCGAACCCCGGTGGTCGATGAGCAGGAACGTGCCCTTCGGCTTGCCCGACGACGGGGTGAACAGCCGCAGCGTGAAGCTCGCCGTGCCCTCAGGCCCGGTCACCGTGATCGTGATCTTCTTGGCCGACCCGCTGCCCCCGCCGCTGTCCTCGGAGAACGTCGTCTTCGTCGGTGCGGGCAGCGAGGTGCCGTAGACATTGTTCTGAAAGGCCTTCAGCAGCTGCGGGCGGCGCTGTTGCTCCCACTGGCGCACGCTGGTGACACGACCACCCGAGTCCGGAGCGAGCGGATCCGGGACCTCCAGGCCGCCCAGCGGGACCGCCGCCCGCACGGCCGCGGCGGCCACGGCCGGGGACCGGTCGACGCCGACTGTCGCCGATCGCGTCACCGCGATCGGCGACTCCTCGGCGGGGAGCACGGCCACGAGCAACGCGACAGCGCCGGCGACCACGCCTATCGGTGCACGCCGGCGGCGAGTCCCAGCCCTCATCCGACCGTCCATTCGTTGATACGTAGGAGGGTAGGCGATCCAGTCAGATAGATCTAGGACGTGAGTGTTCGTTGCCGCGCATCACTTGCGGCAGCGCCCCCGCGTCAGGGGACAGACCGGTGTGCAGGGGAGTAGACGGGCGAAGAGCTGAGCCCGGGAGCGTCTGTCCCAGGGCATGGCCGGGCCGGATGCCCTCAGCTGCCGGCGATGACGATGCGGGTGCCCTCCGGGGCTGGTGTGTCCAGGTCGGCTACTTGAATGCCATCGAGGCGAACGCGCCCGGCCTCGAAGTGCATCGCGAGCCGATCGCCCAACGCGGCCACCCGGGTTCGCACGGTCGGGACGTCCTGCGGCGCGGTCTCATCACTCACGCCGGTCATTGTAGGTGGCGCCCATACCTCTGCCACCGCGCCGGAGCTTCCCCGACGCGAAATCGGCCAGGATCTCGTCGCCGAACGCGAGGTCACCCCGTACCCCGGACTTGATCATCAGCCAGGACTCCGACGCCTGCGCCGCCCGCTCCCGGGAGATCCCCTCCGCGAGGTAGGAGTCCCGCACCGCGTGCACGCACGCCGACAGCTCGTCGCCGTAGCCGCCCTCCATCGCGGCCTTCACTGACGGGTCGCGTGCGACGACCTCCTCGTACCGCATCCGCTCGGCGTCACACACCGCCTGGATCCGCGCGACCGCAGCGTCGGTCAGCTCCTCCGCGGAAGGCCCGTCAC
The DNA here is from genome assembly GCF_020496225.1 of Pseudonocardia sp. ICBG162. NCBI lineage: Bacteria > Bacillati > Actinomycetota > Actinomycetes > Pseudonocardiales > Pseudonocardiaceae > Pseudonocardia > Pseudonocardia sp. ICBG162. Next base: position 11,875 of record NZ_JAHLJD010000021.1, read on the forward strand.
CCGTCACGCTCGTCGGCCTTCCACCGCCGGATCGCGTCCCGCATGCCCGACAGCGGGTCAGCCTGCCGCCGCCGGTGCTCCGCCTGGAGCTGCTCCGTCCGCCGCCGCTGCTCGTGCAGCTCCGCGAGGTACGCCCGCCCCTCGTCGGTCGGCCAGCCGTCCGCGTCCACGAGCCCGTACCGGCGGAGCCACCGTAGTGCGACACGGGGCTGCGACTCCGGGCCCTGCCCGCCGTCGACGAGGCGGTGCAGCGTCGCCCGCTGCAAAGGCGTGAGGTCCACGCCCCTGATCGTGGCTCAGCGAGTAGCCGCGCCGCCAGCGGGCACCCGCCCTGGGTGCGGTGCACGGTCGAGCCCCGCGCCGAACCGCACACGGCGGCCGGGTGCACCCTCGGGGGAGCCGCGCCCGGCCGCCCGACCTCGCCCGCGGTCCTGGCTCGTCATGGCGCCGTTTCCGAGGTGGGCACCCATCCTGCGGCGATCGCGCGGGCGGCGTGCTGCTGGGCGGTCATACGCCGGCAGGTCTGATCCCACAACGCTCCAATCGTGCGGGGCTCGGCGCGGTCGTCGAACGCGACCGGATCAAGGATCTGCGCGAGGCGCTCTACCAGTGGCGCGGCGCGGCGATCACCTCGACCGCGGGCCGGTTCTCGATCAGGACGGTGCGCAGCCGCGCCGCGGCGGCGTGGAGGTCGTCGACAGGGGCGGCGAACCCTGGGGCGGGGGGCAGGGGCAGAACGGCGGGTCTCGGCGGCGGGTGTAGCGGCGGGCGGAGTCGGGGGCGCGGTGGTGATCACGGTGTGCTCGCCCTGTTCAGGTGGTGGTGCACTCGGTGAGGTCGTGGTCGGCTGCGACTTCGACTACTCGACAAGATAGTATTCGCTGTGACCGTTTCTGGGGTCTTCTTCGGCGATGCGATATGTCAGTTCGTCGCCCGGGATCCCTCGGTCGCGCAGAATCTCTCGTGGGATGACGATCGTGTCGGGTGCGGGTGTCGTGAACCCTATTATCGTCCCTTTCGCTGGACCGTTCATGCATTCACCGCTGTGGCGTTCGTCGGTATCCATGCCTGAAGTATAGATGCTGAGTGTTGTCCGAGTGGGCGCGGCGACCTCGGTTCTTGTCTGCCGCGCCCACTCCTCATGAAGCTGAATTGGTCGTCAGCCGACGACCGGGTAGGCGTAGACCTTCATCGAACGGACAGCTCCGTCGTGGTAGGGGCCGACCCAGGGGTGGTAGTAGCCGGTGTCGCGCCGGAGGTTCCCTGCGAAATTCGGGTTCGTCCAGATCTCCTGCCCGTAACAGAGGTTGGCGGCGACATAGGAGCGGATACCGCCGAGGTTGGTGTTCATAGTCGTGAGGTTGGAGAAGCGGTATCCCACCGGATCGCATGGGCCGCTCCAGCCGTACACGCGATCGACGAGCCCTTTCAGGTCCGGAAGGGACTAGAACTCGACCAGCACGACGACAGGTGCGCGCTGCGCCTTGATCCTCTGTGCACCGGCGCGCAAGGCGGGATCACTGGAGCACGTATCGCCGACTACTTCGGTGTCGCCCGTCTTGTCGTTCGTCCTCCGGACGTAGGTGTCACAGATTCTTTCCGCTTTCTCGAACCGGTCCGGATCGGCTTCCGAACCGATGACCGCCTGCGGACCCGACGGAGGCGGCTCCTCGTTTGCGGCGCTCGCAACACCAGGTGAGACGCTCAGGGTTGTCGCCGTAAAGACAGCGGCAACGATCGCACGTAAAGGCCGCTTAGTAATTCTAGCCATTTTGTATTGATCCCCCTCCAGGAACGCCATGCCAGTCAGATGCACTTCAGTGCAACATGTCGTCGAATACTAATTCGCGCCTAGGATTACGCGATAGGTCACTCGAGTGGGGAGGCGGTGACGTTGCGTGCCCTCATGCCGCCGACGGGCTGGACGCAAACACAAGGTGTAACGAATTACGGAGGGGCGTCGATAAGCAGAGATTCTCGCTCGAGGAAGCCCCGAAGGAACGCCCGGATGACCTTCGCGCGGTCGGTGCCCGGCCTCCGACGACCTCGAGTAGCGGGCGGACCGTGTGCCCTTCGGGCGTCGCGGACCTGGTGCCAGTTCACGTCGGTGCGCTGAAGGAGCGCGTCGACGTCGCCGCGGCGGTAGAGCGGTACCGACACACAGAACTGTAGCGGCTGATCTGCAAGGTTGTGGTGGGCGGCGGGGGCTGATCCACCCAGCTTCGACGGAGATGCCGAAGTGTCATCGGTGGGTGTCAAAGATCGCCGCGGCGTTGTCGGCGGTCACCAGCCGGTTCGCGCGCAGCTGTCCGTCGGCGGCGAGGTGTCGACCTCGGCGCGGGCGATGCGGCGCAGCCGGGGGTGTGGATCGTGCGGTTGGCGATGACCTGGGCCAGCTTGCAGTAGTGGCCGCCCAGCGAGCGGCGGCCTGGTCGAGGGACAGCGAGTGCTGCAGCCACGCGGTCCGCTCGTCTAGCACCGGCCGCACCTGCGCGGTGCGGTGAGTGCGCGCGGAGCGACTGGCACGGTCCGCGGAGGGGGCCGCTGGCACGTGCCTTCTACATAGTGACCATCACGGTGTGCTCGCCCTGTTCAGGTGGTGGTGCACTCGGTGAGGTCGTGGTCGGCGAGTTGCTCGTCGAGGTCGTCCCAGAACCGCTCGTGCGGTGCGCCGTAGCGGGCGGCCGAGGCGCAGCACCAGATTTGCTCGACCAGCCGCAGCTCGCCGTAAGCGAGGCGATGGCGCCGCTCGAACAGCCGGGCCACCGCGTCGTAGATGGACAGGACCTGCTCCGGGGTGGTCGGCGGGGGAGGGTCACCGGCGTCGCGGTGGTGCTCGCAGCGGGCAGTGTCGTGCTGGTCGAAGAACTCGAGGTGATAGTCGAAGAACCGGTGCGGCGGCGTGCCCGGCCAGCGGATCGCGGTCGCGCACAGCCAGATGTCGGCCAGCGTCCGCAGCACGTCGGGCGGCAGGTAGTGCCGGTCGGCACACAGACTCCGCAGCTCGACGCTCGTGGCCGCCGGATCCGGGGTGACGGACGTGTGGGAGACCCGGTCGGTCGGTGTCATCGTCGTGCTCCTGTCCTCCGATGATCCTGAGGCCCACCCGGGGCAAGAGGCGGTGGCGGGCCGTCGCTGGGCTGCTGGGCGTTCATCTGGGGCTCTTCTGGATCGGGCGGGTGGCCGCCGGGAGACAGCTGGGGCAGAGGGGTTCGTCGAGGTGCCAGCCGGCCGCGGTCAGCCACTCGCGGGCGGGCGCGGGGACCGCGCCGTCGGGGGCGGCGGCGAGGTCGCCGACCAGCAGGGGGCCGTCGCCGCAGCGCTGGCAGGTCAGGTCGGTGATCGGCCCGGCGGGTGCGCAGGCTCGGCAGTAGCAGGCGGTGGTGGGCCCGTCGGGGCCGTCGACGAGCCACACGGCGCTCATCAGGATCTGCTGCAGCGGGTCGCCCGGGGGGCAACCGCACCGGTCGCAGCACAGGCTGGGGCCGCTCGAAGCGTGCGGGGCGAGGTCGGCCATCACCGGCCGCGCCGATCCGCCGTGCGGTCGGGGCCGGCCAGGCGTGGGGCCAGGGGCCGGGGCAGGTGCGGGGGACGTGCCGGCGCGGAATGCGGGGTTCATGGGGACCTCACTCCTGGTGGGCGGTGTCGCCGGGCTGATCGGTCGGGTCGCCGGGCTCGGTGGCGGCGGGCTCGGGGGTGACGGGCTCGGTGGCGGTGGGGCCGGGTCGGCGCTGCGCGGCGCGGGGCCGGGCCCGGCGGGCGGGCGGACGCGCTGGCTCGGCGCCCGGATCGACGTCGACGCCGTCGGTGTCGGCGTCGTGGCCGGCGGTGCGGCGTTGGGCGCGGGCCAGCTCGGTGCGCAGGTCGGCGACCTGGGCGGCATGGCGGGTCTCGGCGTCGGCCAGGCGCTGCTCGCCGTAGGCGCGTTCGCGGTCGACGTCGTGGACGAGCTGGGCGCGCAGCGCGGCCAGGCTGCTCTCCGCCGCGGCCCGGGCGGCCCGATACTCCGCGGCCTGCTCCCGGACGTCGTTGATCTCGTCGGCCAGGCGGGCGCGGTCGGTCTCGGCGCGGTCGAGGTCGCGCCGGGTCGCGGCCTGATCCGCGGTCGCGGTGTCGCGTTCGGTGGCCAGCTGCTCGACGCGGGCCCGGGCCTCGGCGAGCTGGGTCTCGGTGCGGGTGTGCTCGCGGGTCAGCGCGGTCAGCTCGGCCGCGACTGCCTCGGCCCGGGCGGTCGCGGTGTCCCGCGCGGCGGCCGCGGTGTCGCGCTCGGCGCCGGCCGTCTCCAGCTCCGCGCGCACTCCGGCCAGCTGCGCGGTCAGCTCGGCGGTGACCTGCTCGGTCTCGGCCCGGGCGGTGTCCCGCTCGGCGGTCAGGTCGGCGACCTGCTGTTCCAGCTCGGCCCGGGTCGCGGTGAGCTGGGCCTCGGCCGCCTCGCGGGCGGTGACCGCCTCGGCGCGGGCGAGCTCGGCGGCGTCGCGTTCGGCGATCGCGTCGGCGGCGTCCTCGTCGGACGCGGCGGCCGAGCGGCGCGCGGCCTCGGCGGCATCCCGGGCGGCGCGGGCCTGGGCGCGGGCCTCGTCGGTCGCGGCCTGGGCGAGGTCGATCTCGGCACGCGCGGCGCGGCGGGCGGCGGCGATCTCCGCGGCGACCGCCTCGGGATCGGCCAGGGTGCCCAGTGCGTCCCGCAGCTCGGTGCCGCCCTCCTCCAACCGCGCGATGAGCGCGACGACCTGGTCGGTCACGGTCTGCCCGGCCCGGGCGATCGGACGGGCCAGCGCGTCGTCGGGCTCCCCGCGCCGGCGCGCCGGGACGCCGCCGTCGGCGATCCGTTTGGCGTTGACCCGGTCGTGCATCACCCCGCCCACGACCTGGTAGCAGTACTTCGGCCGCCGCCCGGACCCGGCGTACTCCATCGTGTTCGCGCAGCCCCCCGGGAACTGGCACGGCTCCAGCTCCGGCCCTCCCACACGGGCCCGCCACCCCGCGCCGCCGGGCGAGGCGATCGCGCCGGACCCGACCGGCCCGGTGCCCGGCGACCCGCCGCCCGCCCGCGCGGCGCCGCCCGGGATGTCGCCGCCCGGGGTGCCGGTGGTGGCGGGATCGGCCGGCGCCGCCGCGGTGTCATCGCTGCGGTCGGCCGGGTCGCCGGGGAAGGACTGCTCGCTCACGGGCTCGACTCTACCTGTTTTGTATCGTTATGTCAATCGTTCTGTATCTCGTTCATTGCAACGAAACGAGACGAAACGTTGTGCCACTTGGCGGGATCATCCATAAGATCCCGCCAAGCAGCGGGGTAGGCTCCGTCGGTGCCGCACGCTGAGCTCGACGCCGTCCCGGGCACCTCGACGGCTGTCGACACCCCGCTGTCGCCGGACGAGGCCGCCTATGTCGCCGCCTCCCGGGCACACAACACCCGCCGCGGCTACCGCTCGGTCTGGACCGGCTTCACCGCGTTCTGCGCCGGCCACGACCTCACGCCGTTGCCCGCTGCGCCGGCGACGGTGTCGGCCTACCTAGTCGCTCGGTGATGCTCGACGATGCCGTCGTGCCAGGGGTGCCGGCCGCCGCCCGGGCCACCGCTGCCGACTCCGTGGCCCAGGTCGGGGAGATCGCAGCCGAGGTCGACGGTGGCCCGCTCGTCGAGCTCGCCGGCCGGGCCTACGCCGCAGGGCTCTCGACGGTCGGCACGGCCGGGGCTGTGCTCATGGGCACCTGCGCGGTCCTGGTCCTCACGGTGCTGCGCCGGACCCCGAGCGCAGCACCCGACGACGCGGCGACAGGCTGACCGGGCGTCATCGTCGTCCAGGCGTACCGGTAGCGGACGATCCCGCTAGTATCCGACGCCGTTGTTCTGGAGCGGCGACACCCGGGAGTGCAGGACCGCATCGTCCCGGACTCTCTGCAAGAGATCAACAAGCCCTCGCCGCTGGACGCGCCCGGCGCGAACTTCCTGGAGAGGCTGCCCGACCCAGCCTTACCCGGACCCCGCGAGGCATGTGAGACCGCCATCGTGGTGCCGGAGTCCGCGGGCGGTCGGCACCGCGCGCCGGGGCATGCTCCGTCGTAACGGCCGGCTGCTGACCGGTACGGGCCCTACAGCGCCGGCACGCCGGCCCCGAGGAGCGAGCCATCGAGCTCTCCCTTCGATAGGCCGGTTCCCGAGTGGATCTGGTGCTGCGCAGGGTCAGCGTCTTCGAGAACATCGCCGTGACCCAGCTCGGGGCGGCCTACACGGGCCAGATGAACGCGGAGGTCAGGGCCGTGGTGGAGCGATGACGCCGAGCTTGTCCGGATTGATGGTGACCACTTTGGTGTCGGAGATGGTGATCATCCCTGCGGCGGTCAGCTCGGCCAGCAGCGTGTCGGTCTCTGTGACGTCGTCAGGTCGGTGCACGTGTAGCTGGGTGATGGTGCGGTCGTCCTCGCAGGACCAGTAGTAGCAGACCAGCATTGACCAGAGTCCGCAGGCGCCGGCCGAGAGGCCCCGGCTGTTCAACACCGGGCGGAGCAGATCAATCGGGACGCCGTCGTTGTCCGGTGACGGGACCGGCACCGGCCCCGGGTCCGTCTCGGCGGCGTCGGCGTCCTCGGAGGCGTCGCACATGGAACGCTCATCCCACGGCGCCGGCCCGATCAGCGGGGCCCATCCGGGCCAGTCACTGGTTCCGAAGGGTTCGCCGTCGGCCTTGAGGGCGCGGCCGCCGAGGTGCTCGTCCTCCCACACCTGCAGCTCAGCCATCTCGGCCGCGGAGAACTGCCTTGCGGCAGCGACCATCGCACCGGTCCAGGCGTTGACGCGGTCGAGATGCGCCAGGCGCTGGCGCACCCGTCGACCGCAGGGCCCACGCAAGGTGCAGTCGATCAGCTGTGCGGGGTCGATGGTTCGAGTGGCGCGCTCCACCGTGGTGAGCAACCGTGGCAGTCGGTGACGTGCGGCCGCTTCGGCGATCGGCACGATGTGTAGGTCCGTGCGGTGGAGCCGGCAGCCGCCCCAGTTGCCTGCGGTCTGGACCTTGGCCATCAGGCCTCGTTGCTCGTCCCAGCCCACGCTGCACTCAGGGTTCCGAGGACCCTCGTCGTCGAGGCCGTCGGGGAGCTGGTTGGTCTCGTCCACACAACTAGACGCTGATGACGCCGGGTACTCCCAGCAGACGTCGACAGTGCACGCACAGCCGTCGTCGTCGAACTCTTCGTGCGCGTGCGCCGGGGCAACCCATCCACGGGACTCCACGATGTCCTGCAGGCGCCGGATCTGCCACAGGTCCTGGGCCCAGCCGACCCCGTCGTCGGCCGTGTCAGGTCGTGCGACCACGAGATCCTCGGGGGACCTTATCCCGCCGACCACGCGTAAGGCGCGGGTGTAGCGCTCGCCCCGGCGAGCGGCGCGCTGGCGCGCCGCGGTCTTACGGCTGCTGTTCTTGGGCACAACGATCCTCACCGGCGAGCCCCACGCGCACGCCGAGGAACGGGCGGCAGCATCTGCGGGCCCGGAGGACCTTGTCCCAGTTGAGGCGCCGCACATCACGTGGGTCAGTGCAGCAGGGAATCAGGCGTCGCAGTGTCGCCGACCAGATGGTAGCACTGGCCAGCTTCGCCGTCGTCTTCAGCAGGCGTCGTCCGCGCGGCGATCACGGACCAACCGCGCTGGACCCGGCCGAGGTAGTCGATGAAGACGGCATCCTCGACGAATTCCTCTGCCCACCGGTCGCCGTCACCGGCGTTCCACGCGTCGGCCCGGCACGCGACTATCTCACCGGGCGCCATACCAATCACCGTGCACAGGTTGAGATCAAGTGTCTGACGCCTGCCGACATCCGCCGACAGTGAGCCGATAATAGAGATTATGACAGATTGATGAGCCTGCCGTACACCGGACGGGCGATGCTGTCCCCAAGATCCGGACGTGGGCCTGGCCTGGTCGCCTGCTGCGCCAGCATCTCCGACGCCTGGCGAGGTCAACGGCCGCCCTGGACGTCGAGCACATCGGCCCGGAGCAGCAGCGCACGGACGACGCCGGCGACCCGGCAGCGCGGTTCGGCCTCGCTCGTGCTTGGCGGGATCATCGGACATCCCGCGCGGGAATTGTCCCGCGGTGGCGAGTCGACCACTGCTACGGTGCCGCTGGCCGTGCAGGAGACCGAGGAGGTGGTACCCGTGAACGATTCGACATGGGTGCTCCCCTCAGGGGTCACGGTCGGACGATAGGTCGTCCGGGAGCGCCGTTCACGACCGCTCCTGAAAGGCACGACCATGGAGTTCACCTCCGAACAGCACCTCGACGACGGCGTCGTCGAGCGCGAGTTCACCCTCGGGGAGATCCCCGGAATCCTCTGGACGGGCGTGATCGGGACAGGGCCGGTCCCGCTGGTCCTGCTCGGGCACCCCGGCGGGCTGGACAGGATGCACGACCGCCTGGTGTCCAGGGCCCGCGACTGCGTCGCGCAGGGATACGCGGCAGCCACGATCGAACTCCCCGGCAGCGGAGGCCGGACCTCGATCGCCAGCGTCGACGGGGCGCGCGCCGATGTCCGCCGGGTGCTGCAGGCCGGCTGGCCCGTCGATGACGACATCATCGACCGACTCATCCTGCCGTTGGTCGACGAGGCCGTCCCCGAATGGCAGCGGACCCTGGACGCCCTGCTCGCGCTGCCCGAGATCGGTGGCCCGGTGGGCTTCGCGGGCGGGGTCATCGCCATCGGCACCCGGCTGGCGGTCCTCGAGCCGCGCATCGTGGCCGCCATCCTGTTCGCCGGCAGCTTCATCCCCCGCACCGTCCTCGAGGAGGCCGGTAGGGTCACGATCCCGCTGCACGTCCTGTTGCAGTGGGACGATGAGGGCAACGATCGGCAGCGCGCGCTCGAGCTGTTCGACGCCTTCGGCTCCGAGGAGAAGGCGCTACACGCCAACATGGGCGGGCACACCGGCGTCCCACAGTACGAGGGAGACGCCGGCTGGCAGTTCCTCGGCCGACACCTGGGATGATGAGCACGGGCGACCGTCCACAGCCTGCGCGCGCCGGGTTCGTCACCTACGCCCACCTGCGCGGAGCGACCGATCGCGCGATCGCCCACCAGACCCGCCACCGCTCCATGGACACCATCACCACCTACATCCGCGTCGACGACGTCTTCACCGATAACGCCGTCCTCCAGATCGGCCGATGAGCATGACCTCTGCGCACGAGGTGCTCCACGATCCCCACCCCGGATGGGTCTGGTGGTGGCGGATCTGGACCGTCGTCGTCAGCGGCTATGTGCTCTCGACCGTGGCGTGGGTGCTGCTCACCAGATCAGCTGGCGGTGGCTGGTTCTATGTCCTGAGCGTGACCGCTGTGGTGTGTCTGGGCCCGATCGCAGCCTCGACGTGGACCCGCGCCCCACAGCCCTACGCCTACGACCGAACGATGCTGGTTCTGTCCCGCGCCCTTGCCCCTGACCCTGACCAACGACTCTCGGTCCATCGCGCCCTGCGCCGCGGCCGAGCAGCCGATATCAGTTCCGACCACATCGCCTACGCCCAAGCCAGAACATCCAAGACCAACCGTGAGCTGGTCGCCGCGCCCGGATTCGTCGGACCGACCTGGGGACAAGTCCTGTACCGGGCCAGCGGGGAGATCGGCTCCCCCTACTTCTGGCTGGCCCTCTCGATGGCAGCTCTGGCCACGACGTTCTCCGCCGCCATGATCGTTCTGCAGCGGCGCCGAGAGCACACCGTGCGCCTTGCCGTTGAGCGCGAGCGGTAGCGAGGTATCGCCGAAGCAGCTTCCGAAGATCGTCCGAGCCGGTACAGGAAGCGGGCCCGCAGGCCGTCCGGCACTGGTCGGTCCGCGAGGCGCATGTGGGCCGGGGCAGGTGGCGGATCGAGACCGCCCCGATGCCCATCTGACGAGGACGGATGGCGCTAGCTCGAGAACTGCTCGAACACCCGCAAGGGGCTGACCCCAGTCGCTCGGATATGGCCTCCCTCGACTGAGCCGACGCTCGCGCAAGTCGACGCGCCTTGTGGCGGCACGACCTCGCTGAAACAGTACTGTAGTGCGTATTCTGTTCACTTGTATCGGGGGCCCCGGACACCTCAACCCACTGCTGCCATTCTCACGGGCGGTCGCCGACGCCGGACACACCGTTTTGTGGGCGACGTCCGCGTCTCTGGGTGGGCTAGTTGAGAATGCTGGATTCTCGTTTCACCAGCTCGGGCACCGGCCCGTCGCCAGACCACGCGAGCGGGCACCGTTGACAGCGGCGGATGCCGACCAGGCCGACGATGAAGTACGGGAGAACTTCGCCCATCGGGCAACCAAGTCCCGGTTGCCGCTGGTGGGACCGCTGGTGCGCGACTGGAAGCCGGATCTGGCGGTGTGCGACGAGTTCGACTTTGCGACGATGCTAACCGCCGAGCGGTCGGGCCTTCCACATGCGAGTGTCCTGGTATCGGCCACAGGTCTGCAGATCCGCCCCGACGTGGTCGGCGAACCACTGCGGAAGATCCGGGCCGAATGTGGGTTGGCGGCCGACCCGGATCTGATCATGCTCGGCCGACACCTGCGACTCTCACCATTCCCGCCAACGTTTCGTGCACCGGAGGCATGGCGGCATGGCACAGAGCACGCGGTCCGGCTCGCCCACCCGGGCCCCGGCCGGACTGGGTAAGAGTGCGCCCCAACGCTCCAGTCATCTACTTCACGCTGGGCACCGAGTTCGGAGTGGAGTCCGGAGACCTGTACGAACGAGTGCTCGCCGGACTGCGGGCGCTGCCGGTGAACCTGCTGATGACAGTGGGATCGCAGATCGACCCGGCCGAGTTCGGGCCGCAGCCGGACAACGTGCATATCGCGCAGTACGTGGCACAGGACGAGGTCCTACCGCACTGCGATGTGGTCGTCTCGCACGGCGGATCAGGCAGCGTGATGGGTGCGCTCGCCCACGGGCTCCCCACACTGCTCGTGCCGATAGGTGCCGACCAGCCGATGAACGCGAAGCGCTGCGAAGAACTCGGCGCCGGGCTGAAGCTCGACGCCGCTACCGCGACGCCAGCGGAGGTCCGCGCCGCGTTGACGGAACTGCTGGCAGTGCCGAGCTACCGACAGGAGGCTGAACGTCTGCGTACCGAACTGGCCGCACTACCTGGCCCTGACCATGCCGCGGCGCTGCTTGAGCAGATCGCGCGGATCCGATAAGTCCGGGAAGGCGCACGGTGTCAGCCAAGTCTGTCTGAATGCTGACAAAGCATTGTGCAGTCGATCGTTTCATTCACGGCACCGCGCCGAGGAGCACGTCGCGACCGCGGATCAAGGCAGTCCTTCAAGTCTCGTTCCGTCGTCGCGGATCTCCTGCCCGACACCCCGCGCAGTGAAGAACCGGATGAGAAATGGTGTCAGCAGGAGTGAGACCGCGAGCGCGACGCCGGCAGCGACAAAGATCCCTCGGATGATTGCTCTCCCGTCCTCGATGGCATCCAGCCTGCGCGTCCTGGGGAGTCGTCACGACGACGCACTCGATACCGCTCCGGGGTGAGAGCGAGCCGCGCCGTCGTGCGCAGGCGAGCGCACATTGCGCCACCGTATCGAGGGCCAGATCGAGCAGGGGAGGGACCTGTGCAGCACCGCGGCCGTGCCCCGGGCCCTCCCCCTCCGGCCGGGCACGGCCGAACAACCCAGTCGCTCACAATCCACAGCTACACCGCAGGGCAGCTCACCACGACCTCGTCGGGCCGTTCGTCGCGAGAGCGCCTCGTGCAGTGTGTGAGCCTTGTTCCATGCAGCCCCGAGTCCAGCTACATCAAGTCGTACCGCTCGTGGAGCGGCAGTACGCGGTGATCGAGCACTTGAGGGCGCGGCATCCGAAGTACACGACCGTGGCCCAGCTGGCCGACCTGGTCGGGGTCAGCCCACGCACGATCGAACGAGATGCAGCTCGTCTGCGTGCAGCCGGCGTACCGCTCGACGTCGTGACGGGAGCTCGAGGTGGGTACCGAGTCGCGTCACGCGAGCACGACCGTTCGGTGTCGTTGACCCCCGGCGAGGTCTCCGCGTTGCTCGCGGCCCTGGTCGCAGTCGGGCCCTTCACCGCCGGCGTCGCACAGAGCGCGTTTGTGAAGCTGATCGCCGCCCTCGAGGTTCCCCCGAACCAGGATCGAACGCCGCCACGGCTCCGACGGGGTTCACTCCTAGAGTCGTGATCATGAACGACACGCAGATCACGGCCTACCTGGACCGCTACGCAGCGAGCCTGAGCAGCTTCGACGCAGCCGCAGCCGCGGAGCTGTGGGCGATCCCCGGAACGATCATCGACGACAACTTCTCCGGGGTACTGGAGTCTCGCGAGGCGATGGTCGCGGGGCTGGAGCGGTCCTACCCGCTGTACAAGAAGCTCGGACTCGCCTCAGTCCGCTACGACTTGATCAAGCAGGACCGGCTCTCCAACGGAATCACTCAGGTGCATGTGCGCTGGCTGTTCTACGACGTCAACGACGATCTACTGGTTGACAGCAACGCCCATTACATCCTGAGGCGCCAGGACGACAGTATCCGTGCGTGCGTCTGTATCCAGACCGACGACGCCGAGAAGCTTCAGGACCTTGCGGCGAAAAAAGGCATCGACCTGTTCGAGTAGACCTCCTGACGACTGAGCTCGAAGCATGACGGCGCTCGGAACCTCGTTACCGGCCGGTGACGTCGGTCCGGTAGGAGTGCGCCATGATTGATGAACAGTCGCCGACACTGTGACCCCCGCTCTTAGAAAGCCGACAATTAGGATCGTGGCAATTACGCTGGTGGCGGCCCCGCCCGACGGGCGTAGTAGCCCGCGAACCTGCCCGCGTCTGCCGGAAGTGCGCCGGTGAGGTCCTCGACGAGCCGCAGCTTCTGGACCGGCCTCCCGTCGTGTCCTGAGCTGTTAGCGGGACCCGGCCGTCAATTCACGTGTGCCTTTCGAGGTGCCCACCCCGGTCCGGCCCGGCGGCGAACACCGGCCGGACCAGAGGCTCAGCCGTCCAGTACCTGCTCGATGACGTGGCGCGCGTTGCTGGAGATGACGGGATTCGTCCCGCGGTAGTACGGCAGCTGGATCAATGCCATCGACAGTGCCCATCCGCGCCCGCGCTCCCAGGTGTCGTCGTCGACGCCCACGGCGGCGCGGAACGTCGAGCGGGCGGCAGGGGGCAACAGGTTCCAGGCCGGGATGAGGTCGACCGCCCGGTCCCCCAATCCTGCAGTGCTGAAGTCGATCACCGCGGTGAGCTGCCCGTCCCGGGTCAGCAGATTGCTGGGCATGAGGTCGGAGTGGATCCAGCGCGCGGGGGCGCCCGGGGCGGGGACGGCGGTCACCGACTCCCAGACCGCGATCGCCTCGTCGGGATCGAACGGCTCGTCGGTGCGCGCGAGCTCCTCGACCGCGGAGCGGGTCTGCGCGTCCCGGTCAGCGAGTGTCCCGCTGCGGTGCGCCTGCGGTGCGCCGGTCACGTCGACCTCGTGCAGTGCGGCGATGAACGCGGCGAGATCCCGGGCGATGCCGTCCGGGGCCGGGACCCGGCCCTCCACCAGGACCTCGCCGTCGATCCACCGGTGGACAGCCCAGTCGAAGGGGTAGTCGCCCCCAGGCCGTCCGATCGCGACGACGTCCGGCACCGGGACGGGCGACGCCGAGGCGAGCACCGGCAGCCACCGCGTCTCCCGGTGCAGACCCTCGACACCCCCCGCGGTCAGCGGCAGCCGCGCCGACAGCGTCGTCCCGACCCGGAAGATCGCGTTCGTCGACCCGCCGGAATCCAGCCGGCGCACAGGCAGATCGGCCCACTCCGGAAACTGCACCCGGACCAGCTCCCGGACGACGTGGTCGTTGACGTCCACCTCGTCCGTATGCATCCTCGCCATCGAATCCCCGTCCCCGCGTTGTCGATCGTCATTGGCTCGCTGCGACCCACCGATCGTCCAGGGCCCTCGAACGTAGGAGCGCGTGAACGTCGTCGACTGCACGTTCTGACCAGACACAGATGCCCCGTGTTTAAGGTGCTCGACGTGTCCGCTCAGTTCGTCCGCTACGAGAGTCCGATCGAGGATGATCTAGGCCGGCGTGTCGGCGTCTTCGGGCTGACCAACACCCTCGGTCGCTCGGGGCACCTCTCCGCAGCCGACCACCAGTTCTGGCGCACGTCCAACGAGTGGTACAACCAAACGCTCGTCTACCCGCCCACCGGGGCATACGACAAGCTGGCGCATCCGCTGGCGGCAGCGTGGTTCAAGGCCACCGCCACTCAGTTTCTGGCTCCCATAGATGGCTACTTGGCGATCCTCCGCCGCCACGGCGTGGCCTGCATCGAACGCCGGTCCGATGATCCAGGTCGCGTGATCTACGAAGATCAGCACCAGGTCGTAGTCGTCCCACACCTGTCGGCAGACATTGCTCCGCACGACGACTGACTGCTTGCGCTACCCGCAGATGAGGAAACACCTTGGCAGCGGAGCAGGTGGGGCCTCGAGCGGTGCCTACTGTTCGCCACCTGGGCAGAGAACACGCGGGAGGCGACCGGCGTGCTCGCCAGACCGCTCCACAAGGTTCCGGTTCAGCGGCGGGCGCCATGGATGTAGGCCTGCGCGGGACTATCCGCTGAACTGGGCGGCCTGTGGCCGCGCCGCGAGCGCAGCCTTCCCCGGCGCGGTCTTCTCCGGTGCGAACGTCGTGGTGCTCGAGTCGCGACCGCGGTAGGCCTCGACGACCTCGGCGGGGATGCGGCCCCGCTCGGAGACGGCGTATCCGTTCTCCCGCGCCCACACACGCACCGCCTGGCTGTGGCGCCGAGCCTCGGTCGAGCCTGCCGCCGCGGCCGCCTCGCGACGTCGTGCGACCCGGCCGCCTCCTGCGGTCCGTGCGGCGGACACGAACGGGGCGAGCTTGTCCCGGAACGTCGCGGCGTTGGTCGCATTGAGGTCGATCTCGAACAGCTTCCCGTCGACGGCGAAAGCGACGGTCTCATCAGCGGCCGCGCCGTCGAGGTCGTCGATGAGCTGTACCGTTTCGATTCGCGCCACTGTGTCACCCTCTGCTGTATTGATACTTGCGGCCGAGGGTAGTGCATGCTCTACGAGAGACATGTCTTCCCCCGGATTATCAATACTGTCGGTCAGCGTGGTGGTGATGGCCCGGGCGGTGGCGCTTCCTGGGTGGTAGGCGAGGTAGGTGGCCAGGACCCGCAGGGCGGTCAGGGCCTCGTTCTCCCGTTCGACCCACTCGATTCGGCGGGCATCGCGTGCGTTGCGGAATGCTGATTGCAGCTGACGGGACAGGGCGGTTCCTGCCACGATGACGGGGTCTGACATCGCGATCCTCTCGCACAGCGCCGGGGAAACGGACTCAGTGTGCGACAGGGGACCGACAATTCTTCAGCCCACTCGGCCAGACGCGGCGGACACACCGGCAGGAACGCCTTGCCGACTCCGGCACACACGGCACACCCCCTCGAGAAGCCGGACCGACGTCGAGACGGAGGCGCTGCTCAGCTGTCGGTGGAGGCCGGCCGTGACTGGGGTGGCTGGCGGAGTGGCCTGACGAGGTGGGCGAGCATGGTGTGCAGGGCGGAGCTGTCACCGGCCAGCGAGAGCGCGGAGGCTCGGTTGTTCTCGGCCGGGTCCATCGTGGTCCAGCGCAGCTCGTAGCCCGCGTCGTGGGCGAGCTGGGCCAGGAACGCCCGCTGGGTGCGTCCGTTGCCCTCCCGGAACGGGTGCAGGGCGTTGATGTCGCCCAGCAGTTCGGCCAGGCCGGTGACGAAGCCGTCGAGGTCACGCCCGCGCAGCACCTGCTGGGCCTGCAGGCGGGTGAAGATGTCGTCGGCGAAGGTTTCGAGGTGGTGGGGCAGGCAGAACAGCTGTCCCTTGCCGATGGACACGGTGCGCAGCTGCCCGGCCCAGTCGTAGAGGTCGCTGAAGATGTAGTGGTGGAAATCCTGCAGGTGGTCCAGGTCGTAGCGCCCGGTGAGCTCGGCCTCGGCCTGGGCGAGCTCGGCCGGGTCGGAGATGCCCAGCCGGTTCCGCAGGACACCGGTGTCGAGGTAGGGGTCCGGGCCGGTCAACGGCGGTAACGGGCCAGGACACGCTCACGGGCCTCGTCGGTGCTCAGCGAACCCGCCGCGACACCGTCGAGCAACGCCAGGCTCTGCGCGCTGGGCTCGAGGCCCTCCGCGCGCACCGAGGCGAGCGCCTCGTCGACATCAGCGCGCCGCTGAGCCGCTCCGACGAGCTGCTCGTAACGGGCCACCGACATCACCACCGCCTCGGGCTTGCGATGCGCACCCACGAAGACGGGCTCCGCATCCGGGTCCTGCACCCGCTTCAACGTCGCCGCCAACGCCGTACGAAACTCCCGGAACGACAACACCTCAGGCACCCACACACCTCACAGCGTACCCGAACGCGTACACATTCGAGTACGCCACGGCTCACTCGTTGAGCGCGACTCCGAAAGCGGGCAAGGTCCCCGGCACGAATCTGAACCTGCCACCCGAGCACAGAACGCCTGGGAGGGGACACATGTCGGATACTGGAGCGTGGATCCCCGAGGAGAGCATGAGCTCTGGAGACCGGTTCGACAGCGCACTCCGTCAGCTGCATTCCCTACGGTGCACACCGACGCCCGCCCCTGACCGACCGGCCGGACCTGTCGGGCCGGCCACCGCTGGGCCGCTCTCCGAGGCCTCCGCCGGGCTGTTCACCCTGCTCACACAACTCGCCGCGATCACCGCTGAACTCGAACGCAACGATGAAGCCGCTGCTCACCCGACCGCACAGCAGCTGCTGGCGGACATCAGCGATGGTCTCGACCACGCCCAGCACGCTGCGATGGCCCTCCTCGTCTCGTACCGCACCGCGGACGGCACCGCCTGGACAGATCCCGGCTGAACAGACGCTGTCGCCAGTGCGGACCACAGTCTCTGGTGGTGGGAATGTGGAAGAGCAGTACCGAGCCCCGCGGGTTGCCCAGGGCCAGCTCCAACACCTGCTCGCGGGCTGGCCGTCGGTGTGCTCCAGCACGCCGATCGCATAGTTGCTATCGCCGGTGAAGACTGGTGAGCGGCCGCAGAACATCCGCGTCGTGACCTGGTGGACGCGATCCGGCGTGGCTGCACCGTCGGGGTCCTGCACACTGAGCCCTACGCCGATCTGGACTCCGGCCGTGCAAGCGCATCGATCAGCAGGTCGGCAGATCAAGCGTCACGGTCGCCACCGACAGGTAGAACGGTGCGGGAACCGGCGGGCGACGCAGCCGGGCGACCCGCCCAAGCATCAGGCGCGGCCACCGCGGGGCGGCCCGGACGCCCGTCAACAGCACCGTGACGCGAGCGGGGTTGGCAGGATTGATCGCGAGGCCCGGGCCGTAGGTTCCGCGGGCCATCCAGAGTGGAGTACCCGGCGCATCGGTGTCGAGGAGCCGCCGAGGCTGCGACCAGTCCGCGCGGTCGGCGCTGGGGTGCGCCGCCGTGCTCCACCACAGGCCCTGAGGCGGGAAACCGCCCGTGTCGTGCAGGTCGGACCCGCGTGCCAGCAGCATCACCCACCCGTTGCCGCGCGGCGCGATCGCGATGTCGAAGAAGCCCTCGTCCGGCCCGGCGAACACGCGCGGCGGCGTCCAACCGGTCAGGCCGTCCTCGCTCTCGACGCACCGCAGCTCGTAGTCGGGGTACTCGCCGGGACCAATCTCGTGGGGGTTCGCCTGGTACCACATCCGGTAGCGACCCCCGGAGTGAACGACTCGCGGTTCGAGCACGCTCCACCGTGGGGCGCTGCCCTCCAATACCGGTGCTCCGCGCCGCCGCCACTGGCCGCCGGTGTGCTCGAGCACGCCGATCGCGTATCTGCTCCCGGGCCCGTAGTGCTTTACGTTCGCCCGACCCGAGTAATAGACCCGGGCGCCGTTGCCCCCAGCCGGCGGGACGTAGCTCGGGGTGTGCATGCCGGCAGCGTCCCAACAGCCCTTCGGCGGGTCGGCGGCCAGCGGTCGGGCCCGGCCCCGAGGGTCGGGATCGATCCGCCATGGACCGCTGGGACCGGTCGCCTCGTCGACCAGGTGCGCGCGGAACAGGCGGTTGCGGAACGTGGTGGTGAAGCCGCCGACGAACAAGGTCCACCGGCCGTCGACGAGGTGGACGTTCGGGTCACCGACACCGAGAAGCCCTCGCGGCATCGGACCGTCAAGCATGTCCCACAGCACAATCGGCGCGGGGCTACCCTGGGAGCGCCACAGATCGGGCTGGTCGGCGTTCATGGGTGCGACCTCCTGGCTGGAGACGCGCCGCAGCGCGCTGACTCCCCCGCGGATCAGGTAGGTCGGTTCCCAGAAACTACCGCGGTGTCCGGTTCGGTAGCAACCGGTTCACACGATGCCTACGTTCCTGCGGCCTTTACGCCCCGATCGCTCATGATGCCTTCCACACAGTTCGCGGAAGCGCTTGAAGCTGAGCGCAACCGGCCGCTCAGCGCACGTGAGGCCCGCAACGTCCAGAGGGTCCAAAGCCGACTGCGAGCAACTCTGTCTGAAGACCTGCAGCCGTGGCTTCGAGACGTCGACCGGCTCGCACAGACGATGCTCGCAACCACTGAGGACG
Organism: Pseudonocardia sp. ICBG162; assembly: GCF_020496225.1. Lineage (NCBI taxonomy): Bacteria > Bacillati > Actinomycetota > Actinomycetes > Pseudonocardiales > Pseudonocardiaceae > Pseudonocardia > Pseudonocardia sp. ICBG162. Next base: position 30,466 of record NZ_JAHLJD010000021.1, read on the forward strand.
GCTCAGGCGAGAAACCGGCTCTGGGATGATGCGCGACAGCGTGGACAGGCACCCGAGATAGAGCACCCGGCTGCCACCGTGAGCAGCTGCAGCAACGGGCGCTTGCCGGCGTTGAGCAGACTCGCCTGCATCAGTGGCGTCTGCGTCCGCGCTGACCGGTCCGTTGCTGCTGACGCTGGCGTCGCGACTCATCGCCAGGAACGAGGCACTGCCTTGATCTCGAGCCGATGGCGATGCCCGGTTTTCTGAAAGATGGTGGGCGTGTCGCGCTGTCCTGATTTCAGAAAACCGGGCAGGATCACCGCCATGGCGAGAAGACCGACAGGGCGCCCGTCGAAGGGCCCGCGTGCAGTGGTTCTTCCACGGGTACTGCTGGCCGACGATCTTGCGCTCAAGACGCTGGCCACCAACCTCGGCTGGTACGTCTCGGAGACCGCTGCGAAGCTCATCAACATCGGGCTTCAGCACGTCGACGAGCTCCCAGACGAGCTGCCCCTCCGAGTCCCCCGCAGCGAGTCAGCAGGCTTCACAGCCCGGATCCCTCTCCCCGACGACCAGGTCGTCCGTGAGATCGCTCGGGAACGCGACCGCAGCATCTCGCTCGTCGCCGGCTCACTGATCCACCTGGGCCTGCGCTACCGCAACGAGATCCCGGGCCAGATCCCGGTCCAGTACAACCGCCCGGAGCAGCCCCTGACCAAGGCCTCCTAAAAGAACGAGACGGTCTCCCTGCCAGGAGACCGCCTCGGATCGTTCTCGCGTCAGCCGGACCTGCACCCGCCTGATGCCGTAGCCCCGGCGAACCGGGGCCGTTACCCCACCTGCGAAGAAGGGGCGCTTTCGCGTGTCCAGGATACATCCTGGGCCGGGAGCCAACCACCTTAGACACGGGGCGAATTCGTCATGCCCGGAAAACCGCCGCTCACCAGCGGCGGAGACCGGGTTCTGCATCCGCTGCTACGAGCACGGCGCGTTCACCCTGGCCTCCGGCCCCACCTCCGACCTCTGCCTGCTCCACCAGCTCCCCCTCGGCGCGCAACCGCCCGCCGGCGACTTCGGCATCCGCAGCACTGCCGCACCTCGTCGCGCGCCGCGCGGCCGCGCCGCGCGCTCGACCTCAGGCCCCTCCAGCGGTCCCGGGCGCCCGAGCCGCGCTCTGCCTCCCACCGCCCGAGCGCGCGCCCGCGGTGTCACCCGCGCCCGCGCCCGACACGCCCGCGGGTTCACCCCGCACCCCGGGTGGCGCAACTTCATCGACCACCAGTGGCGGGTGCTGACCTCCCAGCCCGAGGCCCTCGAATACATCGCCCGCCTCGTCGACGACGAGGAGTGGCGCTCGGACAAGCGCACCAGCTGGTCGGCGATCCTGCGCCGCCTGGTCTGCCACATGGACTGGGACACCGGCCTGATCACCGGGCTCACCACCGACCGCCTCGGCGCCGCCGGCGCCCGCGCCGCCCGCACCGTGTCCCGCGTCCTGGCCTGGGCCCGCGACCGCGGCCTGCTCGTCGTCGTCGAAGCCGGAGCCAGCGCCGAGTTCCTCGGCACCGACACCGGCCGCACACCGACCTACGCCCTGGTCACCCACAGCCCCCTCCCCCAGCTCACCGCGCCGACCGACCACACACACGAACACCCAGCTCAGACCACTGTGGATGAAAGTGGCGACCTCCCCACTTCTCACGTGAGTCTTAAGCCCTTGTCGGGCGGCAGACGGTCAGTGACCACCAAAGCAGCCAAGTGGCACCCCTACGACGTCCCCAACACGCCCGGTGCCAGAAACCAAGCCACCCTCACCCTGCTCACCCTTCTCGGCCTAGGAGGCCGACAACCGGGCACGATCGACATCTGGCGTGCCCGGTCGCTGCTCAAGCCGTGGTGGGAGGCCGGCGCGACCGTCGCTGGGCTGCGCCACGCACTCGAACACCACCCCGACCACCCCGACCGACCGCGTGGACCAGTCACCACCGGTGCCCGCGACCCCCTGCGGGTCATCGGCGCCCGCCTACGCCCCTGGCAGGGACGCCTCGGCGAGATCCGCGCCGTACAGATCGGCCGGATGCGCGCGAGCACCGGCACCGGCAGCGGGCCCACCCCTCCCGCACCGCTGTCGCCAGTTCTGCGGGACCGGCCGGCGGGACGAGGGGCGCGGATGGCCGCCAGGGAAGCGCTCAGCGAGCACCTCCGCGAGCTGCGCGAAGCCCGCGACCTCCCGTCGAGCGGTCCCCAAGGACCACCGCACCGGTCCGGGACGAGGACCAGGCGGATCCGATGAGCTGGCCGCCCTCCGACCACAGCAAGACCCTCCAGCCCCGAGCCGAGCTCGGGAGGGGTCCCGAGAGAGCGCTCCTACCCTCCGTGAAGTCCAAGATCACCAAGCAGGAGGCGTAGGACCATGCGGGTTCTCAGGTCCACGATGATCGGCCTCGCCCTCGGGGCCGCCACGCTGACGTCGGTCGGTGCCGGGGCCGCCGCCGCAGCCCCCATTACCCCTGCCCAGTCCCCAACCTGGAGCTACGTCGCGACCTACGCGAACAGGGGTGCGTGCGAGGAGGCGATCGCTGCCTACCGGGGCAGACCCGACACCTCTGAGTACCGCTGCATCTCGAACGGCAACCCGACCCAGAGCCAGGAAACCAGCTGGTCGTTCTACAACCTGCGGTACTGACCACGACCGACCGCACTGCCCCAGACGACGACGGCCGTCCCGGAAGGAGACCGGGGCGGAGTCGTCAGGTCCCAGCGATGACGATCCGGGTGCCCTCCGGGGCCGGGGTATCCAGGTCGGTCACCTGGACACCGTTGAGGCGAACTCGCCCGGCCTCGAAGTGCATCGCGAGTCGGTCGCCCAACAGAGCCGCCCGGGTTCGTACGGTCGGGACGTCCTGTGGCGCGGTCTCATCACTCACGCTGCTCATCCTCCTCCCTGGGACGTTGGCGCACCTCCAGCAGGGCCGGGGCGCGGCATGGCTACTAGTACTACAGTCGCGTTTATGGGTTGTGGCTGCGGTGTTGGTAGTGGTGCTGTTGGGCGGTGTGTTGGTGTCTTCGTCGCCAGCGTGAGCGGCGCAGCACGTGGCCGGGGTCGGCGATCGTGTCCAGTGCGAGGGTGGCGATGAGGTGGCGGATCTCGGGCAGGCTCAGCGCGATGAGCTCGCCGCTGTCGGCGTGGAGAGCCCCCTTTTTGACCGTGTCACGGTGAGGAAGGCGTGCGCGAGCATGGAGAGAGTGATGTGCCGGTACCAGCCGGTGTATTGCCGGACTTGGTAATGATCGAGGCCGGTCTGGCCTTTCGCGGTCTGGAAGGTCTCCTCGATCGCCCACCGCGCGCCGGCGACCCGGGCCAGCTCGCTGAGCGCGACTCGCTTGGGCGTGTGGCAGAGGTAGTACGCCAGCTCTGAGGGGGCAGTCAGGCTGCGGCGGGCCAGCAGCCAGTACTCGGCGTCGGGATCGCGTTCCCCGTTGATCCGCGCCCGCGCCCACGCGTAGCGACGGTCGCCCTTCGATCCGGCGCCGGCTGACCTGCTGCGCCACGCGGTGGCCGGCAGTCCTGCGATGAGCGCGTCGGCCCGGTACTCGCTCCCGATGATCGACGAGGTGGTCTTGGCGATCACGCGCTGGTTGGAGGGGATCGCGAGCACGTAGCTCATCTGACGGTCTTCGAGGCTCTTGCGGAGCCGGTAGTGCTGTCCGTAGACGGCATCGCCGGTCACCCACGACGCCGGAACCCCGCCGTCGATCGCGCGGGCGATCATCTCGACCGCCAGCTCGGGCTTGGTGCGGAACTCACGATCAGCAGGGATCCCCGCACGGTCACATCGGGGGCGATCCTCGGTCCACGCCTTCGGCAGATACAGCTCCCCGTCCAGGAACGTCCGCCCATGCGGCGTCGCATAGGTCAGGAACACACCGACCTGCGCGTTCTCAATCCGACCCGCCGTGCCGGTGTATTGCCGCGCGACACCCGCCGACCGGTCTCCCTTCTTCAGGAACCCGGTCTCGTCGACGACGAGGATCCCAGCCCGGTCGCCCAGGTGCGCAACGACATACGTGCGCAGATCGTCCCGCACTGCATCGGGATCCCAGTCCGTCGTCGACAGCAGCCGCTGCATCGGATCCGGCACCGGCTGACCGGCCTGCTCGGAGATCGTCCACGAGTTCTTCCGCTCCCGCTCCGAGAGCAGCCCCCGCACATACGCGACCGCGTTCGCCCGCGGCTCCGAACGCGCGAACCGCGACCCAATCAACCGCGCGATCTCGTCCAGACCCGCCGCCCACTCCCGCACTGAACCGCCCCGGGTTCAGTGGAGGCTGGGTTCTGCCCGTTCAGCATGCTGCTGCGGGGCGTGATTGCGGTAGTAGGTGGCTTCGGCTTCGGTCGGTGTGATCATCCCGAGTTGGCCGTGCAGGCGCCGATGGTTGAACCAGTCGATGTACTCAAGGGTGGCGATCTCGAGGTCGTCCACGCCGCGCCACGGGCCCCGCGGACGGATCAACTCGGTCTTGAACAGGCCGTTGAAACTCTCCGCCAGAGCATTGTCGTAGGAGTCCCCGCGACTACCGACCGACCCGACCGCGCCTGCCTCGGCGAGGCGTTCGGTGTAGCGGATCGCCAGATATTGCACCCCGCGATCGGAGTGGTGCACCAGCCCCGAGATGTCGGCCTGTTGCAGCTCACGACGCCACAACGCCATCTCCAGAGCGTCGAGGGCCAGGTCGGTGCGCAGATGCCGGGCCAGTTGCCAGCCGACCACCATCCGGGAATACACATCGACGACGAACGCGGCATAGACCCAGCCCGAGAACGTGCGCAGGTAGGTCAGATCCGCCACCCACAACCGGTTGGGCCCTGGCGCCCGGAACCGGCGTTCAACCAGATCCGCCGGCCGCTGCGCGCCGTGCTCGACAACCGTGGTGCGCACCGTGCGGCCCCGGACCGCACCGCGAATCCCGAGCTCACGCATCAGGCGCTCGACGGTGCAGCGCGCCACCCGGGTGCCTTCCCGGTTGAGCGCGGCCCAGATCTTGTCCGCCCCATAGACCCGGTAGTTCTCGGCGAACACCCGCCCGATCTCAACCTTGAGGACCTCATCGCGGCGCGCCCGCAACGAGAGCGGACGGGTCTTGGCCGCGTAGTAGCTGCGGGGCGATCGGCACGCCGGCCGCGGCCAGCACTGTGCAGATCGGCTCGACCCCGAACCGGTCGCGATGGGTGTCGATGTAGTCGATCACTTGCTGCCGCTGGGGCGGTCGAGCTCCGCCGCGAAGAAAGCCGACGCCGTGCGGAGAATCGCGTTCGCCCGCCGCAGCTCAGCGTTCTCCTTCTCCAGAGCCCGGATCCGGTCCCGCTCCGAGGTCGACGTCCCCGCCCGCACGCCCTGATCGATCTGGACTTGTTTGACCCAGCCCCGCAACGTGTCCCGATTGATCCCCAGCTGCTCCCCGACCCGGGTGCACGCCGCGGTCACGTTCACCTGCTCCTCGCCCTCGACCAGGTCCAGGACCAACCGGACCGACCGCTCCCGAATCTCATCGGGGTACTTCTTCGGCGCTGGCATGACTCCAACCCTTCCGTGGGTTCAGAGCCTCCATCAAGACCGGGGCGGTTCACTGCGCAACACCCACGGAGGGCACGGGCACAGCCTCGGCCCGCTCGTAGATACACGCGCGGGGGGTGGGTTCGTCGTCGGCGCCGGCAGCATCCGCCCCGAGGGCGCCTACCTGGTCGCCGAGCACGGCCAGATCGCAGAACTTCCGACGTGGCTGGCCACCCTGCTCACGCCGCCGCCGACGCCGCGCCCGCAGGGACCGCCGACGAGGGACCTGCCGACCAAGCGGGCGAACGCCTACATCGCAGCAATCCAGGCCGACGAACTCGACAAGGTCGAACACGCCGCGGAAGGCCGGCGGCAGGTCACCCTGCTGGGCGCTGCCCGGGTCTTCGGTCAGCTCGTCGGTGGCGGGGAGCTCGACGCCGACAACGCCTACGCGGCCCTGCTCGACGCCGCCGCAACCCACATCGGTGTCGCGGGGTTCAGCCGCGCCGAGGCTGAGCGCACGATCACCCGAGGGATGACCTTCGGGATCCGCGCCCCACGCACCATCGCCCGTAACCGCACCACCAACTCCACCGACGACGAGCAGTAGCCCGAGGACCAGAGCAGCCACCGACGCCGCCGCCTCGTCCTGGGACGCCCGTCTGACGAACTACCGGAGGGAACAGCATGTCCGGAACCAGTGAGGGTTACGACCGGCAGCTCGGAACGACTCGGGGCCGGGCTGATGAGTACGACCGCCGCATGGTCGAACTCGGGATGGCCGATTCAGAGCAGCACAGACCGGGCCTGGGCCGGTTCTATGGGTACGGGGCGCGTCACGTCTACACCGAGAACGCGGCCCGCTATCTGGGGGAGATGCCCGACGGCTCTTTCGGGACTCCTCACGTCGCCCACGAAGCGTGGGCCGTCCACGAGGCCAGAACGGATCTGAGGATCGCGACCGGGCAGCTTGCACAGGATCAAGATCTAGAGGCCGACGGTTACCTCGTACGCCAGAATCCCGATCACGACTGGGCTGAGGAAAGGGCGGCGATCGACGACGCCCGCGAAACACTGGCGGTCGCCGAGCAGCGCCTTGCCGCCGCGGAACGCGGCGAACTCACCCCAGCCACACCCGACCCTGCTGAATCGGACTGGACCACCAAGGTCCACCCGGCCTCTCTGGCTGCCTACCACGCGGCCCTTGGCCACCTCCAGTACGAGCGCGACGGCGGCGCACCCCACCTCTACGAGGAACTGGTCGAGGATTGGGAGGCCCAGCTCAACCGCGAGATCGCCGAGCACGACGGCGTCGAATTGGACGAAGAACTCGGCCTGGAGCCATAAACGTCCGCAGGACCGAGTCGATCCGGGTAAGGAGACCGCATGCCCCACGGACGCGACGGGCGGCCGTCGACCTCCCGCCACCGAGGCAGCCAGTCCGCGCACAAGCGCGAGATCTCGCGCACGCGGGTGCGTCTCGCCGGGCACGAGGTCGCGTTGTGGCAGCTACGCCGCGCAGCGGGGGACTACCGGGCGCTGGTGGAGAAGGCCAAAGTCACCGACGGTTGCGCCTGGTGTCTGTGCACCGACCCGTCACCACGGCTGGTGATCCGCCACCGCGAGGGGATCTACTACCTGGCCTGCTGGCCCGGCGGTGGACAAACCCATGTCCGCAGCTGCGAGTTCTACAACACCGGTGGACGGTGGTCGGGGCGAAGCCACTACCAGCCCGGTGCCCTGCAGGAGGACGACGACGGCAGCGCGAGCGTGTCGCTGTCGCTCCCCCTGCGCGTCCGCGCCACGAACCCGGCAGCAGCAGCGGGCGCCACAGGCCGTGGTCCGGGGGCTGCGCGGTCCCGGATGGGGCTGCTCGGGCTGCTGCACTATCTGTGGGAACGCGCGGACCTGACCCGCTCCGCCCCGCAAAACGGGACAGGGACCGGCCGGCGTGGGTGGGCCGCTGCCAGTCCGCTGCTGCGGTCGGCGATCATAGGAGTCACCTCGGCGGGCCTGCCGCTGTCCTGGTGCTGTTACGTGGTCCCACCGTTCGACCCAGCCCACCCTGAGCAGCACAATGGCACGTTCGCGCGGTTCACCGGCCGCCTGGTCGAGCGCAACGGGACGGCGCAGCGGGGCTTGGTGCTCGGCGCGGTTCGCTCCTGGAGCCCGACCCCGTACGGGCAGCGCTGCGACCTACGCCATCACCGCACCCCGATCTTCTTCTCCACGGCGCTGCACGAGCGCATCCGTCGCGCGGCGCCGTCGGCGATGACCGACCGCCGCCCCGCCGGCAGCGAGCAGGTCGTGCTCGCCCTTGTAGCGCGCAGCGAGAAGGGCAACCTGTCCGCCGTCGGCGCCGCGGTGATGCTGACCAACGCCGATCTCGTCCCGGCCGACTCCACGCACGAGGTCGTCATGGCCGATGCCCTCACCGCAGCGAGACGGGCCTTCGTCAAACCGCTGCGCTACGACGGTGACGCCGCTGTCCTGCCGGACTTCGTACTCACCGACACCGATCCGACGACCATGGTCGAGGTCTGGGGAATGCTCGACCGTGACGACTACACCGCTCGTAAACAGACCAAGGTCGAGCACTACCGCAGCACGAACACCCCGCTGATCGAGTGGGATGTCCGCGGACCGCTACCGGACCTGCGCCGCCACCTCGCGAACTGAACGCCCCCGCGCACATCCGCGCCGAGGACTCGAGGATGGCCACGCCCGCTGATCCTCACCCCGTACCCGTGGAAGAGACCACTGTCGGGTCGACGGCACGTCGACGACCGTCGGAACAGGGGGTCGAACGTCATGTCGCTGACCTCGCAGCTGCAGCGGGGTGAGCTGGCGCGCTGGTCCGCGGCCCACCTGCCCGGCACCGCTGCTGTGGTCGAACAGGTCCGCGCGGCCGCAACCACGTCGACGCTCGCGCAACCGGGTGCCAGGGTCGGGACGGGCCACTGGTCGACGGTGGGCGGAGTTGTCGGTGCAAGGCTGGCCGCGCTAGTGCAAGACGCCCCTCCGTATGCGGCTCTGAGTGGTCTTCAGGCCGCCGACCTGTGCTCCCCAGCTGCTGCCCACCGCATCGCCTCCGCGTACGCGTCTGTACAGGCGGTGCTCGACCAGCAGCCCGACCTGGCCGCCGAAGCCGCCGGGGTACGGCCGACCCCGAGCGACATCATGGTCATCACCGGACCGACACCGGACTCATCGCGCCGAGGCTGGGGTGACGCGGCGCTGCAGGAGCTCGCCGAGCGCGGCCGCCGCTTCCACACCGGCCACGCCCCGACCGGCACGGTCGGCACCGCCGGCGCCGAGAGGGGTCTGGCCCGCGCCTACGGCGTCTGGGCACTGGGCGAGGACCGCTACCGCGCCGGGATCACCCCGCGAGCCCTGGCCTCCCTGCCCGGGTCCACCACGACCCCGACGGTGGAAGCCCTGCGCCAGCTGTGTCCGGATCCGGTCGTCGTCGACGCCGCCGGTGTCGTCCGGCACTTGGACGAGTCCGGCACCCTGGCCCGGTGGCACCGCTGGGCCGGTGACCCGGTCCCCGGCGAAGGGCTGGGCTACGCCAGCCCGCTGCTGGTCCCGCACTGGGCCGAAGCCGACCTACTCATCGGCGACACACTGATCGAGGTCAAGACCGTGCTGCGCACAGACCAGCCCGCGCGGATCGCACGATGGCTGTGGCAGCTACTCGGCTACGTCTGGCTCGACACCGCAGACCGGTGGCAGATCCGTCGGGCGGCGCTCTACCTCGCCCGCCACGGCGTCACCGTGGCCTGGCCGATCCCCGAACTCGAGGCCCGAATGGTGGGCGACCCCGGCCGAGTCGAGGGAGCGCGGCACGCATTCCGCCGACTCGCCCATCAGAGCGCGATCGCTGAGGGCGCGGCACTGCTGCCACCGCCCTGACCACACCCCAGAACCGGATCCGCGGGGCAGGCGCTCGGCGGGGCGCCCCGGGCGCTCGGGCGACACGACTGGACCACCCGGAGGTCAGCACACCCGGGGCGGGCGACGCGCCGATAACCCGCCGCCGACCCGCCCGGGTGATCCCGCCCCAGCAGGCTGCAGTGGCCCGCCGGTGCCGTGAGTCGCCCTCGACCACGCCGGGTGCGCCCAGACCGCGCCACTCGCTGTGAGCTCGACATCGGCAGGGGCGAGCCAGGTGCTGCCCTGCGGGGTCCAGGTCCCCTCGGGGTCGGGAGGCGGTCTCACACCGGTCGGGCCAGCACCAGGTTCCCGCCGTCCCTGCGGGACCCGCCGCGGGCCGCGCTGAGGCTGCGCCGCGTTCCAGCCGCACCGACCGAGCACACGGAGGTGGCCACGATGGCCGAGAAGTTCCGCATGGAGAACGGGCTGCTGCTCAGCGACGGCCACACGCTCGTCGAATTCGCCGACGGATGCGCCGCCGGGGGCGGACTGATCCCCGGGGTGCACGAGGTCGACGCCGTCGTCCCTTGCCCGGACTGCGAGGCCGAGCACCGCGTGAGCAGCGCGCAGGTGATCCCGACCGCGCACAACATCACGATCAGCGAGGTCGAGCCGGAGGACGAGCCCGGCAACTGACCCCACACCGCTGATCGCGGTGTCTGTGCAGGTGCCCGGGGTGGGAGGCCACCCCGGGCACGCCCCGTCTCCACACCCCCTTCCTGACCTGCGAGAGGTGCCCTGATGCTGACCAACACCCACCCGTCTATCCCCGGCCCGAAGCCCGGTCCGGACCCGCTGGCCGAGATCCGCGCTACGCGCGCGTTCCTGATGCGTCTGATCGACCGCTACTGCCCCGACCTGGAACATCTCGTGCTGCACATCGGTCCGCTCGCCGCAGCCGAGCGCCTCCGCAGCGGCGACATCCCCGGAATCCTGAGAGAGCAGGTGACCCCGGACCGCGTACGGGCCGCGGCCACCGCTGTCGAGACCGACGCGGAGACCAGCGCCCGGTGCGGAGCGCGTCTGCTGATTCCCGAGGACGAGCGGTGGTGGCCCACGGCCCTGGCCGGGACCATGGGGATCCCCGGAGCCCAGGGTATGTGGGTACGTGGCCGCGCCGAGCTGGAGATGCTGGCCCAGCCCTCGGTGGTCATCTCGGGGGCACGCGCCGCCAGCGGCTACGGCATCCACGTTGCCGGCGAACTCGCCGGCGAGCTCTCTGGGGCCGGGCGCGTGATCATGTCCGGTGCCGGGTTCGGGATCGACGCGGCCGCACACCGCGGCGCGCTGGCTGCGCAGGGCACCACGGTGGCCGTGCTGCCGTGTGGCATCGATCGGGCCCACCCGACCGCGCACGTGAACCTGCTCGACCGGATCGCCGAGAACGGGCTGGTCGTCTCCGCGCAGCCGCCCGGCACGATGATGACCCGGGACCGCATGCTCGACCGGAACCGTCTGCTCGCCGCGCTCGGTCACGCCACCGTGGTCGTCGAGGCCGCGGCACGGTCCGGGGTCCTGCACCTCGTCGGGGCCGCGAACGCGTCCGGCCGCCCGGTCATGGCTGTGCCCGGCCCAGTGACTTCGGCCTTGTCGGTCGGGACCCACCGGTTGATCCAGGACGGGGCGACGATGGTGACCGGGAGCGGCGATGTGATCGCCGGTCTCAGGCAGCCGTGGTGCCCCTGAACTGACGGTCTATTCGAGGAGACAGGCCACGGCCGTGAGCCTCGACAGCTTCGATGCCGACATCCTGGTCGGAAGTCCTGACCCCGCCGGTGCCGGTCGGCAGAGGGGCGGTCACTAGCTCGGTGCCGGTCGGCAGGGGCCGGTCACCAGTCCCGGTGCCGGTCGGGTGGGTCGGTCACCGGCTCGGTGCCGGTGGGCAACCGTGGGGTGGCGGCGGGGCCGGTAGCGGTGCGGGTGGGGCCTCCGGTGCTCGGCACGACTGGATCGCCCGAAGGTCAGCACACCCGCGCCGGGGCGTAGCGCCGATGAGCCGCCGCCGACCCGTGCGGGTGATACCGCCCGACGAGGTCGCGCCGGGTGCGCGGAGGCCGCCTCGCAGTCACTCGTGACGCGCGAGTTCGGCGCGTCGGCTGGTCGCCGTCCCTGCCCGCTGGTGGGCGCGCATGGGCGCCGGCGGGTGACCGCCACGGGTTCGCCCGAGGTCGGTAGCGGTCTCACCCGCACGGGCCAGCACCGGCTCCCCGCCGTCCCTTCGGGACCCCGGCACGGGCGTGCTGAGGCTGCGCCGCGTTCCAGCCGCACCGACCACCGGAGGCCCAGATGAGCACTGCCACTCTCGACATCGCCGACGGCTACACCGAGCGCGACGCCCAGATCTTCACCGACATCCGCGAGGACGCGATCTGGCACCACAACGGCGCCGTCGTCGCACCGGAGAGCGCTGACGACCTCGACGAAGAGCCGCCGTTCTGAGGGCGGCCGCGCCGCGGCCCCGCCCGCCGGGCGGGGCCTGCCCCTGCGTTCCTGCGAGGAGGCCACGACCGATGCAGATCGAGATTCACCAGACCCAGACGAGGAAGATCCGGACAGGGGACCTGCTGCCGCTGGACACCATCGACCGCATGCGACACGACTACGACGGCATTCCCGCCCGGGTGGACACGACCAGATGTGCGCGGGTCGCCGACGTCAGACACCACGGCCCGGACGAGCCGGTGACAGTCGTGCTCAAGGGCGGAACCAGCATCGAGGCCCGCTCGGGTCGGATGATCGTTCTCGTCCGCAAGACCACGCCACACGGCTAAGACTGATCCTTGGTCCACGGTGCCGCCGGAGAGAGTGCCGCGCCGGGTACGCCGGGTGTCGGTGGGCGCCGGCGGCCGCCGACCGAGTAGAGGCGCTCAAGGCCGCGCCGGGCCGAGGAACCCCGGGGACCCGCCTTCGGCGGGGCGGGTGGGCCTCCCGGCCCTAAAGCTGAACACGGCCTCACTCGACGTAAAGGGCGCTTCGCGTCGCCTGCGGCGACAGCCCTGGCGGGCTGCCCTTGACGTCGAGCCTCGGAGGCCGTGTGACCGCCGCGAAGCGGCAGCGGGGACGACGCCCGCTGCCCCTCACGGGCCGAGAGGCCCACCCACTTCTGATCACCGGCCAGTAAGGGAGTGCAGTCGCGAATGGACACCACGACCGACACGAAGACGGTGGACACCGCCGAGGAGCTGCGCCAGGTCTCCGACTTGATCGCGGCGGGCGCGGTCCGCGAGGCGCGGCGCCGTACCGCGCGGATCGCCGACTCCGCAGGCGGAGAGACGCGGGCCCTGCTGGGCCGGATCCTCGACGCCCTGGAGAAGCACCCCGCGGTCGCCCTGCCGCAGTTGCGCTACCTGTGGAAGGTCAGCGACGGCGCCGGGCAGGAGCTGATCGAGGCGTGCGTTCCGCGGCCGGAGCGCCGTGCCGAGGCCGTCACCCAGGCCGACCGTGCCGTGCGCGCCACCCGGGCCGAGCGCCGCGAGTACGCCCGCCGTGCCCCCGGGACCTGATGACCCGCCAGGGCGTGCCGCGCCAGCGCCGCAGCCAGCGCAGCGCCGACAACGACGCCGCGACGCGCCGCTACTTCGCCGACCGCGTCGACCCGGCCGAGGACACCGACGAGCAGTCCACTTACGACCAGCTCGACTACGACCGCGCGGCCGTGCCGCCCATGCGTGGCCTGCCGTGCGTGGCCTGCGGAGTGGAGCGCTCGACCCGCGATCAGCAGCGCACCTGCGACGACGGGCTGTGCGAGGACTGCCGCGACAGCGGAGCCGCCGGTGTGCCGATCCTGCCCGCCACCGCGACCCGCGCCGAGATCCTGACCGCCCGCTGCGACCACATTGCCGCCACCTCGACGAGCACGGCCGAGCGGAACGCGCGGCTCAACCGGGACTGGCGTTGCCTGCGCACTGGTGACCGCTTCACAGTGACCGACTGGCACGCCCGCCAGCCCGCCTAACCGCTCGCTACGAGGAGGGGCCCCGCAGATGGCGGGGCCCCTTTTCGTGCGCCTACCTCATCCGGGTCGGCGCGAACAGTCCCGACACCTCAGGTCCGCTGACCGATGACGCTCGCCAGCCAGAGGACGCCGGCGCCGGAGGCGCTCAAGGACCGCGCCGGGCCGAGGGTTTGGCGGACCCGCCTGCGGCGGCGCAGTGTCATCTACGCGGCCACGCTCGGCGCCGCCAAGCACAGCGAGAACTCAGTCAGCCGTTCTTCCGCTCGGGCCCCTGCGCGGCCGAGCTGTCCGGGGCTGTGGCCAGAGCGACGGTGGACTCGGCCGCCGGGGCCGGTGGGGTGGCCACATCCTGCGCCGCGCGCGCCTGCGGCGCGGTCGCGGGGCCGGCAGACCCGGCCGGGGGCCGGCCCTGCCGTAGGAGGGAGCGGACACGCTTGACCCCGATCCCGAACATCGCGGCCAGGTCATCGGCCTTGCGCCCCGACCGGTTCAGCTCGGCAAGAATCTCACCCCGCCGCTGCTCGATCTCGTCAAGCCGCGTGGCCGCGGCCTCGCTCACTCGCTCGCGCTGCGCCGCCAGCTCGGCAAGCGCCGCGTCGCGCTCCGCCACCACCCGGTCCGCGGCGGCGTCCGCGTGGGCGTACCGCTTGAAAGCATCATCCTCACGTCTGCGCCGCTCGGCATCGTCCGCGTCGAGCCGGTCCCGTGCAGCCGCCAGTTCGGCTACCCGATCCCTGACGCGGCGGTCGCTCTTCGCCTTACCTCGGTTCGCCATCGCGTTCCCTCCCTGCGCTCGCGTTGGTCCGCGCGGCAGCTCGATGGAGGTCACCACATGGTGCCCTCCATCGGCAGCACAGAGGCCACGAACTCGTGGCCTAACCCGGTGCCCATGTGGTCAGCCGCCGCTGATCGCGGAGCGCTCCTGTCCGTCACTTCGACATTCGTCTCCGCTCCGTCTTCCTATCGCTCCTCCTTGTGCCGATCCTGCTGAGCTAGCTACCGCTCGTCCTGACTGTTCTTGATCGACGTCTCTGTCTGCCTCGTCATGATCTTATCGTCCGCCTGTCAATTGCTCACTGCCTCACATTGCCCCACACCTATGCATCAAATGATCTTGTCGGATGCGGTGCCGGCCGCGTAGCGTTCTTGCCATGGGTGTCGTGCGGGTGACTGCGATGGCGCCCGGGTCTGTCGAGTACCTGCTCCACGGGTGCGACTCGCGCCCCGAACAGGGTCACGAGCACGGTTCAGAACAGGGTATCGAGAACGGCGGCGACGGCCTGCAGCGCACCCCCGGCGCGGCCGAGTATCTGACCTCTGCGGCCGAGCGCGGCGAGCCCGACGGCGTCTGGTTCGGCGCCGGGATCGACGCACTCGGGCTGCCGTTCGAGGCCGGCGACACGGCTACCGCAGATGACGTTCGGGCGGTGTTCGGGCAGCTTCGTTACCCCGAGCATGTGCTCGCGGGGTCGACCGAGAAGACCCCGGTCTACCTCGGCTCGAAGCCGCGGAAGTTCCGCACGGCGGCGCAGATCGTGGCCGACGCGCTCAAGGAAGAACCGACCGCGTCGGCGGAGCGACGCTTCGAGATCGAGACGTCGGCCAACCGCAACACCCGGACGCCGACGGCCTACTACGACGTGACGTTCTCGCCGGTGAAGTCGGTGTCGATGTACTACACGGCGTTGCTCGCCGCGGGCGACACCGACGGCGCTGAGACGGTCCGCTGGGCGCACGACGAGGCGGTGCGGATCGCGCTGTCGTCGGTGCAATCCGACGTGGCGTATGTCCGCTCTGGCCGCCACGAAGGCCGGGGCCCATCGGGGCGGACAGTGGGTCAATGGGAGGCGGCCACGGGCCTGGCCGCCGTGGTCTACGGGCATCACACCAATCGCGACGGTGAGCCGCAGCTGCACTCGCACGCCGGGGTGCTGAACCGGGCCGCGACCGCGGATGGGCGGGTGCTCGCGCTGGATGGGCAGGCGTTCCGGCCGATCAAGGAGGCGCTGTCGGCGGCCTACACGCGGGCCTATCAGCAGTTGCTGACCGAGCGGATGGGCGTGCTGTTTCAGCAGCGTCCGGACGGGCTGGCTCGGGAGATCGCCGGGTTCGATCCCGAGCTGCTGGCGCAGGCGAGCACTCGCACCTTGGAGCGTGTCCGCCCGGCGGTCGCGGAGCTGGTAGAGGCCTACACAGCCCGGCACGGGCGGGCCCCGGGACCGCGGGCACGGCGCGCGTTGGTGGAGCAGGCGGTCAAGGGCACCCGTGAGCCGAAGCGCGGACTGGCCGGGCCGGCCGCGGTCCTGGCGTGGACGACCGGCCAGCCGGGGCGGGTGGCCAAGCTCGCGACCGCACTGGACGCAGTCGACGAGGTGGTGATGGCCGCGGCGGCCAACGGCACCCATCCGATGTCCGCTCGTGGTGGCCAGGAGCAGGCCACCGACGGCCGCGAGGCGGCGCTTAAGGTCCTGACGGCCATCGGCGCCGGCCGGGCGGTCTCCGGTCAGAACACGCCTGTCGGTGAGGGTGCGGCCACCCTCGCGGGGGCGGTGGCCATCGCCATCGAGGCCGGAGTGGCCGATGTCCAGAGCCGGTATGCGACGTGGACGGTCGGGAACCTGACTGCGGCCATCGACGACCACCTCGGTGACCACGCGGCCGCACTCGGGGTGGCCGCGGCCGCGAGGCCGGCGTTCATGGCCACCGTCACCGAGGCGGTCCTGGCCGCGGCCGGCCAGTTCGGGATCGTGCAGGTCTCCGCGTCCGACCCGGTGCCGGTACCCGACGAGTTGCGACGCCTGAGTGCAGGTGGTGACGGCCGATCGATGTTCCGCGCCCACATCGACGAGCGCTACGCGACCACCGCAGCGGTCACCGCCGAGGAGCGACTGCTGGGCTACAGCCGCACCGACAGTCTCACCCCGCTCCCGGCAGAGCGGGTCGTGGAGCTCGGTGACGTTCTCGGCGCCGGGAAGCTGTCCCCCGACCAGGCTGCGGTGATTGTCGGGGTGCTGGGGTCCGGGCGGACAGTGGACGTGCTGGTCGGGCCGGCGGGCACCGGGAAGTCGCACACCGTCGGCGCACTGGCGACCGTGTGGGCGGGTGAGCACGGTGGTCGGGTGTTGGGCTTGGCGACCGCGGAGATGGCTGCACGGAACCTGGCCGAGCTTGGCCTGGAGGGGATGAACACCGCGCAGTGGCGGACGCGGTTCCTGCCCGACCCGAATACCGGCGTGGTGCGTGATCGGCTGCACGCCGGGGACCTGGTGGTCGTCGACGAGGCAGGCATGAGCACCACTGCGGAACTGGTCGAGATCAGTGACGCGGCTGCGGCGGCCGGGGCCAAGGTACTGCTGGTCGGCGATCACCACCAGCTCCAGCCGGTCGGCGCGGGCGGCATGTTCGCCCACCTCGCCGACCAGGATTACGCCCTCGAGCTGGACACGGTGCACCGGTTCTCCCACGCGTGGGAGGCCGAGGCATCGCTGCAGCTGCGCGTGGGCGACGTCGCAGCTGTCGCCGCGTACGCCGACCGGGGGCGGCTGCGCACGGGCACGGTGGAGGAGATGAGCGAGCACGCCGTGCGCGGGCACATGGCCGACGTGCTCGACGGCAAGGACGCCCTGCTCATCGTCGGCACCAACCGGACCGCGGCGCAGATGTCGCAACAGATCCGGCAGACCCTGGTCGGGCTGGGGCGGGTTTCCCCCGAAGCCCTCGCCACGGTGACCGTCGGCGGTGTGGAGAACAAGATTGGGGTCGGGGACCTGGTCCAGGCGACACGCAACGACCGGCGACTGCGCGTGGACCCTTCGCCGGACGGGACCGTTGGCGAGGTCCTGAACAAGGAGCGCTACACCGTCATCGGCCTCAGCCCCGACGGCGCGATCCTCGCCCGAGACCAGCGCGGCGCGATCGCACACCTGACCCCCGACTACGTCGAGAAGCACGTCGTCCTCGGCTACGCCGTTACCGCCTATGCGGCTCAAGGCGTGACCGTCGATGTCGGGCGGGGCCTGCTCGACCGCGACGCGACCCGCGAATCGGTGTATGTGCCGATCAGCCGAGGGCGGGAGAACAACCTGCTCTACATGGTCACCGAACAGGCCCCGGACGAACACGACCAGCGGCGCATCGAGGACACCCCCGCACAACGACTGACCGACATCCTGGCCCGCGGGGAGGTCACAGAAGCGGCGTTGACGGTGCGCGAGGTCGCCGAGCACGACACCGCCTCGTTCCAGACTCTGGGTGCGCTGATCAACCAGGTCAGCATGCGGGCCTCCGGCAACCGCAACGCGGTCATCCTCGCGGAGCTGCTCACCGAGGGGCAGATGGAGTGCCTGCAGGGCGAGGATGCCTACGGAAGGATGCTGGCCACCGTCTACGGCGCCGAACTCGAGGGACACGATCCGCGCACACTGCTCACCGAGGCCGTGCAGTGGCGCGGGTTCGACGACGCCGAGTCCATGGCGAAGATCCTGCACTGGCGCGTCGGTCAGATCATCGCCGACCGCGAACCGGAGAATGGAACTGCCGAGCCCGAGCACGACTGGACCGCGGTCGCCGACACCCTCGCCCCCGGACCCGTCCGCGACTACCTCCACCAGCTCGGGGACCTGGCCGCTGACCGGCAGAGCGCACTCGGCACCGAGATCGCGCTCGACCCGCCACCGTGGGCGTGCGACCGGCTCCCGGCCGTCCCTGACCAGGACGACTTCGAGGCACGACGCGAATGGGAGCACCGCGCCGGAGTGGTCGCTGCGTACCGGGAGTACCGAGGCATCCCCGATCGCCAGTCCTCCCTCGGCCAGGCACCGCCGACCCAGCAGCCCTTCGCCTACGCCCTGTGGCGCGAAGCCACCGAAGCCCTCGACCCCGACCCGACCGCGCTGGCATGGCAGCACAAGACCGACAGCGAGCTCTACCAGGCCCGCGAAGCCTGGGCGCTCGCGCTGTACCACGCCGACGAGTACGGGCCCCGCGCCGTCGGAGAGGACCTGGCCGCCACCCAGCGGCTGGCCACCGAGATCAACGACGACGCCGTGCTCACCGCAGCCGAAGCAGACGCCACAGCTGACGGTCCCGACCGCGACGAGCTGATCGAGGCCGCCGACCGCTACCGCGCCCTCGCCCAGACCTACACCGCTCAAACGGCGGACATGGCCGAGGAGTACGAGGCCCGGCAGCAGTGGTGGGACGACGTTGCTCCACTGCGCGAGGCCGACCAGGCCGCGGCCGGGGAACTGGAACGACGCCAGCTCCCCACCTGGCGCGACACCCTGGCCCCCGCAACAGGGGAACAACTCATCCTGCCCACCGACGTCCCGGAACCCGCCGGGGCCGCAGAGTCCGGGAGCAGCCCAGCCGCCACGCACTCGAGTGCCGAGCATGAGGGTCCGGGCGCGGACTCGGAGTCGGCGCCGGCCCTCGGGCACCGCGACGAGTCTCCTGCGGTCGAACCGGACGTACAGGAGCCGCGCGCGAGCGCGACACCCGAGACCGCCCAGGAGGAACCCCCCGCGGCCAACGGTGCCCGCCACAGCGGCGAGCGCGACCCGGGCGCGGCACGTGACGCAGTCGATGATCTACGCCGTGTGACCCGGGAGTCGCAGCTCCGAGAGCTGCACCAGCAGGCCCGTGTCCAGAGCAACCAGCCCCACCAGGAGCGCGACGTCGACACCGGCTACGCCGAACGGGCCCACCGCGACCAGCTCGCCCGCGAGAACGAACGCCACCAGAACCAGAGCGGCCAGCCCGAGCAGATTCACGAACAGGGCCACGCTCAGGACCATGAGCACGGTACGGACTTCGACCCCTACGACACCGACTACGGCTATGACGATTAATCCCGTCGGCGGCGCGGCCGGACGGAAAGCCAGGAGCCTCCGCACAAGTGCGCGGAGGCTCCCCACGGGGAATGTCTCAGAACCCGCCGCCCTCCCAGCAGTCAGCTCGGGCCATACCTCCCGGGGCGGTGAAACAGCGGCGGCGGTTGCCGCGCGGACGGGCCCCGGTCAGCGAGACCGCGGTGACACCGCCGTATCACCGAGCAACTCGGCGTAGCGCTCCATCAGCGACGGCGGTGCCGGCTCGGGCTCGGTCGCCCGCCGCTCCAACTCGGCGCGCAGAAACACTTCCTGTTTCGCCGCAAGACGCAGGCTCTCCTCGTCGGCCACGACCCGCACACCCTGGACATCCCACGGCCCCGGACACACACCACGGACAGCCGAAGGATCGACGTGCTCGTGCCACGGCGGATCAACGATCTCGTCCAGCTTGGCGCTCGGCCGAGGACGACTCCATGTCACGCCGAACTCACGCTCCGCGAGCTCCCGCACGTCAGCGTTGTGGAAACTGTGGGCAAGGCCGAAGACACCCCGCTCGATCTGGGATGCATACACAGGGAACCGCTCCCCCGTGGCCAGCACACACGCTGTCGACCCGATGTAGACGTGACAGTGCCACCGCGCCGCGTCGATCCCCGGCACCGCGGTCTCTACCACCGCCGCCAGCTCCAGGCGCGCCGGCCGACCGACATCGGGGCTCGCGGGATCCGCCGCGTAGCCACACGCCTCCTGCACACGACGCAGAACCTGGTCCTGCACCAGCTGCGTGTAAGCCGCCCCCCACGCCGCGACGTCCTGGTCCAAGCCTGCTGTGGCCATGCTGTCGAGCATCGCCGAGAGCGAGAGAGGGATGCGGAACTGCACTTCATGGGAGTCAGCTGGCGGCGACGCATGTGGATCACTGACATCGAAGAGCGGCACCGGGGCGACGTGGGTATCGCCAAAACGACCACGAATCATCCCGGCCTCCTTGTCTTGCCGCTGGTCCCGAAGGCGCTGTAAGCGCCGGTGTGAGTCCTCCTCCAGACTATGGCAAGAGCTGCAGTCGGAGGTCAGAACTAGCCGGTTCGGCGCCTTCCCGCCCAGGTAGGCACCATAGCCTCCAGTAAGAGATAGTATATCGCAAATACTCTGTCTGTGACTGCCGGACCGACCGGTTGCATCGACAACGAGCGAGACGGGCGGTTGTGCTGGGTGTGTAGCTGATGCCGCCGACCGGTAGGGGAAGTGTGTGGGGAGATCTGGTCGGCGCGCTCTGGTGCAGCGAACAGTCGTCGCAATAGTGGGTGGGCACCTGGCAAGGCATAACCGTCGGAGACGGAAGCGCTTTGACGTGACTGATGCCGGACGTCAGTGCGAGGTCCACACCGCCGTCGATGCGAGGGAAGACAGGGCAGAGGTCGGGCGGGCTAGCTAGCCCGGCCACTCCAAGCGCGTTGCCGGGCCGCGCCGGCCTCGGTCAGCAGCGCGTGGGGACGCGCGGCGGCTCTGTGGCGATTCAGCACTGGACCCCGGCCGTCGAAGGCGGCGCTGCTGCTTGGCGTCCCGCGTTCGGGCGAAGTCGCGAGTGTGCAGGACGGTGTAAACGTCGTTTACTGGCCACGAGCTGCTGGGCAAACGCTGACCCGATCGGCAGCCCGAATTGGCCTTGGGCAGACGGCCTTGTCCTTGCGTCCACCACTGCCGAAGTGACGTCAGGTCCGTGTCCAGGCCCCTCCGCCCGAGGCGGGGGCCGCTATCGACCTCGCGGCTGCACTGGTTGGGGTTAGGCAGGCCGTGGGTTCGCTCTATGGCGAACCTGCGCATCCTTGGTGCGAGCCGTCGGCACGAGCCGATCGCATGTGTGCCGGCACCTGCGGCGGTCGATCGGAAGGATCGAGTGGGCAGCGAAAAGGGCCTGGGTGTAAACGTCGTTTACACCCAGGCCCTATGTCGGTGCCGTTGTACTTCGGAGCCAGAGGATCTGACTCGTCCTACGTCGTCACTCCGCAGGACTGGCGTCAGGCGCAGTGGTGGATTCGAGAAGAAGACGGACGAGCTCGGCACGTTCGGTCTCGGTGAACACCTCTCGGATCGACGCAGCGGCGCGAGCCGGGCTCGACACCGCGATGCTGCGGCGCGTGCGCCTCGGCGACTCAGAGTTCGCCACGGCCCCTCCCGCCGGCCGCCGCCGGTACGGGGGGCCGGCAGCGGCAATGGCCTCCTGCTCCGGTACCGGCAGAGTGCCGAACTGGCGGGCCTGTTCGAGCTTGAGCGTCCCGGTCTCGAGTGCATCCCGCAGCGGAGGAATCAGATCCAGCAGGGCCATCCGCTGGCTGACATACATCGGAGTGCGTCCGATCCGTGTCGACAAGGCCCGCCGGCTGATGTTCGCCTCGTCGAGGAGACGCTTCATCGCCTCTGCCTCATGGAGTGGGCCGAGGGCCTTGCGGTGGCTGTTCTCCACCAGCATGACCTCATACATCGAGGCGACCCGGTCGTCGTTGACCAGAGCCGGGATCTGCTGCAACCCGGCCACGCCAGCGGCGCGAAGCCGGCGATTGCCGATCAGCGCTACCCAACGGGCGCTGCCCACAGCGGTCTGCTGCTCGGGGTACCGATCGACGAACGCGGGAGCCGAGCAGACGACGATGGGCTGCAGAACCCCGTGATTGCCGATCGTCGCGACGAGCTCGTAGAACTCGGCATCTTCTTCGTCTGCGGCCGCGCGCTGGTTGAGCGGGTTGGACACGATGTCCCCGACCGGGAGCATCGATGTGGCCGGACCGGGATCGGTTTCCACGACAGGTTGGGGGGCAGTCGGCGGCGGTGACGCCGGGGCGACCGATGCTTCGACTGGCGCGCGGGCCGAGTAGCTCTCGGGCACCTCTTCCCGGGCGAGCTCTGCCAGGTTGACGCGCTTACCCACGGCTCAGCCCTCGCCCGGGGTGTAAACGTCGTTTACACCGCTCGCGTGCCGCGGCCCTTCACCACCAGTGCCGAGGACCTCCAGGGCGAGTTTGAAGAAGTCCTGTCGCGCTTCGAGGGCCACGCGGTTCTTTGCGTACTGGACCACGGTGACCCCCTCGGCTGAGGCACGTGTGTGGAGCTTGTAGTGCCGGATGACCGTGTTGAACACAGGCCACTTCTTCGCGGCCACATACTCGCGAGTCTGATCGAGGTCGCCCGTCCCGTCGCGGGGATCCCAGTTATTGAGCAGCACGCGCCACGGGACACCCGCGGGCTCGATGACTCGCTGGATGGAGCGCGTCGCCGGCGAGAACGACATCGGCTCGGGCTCCAGCGGGACGATGACATCATCGGCCTGTGTCAGGACGGTCTGCAGGATCGACTCGTCCTCCAGGCTCCCCGGGGTGTCGACGAAGATGTGTGAGTACTGCTTGATCTCCCGCAGCTTGCCGAGCAACTGCGGATTGTCGTGGCACTGCTCGAAGTCGAATGGCAGGTGGTCCCCGACTCGCTGCGCCCATTCCAGCATCGAGGCCTGTGGGTCAGTGGACACACCCAGAACCGGCGACGATTCTGCGGTACCGCCCAGAGTGTCCGCGACGACCGCGGCCAGGTTGACCGTGACGGTCGTCTTCCCGACGCCGCCCTTCTGATTTGCGACGACATGTACGCGGGCCATGGAGAATCCCTCCGTCTGCTTCCCACCTGGCAGGTGGTACTTCGGATCCCTTCCATCGTGGCAGACCCTGCTCACGCCCTTATGTAGGTGGGCGTCATCCGCGCGCCGCTCATTAATCGAACATTTGTTCGTCGAACATATGTACGCCTTCGGTCTCCTCGTCAAGGTGGACGAGCTGTACTCCTCCGCCCGCCAGCACCCGGTACCAGCCGAGCGCGCCTACGCGGAGTGAACCGACCGGTAGCCGCGAGCATCGATCGGGATGCTGGATCTCTCCCGCAGGATGGCGGTGTCGGTGGCGATGTCCGAATAGTCGGATCGATCCGTGACGTCGATGGCGTCGGCGATGAACACCGGCATGCCGCGGTGAACCACCAGCACGCGACCCGGTGGAAGCTTGCGGATGTCGCCGGGGCGAAGGACCGGGGTGGTCTCGCTGCTGAGCGAGTGGCGCGCACTGCTGAACAGGCCGTCGGTGTGGCTCTGGCGCCGATACGTCTCGTGTGTGCCGCAGAGGTCGGACAACGCGTGCAGTGTCCGATCGTCCTTGATCCCGCCCCACACACTGAGACTGACGGTGTTGTCCAGAACCTCCCGAGAACCCACCGGGCCGAACAGGCGTTCCAGCTGAGCAAGCGACTGCGCCGACCAGTGGATGATCACGCCTCGACCTGCGGCGTCGGAGATCACCTCAGCGAGGCGGGGGACAGGAGTGCCGTTGGCGAGCTCGTCGAACACCACCGTCACAGGCGGGTCGACGCGCCGGGCAGGGAAGTCCATGGCCATCTCCTGAGCTGTCCGCAGCCAGTGTTCGGCCAGAGCTGTCAGGACCGGAACCGCCTCGGCCGCCTGCTGCTGGTCGGCGATCAGGAACAGCGAACCGCCCTGTGCGATGAAGCGGCGAACGTCCAGACCGTGCCCGTGGGCAGGGCTGATCAGCTTCCGGACCCGGGGATCGGTCCAAGCCCCGACGACGCGGCGCACCGACATCCACACCGCCGATGCGGTCCGAGGATCGAGAGCCATCTCCGCAGCGAGGTTGGCGGCGAGTTCCCCTCGGCCTGCATTGCGCAGAATCGTGACCGGCGCCGGATCCGCGGGAAGTCTGCGCCTCGGTGCCGCCGCAGAGGGGCGGACCCCTGGCCTAGTACTACAGTCGCGTTTATGTTGAGGGTGATCGGTGTGTTTCCGGTTCTGGTGTTCGTGACTGTGTTAACCCTTGGCGGTGGGTGACGATATTGGTGTGGCGGATGTGCGGGAGTGGGCGGCGGGTCTGGACGAGATCGCGCGGTTGATTGGGTCGCGGTTCGCGCGTTCGGAGCCGCGGGCGAACGCGGTCGCGTATGTGCGGGGGCTGCTCTCGGAGCGGGAGCGGAAGAACTCGTGGACGATCTCCGAGCAGGCCGGTCAGCCGGTGCCGGATCCGATGCAGCGGCTGCTGTCGACGACGGACTGGGATCCCGATGCAGTGCGGGACGATCTGCGCACGTATGTCGTTGCGCACCTGGGCGACCGGGCTGGGATCCTCGTCGTCGACGAGACCGGGTTCCTGAAGAAGGGAGACCGGTCGGCGGGTGTCGCGCGGCAATACACCGGCACGGCGGGTCGGATTGAGAACGCGCAGGTCGGTGTGTTCCTGACCTATGCGACGCCGCATGGGCGGACGTTCCTGGACGGGGAGCTGTATCTGCCGAAGGCGTGGACCGAGGATCGCCCCCGATGTGACCGTGCGGGGATCCCTGCTGATCGTGAGTTCCGCACCAAGCCCGAGCTGGCGGTCGAGATGATCGCCCGCGCGATCGACGGCGGGGTTCCGGCGTCGTGGGTGACCGGCGATGCCGTCTACGGACAGCACTACCGGCTCCGCAAGAGCCTCGAAGACCGTCAGATGAGCTACGTGCTCGCGATCCCCTCCAACCAGCGCGTGATCGCCAAGACCACCTCGTCGATCATCGGGAGCGAGTACCGGGCCGACGCGCTCATCGCAGGACTGCCGGCCACCGCGTGGCGCAGCAGGTCAGCCGGCGCCGGATCGAAGGGCGACCGTCGCTACGCGTGGGCGCGGGCGCGGATCAACGGGGAACGCGATCCCGACGCCGAGTACTGGCTGCTGGCCCGCCGCAGCCTGACTGCCCCCTCAGAGCTGGCGTACTACCTCTGCCACACGCCCAAGCGAGTCGCGCTCAGCGAGCTGGCCCGGGTCGCCGGCGCGCGGTGGGCGATCGAGGAGACCTTCCAGACCGCGAAAGGCCAGACCGGCCTCGATCATTACCAAGTCCGGCAATACACCGGCTGGTACCGGCACATCACTCTCTCCATGCTCGCGCACGCCTTCCTCACCGTGACACGGTCAAAAAGGGGGCTCTCCACGCCGACAGCGGCGAGCTCATCGCGCTGAGCCTGCCCGAGATCCGCCACCTCATCGCCACCCTCGCACTGGACACGATCGCCGACCCCGGCCACGTGCTGCGCCGCTCACGCTGGCGACGAAGACACCAACACACCGCCCAACAGCACCACTACCAACACCGCAGCCACAACCCATAAACGCGACTGTAGTACTAGGCGGACCTCGGATCGCTGGCCTGGGCAAGCCTGCGGTGGGGAGCAGGTCGGCCGGTCGCAAGCTGATCGGTCCGGCGCGGCGCGGCAGACGCTCAGGCAAGGGGCATGCCCAAGCAGCTGCCCCGTGACCTGCGCCAGGCGCGCCTGTCATAAGTGCAGGTCGCAGCACAACTCATGCGGAACTCTAGGCCGATGCTTTACGTTTTATCACAGCCGGTATAGAGTACGGTTGCCTTGCCGGCAGGGGGAAGGGTGGCGGGGGGCTTCACCTTACCCTGAGAAGTAGAGCAGGCGTGTGCGCTAACGCCTTTCTGGATTGTGTTAATCACGGATGGCACAAGGGGGCTCGTGAGGATGCAGTCAGTCCCGCCCAATGGCGGAATCAGAATGTATCACCCGCAAGTCGACCTGTCCTCACTGGAGATCCTCCGGCAGGTTCTGGAGTCCGGATGGATCGGTCTAGGGCCCGTCACGAAGCAGTTTGAAGACGAGCTGGCGCATTCGGCCTGGATCGGCAAGCACCCAGTCGCTGTAAACTCTGGAACGGCAGCTCTGCATCTTGCACTAGTGGTGGCTAACGTCCCAGAGGGCTGCGCTATCATTGTTCCCGCTAACACGTTCGTCTCTACGGCTGCGGTCGCGCTTCAACACAGATGTCGCGTAGTTCTCGCCGATATCGAACGCGCGACGGGCAATATCGACCTAAACTCGGTGCGGGAGATACTTGACTCAGAGCCGAACGTTGGCGCCGTCATAGCAGTCCATTACTCGGGTATCCCGTGTGACATA
This sequence comes from Pseudonocardia sp. ICBG162, assembly GCF_020496225.1. Lineage (NCBI taxonomy): Bacteria > Bacillati > Actinomycetota > Actinomycetes > Pseudonocardiales > Pseudonocardiaceae > Pseudonocardia > Pseudonocardia sp. ICBG162. The sequence goes on from NZ_JAHLJD010000021.1 coordinate 56,725, forward strand.
GCCGGCTTGGACGAGATATCCAAGAAGTACGGCGTGCCGGTAATCGAAGACTGTGCTCACGCCATCGGAACGGTGTGGGAGGGGCGGTCTATGAGCGAGTCGCCGCACATTCAAGCCTACTCTTTCCATGCGACAAAAGCTCTCGCTCTCGGCGAGGGAGGCTGCGTCACGTTTAACGACCGGCAGTCCGCGGAGCGGGCGAAGCGGTTGCGCCGACTCGGTATCGACATGAGAACCAGGACCTGGGCGAAACCGTACGACATCCCCGAACTCGGGTTTAAATACAACATGGGGGACATCGCCGCGGCGGTCGGACTTGGTCAGCTGGCGAGCCTGCCGGACAATTTGCACAAGCGCTGGTCGATCGTGCAGCGGTACCGTGAGCGACTGGCAGGGACTCCGGTGGAGCTCGTTCGGGAGGCCGGGGGATGTGACCGGACTGGGGGTTTTGCCGTCCCTGTCCTTGTGAAAGACCGGGAACGGGTCCGGAAAGATCTCGACGCCGCCGGAGTTGAGTCTGAGATATATTTCCGGCCGCTTGGCGAGTTTCCCTTGCGCGCTTCACGCGCGACTCCCGTAGCGGAATTATTCTCGCGTGATGTAATCTGCCTCCCTATCCACCCCCTCATTCGCCTTGACGAGGTCGATTACGTTTGCGATCGGCTAAGCGACTCAGTGATGTGTGCATGATGGCGACGAATGCAACGCGAGGCTTTAGAAAGCCCCGTGTGCAGATAATCGACAGCGTGCAAGAATTGCGCTCGGAGTGCCTGCTCCGGAGGAGTGCGCTCGCCGCGTACGTTCGCCCTGTCCCGCTGGACAGACTGCGCTCATGGTCGATGACGGATGACGGTGCCTTCGCGCATCGGACAGGCCGCTTCTTCCGGGTCATAGGTGCACGAGGCCTGTCTGACTCCGATGGACTGCATGAGCAGCCTCTTATCGAACAGGCCGAAGTCGGCATGCTATGTCTATTCGTCACACTCATCGATGGGGAACTGCATGGGCTGGTCACGTTTAAGTTCGAGCCTGGCACTCCGGATGGTATCGAGGTCGCCCCCACGGTCCAAGCGACCCGAAGCAATTATGAAGCGGCGCACGGCGGTACCCGAGTTCCCGCTGTGGAGATATCTCTCTCTGAGGAGGTCTGCACGCTCGCTGACGCAGTGCAGCGAGAGCAAGAATCCTGGTTCCTAGGAAAGGTCAACCGAAATCGCATCATCTTGATCGATGCGAAGATGGCCGATGAGATAAGTTTGACAGTGGCGCAAAGCGCCTGGGTCCCAATGCCTATTCTATTAGAATCGGTCCTGGAGAGTCGGCTTATCAACATGGATCTGCGATCGGTTCTATCGATGTGGCCAGTGGAGGCCATCGCGTCACCTGAATGTCTCAGTCCCCTACCGAGTGGCCCCAAAAACGGCTGGCAGGTCCCTTTGTCAACCGTGAAACGTCTCCCACTGAGGCGATTGTCGCAATGGCAAGTTGGCGATGGTATTGAGCATCGACAGCGCCGCTTCTTCTCCGTGGTGGGATATCGCATCGAAGGTCAGGGTCGCGAGGTCGCCTCATGGGACCAGCCGTTGTTAGCCCCGGTCGGCATGGGACAGGTCACCCTGCTAGTCCGAGAAGACGTCGATGGCCTTCGCCTTTGGGTCGCCGACCGCGGTCGCATCGGTTCCATCCGCGGGCCCAGCGTTGAGGCAAGCTTCCAGCGCGGTGACATCAGCGACTACACGACGGAGTCACGACGGCGGTCGATGGCCGCGGAGTCGGCGGCGCTTACGCGCTGTCGAGAGATTCACTCTGCGATCCACACCGAGGAGGGCGGCCGCTTCCGCGGCGCCCTCGTCCATTATCGGCTGGGTCTGCTCGCAGATGTCCACGCTGGGGTCGACCCAGACGAGTGGGGGGACGGGCCCCCCGGCCGCTGGATCCTTCTGGAGGCGCTGGAAGGTATGGGGCAGCGCGGAGACCGGCTTAGCATCGAGCTACGGACCTGCCTAACGATGCTGAAGAGCCTCATCGCGATCGGAACTCTCGTACCATGATCGCCGCCATCGGGAGTTCCTCTTACTTGACCCGACGGACCGCTCCGCTTCTTCGGGAACTCAACGAACGCGACTGCACGGACCACCCCCTGCTCGTGGGCACCGACCATGCCGCCGGTGTGCGCTCCCTGGCGCGGACCGGGAGAACCGTAATCACTGACCGCGACGCGGTGATGGCCGATCGGAACGTCGACTGTGTCTACATCTCGAGCGCCACAGGACGGCATTTCGCAGACTGCCGCGATGCGTTGGCCGCGGGGAAACATGTCCTGGTAGAGAAGCCGGCCTGTCTCAGAGCGGTGGATGCCAGAGAGCTGGACCGGTTGGCACAGGCCGCCGACCGCACGGTCTTCGAATGCCTCTCCTACCCGTACCACCCGGCTTGGCGGGAGTTTGTCGACCGCGCGCGAGCCATGGATCGTGCTGGGCCCACGACCGTAGCCGCGGTTTTCCGCATTCCGGACCAAGAGCCAACAAACTTCCGTCTCCACCCCCGGCACGGTGGCGCCGCCGCGGATCTGGGCACCTACTGCGTCGACGCACTGATGAAGCTCGGCGCGGTGGTCGAAGATCTTACGATCAGCGCGGTGCCACTCGTCGACTCGGACACTGACGCCGGCACCGCGATCGCAAGCCACCCGCTCGACGGTCGGATCTTCACTGGATCCTGGGCGATCGGTGATACCTACCGCAACAGCATCGTCGTTGCGGATCCTGGTTGCAGCCTGGAATTGTCCCGGGTGTTCTCCTTGCCGCCGGACATACCTGGCCATGTCGTTGAACGACTACGGGGCGAGCAGAAACCCACATCCGTCGTATCCATGGGTCCGGTCAACGCGACCCGCGTGTGCCTGGCGGACGGTATGCGCCGAGTCCGAGACTCCGGAACAGCGGGGCTGGTGCGGCATGAGGTTATCGCCCGCCGGATCGCCGTGCTCGAGAGCCTCACTAACACGCTTTCCGCGCACGTCCGTAACTCCTGACCGTAGACCGACCCGGCCCCATTACGGACCAGAAGGCGGTATGAACATGGATAAAACTAGCCCTGCAAAGGAACGAGTAGCCGGAATCATACTGGCGGGAGGCACCGGATCTCGCCTGTTCCCGGCCACCCGCGTCGTCAACAAGCACCTTCTGCCAGTTTATGACAGACCGGCAATCGCCTTTTCTCTGGACGTCATGAGAGAGTGCGGCGTCGACTTGCTGGTGCTTGTCTGTAACGCGGCCGATGAGGCGGTCTACCAGAGCATTCCAACTTGGCTCGGGTACTCTGATATCGAGATTCGTACGGCGGTCCAAACAGAATCGAACGGCATCGCGGGCGCGATTTCCTGCGCCCGCGACGACCTGGAACTCGAAGGGTTTCAGCGGATCGTTGTAGCTCTTGGCGACACGCTTTACGTCTCCAGTTTCACCTGGGCAAGAAACATCTTATCCCAGGCCGATGAAACCAAGTGTGGAGCTGCGGTCGCGGTGATCGACCACTCCGATCCCAGGGATTTTGGGGTTGTGGAGAGCGTCATGGGTGGCGCAGTCGTCAGTGTGAACGAGAAAAGCGACGTGCACCAACGGGGGCAGGTCTGCACAGGACTCTACTCCTTCGACGAATCGATGTGGAAGAGGTTGGAGTCGATTGTTCCGTCGCAGCGCGGCGAACTTGAGATTACCTCGTTACTTCAGACTTATATCGACGACGGAGGTCTGACCGCGGTAGTGGTTCCGGAAGAAGCCGGATGGTTCGACGTCGGCACGCCGGACCGTCTGGTGGACGCCGCAATCGCGCGTCGACGACAGCTTGCTTGAGATTCCGTTACACACAGGGAGATGCAGGTGACCGTGCAGCAGGACATCAAAGAATCGTCGTCCTTCGGGGCGGGGAACCTGATCATCAGAGACGCCACGGAAGGGGATCGCGCGGCCATTCGCGGGCTGCTTCATGGTTCACTTAGGAGAAACTACGACGGCGATCACGTCGCCCAGGCCGACCGTATCCTCGACGCTCACCTGGCCGGCGGCAAGGATCCCGTAGGCCACTTCTCCAAGACACAGCACGTCTACGTGGCCGAGTACGGTGGTGAGGTCGTCGGTGTCATGAACATCGCTGAGAAGCGCCAGCGCACGATGAAGATCAGTCCCCTCATTGTCAATCCCGACTTCCGCGGCTCTAACGGAGCCGGATCCGCGCTCTTGGAAAAGTCCGTCGAAGCGGCCAGAGAACGTGGTATCCGACAGCTCTACGGTACAGTCGCCGAGCCAAGTTCATGGATCGAGACCTTTTATCTGAATCGCGGCTGGACGTGCGGATCTCAGTCGAACAGCCAGTACCGGCCAGGTGTCGTCGAGCACGCTATCTACTACACAATTGATGAGGCCGAGGCTGCCGAGACGACGCCAAACCGGCTGAAGTTTGAAGAGTACACTTCGCCGAGATACGACGAGCTCGAAGCGTTCCTGACCTTTCGCATGGATGTGTTCGTGGATGGCATCGACGCCGGCTTCGTCCGCTCCTTGGTTGCAGGACATGAACGGCGAGCCTCTCGCTCTGTGGAGTCAAAATACAAGGAGCTATACCTCGGATTTGAGTCTGGAGTGCTCAGTTCAGTCGTCGCCTTCGGCCCGAAGAAGGGCGGCTCGGTCAAGTTGATGCCGCTCAGCGCTGTATCCGGGAGTGCATTGTCGGAGACCCTCGGGTTCGCTCAGCGCTGGGCTGCGGGGCGCACGCATAAGCTGTACACGCACCAGCATGTAGACCCAGCGGTGGTGTCTGCCTTCCAGAGTAAAATGTGGACCCTCGAAGGGCTCCTCCCGGAAGCGTACGGGAAGGGAAAGGTAGCGGTCCAGTGGGGCTGGCTCGTAGGTGAAAGCACCCATCTGGGACGGAATACAGATCGTCTCAAGGCCTACACCGAGCGATTCCTGACTTTTGTTCAGGACCGGGGCTGGGACCAGTTTGAGGAAGCGCGAAGCCTCGCTATGGCTGTCGGCGGGGAGGCTGGCGAACTCTTGGCCGAGCTTCAATGGCTGACCGAGCCCGAGGTCGTCGAAAGGCTGCAGTCGGACGGAGAGTTCAGGGCCAGACTGTCGTTCGAGGCAGCGGATATCCTCAACTATCTAATCCGTCTCGCGCGTTACTGCGACTTCGATCTGATCGAGGCGGCGGACAAGAAGCTGGCGGTGAATATCGACCGCTTCCCCGTTGAGGAGGTTTACGGCCTAAAAGGGAAAGAATATAGGGCCGAGGAGAGGGTGAAGGGCGGCGCAGATGGGCCGAGCCAATGAACATCCTCTACGTGTGTAGCGTCTACTACCCGATTACTGGCGGTGCGCAGGACCCCATCGACCAGATCGGGACCCAACTGGTCGCCCAGGGACATCATGTGGACGTCCTGACGAGACACGTACCCGACACCACTCCGACTGAAGAGGTGCGGAACGGGGTTCATATTCACCGAGTCCCTAACGCGGTGCTGCCCTCCGATTTCAGGGCTCTCACCGCGCGGCTGCGGGAATTTGTCCAAGTTGTCCGGAGGCCTGACATCATTCACGTCGTCGGTCTGCGGCGGCCGCTTCCGATGGTCGCCGAGCTGTTGGCCTGTTTGTGGCAGGTGCCGGTGATTCAGACCGTCGGCGGCTACGACATTCCCGACTTGGTCGACCCCGATCCACGTCTGGTCTGGATGACCGGACGGGATCTCGTCTTGCCTGCCATGCGACGCGCCGACCTGCTCAACGCAGCGTCGGACGATCTTGCCCGGCAGACTGAACTATTGGTGGGGGACAGGGCACCCGTGCCCACACTGTACGTCGGCATTGACCACGAGCTATTCAGCGGTGCGGGGCCTCATGGGTATGCAACGTCCCCGGGGCCGTACGTGCTTTCTCTGCGGCGGCTTGAACCCGCGAAGTCCGTAGACCGGACGATCGAGGCCATGAGTCTGCTGAGGGATGAAATCCCGGAGCTCCACCTTATCGTGGCCGGCGATGGCAGCCTGCGCTCGGAGCTAGTCGCGTATGCCGAGAAGCTCGGCCTGACCTCCCGGGTCCATTTCATCGGCGAAGTACCGATTGAAGAGGCAGCGTCCTTGCTGAAGAGTGCATTTGCCACCGTAGTAGCCTCGAAATCGGAAGGCGGTGGACTGGTCAACGTTGAGGCTCAAGCGGCAGGCTGTCCGGTGATCGCCACACGGGTGGGCGGGATCGGTGAGTATCTAGGCGGTGAGTCGGGCGCGCTGTACGTGGACGTTCCGGACGGCCAGATGATCGCGGACGCCATTCGGACCCTGTGGCGCGCCCCGGAGGCTCGGGAAAAGCTCGTCACCGACGCGCGGGCTCTCTCAGAGCGCTTCTCGACGCGGGTGCTGGCGACGGAATACACGGACACCTACGCCGAGCTGATCGAGACTTGGCAGGCACGCGAGTTCGTGCCCTGGGACATGATTACTTCCGCTCTGTGGGAAGACCTCGCGGTTCCCACCGGGAGGGCCCCTAGCCTGGACGGCCCGTGGCGGATACCACAGGCAGTCGAGGATCTGGTGCTGGGGACGGCGGACCCCGAGTTCCGTGCGCTCGGACATGGGGCTGATGCTTTCTACTACCTAGCCTGGGCGACCGGTGTGTCTGTCGAGCAGCTGTACGAGGTTTGCGCGTACGTGCTGCGGGCGACGAGTTTGCTACCGAAGGAGACCGTTGCCGCTGGCTTGGAGCACGCGGCGGACTGGGGCCGGTTCGACAGCGAGAGCTGCCTCGGCTACATCCGAAATTAGGAGTCGTATGTCGAGCAGTTCGAATCCGCAGGGGTCCTCGGTGTCCTCCCGCCAGTTTTACGATGCCTATGCGAGCGGTTACGAATCCTATGTGCGACGCCACGCCGGCTACCTCTTCGCCGTCGAGAAGGCAATAATCGAGGTATCCAATGGTCGGTCGGATATTGCCCTCCTCGACGTAGGTACGGGTACCGGAGAACGCCTGCAACGGCTGGTTCTGGAGCTTCTTCCTAATCGCGTTACTGCCATCGACAATAGCCGCGAGATGGTCGCACTCGCCCGACGGAACTGCCCTGTCGCCGACGTGCGGACATTGGCGCTTGGCGACCCGGAACTCTCATCTGCCATCCCGGGTGGGTTCGACCTTGTGACCTGCTTGTCAAACGTGCTGGGCCACGTACCTCGCGATCTACTGGTTCCCGGGCTCCGACAGATCAGGAGCCTGCTAAAGCCCGGCGGGACGTTCGTTCTCGACGTCAATAATCGTTACAACGCGGCTAGTTACGGTGGCGGCAGGGTGGCGCGGAATATAATAAGGGACTGCGTACTGCCGAGAGGGCGGAGCTTTACCGCCGCTTATCAGGCGGGCGACGAGGTTCTGCGGACCCAAGTCCATCTCTTTCGCCCCGCTGAAGTCATTGCACTGCTGAGGAAGTCCGGGTTCGCGTCCGTGCGCGTCGGATTCCGGGATTACGCGACGGGCGAGGAGTGCGGGAGATTTGCTGGCAGCATAGTAGCGAAAGCGGTCAGAATATGAACAGCCTCCGTGTCGCCGGTCCGAAGGTTTTTCTCGCGGCGACCTTCGGCCCCTTCGTCCGGGACGGCGTGTTTCTGCCAGCGAGGAAGGCGGAGATTCTTGAGTACTACACCCGTCTCACTGAGCTTGGCGCATCAGTGTTCAGCTCGCACGTGAACGAAGATTGGGGCGCAGCCGGGCTGCCGCCCGAGGACTGCATGCGTGACGACCTGCGCGCCCTGCATGCGGCAGACTCCCTGTGTGCGCTCCTCGGCGACCAGCCGTCAGCCGGGGTGGCCTTCGAACTGGGGTACGCCGCCTCGGTCCGACGACCCACTGTGCTAGTCACGTCGTCCTTCCGATCGCAATCCTCCATGATTCGTGGCATGGGGAGCCTGCTCGAACTAAAGGTGGTCGAGGGTGATCCGGGCAGCCGTACGGTCGTCGAGAAGGCCTGCGCGGCGTCGATCGACCTGGGTGTTGCGTACCGAAAGTCAGACCGCTTCTGGGAGAGCTCGGAGGTTGGGCACGCGTTGAAGTTCAGGACTTTTGGAGGCGCCAGATGAGCGTCCCGAGCCGGGCTCCGGACGAGATACGGATCGGCGTCCTCGGCGTGAACTTCGGCTGGGGGCCCCACGCAGCGCTAGAGACTGCGATCAGCGAGATCAAGCGGACGGTGTACGGCGACTGCCGGATCGTCGTCTTCGGCAGCGAGTACGGTCGATACCTCTTGGAAAACGTCGTCGACGAGTGGATCGACTTCGACGGGAAAGACTACGCTGCACTAACGCGCGCCGCTGCGGCTCAGCAACTTGACGTGGCTCTGGTTGCGTTGGAGGGATTCGCGGCCCGCGCGTTTGAGGAGGCGGGGGTCCGGACGGTCTTCGTCGATCTCATGCCGTTCCTGTGGCGTGGACCAGACCTCGCGGTGCCGCCGCTGAATGTGAGTCAGTACCTCGCACTGCGTCTCCCAGGGCTATCCCAGGAGACACTTGGGTGGATGCGGGGTATTCGCAATCTGCGGTGGATCGGTGCGGTGGTTCCATGGCGGTCGCCGGGTATAGAGAATGTCGTCCGAAAAAGAACCGAAGGGAACCGTCGGGCGATCGTCACGCTGGGCGGAATGCTTGGCCTAACGACGCGAGACGTCACCACTTACCCGTCCCTGGTACTGCCGGGGGTCGTCGAAGCCCTGATCGGCGCAGGTTTCGAGAGGATTGTCATCGTCGGAAACACGCCGCGGCCGACTTTAGAATCGATAGTCGCGTCGTACTTCGCACAAGCGGAGTTCCGCTTCGGCCCCCTCACTCGCGCGGAGTACCGGAGCTGGATCGCCGGAAGCGCGCTGTGCCTCAGCCAGCCGGGACTGATGAGTCTGCTGGAGGCGAGCTCCACAGGTACGCCATTGATCCGGCTTCCCCCGCAGAACGTGTCCGGGTTCCAGCAAGCCGAGATCCATCGGATCGCGACCGGGGCGGAAACCGGCCTGGACTGGCCGGCCAACGTCGTTGACGAAGTGGTCGTTGCTCGGAGGGCGGGGGAGTCCGAGGCGGCGGGCAACGACTATGTCTATGGGGCGATCGCGGACGGCCTGGCCCACCGGGCGGACTCGACGCGCCGGTTCTTCCGGGACCAGCTGGCTACGCAGATTCCGGAATGTCTGGCACTGCCCTCCGATGTGTGGACCGGCTTGGTGGAGAAGGTGGGGACAGACGGCGCGAGGGAGATTGCGGATGTCGTGTTGGACACCGCCCGATCCTCCGCCGAATGCTGACGGGGCGCCATGACGAGCACCGCAGTCGTCTTCGGCTACCGGGGATTCATCGGACGACAGGTGACCGCGGCTCTGATGTCGGCCGGCTGGCGATGTGTCGGAGTGGACCGGTATGGGCGCGCGACGGGCGGGTTCGGGGAGGTCGAAGGGCCCTACTACTACGGGGACGACTGGTCGCCCGTTGCACTCGGACGCTATCTGCGGCGCTGCGGACCCGCGGTGGTCGTCAACGCCGTGGGAGCCTCCTGGTCTATGGACCCCACGGAGGTGCGTCGGGACAACGTCGTCTGGCCCGCGCGGCTCGGGGAGGCGTGTGAAGCGGCGGGGACGCCGCTGTCAATCGTGCACATGGGGTCCTCGCACGAGTACGGCGACACCGGCGTCATCGGCCGTTCGATCGACGAACGGAATGCCCTTGCCCCCGTGACAGCGTACGGCAGGTCGAAGGTCGAGGGGGCTTCTCATCTTGTCCGCGCGGCGTTCCGTACCGGCCGGCCGCTGACGATCGTCCGCGCGTTCAACGTGATCGGTCCGGGTCACGGAGGACAGGGGATCTGGGCCACGGCGGTGGGGCTTTACCGAGCTGCGGCGCGCACGGCCGCACCGCGAGTGGTAGCCGGGGTCCCGCTGCCAGAGACGGCGCGGGATCTGATCGACGTGCGAGACGTTGCTGCGCTGGTGCGCCTGGCCGCGGGAACTCCCCGGCCGGCCGTGGCCGTCTACAACGCGGCGTCCGGCATCGGAACCACGATCGCCCAGCTCTTCGACGCTCTTACGGAACATACCGGAATTCCCTACCGGTTCAGGTGCAGTGCGGTCGGAGTACGCACGGGACCGACCTGGCAGCGCGCGGATATCGCACGGGCGCGGGCAAAGCTGGGCTGGACACCGCAGTTCACCTTGGCCGATTCCATCGCCGCGGCACTCGCTCTCGATGAAGACCGCGGGAGGCAGCGGCAAGCCCCACAGTCAATTGACACGGCCGAATGACGCCCCATCTATGAAGCGAGGAGAGCCATGACCAGCGACACCTTTACCTTGGCCCAGCAGCTCGCGGAGAAAGGCGGATGGACGGAGGTGGCTGCTGTCATCGACGAAACGACAGGAGAGACGTACATGCACTGCGAGGTGCATGCCGAGGCGCGGGCACTCGCGGAGGACTTCTCCCGACATGGGATCGGTGCGGGCGACCACGTCGGCCTCCTGGTGGGCGACCGACCGGCGTGGATGTCCGCCTTCCTCGCTCTGCAGGCGCTCAGTGCCGTTCCGCTGGTCGTGAACCCGGACCTGGACGAGCGATCGCGGTCCCGGATGCTCGGGATTCTGCCTACCAGACACGTCGTCTCGTGTCAGGGTGGGGAGCTGCTCGTGGAGAGGCGCGAACTCCCGGAGACGGGTGTCCACGAGTGGGACGAGAGGGACTGGGCAGCTTCCGGAGCGTCGCGCTACTACCTCTTCAGCTCTGGAACTACAGGAAATCCCAAGGCGGTCGCCCATGCGAGCACCGACTTGCCCTTCTTTCACGACGCCGTCTGCGGCGCGGACGGGCTGGACCTGCAGGCAACGGACATCATCGTGTCGCTGTCCCAGTACTACTTTACGTATGGGTTCAACAACCAATTCGTCTACCCGCTGTTCAGTGGAGCGTCGGTGGTGCTGAGCCGAGAGCGCAGGAACGAGGTGACGTTCGCCGACGCGCTGTGCCAGTACGGCGCGACCGTGGCCTTCTCCGTACCCTCGGCGCTTGCCAGACTCGCTGATCACATCGAAAGCTCGGCCATCGATACTCCGGCAAGCCTGCGGGCAGTCGTTTCTGCGGGCGAGCCCCTGCCTGACGCTGTGGCGGCGCGAATCGAAGACCGGTGGCAGGTACCAGTCTTGAACCAGATCGGCTCCACGGAGGTCGGCAACGCCTTCTGCGCGAACGGCCTGGCACGGCAGGCCGCGGGCACGGCGGGCCGGGTCTGCCCGGGATACGATGTTGCACTGCGCGCTGACCCTGATAGGCCGCTGCCGGCCGGGGGGTCCGAGCACAAGATTGGTTCGGTGTGGGTATCCGGCCCGACCATTCCAGCCACCGCAATCACAGCGAACGGACCAGAACCGCTTCTGTCCGACGGCTGGCTGGAGACGAAGGACTACGGGTACTGGGCCGATAACGGCGGCCTCGTCGTGGTCGGCCGCGCGGACGACTTCGTGCACGTCGGCGGAATCTCTGTGTCTGCGATAGAGATCGAGTCGGCCATCCGCGGCGACGCCGGCATCGAGGACTGCGCGGTGCTCGCACCCCTGGTCGAAGGGGTCTCCACCTTGACCGCACTCGTGGTGCTCACTTCCCCAGCCGACGGTGCGGACCTCCGGCCCACCAAGCTCCGGGAGCGGCTCCGTCGCGACCTCGACCCCTTCCGCGTACCGAAGCGTTGGACGCTAGTTCCAGAGATCCCCAGAACGGCCAGCGGAAAGATCATGAGGCATAAGCTGCCCGCGCTGCTTGGCGCAGGGGTTGTTGGGAGGAACCAATGACGCGCATTCTTCTCGTCGACAACTACGACTCCTTCACCCACAATATTTGGATGTATCTGAGTGAGATACCAGGTGTCGAATGCGTCGTGGTGAAGAACGACGACCCGCTCTCGCCGGAGGTCTTGGAGACGTTCGACGGGGTCGTGATATCGCCAGGTCCTGGTCACCCTGATGTGCCGGGCGACGTGGGCATCTCCCGCACGGTGGTGACATCGGTTGACAAGCCAATCCTTGGCGTCTGCCTCGGCCATCAGCTGATCGGCAGCGTCTATGGGGCGAAGGTCGGGCCCGCGCCCCGGATCATGCACGGGAGGACCTCCCGGGTGTATCACAACGGTGACCGCCTCTTCCGAGGGATGAACGAGGTGTTCTCTGCCGTTCGATACCACTCACTGGCTGTATCGGGCGTCGAGGCGCCGTTAGAGGTCATAGCTGAGGACGAGGACGGCGTCGCGATGGCGATCCGACACTGCGGCCGGGCGGTGTGGGGTGTGCAGTTCCACCCGGAGTCGATCCTTAGCGACGACGGGAGAGTGCTACTGCGAAACTTCGTGGAGATCGTCAGAGGCGACGAGCAGTCTCAAGACGAGCCTCTCGGAGCTAGCGGCGCGGTCGACTGCGCCTGGGTGCGCCTAGAAGGCGAAGTCGACGCGCAGGCCCTGTTCCACGCTTTCTGCGGCTCGTCGGCGGAGGCCTTCTGGCTGGACAGCTCCGATGTCGGCGAGGGGCGGTTCTCGGTGCTCGGGGGCTTCCCCAGCGCCACCACGACGACCGTCACTTACCGGCTGGCGGAGTGCCGCACCACGGTGACGGGCCACGACGGCACGGTTCGGCACGTCGATACCGATATCTTTACCTTCCTCAAGGATCAGCAGAGCGTCGTGCGGGTGGCCGAGGAAAACCTGTTGCCCTTCGAGTTCCGGCCCGGCTTCGTCGGCTACTTCGGATACGAGCTGCGCGCGGTCACCGAGGGCATGACTGTCTCCCAACACTCGCGGCTACCCGACGCTCGGTTCCTGCTCACCAACCGTTATGTAGTCGTTGACCACCGGGACGGCCATGTGTACCTGCTGGCCGCTTCCGGTCCCGGCCTGGGGACACAGGCGGCGGGGCAGGTGTGGTTCGAGAGCGCTGCCCGCATGGTGGAGGAGGTGCGGGCAGCGCCGCTCCGCGACAACGGATCCCCACCTCCTGTGAGATCGGGGCATGTCTCGTTTCGGGACAGCAAGGCGGCATATCTGTCCAAGATCGTAAGGTGCCAGGACTATCTTACCAGCGGTCAGTCCTATGAACTCTGTCTGACGAATACCGCGCGGATAGCCGGTGAGTTCGATGAATCGGCGACCTACGACCAGCTCCGGTCCGCCAGCCCGGTGCCGTACGGCGCCTTTCTGCGGAACCCCGAGTTCTCCGTCTTGTCCGCCTCGCCCGAGCGGTTCATGACCATCTCCGGGGACCGGCGTGTGCTGGTGAGTCCGATCAAGGGAACTAGACGACGGGGCGCCTCAGAGGCCGAGGACGTGGCGCTGGGGCGCGAACTCGCGATCGATGAGAAGGAGCTCGCAGAGAATCTCATGATCGTCGACTTGATGCGGAACGATCTCAGCCGCGTCTCCGAGATCGGGTCCGTACGGCCTGTCGAACTGTTCGGCGTGCATGCCTTCTCTACGGTCCATCAGATGGTGAGCACGATCGAGTCGCGGCTGCGGGAGGAGGTTACTGCCGTGGACTGCATCCGGATGGCATTTCCACCCGGGTCCATGACCGGCGCCCCGAAGTTGCGCAGCATGGAGATCCTGGCGGCGCTGGAGGAGGAGCCCCGAGGCATCTACTCAGGGATCCTGGGTTGGGTCTCACTCGACGGCCGTGCAGACCTGAGTGTCGTGATCAGGACGCTGGTCCTAGAGAGGAGCGCCGCGACATTCGGAGTCGGCGGCGCGATCACCCTCCTGTCGGATCCAGAGGCGGAGTACACCGAGACGCTGGTGAAGGCGGCCGTCCCCATGTCGGCGTTCGACGGCCTGGACTGACAGTCCGCGCCTGCCCACTCACAGCTGACCATCAGGAGACAGCATGCCAGCCGGAAACCACAAAGACTCAATTCTTGAGCTAACACGGATGTACGACCGGAGCGCTGTCACTGAACAGTTCGTTCCAGGCGTCACGCCGATCTGGCCGTCCGGCGCTGCCCTAGATGAGAACGACCGGGTGGCCCTCGTGGAGGCCGCACTGGAAATGCGGATCGCCGCTGGGTATACAGCGCGCAAGTTCGAGCGTGGCCTGACAGAGTTTTTCGGGGTGCGCAAAGCACATCTGACGAACTCGGGGTCGTCGGCCAATCTGCTGGCCCTGTCGGCCTTGTGCTCGCCGCAGCTTGGCGACCGGCGGTTACGTCCGGGCGATGAGGTCATCACCGTTGCGGCCGGCTTTCCGACGACGGTGAATCCGATTATCCAGAACGGCCTGATTCCCGTTTTCGTCGACGTCGATCTGGCTACCTACAACACCACAGCGGATCGCGTAGCGGCCGCGATTACGGTTCGTACCCGGGCGATTATGATTGCGCATACGCTAGGCAATCCATTCCCGGTCGCGGAGATTGCCCAACTGGCTGCCAATCACGACATGTTCCTGGTCGAGGACAACTGCGATGCCGTCGGATCAACGCACCAGGGTCAGCTCACCGGCACCTTTGGGCATTTCGCCACCGTCAGCTTCTACCCGGCCCACCACATCACCACCGGTGAGGGTGGATGTGTGCTGACCAATGATATGAAACTGGCCCGGCTGGTAGAGCAACTGCGCGACTGGGGTCGTGACTGCTGGTGCGAGCCCGGACAGGACAACACCTGTTTCAAGCGCTTCGGTTACCAGCTCGGAACGCTTCCGGAAGGCTACGATCACAAGTACATTTTTTCAGAGATTGGCTATAATCTGAAGACAACCGATCTGCAGGCGGCGCTCGGTTTGAGTCAGCTCGGGAGGCTGTCGGAATTTGGTGACAAGCGGCGCCGTAACTGGAACCATCTGAGGCATTCGCTGGACGGACTCCCGGGGCTGTTGTTGCCGGAGCCGACTTCGGGAAGCGACCCCAGCTGGTTCGGGTTCATTTTGACCGTACTGCCCGAAGCCGCCTTCAGCAGAAAAGATCTGGTGACATTCCTGGAGAGTCGCAAGATTGGCACTCGTCGACTCTTTGGTGGAAATCTCACCCGCCATCCCGCATATATTGGGCGCAACTTTCGAGTTTCTGGCGATCTGGCAAATGCCGACGTTATTACAGAGAGCACCTTTTGGGTCGGCGTGTATCCCGGTCTAAGTCTTGAAAAGATAGAATATGTGGCGAAGAGCATCCGGGAGTTCGCACTGTCCGGCGGCGTCGGGCGTGACTGAAAGTCCTTAGACCGTCTAGCACACCTGTGATAAGTTGCCAGGCTGTGGGCTATATCGACGTAAACTCTGTCTCCTACGGGCTGCCGAACGGTCGGGTGTTGCTGGACAAGGTCTCGTTCCGGGTGGGGGAGGGTGCCAAGGTCGCGCTGATCGGGGCCAACGGATCCGGCAAGACCACACTGTTTCGGATCATCGCTGGAGACCTGGTGCCGCACGGTGGAGCGGTGAGCCGGGGCGGGAGCCTGGGGGTCATGAGGCAGTTCGTTGCCCGTGAAGGCGACCAAGTGCGCGATCTGCTGCTGTCGGTGACAGACCCCCGGATCCGCCGGGCCGCCGCCGCCGTGAACGCGGCAGAGGCCGCCATGGAGGAGGATGGAGGCACTAAGGCGCAGATGGCCTACGCGGCCGCACTGGCCGACTGGGGCGACGCGGGCGGCTACGACGTCGAGGTCCTGTGGGACGTCTGCACCACTGAGGCGCTCGGCCTTCCGTTCGACCGGTGCGGGCAGCGGCAGGTGGACTCGCTGTCCGGCGGCGAGCAGAAGCGGCTCGTCCTGGAGATGCTTCTGCGGGGGCCCGATCAGGTCCTGATGCTTGACGAGCCCGACAACTACCTCGATGTCCCCAGTAAGCGATGGCTGGAAGAGCGTCTCGTGGAAACGCCGAAGACCGTCCTCTTCATCAGTCACGACCGTGAGCTGCTGGCGCGCACGGCGAGGAGCATCATCACGCTCGAGCTCGGGGCCGCGGGGAACACCGCCTGGGTGCACCCGGGCGGTTTCGAGAGCTACCAGCAGGCGCGGGCTGACCGGTTCGAGCGGTTCGATGAGATGCGCAACCGCTGGGACGAGGAGCGCGCCAAGCTGAAGTCCCTGGTGCAGATGTACAAACAGAAGGCCTCCTACAACTCGGACATGGCCTCGCGCTATCGCTCCGCCCAGACACGTCTCGCTAGATTCGAGAGCGCCGGTCCGCCGCCCGCGCAGCCGCGCGAGCAAAGTCTGGCGATGCGGCTGCGCGGCGGACGTACGGGGAAGCGTGCCGTGATCTGTTCCGGCCTGGAACTCACCGGGCTGATGGAGCCGTTCGACCTCGAGGTGCGGTTCGGCGACCGAGTAGCCGTGCTCGGTTCCAACGGCTCGGGCAAGTCGCACTTCCTGCGCCTTCTCGCAGCTGGCGGCAGTGCTCCTGAGCCCGAGCACGAGCCGGTGGGCGACCTTCCGATCGAGCCCGTTTCGCACGAGGGGGTGGCCCGGCTAGGTGCGCGGGTGCGGCCCGGCTGGTTCGCACAGGTCCATGGACGGCCTGATCTAGCCGGCCGAACGCTTGTTTCGATTCTGCACCGCGGCGACGAGCGCCGGGAGGGGCTGCCCCGCGATGCGGCCTCGCGGGTGCTGGCGCGTTACGAGTTGGCCGGCGCTGCGGAGCAGGAGTTCGACTTGCTGTCAGGAGGGCAGCAGGCGCGTTTCCAGATTCTCCTGCTCGAACTCGGCGGCACCACACTGCTCCTGCTGGACGAACCCACCGACAACCTCGACCTCGTCTCGGCCGAGGCGCTGCAGCACGCACTGCGCGGCTTCGAGGGCACGGTGCTCGCGGTCACGCACGACCGGTGGTTCGCTCGGGAGTTTGACCGGTTCCTGGTCTTCGGCTCCGACGGAACCGTCTACGAGTCGCCAAGTCCGGTGTGGGACGAGAAGCGCGTCGCGCGCTGATGCTGCTGAGCAGCACCGGGCCCGGTGTTGCGTCTCGGCGGAGCAGCTACGGTGGAGCTCCGTGATGGAGGCCGTCCGTCGAGCGCGAGGTCCGTTCTGCATCCGCTGTTCGGTCGGCCCCGCCAAGCCCTCCGCCGGGGCTGGCCAGTACTGGCGTCTACTAGTTGTCACACCTGTGATAGACTCAGCAAATGCCGACTCGCATCGACCTCGAACAGCGTCGCAGTGAAGTCATTGAGGCGGCGTTTCGGCTGTTGGCCGCCGAAGGAATCACGGGTCTCTCGCTACGTAAGGTTGCTGCCGAATCGGGACTGAACATTGGATCGGTTCGCCACTACTTCGATGATCACCGTAATCTTCTCGTTGCAGCGGTTACCGAAGTCGGCGATCGTATGGGAAAGAGACTCACGCGGTACTCGACCGACATGCTGGTTGGACTCGACAATGAAAGTGCGGCTGACGCTCTGCAGGACTTGGTGGAGGAGTTGCTCCCGCTCGACAACGAACGACGTGTTGAGTCAATCGTGCTGATCGAGTTCATTGTCGCGGCGCGGGTGAACCCGATCTTCCGCCCAGTGACCGAGAAAATGGCCGCCGACATGCGAGAAGTGATCACGCATGCGCTGGAGGTCCTCGACGTGCCTGAGCCAGCCGAAGAGGCGGAGCGGCTCATCGCGGTCGTGGGCGGACTAATCCTTGACGCGGTGACACCGCACGGATCGCTCGACGACGAACGTGTTCGCAGGACGTTGCGGGCGCATGTGCGCTCGGTCCTGGTGGCTGGACGCGACGGCTACCCGCCGGCCTGACTCTCCTGCAGTCGGGCTACATTTACTTCCACAAGGAGATTAGTGGTGCCCGCGTGGCTGTTCGCGCTGCTTGCCGCGGCGTTTGTCTTTTATACCGACGATTATGTCATCGCTGGAGTTTTGCCGGAGATCGCCCGAGATCTGGGGGTCAGCGAAGCGCAGGCCGGCCAGTTGGTGACAGTCTTCTCACTAACGGTGGCCCTGGCCGCGCCCATCGCCGGAGTGACGCTGGCACGGGTGCCCCGCAGGCACCTGTTCACCGCCGCCTTCGTGATCTTCGTTGCGGCGAATCTTATGGCGGCCACGGCCGACGGCTTCGGTTTCCTGGTGGCCGTGCGGATTTTGGCGGCACTCGCGGCCGCGGCTTCAACCCCGGCAGTGTTCGCCTTTGCCGCCGAACGGGCCCCGGAGGGCCATATTGGCAGGTACGTCGCCGTGGTGGCGCTGGGCGTCACGGGTTCGATCGCGGCAGGGGTCCCAATTGGAACATTCATCGGCGGCCACCTCGGCTGGCGGGCTACATTCCTCGCGATGGCGATGGCCGGTATCGTGGCGTTGCTCTTCCTGCTCGCGACTCTCGAGCGCGGGATCGCCCTGGCCGGTGAGACGCCGAGCATTCGCGAGCAGGTGCGCGCACTGGCCAGCGCTCCCGTATCGCTCGGGATTCTCGCCAACTGCGTCCTTATGACCGGTTCGATGATGATGCTCACCTACATGGCCACGTATCTCGACGCGGTGACCAGCGCCAGTGTGGAGCAGCGTGCGCTTGCGTTCAGTCTCTCTGGATTCGCCGGCATCGTCTGTATCTGGGCTGGGGGCAGAGCCACTGACCGGTGGGGACCGGATCGATGTCTGGTCGCCGGAATCAGTCTGTTCATCGGCATCATGGTGCTGCAGGGGGTGCTTTGGTTCGCCCGCCCCCTGCCGTTCTCCCTTCTCGTCGTTGTGGGCACGATCTGGGGAGGCGTGGCCTTCTGGAACTCTCCGGCCATCCAGGCTCGCCTCTATCTACTTGCCGGACCTTCCGCCGCCCAGGCGCTGGCGCTCAATACCTCAGGGACGTACCTCGGGGTCGCCCTAGGCGGGGCCGTCGGGGGTCTGACTGTGAGCGGCGTAGGAGCCGGACATCTGCCGACTGTCGCTGCGGCCCTGGGGATAACCGCCCTAGCGCTGCTGTCGCTAGCCATTAGGGCGTCTAAACGATCGCCGAGCAGCGAGCAAATTGTAGCGCAGCGCTGATGCCTACAGAGAGCGAACGGTGAGATCGAATTGCACAACTTTTTCTTGTTCGGGCCTGCTGATGCCACAGAAGACTTCCGCGTGTACGAACCCCTGCTTCAAGGTTCGACAGTCGCGCGGTTTATATATGAAGAGTTCGCCAATTCTGCTGACATACCCATGGATTGGCTCATAGGCGGCGAAGTCCCGCATCTTCACCCGGTGTTCCTCCGCTGGCTGAGACAATTGGCCGGAATGCTTGCCGTAGCACGAGCTCTTGAGGAGGATCACGGTGCGGCCGCCCTTTACGGGGGCATCTCCTTGGGGGAACTCGCAGCGCTGCGCGCGTCAGGCGCTATTACGACCGAATTAGTGGTGAAGTTCCTCTATGAGAGACACCTTCAGGATGTCGACAGAGAGGAGGCCATCGGGTTCGTGTTCGTTCCTGCGTCGGAGGACTGGCGGTACTACGAACAGCCGGACCGCATGACGGTCTCGTGCGACTACGGTCCGGTGCTCGGTGGTGCCGGGCGCATGATCATGGTGTCCGGTCTACGCGTAGCATTGGAATCCGCACGCACCCACGGCCCCGCGGACCTCCAGATCGTGGACCGCGCCCTTGCCCACCAGGCGTACCACTCACCGTTCCGGGAGTCGAGTCGGCTGCGGCTGGAGTCGCTACTGGAGCGAAGCACGCTTGGCCACCCCGTGATGCCCGTGGTCACATCAATCCCCGGCAGATACACCGTGTCATCCGGAGCGGAGGCAGCGGACGCGCTCGTTGTCAGTGAGACCCAGTGCCTGGATGTTCCGGGCCTGGTGGAGACCGCCCGGCGATATGCGCCCAGCCGAACCTACGTCATCAGTTCCTTTCTGCGTCAGCTGGAGATCGATTTTCACGTTCCGACTGAGTACGTGGACGACGTCTGGCTGGAACGGAGGTTTGGCTCGACCCCCTGAGAGCGTCGGTGCCCTCCCGGGCAGCCTTAGAGATCGTCGCATGTAAGGAACTCTCCGTGCTTAAAACTGGGCAATCAGTGATTCCTACAACCCGGTCCGTAGCCGAGACGGGCTGGCATGTGCTGACAAGGGATGATCCGGATCTCGGAGCGTTGCTGGATGCCGAAGCGCGTTACCAGTCCGGCTGCCTATCGATGGTCGCGTCCGCCAGTTTGGCCCCGCCATCCGTCCTCTGCGCGAACGGCACAGTTCTCTCGAGTGTTACGGCCGAGGGCTATCCCGGAGCCCGCTACCACCCGGGCGCCGTCCACTTTGACGCGATCGAGACACTCGCCGTCGAACGGGCAAAACGGGTCTTTGCAGCCCGGTACGCCAATGTGCAGCCGCATTCCTGCTCCTCGGCCAATCTGGCGGTCCTGGCTGCGCTGCTTCCCCGCGGAGGCCGACTGCTTGCGCTCGATCTCGATGCTGGCGGACACCTGACACACGGCGCCCGCGCCTCTGTCAGCGGCAAATACTACGATGTAGCCCGCTACGGGGTCGGGTCGGACGGCACGCTCGACTACGGGGCGATACGTGACCGGGCCTTGGAACACCGGCCGGATGTCATCATCGCGGGGGCCAGCGCTTACTGTCGGTACATCGACTTCAGCCGATTCCGGGACATCGCCGACGAGATCGGCGCACTCCTTCTCGCCGACATCTCGCACATCGCGGGCCTGGTGGCCACGGGGCTGCATCCGAGCCCGATCGATCGCGCCCACATCACGACAACCAGCACCTACAAGCAGCTTGCTGGCCCCCGGGGCGGGTTGATCCTGCTCGGTGAGGATTATCTCCGCACCTGCTCCGATGGACGGACCAAGCTGTGGCAGCTCATGCAGCGCGCCGTCTTCCCGGGCTTCCAGGGGACCCCGGACCCGTCCTCGATCGCGGCCAAGGCGCGAGCCCTGGCCATTGCGTCTAGCGGCGATTTCCACGCCACGATGAAACGCGTCGTCGACAACGCGAAGGCCCTGGCGGACGAGCTCCAAGCGCTGGGCTACAAGGTGTTAACCGACGGTACCGACAACCACATGGTCCTAGTCGACGCCCAGGCCGCCGGGCTCACCGGAATCGTGGCGGAGCAGGCGCTGGAGGAATGCGGAATCCTCGGCAACCGCAACAAGATCCCCGGCGACCTACTGCCACCGACCGTGACAGGTGGTCTGCGATTCGGCACCAACATTCTCGCGCAGCGCGGTATGCAACCCTCCGAGATCCGCATGTGTGCGGGGCTCGTGCACGAAGTGCTGTCGCAGGTGCGAATGCTAACGCCGACGCTCTATGAGTTGGACGCGACGCGACGGGACGCGGTTCGCGAACGCGTGACCGCCCTGTGCCTGCGGTTTCCGGTCCCAGTCGACCGCGTATAGACGGCCCGATCGGAAAGGTTGCTCAGGCCATGACGTTCGTTGACCCCCTGTCCAACACCTTACCCTCAACCGATTCGTTCCCGTTGTCCTCGGCATTGGGGCTACGCCCGCGACCAGGATCTAGACAGCTGGGCGAGCGGCTAACCCGTTCAGTCGACATCACATTCTCTGCAGCTGTCGGTGAGAGCTCTCGCCGGTCGTTCCTGATTGTGGCGACCGCGGTCCTCGTCCACCGCTACACGGGTCTGGACCGAGTCTCCATTGAGGTACTCGACGGCACTGGCAAGGTGTCCGTCGTCGTGTCCGGTGACGAAAGTACTAGTCGTCTGCTCGAGAATCTCACCCTCTCTCCGGCGGCAGGCCCTCCGCCGGATCTGACGCTTGGAGCCATCGCCGTCTCGTTCACCGGTAACCCGGAGGGGCCTGGCAGCGTTGGCAATTTCGAAGCCGGCTGTGAAATGGTCGTTCATGCAGACGTGGCGGCGTCGAGGGCGGAGATCAGCCTTGACGGTTCCCGTTTCGACAATGCGTTCGCCGACCGCATCTCGGGCCACCTCGAGGTCCTACTGGGCCGTATGGCCAAGGCTTTGTGCGATCCTGTCGGCCGGCTGGACATCCTCACGGACCGGGAAGCCGACACACTCCTACTGGAGTGGAACGGGACAGACCGACGTCTCACAGACGACGTCTGCATTCACCAGGCCTTCGAGGCAAGGGCCGCCGCTACCCCCGAGGCCGTGGCTGCCGTATTCGGCGAAGAGTCGTGGCTGTTTGGCCGGGTAAACAGTCAGGCGAACGAACTGGCCCACCGACTGATTGATCTGGGAGTGGGACCGGACGTTCGGGTGGCCGTCCACCTCGAGCGCACACCGGACCTCCTGGTGACCTTGTTAGCGGTGCTGAAGGCGGGCGGCGCATACGTTCCTCTGGACCCGAGATACCCCCGGGCCCGGCTGGAGAGCATGATCCTCGGTACTGACTGCTCGATCATGATTAGCAGCCGGTCGCTCGCCGAGGCCCTCCCCGTCCGCGTACGCCACCGTCTCCTGATCGACGAGCTGTCGGGCCAGCCAGGGATCCGTCAGGAGAACCCCGTCACCGAGGTCGGCCCGGAGAACCTGTGCTACGTAATCCACACCTCGGGGTCCACCGGGACGCCGAAGCCGATCGCGCTGCGCCACCGCGGGGTGCTCAACAACCTCGTCGACCTTAACACTAGATTCGACATTGGTCCCGACGACGCTGTCCTCGCGCTGTCCTCCCCGGGCTTCGACATGTCGGTGTACGAGTTCCTCGGTATCACGCTGGCCGGAGGAACGGTTGTGATCCCGGAGCCCGACGCGGGCCATCACCCAGCTTCCTGGCTGGAGCTCGTGCACCGCCACCGGGTCACCGTCTGGAACTCCGCGCCGCCGCTGATGGACCTGTTTCTCGACTTCGTCGAGGTCGCAGGTGACCGACGACCCCTCCCAGTCGAACTCTCGCTGACAGGCGGCGACTGGGTGGCCGCATCGATGCCTGCCCGCTTCCGGAAGGCAGCCCCCCGGCTGAAGTTCGTTGCGCTCGGAGGTGCCACCGAAGCGTCTATCCATTCGACGGCCTTTGAAGCCGATCCGTCGGCGCCGTGGGACGGAGGACATCTGCCCTACGGCCGGCCACTGGCCAATCAGCGGACCTTCATTCTCGACGACCGGATGATGCCCGTGCCTGTCGGGGTGGCCGGCGAACTGTGTCTCGGAGGGGCTGGCCTGGGCCGGGGCTACCTAGACCGCCCGGATGAGACAAGGGAGAAGTTCGTCTCGTGGTCCTACCGCGACCGTCCCGAGGAGCGGCTCTATCGCACGGGCGACATGGCGAGATTCTCTTGCGACGGTCTGATCGAGATCCTGGGTAGGAGGGACTTTCAGGTCAAGATCAATGGGATCAGAGTTGAACTGGGCGATGTCGAGTCGGCCCTCGCTGCTCACCCGGGAGTCAAGCGGGCGGTCGTGGTGCCGCGGGCTGCTCCGCACGGTCGGGCGGCTCTGGTGGGGTATGTAACAGCCCAGCACCTCGAAGTGCTGGACGGCACGTCGATCCTCCAAGAACTCCGGGAGCGGCTTCCGGAGCACATGGTCCCCGCTTCTGTCGAGATCATGGACGCGCTGCCACTGAACGGGAACGGCAAGATCGATCGCCGGGCGCTGGCGTCATTGCGGTCGCCGGGGGCGCCTCCGTCACGGGCGCGGGTGCGGCAATCCGCCCCGCCTGGGTCGTGGCAGCAACTGGTCGTTGAGGCGTGGCGGGACGTCTTGGGAGCCGATCAGCTGGATGACCACGACGACTTTTTCGCAAAGGGTGGAGACTCAATGAAGGCCATCCGGGCCATGGTGCGCATCGACCCCCGCCTCCGAGTCTCGGACATCTACCGGCACCGGACCGCGGTCGCTCTGGCAGACCACCTCACGGAGAGGTACGGGGAGCGGCCCGCGCCCTCGTCCTGAAGACCTCGCCTCGAACCCGCCCTTGAGCCTTCCCGGGAGCAGTTATGGCCGTGTACCTCGTGACCGGAGCCGCCGGATTTATCGGCGCGAACTACGTGCACCGTCTGCTGGAGTGGGAGTCCGCCGACGCCGAAGTGGTGGCCGTGGATTACTTGGGTTTCGCTGGGAATAGAGCGAATCTGAATCCGGTGTCCGATCGCGTGGTCTTTGAACAAGCCGACATTGCCGATCCTATCGTCATGGAGGCGATTTACCGCCGCTACCGGCCTGATTACGTTGTGAACTTCGCGGCAGAGTCGCACAACGACCGCGCGATCCTGGGGCCGAGCGTGTTCATGCGATCGAACGCGCTTGGCGCGCAGGTGATGGCCGAGTGTAGCCGTCTGGTGCCGGTGCGGTCGCACGTCCATGTGTCGACTATCGAGGTGTACGGCGAACTACCAGCGAGCAAGAAGTGGTTCACCGAAGGCTCCTCACTGAACGCGAAGACGCCGTACAGTGCGACCAAAGCTGCCGGGGATCAAGTGGTACGGGCGTACATGCAGACCTATCCGGAGCTGAACATCCGGATGACGCACTGCGCGAACAACTACGGTCCGTACCAGCTGCCCGAGAAACTTATCCCGCTGGCGGTGACAAACTGTCTGCGCGGCCGAAGGGTGCCGGTCTACGGAGATGGCCTCCAGAGCCGGGACTGGCTCCATGTGACCGACCACTGCGCCGCCGTACACCGCGTGCTGCACGCCGAACTGCCGCCGACACCAGCGCAGGCGGCGACAGACCCCGCTCTCCTGCCCGTTTTCGACATCTCCGCCCGCCACGAAGTCACCAACTTGGACATGGTGCATCGCGTAGTGACTGCGCTGGGGCTGGACCCGGCGGAGTGGATCGAACACATTCTGGACCGACCGAACCACGATCGTCGCTATCTGATCAACCCGATGAAGATCGAAACCCAGCTGGGCTGGCGTCCGGTGCACGACTTCGACTCTGGATTGGCCGAGACGGTCACCTGGTACGTGGAACACCGGTCGTGGTGGGAGCGGATCTTCAAGGAGAAGGGCGAACTCGGCGTCGACTGGGGGGCAGCGGGCCAGGCGATGCGTAGGCACTAACCGGTGCCTGTCGGGCCTGCGACGCGTGACTGATCGCGCGCGCCCTCCCCGCGGCCGGCAGCGCATCGATGCGGTGGTCCAGGACGGCGATGACATCGCTGACGGGCCGCTGAGAACTCGGACGGTCGCTCACCACTCGCCGGCCCGGGCCAGTCGTCCGAAGGTGTTCGCTGGGCGCTCCGACCGATCTATCGCCTTAGCCGCTAATCAATCTTATGACAGTCTGATTAGCGCAGTTGCACCCATCATCATCGGTGGTCTCCGCTTGTGGGCGGAGTAGTTAGTCCTGGCGACGCCGCCAGATGCCGTTCTTCGTCTGGACCAGCCCCAGCTCTCGAGGATCTAGGCACGTCCCGGCCGGCCGGTGCGTGTCCCAGAGCTTGGCGTCGTCGAAGACGGCCCCGCAGCCGCCGAAGCGGCGGCAGCAGTGGGCCCGGTCGGCTCCCACCCACTCCCAGCCGCAGCACCTGACCCGCACGATCTCGCTCACGATTGACTGATCCTGTCATCCCTGCCACCGGGCCATCAGGCTCAGCCGAGCGCTCTGCATACCGTGCAGGCGTGCGAGGCGTTCGATGGTGCCGCGGGGTGATGGCGGGTGGCCGTGGGCCGGGGTGGCGCCGACGGCGATGGCCTTGGCGAGTTCGGTGTCGGGACGGGCCGCGACGGTGGGCCCGAGCGCGGCGGCGGCGAGGACGTCGAGGGCGGCGCCGGCGATGGCCACCGCGCTTAGTGACATGTGCTCGTAGCGCCCGCCGGCCAGCAGCTGGGCGCCGACCTGCGTGCCACGGTCGAACATCTCTGAAGGGGTCTGGGTGGGGGCGAGGACGTCCGGATCCGGTACAGCGCGTCGAGGGCACAGCGCCCGGCCAGCGGGGCGGGCAGCGCGAACGGGCCCGGCCCGTCGCGATTCCCTTCCCACGCGGCCAGGGTCATCAGCAGCTCCTCGCCCTCACGCAGGACCTCGGTCAGCTCGTCAACCAGATCGGGCACCAACACTCGTCGAGCCCCGGAGTCGCTGCCGGCGTCGATCGACCTGTCGTCAGTTACGGCTTGCGTGGGTTGGCGTGGTCAGGGCGATGTCCGGCAGGGATCTGCTGGCGGAAAACACGCTGGTGCTGGCCGGGATCGAGTCGTAACGCGCGATGATCGGGTTCAGCCGGCATTGGTGTCGGGTCGACCGCGGCGGGCGAGCTCTCCATACCGTTCGACGACGGCGTTGTTCCGGGCCCGGTCATGGACGCTGAGCTGTCGTCGTTCGGCGGCGTAGCTAGTGCGTTCTTTGTCGAGCGCAGCCAGCCGTTCCTGGTTCGGAACTGGCGTGGCGCGCTCGGCGGCGTCGGCTGCAGTCGTCCTGGCGATCATGGCGCCGAGGATCCACTCGGCCGCCTCGAATGCCAGCCCGTCATCGGCCGACCAGGCTCCGAGGTCGAGGTCAGCAAGGCTGACGGCCCGGTCGGGCCCTTCCGGCGGGTCCGGTGTCGTTGTCCTGGTCAGAGCTCTCCCATCGCGGTGCCGACGCCAGCTGATCTAGTCGACCGCCCCGACGGGTCAGGGGCCACTGGTCTGTGCGCTCCGCGCTGGGGATCTGTGTCTACCGGATGGGCACGACGGTCACGCCCAGATCCAGTCCGGTCCACGCGATATCAGCGGTGATCGCGGGGCCCGACAGGCGGGTGGCCAGGGCCAGGCAGCAGCGGTCGCCCAGGGACAGTCCGGCCGTGCGGGTGGCCGGCCATAGCTTGGCCGCGATGATCGCGTCGGCCGCGTCGAGCGGCTCTATCCGGATCCCCAGGGTGCGCAGCCGAGTCACTGCACGGTCGGCGTCGACGCCGTGCTGGCCGAGCTTCTGATGAACCTCGGCGAGGTTGACCGCGGACAGCACCGCGGTGTCGAGGTACTCGTCGACGACCTCAGCACCGGGCTCGGAGCGGAGCCAGGCCAGAACCGCGGAGGCGTCCAGGACAGCGGGGCCGGAGCGACCAGCAGGAACGCTCGCGCTCATCGCGCGTCCTCGGTGGCCGCCTCGGCGCGCCGCTCGGCGAGCAGCTCATCGGTCACCGACTCCGTCGGGTCGCCTTGCCAGGATTCGGCAATCTCCCGACGCATCCGCGAGACCAGTTGGGCGCGGGACTCCATCACCACCCGGCCGTCCTCGACTGACAGCAGCAACGTCGATCCCGCAGCCAGACCCAGATCCCGACGGACCTGTGCAGGGATCAGGACCCGGCCGTCCCGGTTGACGACAACCTCAACCCGATCCGACCCACCAACCTGCTCTGTCATGAGCACATGATAACAGACTGAAGTACGTCACACTGACAAGACAAGCGACAATCCGTCAGAAGCGGACAGGTTCCGACAGTTGTCCGAATGCCGAACGAAACGAAACGAAACAAATGCAATGCTTGGTGGGATCATCCACGGAATCCCGGCTAGCAGCAGCTAGGCTCCGTCCGTGCCCGACACCCCGCCGACACCATTGCCCGCGGGCACCGTCGCGGTATCGGACGATGACGAGCCGAGATCGTCAGCTGTCACACGGTCGGGCGTCCGACCGGACGTCCCCGGGCTCGCGGTCGCGGCGGGGGAGCCAGAGCTGACCGCCGCGGAGGCCGGCTACGTCGCGGCGGCCCGGGCGGCGAACACCCGCCGCGGCTACCGCTCGGTGTGGACGGCGTTCACCGCGTTCTGCCGCCGCCACGACCTCGAGCCGATGCCCGCCGCCCCCGCGACGGTGTCCGGGTACCTGGTCGCGTGCGCCCAGGCCGGGATGCGCACCGGCACGATCGCCAAGCACCTCTCGGCGATCCGGGCCGCGCACCGCGCCGCCGACCAACCCGACCCCGCGGTCACCGCCCGGGTCACCGCGGTGTGGGAGGGCATCCGTCGCACCCACGGCGCCCCACCCGCCCAGGCCGCACCGCTGATGCCGCCGCTGCTCGACCACGCCGTCGCCGCCTGCCCCCGCACCCGCGGGTTCCGTACCCGCGACGACGAACCGGACCTCGCCGGCGCCCGCGACCGCGCCCTGCTGTTGGTCGGGTTCTCCGGGGCGCTGCGCCGCTCCGAGCTCGCCGCCCTGACCGTCGAGCACATCGGCTCCGAACAGCAGCTGCGCAGCGGCCGCCGCGGCCGCGTCCTCACCCTGCCACGATCGAACACCAACCAGACCGGCGAGGACGTCGAGCTCGTCGGGATCCCGCGCGCCGAGATCGCCGAGCACTGCCCGCTCACCGCCCTCGACGACTGGCTCACCCTCGCCGACATCACCACCGACCGGTGCTGCGCAAGGTCAGCACCGGCAACCGCGCCACCACCACCGGCCTGCGCCCGGAGTCGGTCAACGACCTGGTCCAGGCCGCGACCGCGCGGGCCGACCTGCCCGGCGGCCCGTACAGCGCGCACTCACTGCGGGCCGGGTTCGTCACCTTCGCCCACCTACGCGGCGCGACCGACCGGGCGATCGCCCACCAGACCCGACACCGCTCGATGGACACCATCACCACCTACATCCGCGTCGACGACGTTTTCGAGAACAACGCCGTCACCCAGCTCGGTCGGTAGCGCGGCAGCCGCCAGGTGGTTCAGGGGGAATGGGGTCAGAACATCTCGGGGACGGGCGCGCAGGCTTCAGACAGCGGCGGAGAGGACCACCCGACACACCGCAACAGAGCCACCCGGTGCCGTGAACGTCTGAGACGCTGTTCGGTTGCCCCCTCGGACACGGAAAGCAGGTGCTTGACCGGTGGATCTCATAGAGCTGGGCTCAGCGCTCGGCGGATTCTTCGACCCCGAGCTCGGCCAGGTCGGCCCATCGCACGACCAGATCCGTCATGCCGTCGCGCGCGCAGGCCTGACTCCGGGGGACCCGCGGGAAACATCGGAAACGGTCGGCAAAACCAAGCGAGTTAGAGAAGTCATGATCTACGCGACCGACCACGATCCGGCAGCCGGACTGAAGTTCGCAGGACACATCGTGTCTCTGCTGCGGGCGAGCAACCGGTTCCTCAGCACCAGCGGAGACTATGCCGGCGAGACGCGAATCACCGGCGCGCGCAGCGCCTTCGAGCGAATCGGTTATGACCTCGACGCGTCCGGGAGTCTCCGGTTACTGGTCATTGACAACCTGTCCGGAGTCGAACTCTCCGATGCGCTGGCCAGCTATGTGCGGCGGATCAACCTCAACCCGAACGACGGCGCGCTGCAGGTCGGATCGGGCAAGGAACTCGACGAGGCCACCGCCCGTCACGTCCTGAACGAGAAGGTCGGCGGATACTCCCAGTCGGGGCCGTCTGGGAACTTCCCGGTCACCCTCGCGGGAGCGTTCACCGCGCTGGGAATGAAGGTGCCACCGTCGGTTCCCGGTCTTGACAAGAACCCCCACCGACAGGTGGAGGAGTGCCTCTTCCTACTTGCGTGTGCGGTCAACCGACTCCGCAACGAGTCCGGAACCGGCCACGGTCGCCCCACCCCGCCGACGCTGACCGATGAGGAAGCCCGGCTCGCCGCGCGTGCGACGGCGCTGATTGCTGGAGCACTGCTCGACCGCCTGTGATCCAGCTCGATCGCACACAGCTTCGGGACGCCACGGCGGTACGGCACGATGTCGCCGCCGGTGGCTGCGATCAGGAACGGCGCCCGCGCCGTGCTCTCAAGGGCCCGACTCGCGCCGAACCCGAGGTCATTCCACCTCCTCACGGCGAGCCGGCCAATGGAGTCACATCAGACCGTCACGGTGGGCCCGAGCCAGGCTGACATCCTCGCGCGATCGCGCGCGGGATGCGTCCTGGTCCCGGCCGACTCCTTTACCTGGGTCTGGGCGTCCGGCGGGCGTAGTAGGACGACCGGAATGCCGCCGAAGCCGATCGCCCGACTAGCACTCGGTCAGACATCCCGAATCTCCCTCCACATGCACCCGGAAGTCCGACGATGAGATGGCTGCAACGTCGAATCCAGCCCCCGCCAGCGGAGTGGCCGAAGCCACGGATCCGAGAAGCAGGCACAGTTCTTTCTCAGCAAGAGCAGCCTCGTCATTCTGCCCTAGGCGACGGGCAGTCTGAGCGATTCCCGCCAAGGCAGCAGCAGTTCCGAAATCATCGACCGCAGCACGACTCACGTTGAGAGCGTCCCTGAAGCACCGGATAGCGTCACCCACACGGCCATCGCGAAGATGCGATCGACCTGCACTGTGCGCTCGATGAGCAATCATTGTCTGATGCCGCGGTCCGCAGCTCACGACAGGCGCCAACCGCGTCGGGCGACAGTCGACGAAATACAAGCCATACGCATAATGGACCGAACTCAACGCCGTGGTTGCCCATATCCAAACCTGCCCCGACGCGGCAGGCACAGCAAGTGAAGAGTCCAACGCCTCAGGATTCGAATCAATGAAGACTGGGATCCTGGGAACTACGGGTTCTTCAAGGTTTCCGACCAGGAGCCGTCGACTTGACTTGACACGAAAGGGCATCGGCTCCTCGACCGGCTGCGAACCCAAGAAACGCGACAGCTCGACGAATTGAGCGCGAACCTTTACTGAATCAGCGATGTGCGGCTCGGACTCTGGCTCCCACCATCGGCGTCGATCGCTGCGCGGAGGCGGTGAGGTATCCGACGGGTCCTCATCCAGCCAGGCAACGGTCGGTCGCCACCTCAGCCGAGGGGACATCTGGCACAGCCTGTCCGCTGACGGTGCTTCAGGGTCGACCGGATCTGGGGCAGCCGATGAGCCGGTAGCACTCACCTCGCCATCACCTGACAGCTCCCACGTGGTGAGAACCTCGTCAAGAGCGGCGACCGGGTTGTCCGCTTCGCTCGCGTAGAGGAATGCATCGGTAACGCACGCGCTCTCGTGGCGTGCGTGCGTGACGAGGTCGGTGATCCGAGAGGTCAGCCATACGACCTTCAGGGCGCGCTCGAGATCGTCGCCTTGACGGGCAAAGAATGCCGCGCAGCCGAGAAGAGTCTTACGTGTCGCGTCGCCGCTATCCACGGCGCCAACCGGCGCTCGCCGAGTTTGAACACTCGTCTCGACGATCGAGTACCACTGATCAGAAATGCGCGGGGCCGGCCGCGCAATCTGCAGGTCTGACATACTTAGGAGACGGCCCTGCGCGGCAAGGGCCGATTGCGCTCTGTCGACCGCTAGAATGGCGTGGAAGGCCACCGACTCCAGATCGTCGATCAGATCCGCCATGGCATGGTCACCACCGTACCGGTCGACGGAACTCACACCGACGATGCTGTGCCAGACTGACTCAGCCGTGCAAGCCAGATGCGGTGTTCACCATGATCTGCGCGAACCGTCATGATCCACAGCGCCGCCGGTCTTGCTCCCCGCGCGTGAGGACCGACACGCTCGTCAGTATGACCACCCACGGTCCTGACCGCGACGGGATCTTCCCCGGCGTCGGACCCTGGGGGGTCGTCCACGGACGCGGAGTGCACTCCGAGGATGCGGCCGGCGAGGCCGTCGAACAGGCGATCGCCCGCTCGATCGAGGTCATCCGGCTGCCCATCGACGACTGGACCGAGCTGGGGGAACTGGCCTTCTACCTCGGCCTGGTGCTCATCCTGCCGGACACCCTGCCGCGCGGTGCACGGCTGAGCAGAGATCTCGCGCCCTACCGGGAGCTGGTCACGAGCTACCGCGCCCGACGGCCCTGCTCAGCCAGCGATGCGCTGCTCCGCCGCAAACGCTGGTGGGAGATCGGCGTCGTCCAGATCGTCGGGTACAGCGCGGTGCTGGGTTCAGGACCGCTTCGTACGATCAAGGACCTGTGCTGCGCGCGCCACCCGCTCGACGGTGACCACGAGCTCGACTTCCTGTCCGTCTACAACCAGCCGGCGACCGCCCTACGCGAGCAGGTCACCACACCGTCGGGGATCGAGATCCCCGACGCGGACTACCTGGCGGCCGTGGACCGGCTTCGGCGGTGGTCGATCAGCACCACCGACGCCGCCGGCGTCCTGGCCGCGATCAACAACTACCGCCAGGTCATCGAATCCAATCCCCGGCGCGCGGGGCGACACCGCCCCATCGCGAACGTCCGGCGGAACCGGCTCGACCTGATCCTCGACGGCCCACCTGAACACCTGAAGAGTCCCGAGGCCTGGCAGACCGCGGTCGGTGCGAACCGCAAAGCGTGGCAGGAAGCCGACGCCGAGGTCTGGCGTGACGTCTACGGAGCGATCCGCAAACTGTACACGGGGGTGCAACATCCGAACAGGGGCCACACCGGCGCGGTACAAGGCCTGAGAGAGCTGTACAACGACTTGCGAATTGTGGCACCCTTTCATCCGACCGCGCCATGAGTGCAATCTGCAGAAGCGCGGAATAGGCGACGACCACCATGCTCGGCGCGATTTCCCATGAATCATGCTTGACACGTCTTTCTCATGGTCGGGATTTGCTGCCGACGGAGCACGGCCGGTACTCCGGAACCGTGAACACGAACACGCAGTTGATCGTCCGGGCCGCGACCGCGGTCGTGATCCTCGCGATGCTGTTGGCCGCGCTGCTGATCAACCCGTGGATCGCGGCCGGTCTCGCGCCCGTGCTGATCGGGGTCTCGGCGATCCTGCGGGAGGTCAGTGCTCGCGGCGGGAACGACCGGGACCCCGGCGAGGGCAGCAACACCGTCACGGACGACGACGCCGACGCGGCCTGAGCGGCGGCGTCGCGGCGGCGGCACCCCGGATCCAGACCGACAGCTCCGGCGAACCAGGACGGTCCTGATCGGCGCGCTGGTAGTGCTCTCTTCGGGGTCTCGCTCAACCGGAGTGCACGAAGCAGCGGAGCCGGCCCTCGTCGCGTGAGCGATCTGATCCTCTCGGCCGTCACCGACCGCACGGGGGCGCGCTTCACCGGCGGCTACTCCTGCGGCGGACCGATCACCCCGAGATGGTCCGGATCGATCGAGACCACCCCGTGCGCGGTGACCGTCACCATCCCGGCCGCGGTCAGCTCGCCCAGCACCATGTCGATCTCGGTTGTGCTGTCGGGTCCGTGCTCGTGGAGCTGGGTGACGGTGCGGTCGTCCTCGCAGCACCAGTAGAAGCTCACCAGCATCGCCCACAGCCCCTGGGCGCCCGCCGAAAGGCTCTGCTGGTCGAGCACCGGGCGGAGCAGGTCGATCGGCACACCGTCGTTGTCCGGTGCCGGAACCGGCACTGGATCACGATCCGCAGCGTCCGCGGTGGGATCCCTGTGCCACGGCGGCGGGCCGACCAGCGGAATCCACCCCGGCCAGTCGCTGGTCCCGACAGTGTCACCGTCGGGGCCGACGGTGCGGCCCAGGTGCTCGTCCTCCCACGCCGAGAGCTCGGCCATCGTCTCGGGGGAGAAGTTCCGCGCCGCCTCGACCAGCGCTCCCGTCCAGGAGTCGATCCGTTCGCGATGGGCGGAGCGCTCCGCAGCCCGCTGGCCGCAGGCGCCTCGCAGCGTGCAGTCCACCAACGGGCCGGGATCGGTCGCTCGGGCCGCGCGCTCCACCGCGGCGAGCAGCCGCGCCAGCCGAAGCGCGGCGGAACCGTCGAGGGGCACGGTATGGACGTCGGTTCGGTGCAGACCGCAGCCGCCCCAGTTGCCGGCGGTCCGGATCCGCGCCACCAGCCCGAGCTCCGGGGTCCACTGCACGCTGCACTCGGGATCGCACGGGTCGTCCTCGCGCAGGTCAGGCGGAAGCTGATCACGGACGGCGGGCGGCGCGGCGACGGCGGCCGGGTAGTCCCAGCACACGTCCACGGTGGTGGCGTGTCCGTCATCGTCGAAGTCCTCGAGCGCGTACGACGCCCTCACCCACCCGCGGCCCTCCACCACCTGCTGCAGGGCCCGGATCCGATAGAGGTCACGCTGCCATTCCGTGGCGTCGAGTTCCTCGGCCGGTCCGGTCGGCAGGTCCCCTGGTGCCCCGGCCAGGCTGCTGACGCGATGTGCGCGGGTGTAGCGCTCCCCGTGGCGGGCTGCGCGGCGACGCGTGTCCCTCTTGCGGCGGTGGTTGCTGGGCATAAGGCGTCCTCACCGGCGAACCCCACGCGCGCGCCGAGCGAAGTCCGACGACGGCTGCGGGCCCGGAGGACCTTGTCCCAGTTGAGTGCCGCGCGTCGCGTGGGTCAGTACGGCAGGGATTCAGGCGTCGCAGTGTCGCCGAGCCTGGACGCTAGCACCACGCTGGCCGGACTCCATCTCCACCTGCGGGCGCGTCGCCGATGTCCTCGGGAACAACGCCCGTCGCGCAGCTCGCCTGGAATCCGGGGGTCGACGACGCGGTGGGAAATCAGCAGCCGAGTTGCTGAACCAGGTCCGCGCCGTCGCTGGCGGCGAGGTCACTCAGGGTCGAGCCCGCCGTGTCGGTCGGTGCGGCCCCTTCTCTCCCGGGCGTGCGAGGAACGCGGTGCGCAGCCCCGCGGCACGGGCTCCGTCGATGTCCCATCCGTGGGCGGCGACCATCAGCACCTGATGCGGCGAAACGTCCATCAACTCCGCGGCGGTCCGGTACGGGCCCGGGGCCGGCTTGTAGGCGCGGGCCAGTTCGGCCGACAGGATCGCGTCGAACCGGAGCCCGGCCGCCTTGACCAACGCCACGAGCAGCGCGAACCCGCCGTTGGACAGGGCGACGACCCGGAACCTGGTGCGCAGCCGCTCGATGGTCTCGGCGCTGTCCGGCCAGGGCGGTAGGTGATGCCACGCCGCCACGAGCTCCTCACGGGCGGCGTCGCCGAGCTCATCTCCCACGTCGTGGGTCGCCAGTAGCTCGTCGAGCGACTCGCGGTGCAGCGTGTCGAGGTAGGCCCAGTCCCGGTCACCGTTGTTGACCTGCGCCATGCTCGGCAGGTACCGGTCGCGCCACACACCCCGGACCTCCTCGTCGGCGCGTGGACCGATCTGTGCGGCTCGGACCTGGATCTCGCCCTCGAGTGGTGGAACGCGGGCGCCGACCCGGCCCGCCCGGACGTCGTCGGTCGCCTGGTCGCCGTCGGGTTCCGGCCGCACGATCTGACCCGCCGCCTCGGCCGTCGCACCGTCATCGAAGAGCTCAGTCGAGGGTCGTCGGTCGAGTGGTGCTTGATGAAGCTGGGCTGGGAAGGCGCGGCCGCTAACCACCGTCAGCGGGGCGGCGGGTTAGCGGGGCGGCAGGACAATGCCGCCACCCAGCTCGTCCGATAGCCGTGCTGCGCGCACACCAAAGAGACATGAGTGTCGTCCGACGAGCTGACTAAAGCGATAGTGCTATGTTGAACCCGCCTGATGAACCGTGAGAGGTGGAGCCGTGGGCGATACTAAAGAGATCGCATGGTCGCTCGAGGTGCTTGGCGAGGTCGGCCCGTACGTCCGCGCGGTGGTGCCGCGGCTGTTGGCCGAAGCCCACGACGCCGCGGCCACCCACCACATCGGACTGGGTCTGCCGAGTGAGGACGCCTACGGGCCGATCTGGCTCAAGCTTCCCGAGCTGCTGGCCAGCGAGCTCGACGACGTCGAGGGCATCCGGCTGGTCAAGCTCTACCGGGCCCGGTATCGAGTTCCCGTGATCAACGGTATCCCGCTGATCGCGTGGCGGTACGGCAAGCGCAGTACCACCAACGTCGATAAGGTCGCGTTCGGCAGCCCGGTGTCGGACACTCGGCGGGCCGTGTTCACCCCCGGCGCCGATCGCGGGCAGCTGACCCTCGGTTTCGAGGAGCAGGGACTCGGGCAGCAGATCGTCGCGGAGCTGCCCACCGCCGAGCAGGACAGGATCAAGCAGTACTGCGCGGAGATCCGTGAGATCGCCGGCGCTGGGAACCGGGTCGCGGTCCTGGCCTATGCCAGCAACCCCAGCGCGCTGCTGCAGGCCTACTTCGGGTACGCCGAGCTCGCCGATGACGATCGCCTGGACTGGAAGTTCCGCCGTGAGCTCCCGCTGTCCGGCGCACCCACCTCGACGTCGCGCACAATCCCGTCGCAGCGACCGGCGGCTCTCGACGAGGACGCGTTCAACAGCGGGCCGGTGGCCCGGCACACCCTGCGTGCGCGCCCGAACCCGAAGTCCGACACGCCATGAGTGGACGTTCGGGGCGGGGCCCGCGAGGTCCTCGCTTCACCGGCGGATCCGGGCAGTCCTCCCTGTTCGAGACCTCCATCGCCGAAGGGGTCGCCGACGCCTTCGACCCGGCCCGGCTGACCCAGGCCCGCGTGCTGGCCGACATGAACAAGCAGACCCTCGCGCACGGTTTGAGCGTCTCGGCGGCCGCGGTCGGCCAGTATGAGGCCGGCATCATCACTCCCCGGCCGGATCTGCTCGACACGATGGCGCGACTGCTCGGCGTCCCCGTCACCTACTTCGCCGCCGGCCGCCCGAACACCCGCTTGGACGCGTCCACGGCGCACTTCCGCAGCCTGCGCAGCACCCGGGTCGGGCAGCGGACGCGGGCGATCGCGTTCGCCGAACAGCTCTGGGAGCTCGCGCATGCGCTGGAACTGCGCGTCGAACTGCCGGCGGTCGACCTCCCCGACCTCGAAGACCCGTCCGACGGGGAGATCTCACCGGAGGCCGCAGCGAGCCGGCTCCGCGACCACTGGGGGATCGGGCCGGGCCCGGTCCGCCATCTGGTCCGCACCATGGAGAGCCACGGCCTGCTGGTCACGCTGCTGCCCTTCGCCCGCACCGATGAGATCGCCCGCGTGGACGCGTTCTCCACCTCACGCACGCCCCGCCCGCTAGTCGTGCTGACCCCGGACCGCGCCGACGACGTCTACCGGCATCGCTTCACCGCCGCCCATGAACTCGGCCACCTCTTGCTGCACACCGAGGCAAGGCCCGGCGACATCGAGCAGGAGAAGCAGGCCGACCGCTTCGCCGCCGAGTTCCTGACCCCGGCCGCGGAGATCGACGCCGAGCTACCCGGCCGGCTGCGGGTCCCGCTGCTTGAACCGATCGCACGGCGATGGGGTGTGGGCGTCGACTCCCTCGTCCGACGCTCGCGGGAGCTCGGGGCCATCACCGAGGTCACCGCCCGTCGCGCGTACCAGCGGATTCAGCAGCTGAAGAATGTGGGCCTCCTCAGGCCCGAGCCCGTCACCGCTTACCCCGGCGAGGTCCCGACGCTGCTGCGCAGCGCGTTCGACCTGGCCGAGCAGCACGGGCTCACCGTGCCGGACCTCGCAGACGAACTGGCGTGGAAGCCGGAGCTGGTCCGGTCGCGTCTGGGGATGGCTGACAGCCGACCGACGCTGACCCTGGTCCAGGGCGACGACCAGTAGGTCACCGATAGAGGGGTGTGCGATGGCGCCGGTGGAGTGGTCGGTCTTGTCGGGCGAGGCGGTCGAGACGGTCGTCGGGTTCATGCTGTGCCGGGAGAACCCAGAGGCGATGCGGATCAAGCCCTCTCGCGGAGACGGCGGGATCGACATCCTCGTACCCGTCTCGGGTCACCCAGGAAAGGTCGAGATCTACCAGGTGAAGTCGTTCACCGGCAACGGACACACGCAGCTGTCGAACTCACAGAAGCGCCAGATCCGCGGCTCCCTGGAACGGCTGCGAACCTACTGTGCCGAGACCGGCCTTGAGGTCGTCGACTGGTACCTGGCCCTGCCGATGCTGCCCACCAACGAGACCCGGACGTGGTTCGAGGAGCTCGTCGCAACACAGCCGTTCACATGTCACTGGCGGGGCCGTGACCACCTCGACGTGCTCGCCGCCCGCTACCCGGAGGTGATCGACTACTACCTGCACGGCGGCCGGGAGCGGCTCAGCGGGGCGATGACGAGTATGGCCTCAGCGCTACTGCTCGCACAGCGAGCAGCACGACGTCCCACCGAGGCTGAGGCCGAGGCCACCGAGCCCGCACCGCTCGCGCCGGCAGACACCATCGACGGCCTCATCGGACTGCATGATCTGCTCAACCGCGACGACCCGCACTACCGCTACGACCTGGCGGTCAGCGGGTCACCGCCGCCGCTGGACCGCGACGAGCCCCTGCTCGTTGCGGCGGTGCAGCGCGGCACTCCGGGGCGGGGAGCCGATGACGGCACCGTCGTGACGATCAAGGTGTACGCCCGCTGCCGGATGTCGGTCTACGAGCGCCCGATCCCCGGTTCCTTCGTGGTCGATCCCACCGGCGACGACGACCTCGCCCGCGACCTTGAGCTGTTCCACCAGTACGGGCGCCCGTTCCAGATCCCGCAGGGGGCGCTCACCGTCGACGTCGACCTGCCGGGCGGTCTGGGCGGTGTCATGGAAGGCGCGTCAGGCCAGATCACCCCCGCATCAGAACCCGGCGCCGAGCAACAGCTCTACATCGCCGTCGCGGACCCCGATGGCCAAGTCTTGGCCGAGCCGCTCGTGGACATGCAGCCGCTCACCGGTGGCGTACTCGGGGTGTACCGCTCCGGCGAGGACCACGAAGGGGCATTCACGATCGAGATGCGCACGGACCTTTCGACCCGCATGAGCAAGGTCGAGATCCGGCCCGGTGACCTCGCCGGACGCCGACCGCACGACCTGCTGGAGGGCCTGCGCTTCGTCACCAGCTTCGTCCACCCGAACAGCTTCCGCTTCCGGCCGGCCTACGGCCCGGGAGCCAGCCCGTTCAGCGCGATCCCCAACCCGACCATGGTCGAACCGGGCGCGCTGCTGCTGCGCGCCCTGATCGAGGGCCTGGCCACGATCCAGGAATTCACCACCGAACAGATACTCGTCCCCGACCTCAGTACGGTCACCACGGACCAGCGCGTCTCGATCCTCGACACCGCCCGCCTGCTGCGCGGCGAGATCCTCACCATCACCTGGAACGACCTTGGTCCCGTGCACATGCACCCCGGTGTCGACGTCGCTCCTGATGAACGATTCGCTGTCCGCCTTCTCGACCCATTAACCATCGACCTCGCCGACAGGACGCTGGAGCTCCCAGGGTTTCGTCAGACCGACATCGCCTCCGCGCAACCGGACTTCGACACCCGCTGCAAGCACGATGATCACTACGACGTGCGACTCCGACCTGCCGGGTCTGACCTTGCGCAGTTCAGTTACGCCGCTGACCCGCCGCCGGAAGGCGCGTAAAGGTGTTCTGCCATCTCAGGTGACCGACCACTACTGGCGCGGTTCAACGGCTGGGACGAGCGAACGGCCCTACGAGGCACAACGCGGGACGATGCTCGGTCCCGACGAGCACGGTGCAGGGCTGCACCTCGGGCGGCTGCGCGAGCAGGGGGACCGCGATGGCGACGATCGCGATGACCACGGCCAGGATCGCGACCGCCGCGTTGATCCGCGCGAGCCGCTGCGCGGATTCGCCTGCGCGCGCGAACGCCCGTCGGTTCAACTCGTCGAGGTAGAA
Organism: Pseudonocardia sp. ICBG162; assembly: GCF_020496225.1. Taxonomy (NCBI): domain Bacteria; kingdom Bacillati; phylum Actinomycetota; class Actinomycetes; order Pseudonocardiales; family Pseudonocardiaceae; genus Pseudonocardia; species Pseudonocardia sp. ICBG162. Next base: position 95,999 of record NZ_JAHLJD010000021.1, read on the forward strand.
CCCGGTCCCGACGACCGTGTTCTCGGCTGCGCCGTCGTACGTCCGGCGCAGTTCGTCATCGGTCATCGCGTGCAGCCGCTCGAACGGCGGGGAGTAACCCATCGTCGGACGGTAGTGCCCGCTTGGCGCGGCGGTTTGCGAGCATGAGGTGCCGCTTGGGTGATTCGTCGCCCTCTGCCCGCCATTTGCCGCGCTTCGGCGGGTCTGCCCCCCGCAACAGGGGGTGAGGCGCGGACCCTCGAACGGGTGGCGAGCCGTCCCGTCGCTGGTCACAGGCGAGTGCTCCCCTCGCCCCGGCGGCCGGGTCCGATCCGCTCGTCCGAGAGGAACCACCATGAGCACGAACGACGTCGTCAAGGGCTTCCTGCTGTGGCTGCTGCGCGAGGACTCCGGACCGAGGACGTTCTCGCACCCCCGGCGCTACCTCGACACCGCGCCAGAGGTCGACGGACAGCCCGTCACCGAGGACCAATTGATCCACGCGATCGAGCGGGCCGAGTCGCACGAGATGATCAAGATCGACGGTGGGTTCGCGGGCCCGCTCGATCAGACTGTTCGGCTGCTGCCGCCGGGGCGCGAGTGTGCCGAGGAAGGCGGCGACCTCGCAGCGTTCCTCGCAGCACGGCGTGGACCGGTCGGGACGACGACCACGGTGACCGTGCACGCACGCGACGGCGTGAACGTCGTTGGCACCGGCCGGGACGTCGCGCAGGCGAACCGGATCGAGATCACGAACGACCCCGAGCGGCTGCGCATCGCGGCGGACGCGATCGACGAGGTGCTGCCGCTCTACCCCCGGGTGCAGAACCGTGCCGAGATCGAGAGCGCGGTGCAGGTTGCTCGGGAATCGGCAGACAGCGACGACGAGCCCGCACGAGCGTCGGCCGGGGCACGGCTCGTTACCGCGATCACGACGCTGGCAGGCGTCTCGACGGTCGGCCGGGTCGTGGTCGATCTGCTGACCGCGAGCGGCGTCCTCGGCTGACCGGGATCTGTAGCTCGCGCCTGGGCGAGGCGGTCCACGTGCACCGCGCGTTCGCCTACATCGCCGAACTCCGCGACCGCGAGGCCGGCCGTCAGCTCCGCGCCGCGGTGCTGCGCAAGAGCACCCAGGAACGGCCCCCGGAGTTCGAGGAGATGCTGCGGCACTCGCTGAACAACGACCCCGCCCGGTTCGCCGCTCGCAACCAGCTGATGGCATCAATCGATGACCGCAGCTTCCGAGTAGCGAACACCACGATCACCGCGATCGGCAACGCCGTGCTCCTGTTCGCCACCCACCCCGACCAGTGGGACCGTCTGCGCCGATCCAGTCCTGATCCCCGGCGCGCTCAACGAGGTACTGCGCTACGACGCCCCCGTCCAGGTGTTCGGCCGCAAGACCACACGAGACGTCGAGCTCGAGGACGGAGTCACCATCGAGGCCGGGGCCCAGGTGCTCGTGCTCTACGGCTCCGGCAACCGCGACGAGAGGCACTACGCCGACCCCGACCGGTTCGACGTCGGCCGCAACCCCACCGACCACCTGAGCTTCGGCTACGGGACCCACGCCTGCGCCGGCCAGGCACTCGCCAAACTCGAGGCCCAATCGATCATCGCTGCCCTCGCCAAGAGGATCCACCGGTTCCACATCAGAACGCCGACACGACACCTCAACAACACAGCACGCGGACTGGAGTCTGTGCCGGTGACCGCAGTCGATCTGCACGCCGCACCGCGGCAGCTCAGAGCCGGTCGACGTCGACGAGCTCACGCGCCCGGCCGCGCCGACGATCCGGACGGCCGAGTGCCGCCCTCGACGACTGGCGGCCTCGCGATCAACTCCCGCGGATGTTCCGAACCACTACCGATCCACGAAAACGCGGTACCGGGGTCTGTCAGCGCTGCGAACCGGCGAGCAGAGCCGCTGCCCGCCTCGCGGTGATCACGGCAGCGGGGTCGGCGCCGACGGAGTAGAGCACCGTAGCCCCCTCGTGCAAGGTCAACAGCTCGGAGGCGATGTCAGCGGGCCGCGGATGCCCGGCAGCGACAGCTAAATCCCGCAGGTAGTCGCGGAACCAGCTCTTGTGTTCGCGGGCGATGCGGTGAGCGGGATGGTCGGGGTCGGGCAGCTCGCCGGCGGCCCGGACGAACGCGCAGCCGCGTGGTCCATGTTCGCGCATCCAGGCGGCCATGGCGTCGAAGGTTCCCAGCAGCGGCGGGTCTAGGGGATGTCCGGCGGCCCATTCCTGCTGCCACCGGCGGTAAAGGAGATCGCGTCGATGCAGATACACCGCGACCAACATGTCCTTGGACCGGAACCGATCGTAGATCGTTTTCTTGGTGACGCCGGACACCTCGGCGATGGTGTCGACACCAACGGCATGGATTCCCCGTTCGTAGAACAGCTTGGATGCCACCTCGAGGACCCGGGTCGCCGCCGGCGTCATCCCCGAACTAAACAGATCTGTATAGTCTGAGGTAACCATACAGGTCAGTCTAGTCTGAAGGTGGTCGTCGATGGTCTCCCCGCATTCACTCCCTTACTCGGCGACCAGCGGATCGTCGGGCGCCCGGTGACCACCGTGGGACGCACCGCCCCGGGCACGGTCCGGGCGACCGCTGCACTCTCGGCCGGGTTCGTGCTCATGTGGAGTTCCGGATTCATCGGCGGCCGTCTCAGCGGGCACAACGTTCCGGTGGTCACGGTGATGCTGTGGCGCTTCGCGGTGGTCTCGCTCGTGCTGGCGGCCGCGGTGTGGTTCGTGCGATCGGTACGACGTCGACGGCCGGACGGCCCTCCACCACGGCAGCTCGAATGGCGGGAGATCAGGGCTCAGGCGGTGGTTGGGCTGCTCGGCCAGGCAGTCTTCATCTGGGCCAACGTCGGAGCAGTCGTAGCCGGCGTCGGTGCGGGCACTGCAGCATTGGTCGCGGCGCTGCAACCCATCGTCGCCGGAGCGGCGGCCGGACTGGTCCTCGGAGAGCGCGTCGGACCGCGCCAGTGGCTCGGGCTGACACTCGGCTTGCTCGGAGTCATCATCGTGGTCGGCACCGAACTGGGATCTGGCACCACGCCGGGGTGGGCCTACGCGCTACCACTCGCCGGTATGCTCGCGCTGGTCGCGGCCAGTCTCGTCGAGCGCACCACCAGCGCGGGCGGCACGCCACTGCTCGAGGCGCTGACAATCCAGAGTGCCGCAAGCGCCGCCGTGTTCGCCGCCCCCGCCCTCATCGGAGCCGAACTCCTACCTCCGCCCGGATCGCTCGGCATCTTCACTGTGGTTCTCGCCTGGTTCATCGGCTTCGGCACCGTGGGCGCCTACGGGTTCTATTGGCTGCTCCTGCGCCGTTCTGGACTGACCCGGCTGAGCAGCCTGATCTACCTGACCCCGCCGACCACCGCACTCTGGGCGTGGCTAATGTTCGGCGACCCGATCGAATCGACCCTCATAGGGGGAATGACGGTGTGTGCCGTCGCCGTCGTACTTGTGCACACCACGAGGCACTCACTGCCGACGCATCGCCCTGCCAGGCGGGCTCGATGGGTACGACTCCGGTCGCAACGCTTTGCGCGCCGGCGATCACCGACGTCGTGAGAGCCGACCGGCTCGGCCACGCCGCTGGGCTGGTTCTCCGACACCGGCTCCGGCATGGTCCGCAAGTCCGCTCAGGACGGGGTGGACAAGCGGCCAGCTAGCTGTGATGCCCAGGCACGTTGGTCGAGATCGTGTGACGACACGGTCTGATCTGTAGATGGGCGAAGGCCTCCCGGGTGTGGAGTGGAGCTGTCGAGGAACCGCTCCGCACCCAGGAGGCCTTCGTGTCCCACGCTACCCACTCCAATGCCGCGCTCACCTGTCGTGCCCGACTCCGACTCGCTCGCTTGGTCGTCGATCTAGGCTGGTCTGTGGCCCGCGCCGCCGAGCGCTACGACGTCTCGTGGCGGACTGCGAACAAGTGGGCCCAGCGCTACCGCGATGAAGGCCCGGCCGGGATGCACGACCGGTCCTCGGCCCCCCGTCACCAGCCGAACCGCACGCCGGCGCCGGTGGTCCGCAAGATCGTGCACCTGCGCTGGAAGCAGCGCCTGGGACCGGTCGAGATCGGCGACCGGCTCGACATGGCGTCCTCGACCGTGCACGCCGTGCTCGTGCGCTGTCGCATCAACCGGCTCACCCACATCGACCGGGCTACTGGCGAGCCGATCCGCCGCTACGAGCACGAGGCGCCCGGCGACTTGATCCACGTCGATGTCAAGAAGCTCGGCAAGGTCCCCGACGGAGGCGGATGGCGCTACGTCGGTCGTCGACAAGGCGAGAAGAACCGTGCGGTGACCTCGACACGAACCGGTCTGCCCAGGAGTCGGTACCACCAGCCTCTGCTGGGCACCTGCTACCTGCACACCGTCATCGACGATCACTCTCGAGTCGCCTATGTCGAAGCACACGAGGACGAGACCAAGCAGACCGCGGCCGCGGTCCTGCGTAACGCGGTCGCCTGGTTCGCCTGCCGCGGTGTCACGGTCAAACGCGTGCTCAGCGACAACGGCGGCTGCTACAAGTCTCATCTCTGGCGCGACACCTGTGCCGAGCTGGGCATCACCCCGAAAAAGACACGGCCCTACCGGCCGCAGACGAACGGGAAGATCGAGCGCTTCCACAGGACCCTGGCCGAGGGCTGGGCCTTCAAGAAGCTCTACAACTCCGAGTCAGCCCGACTCGCGGCTCTGCCAGCATGGGTCCACGACTACAACCACCACAGGCCCCACTCGGCAATCGGAAAGGCCACACCCATCACCAGGTTGAACAACCTGGCTGGGCATCACAGCTAGGCAGGAGGTCGGCGTGCGAGCCCTCGACTGTCTTTGCGAGAGGGCTCGCCCTCTCGTGGCCGCTGCTCTGGGTTCTTCATTGGTCCTCTTCATCGTCGGGGCCGTATGTGTGGACCTGCCAGCGGACGCTGCTCACGGACGGCTCCAATGACAGGCGACTTACCGCAGATTCCATCTGTTTGTCGTCGCGATGTTCGGCAGAGAGCGCTGCCCGTACTTCCACCAGCCCGTCGGAGTGGGCGTTGGTGCTCTCGACCGACTGCAGTGCGAAGTCGGTGCGCGACAGTGATTGTACGAGCAGATTCCGGACGCGCGCCTCATCGTCGTCTCGTGTTACGGCAAGGAACGTGTAGGCTACGGGAGCTTCGTCGCTTGAGGTAGGATGCCGGTCCAGTGCCCGTCCTACGGGGCGTAGCACCAGGTGGATGGTAACGATGGTGAGGGAGCCGACGACTGCCATGAGGTGGAGGCCGGCTCCGGCAAGCGAACCGACTGCGGCAGAGCACCACAGGGTGGCAGCGGTGTTCAGACCACGGACGGTCAACCCTTCGCGAAGGATGACGCCACCACCGAGGAATCCGATCCCTGACACGATCTGCGCGGCGACCCTCGTGGGATCGGCGGTCTCCCCGGTGAAACCCTGCGCTGAGAGCACCACGAACAGTGTAGCGCCGGTGGATACCAAGGCATTGGTACGCAGTCCCGCCATACGGGCTCGGAACTGGCGTTCGATACCGATTAGCGCGCCGCAGCCGACGCCCAGTCCTAGGCGTAGCAGCATCTCGATGAGCGTCACGGTGGAGATCCTTCCTCTTCCTAATTGCCGTGGATTTTCTGGGCTGCCATGATACACCCGCTGCCTGCTTACAGGGTAAGTACCTACTCAGCCGATCGACCTGCTATGGATACTCCCCGCGAGGCCTCGATTCGACCTGTATCCTTCGACTCTCTTGATGCGGATTTTACCATATCGAATGCCGGGGATCTGCTCTCGGATCTCACTCCACGCCGCCCAGCCGGGTGAGCATTCGTGGAGTCAGTAGGGTTCAGATTGCGTTCAACCGTGCGTTCTGAGACTCCCTGCTTCGAGTCCACAGGAGACGAGCACGAGAGGGGTCAGTGGAATGCTCACTTGCATTCGCGCGTTGGAGCGCAGTGGCTTGCGTTTCGTTCATGAGCTGATGAATGACTCCAAAATCGTACGGCCGACGGGGCTGCGGCCATCCGACAGCGGCGACTGCAGCCGCCTTAAACTACGTATTCGCTGTTCTGAACCTACAGAGAGTCCACCTCGTTGCCGACGCTGCCAACAGTCCCGCCCGCCATCAAAATCTGTAAGAGGATCAGAGTTCTTCCCCGAAGGTACGTTGCATCAGAAATACATCGCCGGTGGTCGCTATTGCGCCGCGCTCTGCACGAGATTCCTACAGGAAGAGCACCTCGGTCAACACCTGCGCGCGGGTGGCGGAATCCGATCCGGTCCTTCCTCGACACAGCGGCGGGCTTGACGCTCAAGTAGACGAGATCGACAGCTCCCATGTGCCGTAGACCTTTCATTAAACTCTGGACACCGATGCTCATCAAGCTCACCCTCGTCGTGATTCTACTTGCCGTCGCTGGAATTCAGAGTATCCACACGTGGCACATAGGCGGCAATAGCCTAAGTAGTGAGCGATCACACCGGATTGAGCGCCGTCAACTGTTTGGCGCGTTTCATGGTTCGGGGGCGGAGGGGCCAATCTGGATGGGGAAGTTTGAGTTATGGCTGGGCACCCGAACCGAAGTTGCCCATACTTATCTACCTGGTGTAAGTTGGGAGACAATCGAGGGGGAGAGCTATATCCTTGACCCATGGGCGAGTTGGCAGCGGGAGCGCCCGAACGACCTGCTAGTATTGAACGTGCCGATGGCCGAACGAAACGAGGACCGGGTACCCGATTCGGAGGTGGTGACTCTCTTACGGGCAGGCGCGTCAGGAAAGTTCGATCGGCACTACGTGACACTCGCTCGGAAGTTGGTAGCTAAGGGATTGGGTTCAGTAGTGATCGTCCCAGGTTGGGAGATGAACGGAGATACCTACTCTCACCGTTGTGGGCCCGACCCGCGAGCCTGGCGCGGCTACTTCCGTAGTGTAGTGGCAGCAATGCGTTCAGTGCCTGGTCAGAACTTCCGTTTCGATTTCACAGTCAGTCGCGGGAATGACAACGTTAATTGGCCGGAGTGTTATCCTGGAGACGATGTCGTCGACATCATCGGTATGGACAGTTACGATCAAGCGCCCGGTGAGTCGTTCGTCGCTTACGTTGAGCAGCCGCTGGGGCTGCGCGCACATATAAACTTCGCACGCGCTCACGGTAAGCCTGTATCGTATCCTGAATGGGGACTATGGCGCCGTGGCGACAACCCACAGTTTGTTCGCGAGATGGTATACTGGATACGTCGACAGGACGCAGTCTATAGCACGCTCACTGACTATTGCCCGCACGGAGTATTTCAGTGCCCCGATAATCCGCAATCCGCGGGTGCTATCCGTGAGCTGTTTGGATAGGTGTGGGCGGTGATCGTCTCTGTCAGTTTCAGGGCGATTCGGTTGCCGTAGAACAATTACCTTACCTGACAGCGTGTTTGGGAAGGTCAAATTGAGGGTGTGAAGATGTGCTTCTGCTGGCGTCGGGTGGGTTCGCCGCGGGCGATGCGGCGGGTGATGGTGTTGATCGCGGCCCAGCGGATCATGGCCTCGGAGATGGCGGGGTGGCGTTCGTAGTCCCGGGCCAGTCGCCGGTGGGCGGTCAGCCAGGCCAGGGTCCGCTCGACCACCCATCGCCGCGGGAGGACGGCGAATCCACGCTGCTCAGGCGACTTACGCACGACCTCGACCGTCGTCTGCAGGATCGTGGTCGCCCAGTCGAGCAGGCGCCCGGCGAACCCGGCGTCGGCGTAGACGAACCGGACTCGGGTACGCAGATACAGGTCGAGCAGGATCGACTTGGCCGCCGTCGCGGTCCTGCCACCGATGCCGAGCACACCATCGAGGTCAGCAACAGGGGGCGAGGGTGTCGGTGACGATGAACCGTTCCCGGCCGTTGATCTTCTTCCCGGCGTCGGAGCTGCGCATGTCTCGTCCGACGGTGTCGGCGCCCTTCACCGACTGGGAGTCGATGATGCCCGCGCTGGGCTCAGGGTCGCGGCCTTCGTCGGCGCGTAGCTGGCGGCGCACGATCGGGAGGATCTGTTCGGTGACTTTCTGCTGTTCCATCGGTTGAAGTACCAGTACACCGTCTGTCACGGCGGGAAGTCCGCTGGTAGAGCCCGTCACGCGCACCCGGCGTGCACGACGTAGAGGATCGCATCGACCAGGTCACGACGTGGGTGCTTCTCTGGCCGTTCACCCGACTCCGACGCAGGGAGCAGCGGCTCGGTCAGCGCCCACTGGGCATCGCTGGTGTCCGAGGGATACCGCCGCTTACGCCGAACCACCCGTCCACCATGGACCACAGTCCGGCCAGGCGCAGCGCTGACACGCCGACAACTTCTGAAACGACGTCTTAGTAGCAAGATCAAGTGCTGCGACCGGCTGAACTCGCCGGCACCTGGGTCGCTGACCTCACCATCGGCGAGGTCATCTGGTTCGAGGTCGTCTGGTTGAGCGACTGCTAAGGTCCTCTACGTGCGGATTCTCGTTACCGGTGGTGCCGGGTTCATCGGCTCGAACTTCGTCCGGGCCGTCCTCGCCGACCGCTTCGCGGCGCTCGCCGGAGCCGAGGTCGTGGTCCTCGACCTGCTCACCTACGCGGGCACCCTCGCCAACCTGACCGAGGTGCGCGACTCGCCGCGCCTGCGGGTGGTGCCGGGTGACATCCGCGACGCCGGGACCGTCGCCGCGGCGATGAGCGGCGTCGACGTGGTGGTCCACTGCGCGGCCGAGTCGCACGTGGACCGGTCGATCGAGGGAGCCTCCGAGTTCGTCTCGACCAACGTCGTCGGGACCCAGGTGCTGCTCCAGACCGCGCTGGAGGTTCGCGTCGAGCGGTTCGTGCACGTCTCCACCGACGAGGTGTGCGGGTCGGTGGAGACGGGTGCGTCGGTCGAGACCGACCCGCTCGAGCCGAACTCGCCGTACTCGGCGTCGAAGGCCGCCTCGGACCTGTTGGCCCTGGCCTACCACCGGACGCACGGGCTGCCGGTCTGCGTCACCCGCTGCTCGAACAACTACGGGCCGCACCAGTACCCGGAGAAGCTCGTTCCGCTGTTCGTCTCCCACCTCCTCGACGGTCGCCCGGTGCCGCTCTACGGGGACGGCCGCAACGTGCGCGACTGGCTCCACGTCGACGACCACTGCCGGGCCATCGCCATGGTGGCGGTCGGTGGCCGCTCCGGGGAGGTCTACAACATCGGCGGCGGGACCGAGCTCAGCAACATCGAGCTCACACGCCGGCTGCTCGGACTGGTGGGTGTGTCGGAGGCGATGGTGGAACGGGTCGCCGACCGCAAGGGGCACGACCGCCGCTACTGCGTCGACTGGTCGAAGATCCGTGCCGAGTTCGGGTACCGGCCGCAGGTCGAGTTCGACGACGGGCTGCGGCGCACCGTCGAGTGGTACAGGCGCAACCGCGTCTGGTGGACGTCGACGAGCCCGGTCGCGGCCTGAGCGTGCGTCGGGAGCCGTACACGGTCCGGTGTCGAGATCGCCCGTACGGGACGCCACGGACATGTCGGTCGTCGCTATGATCGCCAGGTCTTCTGGGCGACGGGGAGAGTCATGCGGCCAGCCAGTGTGTACCCGGTCCTGTGCACGGACCGGATCGAACAGTCGAGGGACTTCTACGTCGACCGCCTGGGTTTCGAGACGACGTTCGAGGCCGACTGGTACGTCAGTCTCCGATCGCCCGGCTCCCGCCCGTTCGAGCTCGCGCTGATCGCCCACGACCACCCCACGCTGCCCAGCGCCTACCGCAGGCCGGTCCAGGGGCTCCTGGTGAACATCGAGGTCGACGACGTCGACGCCGAGTGGAAGCGAGTCGTCGTCGACGGTGGGATGACGCCGGAGCTGGAGCTGCGGGACGAGCCGTTCGGGCAGCGGCACTTCATCGTCGCCGATCCGAACGGCGTCCTCGTCGAGGTCATCCCCCACGTGGCGGACCAGGTCGTCGCTCAGCCGGTGCGAGTAGGGCGGCCGGCTGGGGAAGCACGGTGGCTGGCGCGCCGAGACGGCGACGAGCCGCGGTGGCATCCCGCGTCGTTCGAGCGCGCGGGTCAGCTCGTAGGCGAGCACGCTCCCGAAGCTGTGTCCGAGCACGACCGTCGGCAGCGGGTCGCGACCGGCGACCTCGTCCGCCAGCTGCGCCACGATGGGCCCGGTCCGGCGCAGCGGTGTCTCGGTCGAGCGTGTCCCGCGGCCCGGCAGGTGGGCGGCGAGGAGCTCCACGTCGGCCGGGAGGAGGCCGATCCACGACCGGAACGCCGACGGCCACCCGCCTGCGTGCGGCAGGACCACGATCCGACTGAGGGAGAGAGAGGGGGGGCAGTGTATTCGAGGCGTACCCTGTCTGGATCGGGCAGGCATTCGATATGCCTATCAGCGTGTCGGAGATCGAGAAAGCGCAACGGTACCGGGTCGCGGCCGAGTAGATCGTGGGTAGCCTAGCTGAAGCTAATAGACGTACAGACCAGCTATTCGACACTGGCGAGGTCGACACCATCAGCATCCTGGCTGTCGACGAGCTGGTCATTGACCTTGAATCCGGGATCGACCTTGAATAATTTTGAGAGAGCCGTGGGCCAGCTGGCAAGCTATTCAGACGGAGTATTCGATCTGAGAATGCGCCCGCTGGGTTTCAAACGTTGGCAAGCATTAGGAGGCAGAGGTAGTGTCTGATTCTAGACACATGACGAAAGAGCTGTGCCACGAGCTCGGCGCAATCCGGGAGAGGTGTTCAGTAGTTCGATGGGCGAGTGTCGTGACGCAGCTGCGGCTGGCCGGCGAGGTGTCGGTGAGAAACGGAGAATCCCTCCTCCGAGCCGAGTTCAGGGCACTTGATACTGCGATACGATGGAGAGACGATGTTACTCGGTTCTTTAGCGAGAGCAGATTGTGGTCCGATGTCACAGCTGTGCGTGGCAGTGTCGATCGTTACTCGGTGCAGATCCGGTCTCGAGGGGTAGACCTGGCCCGAGGCACTGGACTGTTGGACCGACTGACTCACCCGATCTCCAGCTTACCAACGAGGCTCCTCACGGCCGGGCCAGTTGGCGCAGCAGGAGTATGGCGGGGGGCGCTACTCGCCAGCGGTGACCTCGGAAAGCTTGCCGGTCGAATCCGACTTGGCGTCGTCTGTCCCAGCACCGCGACGGCGATGGCCCTGGTCGGCACAGCTCGCGATCTCGGAGCGCTCGCAACATCGCAGGAAACCATCAGAATGCATCGAGTTGTAGTACGTGATCCCGATAGCGTCAATTCACTGTTGCTCGGGGTTGGGGCATTCAGAACCGCTGAGAAGTTGAGCCACTACGAGGCCACTTCGTGGGTTCGTGTCGCTGCGCGTCAGAACCTGACGGCGCTGAACGCTCGTCGTGTCGCGGAGGCTTCCGACCGTGCCACACCGCGAGCCCACTGGGCGCTAGAGACTCTTGGGAAACAGGTGCCAGACAACCTATACGAGGCAGGGGCGCTCCGGATGAAGCACCCATCCCTGCCTCTGAGCGAGCTGAGCCGACTCGCTACCCCGCCGCTTACCAAGGACGCCCTAGCAGGACGGCTCCGCCGACTGATCCAACTCGCAGAGAAGCAGCATCGTGAGTTCAAAAACTGAGCGCCTGGAACACACCTTTTGGATCGCAGACTACCGCGAGGGCGCCCCCTGAGGTTCGGATCAACGATCTGCGCATATAGGAGACATTCTCTCATCTGGCGCACCTTCTTAAATCCCAACTCATAAAGGTCTGAAAGTTGTCACTCCAATCCACGAACTTGGCTCATCTCGCCTAAATATTGCGTGGCTCCTGGACCGCATGCTGTTAAGCTATAGTCTACTCAGGCTACGCTAGACCCCAAGTAGATCAAGAGGTGGATTATGGCTCGTATCGAGCGAACTACTTTGGTTGATGATTTCGATGGCAGTAGTGCTGACGAGACCATCGAGTTCATGATAGATAGTATCTTCTACGAGATCGATCTCAGCCAAGCTCATGCCGCCGCCTTTCGTGGTGCACTCGCATCGCACATCGCGGCCGCTCGGCGCGTTCTCGACATCGATCGGGGTCGTCGAGTCCGATCGGCCGCAGACTCGGTGATGACGGCCGAACGACGTCAGCGCAATAGCGCGATTCGTTCCTGGGCTCGTGAACGTGGATACCGAGTCGCCACCCGAGGTCGTATCCCCACGGAGATTGTCAAAGCATATGCGGATTGCGTAAATCCAGATCCGAATCCTATCCTTGCGTCCAACCCCTCGCTATTGCCTTCAGCTCCGCGCCCTAAAGAGGCTTAATACGCGTGCTTTCGTTGATTCTACGGCACCAAAGAATACGAGGTTAGATATGTTGTCACGATTTACCCGGTACGAGACGCGGGAAAGGGTCGCCCTGTTCGTGGCTGTGATTCGCTATTAGAGCAAGGCATAGTATCGGTCACTACTTGTCCCTCTTCGACGTCGTCGAGTTCGTCCACGCTCGGCAACGAACGCTAGGCACATCGAAGTACAGTGGGGTTGGCCAGGGCTCCCCGTGCTTCATCACCGCGCCGGTGCGGCAGCGACGACGGCGTAGATCTGGCTCGCGGCACAGATACCGATGCCGACGGTGTGCTCGGACCGAGATTCACTGAACTGACAGTGCCGGCCAGCCCCAGACCGGCTGCATTTAAGTGGCTCTTCCGAATCTGAAGCGTAGCTGAGGGCGTGATCGGCCGGGGAGGTGATGCCGTGTCGCTGCGGTGAAGCCGGCCCCGAGAAGTTGATGATGAAGGTTCCTACGCCAACCATCAGCAACGAGCCCGGGGACTCGATCTCGCAGCTACAGCCCAGGGCCTCGGCAAAGCCGCGGTGAGCGGGTGCTGAGCTGCGGTGACACGCGGCTACGGAGGCGAGTGCAGGCACGGCCCCGACGTGATCAGCAAGGTGTCGAAGCCTTGATCATCGCCAGGAAGCCGCGCCACGTTGTCATCCTCCCCGATGGTTGCTGCCCTGATCCAGCCGGACCCGCACCTCGATGAGGTGATGGCCGATGTTGGTGTCGACCGAGTGGCGCTGTCGCTGCTCGTTGCCTTGGCCGAGGTCCCCGACCCCCGCTGCGCGCGTGGGGTGCGCCATGGAGTGCTCGCGGTACTGCTGGTCAGCGCGTGCGCGGTCCTGTCCGGTGCGCGCTCGTTCGTCGTAATCGCCGAGTATGCCCACGACACCGGAGCCGTCGACGGGCGCTCCGGGGGGGTGTCTCTATGGGTTCGTCAAGCGGCTGCGAGTCCGGGATCGGGTTCGCGGACCGCTGGCCGGCTGTAGGGGCGTCGGTCGCGGAGCATGGCGAACAGGACGTCGGTGCGGCGGCGGGCCAGGCAGATCAGGGCGGCGTTGTGGCGTTTGCCTTGGGCTCGTTTGCGGTGTAGTAGGTGCGGCTGGCGGGGTCGGCCAGGGCGGCGAACGCGGAGAGGAACAACGCCGATTTCAGGGCGTGGTTGCCGCGTTGGGAGCGGGTCTCGCCCTTGATCGAGGATCCCGGAACGGCGAGTGCCCGGGGCCAGGCCGGCGTAGGCGGCCAGGTGCCCGGCGGTGGGGAACGCGGAGCCGTCGCCGACGATGGTGAGGATCTTGATGGCGGTCCTGACTCCGAGTCCGGGCATCGAGGTCAGGACCGGTCCAAGAGGGTGGGGCCTCCAGGCGGGCCTCGAGATCAGCAGCCAGCGCGTCGCGTTCGACGTGGACCTCACGCAGCTGCGCGGCGACTCCGGTGATGACGCGGGCGAACGCCGCGGCGCCGGGGACGACGAGTGTCTGAACGTCGAGTGTGGCCAGGATCTGGGTGGGCAGGGTGCGGGCCAGACGCGGCGATCGAGGCTGCATGATGTGGGCGATTCCGTCGGCGCCGAGCTCGCGCAGTGCGGCCGGGGTCGGCGCGGCGGTGAGCAGGTCGAGCACTCCGCCGCGTTCCAGCCGGGGCCCGAGTAGGCGTTCCAGCCCCGGATGGACGTGCAGCAGCGCGTCGGGTAGCCGGTTGGTCAGCTGGGTGGACTGTCCGGCCAGGTCGTCGTCGTAGCCGGCGAGCACGGACAGCTCGGCGAGGGTCTCGTCGTCGGTGCCGACCCGGCGCAGGGTGTGGGGCATCGTTCGGGCGGCTTCGGCGATGACGTGTGCGTCGCGGGCGTCGGTCTTGGCCTGGCCTGGGTGCAGGTCGGCGATCCGACGCATCGCCAAGCCGGGCAGATAAGCCACCGCGATCTTGAGATCGCGGGCGACCGCGATCGCCAGAGCGCCGATCGAGGCCGGCTGATCGACCACCACCAGCACCGGGCCGTGTTCGGTCAGCCCGGTGAATACCGTCCGCAGAGCGGCCTCGTCGTTGGGAAGCGCCTTGTCATGCACCCGCTTACCGCTGGTGTCGACCGCGCAGGCGTGATGTTCGGACTTGCCGACATCGAGCCCGCAGAACACCGCGAACCCGGTTGGGTTGGGGTCAGGATCGGACAATGGCCGCTCCCCTCTCGTCGGGGCAGGCCGACCATGAGCACCCGCGCTGGCAGCCACGTTACGAGCAGACCGAAGTGCGGTCAGGTCTCTATCAGCGGTCGTTGGCGCCCTCCGGCCGCGGCGACAACACCCCCCAGATCATCGAACGACGGGCTTGACCCCGGATAGTGGACACGAGGTGGATTACGCGGCAGTCAGGACCGTAGCCGCGTAGGCGCTCTCGTAGGTGTTCGGGGTCTGGTGGCCGCAGAAGCTGTGCCGGCGGCGGGTGTTGTAGCGGGTCAGCCAGCGGAACAACTGACGGCGGCAGGAGACTTCGTCGGGCCAGGAGTTGTTGTCCTGCAGCACTTCCCGCTTCACTGTGGCGTTGAACGACTCGGCCAGGGCGTTGTCCGCGGAGGACCCGACCGCGCCCATCGACCGAACGACCCCGAGACGGTCGCAGAGCTCGGCGTAGGCGCGGCTGGTGTAGACCCTGGGTTCAACCGGTCGTTGCAACACCGGGTTGTTGGAGTGAGCGTAGCTGTTCCTCGAACACCTCGGCGGGAGTCTTCCAGTCGAGCCTCTTTCGGGGCCTGTTGTTGAGCGTGAGAGCGACGGCTTCGAGGTCCTCGGCGGACCAGCGCGAGAGGTCCGTGCCCTTCGGGAAGTACTGTCGAAGAAGCCCGTTGGTGTTCTCGTTCGTCGGCCGCTGCCAGGGTGAGTGAGGGTCGGCGAAGAACACCTTCGTGCCCGTCTCGAGCGCGAACTGGGCGTGTCCGGAGAGCTCTTTGCCGCGATCCCAGGTGAGCGTCTTGCGGAGCTGTCTGGGCAGCGTCGTCATCGACACGGTCAGGGCGGCGTTCATCGCTGCGGCGCCGTATCCGCCCAGCGCGGGACCGTTCTTGACCGGCGGGATCTCACCCCAGCCCTCCAGCCGCGGCAAGTGCACCAGCAGGGTCGAGCGGCTCTTGCGTCCAACGATCGTGCCGATCGCGGAGCGACCGGTGCCGATGATCAAGTCACCCTCCCAGTGCCCGGGAACGGCACGGTCCGCCGCCTCGGCGGGGCGCTTCGAAAATACGACATCGTCGGTGACGTGGCCGTGCGGGCGATTCTGTGCTCGAGCCCGCGGCTGCCGAAGTGCACGGCCTGTTCGCAGGCAGGCGACGAGTTCGCGTTTGAGCGCGCCACGGCCCTGGATGAACAGCGACTGGTAGATCGCTTCGTGGCTGATGCGCATGGACTCATCATCCGGGAAATCGACCTTCAAACGGTGCGAAACCTGCTCCGGGCTCCACGCGGTCGCCCACCGTCGATCCTGCCGATGCGGCTTGTTCAGGCCCTTCCATGCCGGCGGCTGCGGGCCGACGACGACGCTGCCATCTGGCCGGCGCACGCTACCGGCGAGCCGCTGCTGCACGTACTCCCGCAGCCTCTCGTTGATCACGAGCTTCGCGGTCTTCGGTCGTTTCGCCGCCTGCTGGGCCTTCCACTGCGCCACCAGCGCTCGGTACTCCGGCTTCCCTCCCCGTGTGGCCGCGTTGCGGCGTAGCTCGCGAGAAACGGTCCCTGGATCACGCCTGATCGCCCGGCCGATCTCGCGCACTCCCTTGTTCTTGGCGTGCAGAATCGCGATCTCCTCGCGTTCCTCAAAGGACAAGTAGCGGCTGCTGGGCTCGGCCAGCGAGACGGACACGCCCACTTTCAGCGCCGCCTCGGCTGAGGTGATGCCCGTTGCGATCTGCCGCCAAAACTCCCGTTGCACCGCACGGGAGGGCTCAGGCCGCCCGGGCGAGCGCATCGGCGGTCGCAGGGCCCGATCAGCACGCCACTGCCGGCGAAGCCCCTCGGGCGCATCGCTGGTCCTCTTGCTCCAGTCGTCCGTCGCCACCCTGGACTCCTTCGGGATCAGGGTGTTGCGACGACCGGTTGAATCCGCCGACCGAGCCGTGGTCGGAGTGGAAGATCGCCCCGGCCAGGCTCCCGTGGGTCGCGGCGGCCCGTGCAGGGCGTCGGCGACGAGTTCGGTGCGCATGTGGTCGGCGATGGCCCATCCCGCGAGGCGGCGGGAGTGGCAGTCGATGACGGTGGCCAGGTAGAGGTTCTCGCCCGAGGTCAGGGGCAGGTAGGTGATGTCGCCGACGTAGACCCGGTTCGGCGCGTCGGCGGTGAAGTCGCGGCCGAGCAGGTCGGGCACGGCCGTGTCCGACGGTTCGGGGATCGTGGTGCGCACCCGCCGGCGTCGCCGGTAGCCGTGGATGCCGTGCTCGGCCATGACCCGGGCGACCCGTTTGTGGTTGACCCGCTCGGTTCCGGGCTAGTCGTTGAGCTCGGCGGTGATCCGCGGCCGCCCGCGCGTGCGGTCGTCGTCGTGCACGACCCGGATCCGGGCGGCCAGTGCGGCGTCCGCGGCGGCGCGGGCGGCCCGCCCGGGTGCCGCGGCGAGCCAGGCGTAGAAGGAGGACCGTCGCACGTCGAGCAGTGCGCACAACCGCTTCACCGTCCAGCCCGGACGTGGGCTGGGGGGCGTGTCGTGGTGGTCGGCGACGAACTGGAAGCGGGTCACCAGTTCGTCTCGCCGGCGAAATACTTGGCCGCCTGGCCCAGGATCTCGCGTTCGGTCTCGAGCTTGGTCTTCTCCGCCCGTAGGGCCTTGTTCTCCGCTTCGAGGCGGGTCAGGCGCTGCTCGGGTGTCTCATCCGTAGCCGGAGCCGCGCCGGGCTTCTCGCGCGGCGGACGGGCCGATCGCGGGCTGCGGGTGCAGGTGCCGTCGGGGGCGGTGCCGGTGCCGAGGTTATCCAGCCACAAGGCGAGGGTGGTGCGCTCGACGCCCAGGTCAGCGGCGATTCCCCTGACCGTCGTACCGGGTGTGGACTCGTACAGGTCGACGGCCTGCCGACGGAACTCGTCGGAGTAGTTCTTGCGGGCCATGGTCAGACATCATCTCGCTTCCCCCGACCGTGCGGGGATCAGCGTGTCCAAGGATCGGGGTCAAGGCCCGCGGCCGCCGTACGGTGGGGTCGCCGGCTCGGCGTCTGCCGGGTAGGCGCTGGTGGTGGCTTTGACCGCCACCACGTAGGAGGAGCCACGGTCTTCGAGTCCGAGCCGGAACTCGGTAGCGTCGCCGTAACCGGCGCCGGCGACCACCGGCAGCGGGGCCAACCCCCAACCACCGGCTGGCTCGCCGTTGATCTCCTGTGGGCCGGTGATCTCGTCGAGCATGTCCAGGGCCTGGCGCCACTTCTCCTCGTGTCGCACGTGCTCGGGGATGCGGCTGCGTGCCCGTCGAGCCCGGATCTGTGCGCGGGTCTCGGGATCGTCGGCGTGCCCGGTGTTGTGCTCGGCGGCGGTGTCGTTCCACGAGGTCGGCAGGAACAGTCGCCAGTCGATCGCCGCCGAGGCCCAGTCGGTGACCGCGTGCACGCTGACCCCGATCTGGCAGTCGGAGACCTTGCCCAGCGACCCGGAGTACATCCGGGCCACCCCGGGCGAGTCGAGGCCGTCCTTGGGGAAACCGGTGTCGTCGACGACGTAGGCACGTGGGTCGATGAACTCGGCCGCCCACCCCGCCAGTCGACCCCGCACCTGCGCGTAGTCCCAGGTCGAGGACGTCACGAACTGCTGCGGCGGCTGATGGTCGATCCCGAGCCGGGCCGCCATCGGCTGCATCGATTTGCGCTTGCCCTCCAGCAACAACCTGCGCAGATACAGCTCACCCTTGGCCCGCTGATCCGACCGGGCCAGCCCGCCCGGCATCTCGGCCGCGAACGCCACCAGCTGCGGCCGCACCTGTGTCATCTCCTCCGGAGTCACAACCCGAAGAAGATCACGAACAACGCTCGATCAGCGGGAACAACACACCTAACAAAGTACTACTAGAGACAGAACAGCTACGTAACCTACACAGGATCTGAACGTCAGGTAGAGTACAGGCGGGGGAGCCCCAGACGTTGGGTCACGATTGAGACGCCCCCGCCACGTAACAGGATGCACGGTCTGAGCCCTATCCCCCGAGAGAGCTCCACCCCCCAAGGTCCGTGCCCTGCATCACCTTCCGGTGATCTCAGAGGTGCCCGTGCAGCCACGCGACGACCCAGGCATCTCTGTACCCAAGAGTAGTCAGAGATGCCCGAGTGTCACGAGGGCACGTTAGTGTTTCCGGGCACATGGCGCATCAGATCCCTGTCCACGTTGAGCCTTTGCCAACCTGCTGAACAGGCAGGTCAGTGAGGTGTTCTCAGTAGGGCGGTGACAGGTCGTGGCGACACACCGAGGGCGGTGAAATGACCGGAGACTGGACAGGACCCCGGTAGATCAGGTCGGTCCGACCAAAGATCGACTCCGCTACCGAGGTCCTGCGTGCCCGATCCTGTCACCTACACCGGTGTGCTCCCGATCGGGGTATCCACCGTGCGCTATCTGGCCCGGCTCCTGGCCGGCGAACGCGCCCGCCGCGGCACCCGAGCCGGCCGCCGGGCTCTGGATCCGCTCGGTCAGGCGGTGCTGGTTCTGCGATGGTTCCTCGACGCGAACCGGGTGGTAGGCCTGGCAGCCGACAACGAGGTCAGCACTGCGACCGCCTACCGCTACCTGCACGAAGGCATCGACGTCCTCGCCTCAGCCGCGCCCGGTCTCCACGGCGACCTGCTGTCGACGGCGCCCTGCTCGCCGCCCGCGCAGCCGGCCACACCCATGTGAGTCTCGACGCCACCCTGATCGCCACCGACCGGTGCCGCGCGCTCGGACCCACCGCCGGGGTGGACCTGTGGTGGTCGGGCAAACACCACCGCCACGGCGGCAACATCCAGGTCGTCACCGCACCCGACGGATGGCCGTTGTGGACCTCTCAGGTGCGACCAGGCCGCGAGCATGACACCCACCCCGGCCTGCTCGACACCCTGGCCGCGTTCACCGACGACACCCACGCCGCGCTGGGTGACCTCGGCTACGAAGGCGAGGCCGACCGCCTCACCGTGCCGATCAAAGCCGTCCACGGCGGCGGGCGAACGGTCGACCAACGCACCGTCAACAGCCTGCACTCGGCCGTCCGTGCTCTGGCCGAACGAGGAAACGCCCTGCTCAAGACCAGCTTCGCGGCGTTAAGGCGAGTCACGCTGTGTCCCTGGCGGATCGGCGCGATCACCGCTGCCGCGCTCGTGCTGCTCCACATCGAACACAACCGCACGACATGATCACCGCGCTACTGAGAACACCTCACTGCACGCCAGCGGTTCTGGGCGGCCTCGATGAGTTTGAACGCCATCGCCAGCCCAGCCGCCCAGGAGCCGGGCCCGTGAGTGATCTTCGTGCCGTGCCGCACGGTCGCGAACGTGGACGGGTCTGTAACAGGAACGGTGGTTCCGGCGTTATTGGTCAGTAGTGCTCGGCGGACGGCCAGCGGTCACCGAACGTGATCGCGAAGGCGTTGATCACCGGCTTCCAACCACCCGGCCGCGGGTCGGGCGACCGGGAGCGCGACCGCGCAGTCTGCTGACGGCAACGGTCTCCCTGGTAGGGGCCACCAAGGTAACCACGATGCGAAGTGCTGTCGACAGGGCCTCATGGGCAATGTGGTTTCTATCGCCGGACGGTTCATAGGCGGCATCTGCTTCGAGGCCCGCCGGTGGTGGTTCAAGGACCGGCTCGGACTCCACTAGGTTGCGAACCTGCTCGACCCCGAACCGGGATGGGCCGGCCGACCCACGGAGCGCGACTGGAACCGTGGGTCGGCCGGTTGCGGTGCTGGACGGTTGCTGAGCCTTGGGCTGAACCGCCCCGGGTTCAGTGGAGGCTGGGTTCTGCCCGTTCAGCATGCTGCTGCGGGGCGTGATTGCGGTAGTAGGTGGCTTCGGCTTCGGTCGGTGTGATCATCCCGAGTTGGCCGTGCAGGCGCCGATGGTTGAACCAGTCGATGTACTCAAGGGTGGCGATCTCGAGGTCGTCCACGCCGCGCCACGGGCCCCGCGGACGGATCAACTCGGTCTTGAACAGGCCGTTGAAACTCTCCGCCAGAGCATTGTCGTAGGAGTCCCCGCGACTACCGACCGACCCGACCGCGCCTGCCTCGGCGAGGCGTTCGGTGTAGCGGATCGCCAGATATTGCACCCCGCGATCGGAGTGGTGCACCAGCCCCGAGATGTCGGCCTGTTGCAGCTCACGACGCCACAACGCCATCTCCAGAGCGTCGAGGGCCAGGTCGGTGCGCAGATGCCGGGCCAGTTGCCAGCCGACCACCATCCGGGAATACACATCGACGACGAACGCGGCATAGACCCAGCCCGAGAACGTGCGCAGGTAGGTCAGATCCGCCACCCACAACCGGTTGGGCCCTGGCGCCCGGAACCGGCGTTCAACCAGATCCGCCGGCCGCTGCGCGCCGTGCTCGACAACCGTGGTGCGCACCGTGCGGCCCCGGAC
Source organism: Pseudonocardia sp. ICBG162 (assembly GCF_020496225.1). Lineage (NCBI taxonomy): Bacteria > Bacillati > Actinomycetota > Actinomycetes > Pseudonocardiales > Pseudonocardiaceae > Pseudonocardia > Pseudonocardia sp. ICBG162. The sequence continues at coordinate 116,885 of NZ_JAHLJD010000021.1, forward strand.
CGCACCGCGAATCCCGAGCTCACGCATCAGGCGCTCGACGGTGCAGCGCGCCACCCGGGTGCCTTCCCGGTTGAGCGCGGCCCAGATCTTGTCCGCCCCATAGACCCGGTAGTTCTCGGCGAACACCCGCCCGATCTCAACCTTGAGGACCTCATCGCGGCGCGCCCGCAACGAGAGCGGACGGGTCTTGGCCGCGTAGTAGCTGCGGGGCGATCGGCACGCCGGCCGCGGCCAGCACTGTGCAGATCGGCTCGACCCCGAACCGGTCGCGATGGGTGTCGATGTAGTCGATCACTTGCTGCCGCTGGGGCGGTCGAGCTCCGCCGCGAAGAAAGCCGACGCCGTGCGGAGAATCGCGTTCGCCCGCCGCAGCTCAGCGTTCTCCTTCTCCAGAGCCCGGATCCGGTCCCGCTCCGAGGTCGACGTCCCCGCCCGCACGCCCTGATCGATCTGGACTTGTTTGACCCAGCCCCGCAACGTGTCCCGATTGATCCCCAGCTGCTCCCCGACCCGGGTGCACGCCGCGGTCACGTTCACCTGCTCCTCGCCCTCGACCAGGTCCAGGACCAACCGGACCGACCGCTCCCGAATCTCATCGGGGTACTTCTTCGGCGCTGGCATGACTCCAACCCTTCCGTGGGTTCAGAGCCTCCATCAAGACCGGGGCGGTTCAGGCCATCGGGCCCCGGGTCGGGCCAGCGCCTCCGGGCGTGGTCGCCGCTGTCGTCGCGGATCATGCCGCCGCCGAAGTCGGTGGCGCTCGTCTCCACGTCGACCCCGCCAGAGGGAACAGGCATACCAGCGCGGTGGCGCGCAGCAGAGATGACCAACCCCGCCGGCTGGCTCCGCGAGCAACCCCCACGGCATGCCAGCCAGCACTAGATTCGATCGCCATGATGGTCCAGGAACACCACCACCAGATCCACCCAAGGTACGGCTCCCGGAGCAGCTCGCCGGCGGGCTGAGCGTTCACAAGCCCAGCCGGGTTACGGCGTTGCCGACGAGGGGGGCGTGGTCGCGGTCATAGGGCCGGCAGTTCCTCGGCCGACACCTGAGATGATGAGTACGGGCGACCGATCACGCCGCATCCGGTAGCTGCTGTCGGTAGGTCGCCGTCATCGAGGCCCGTGGCAACGGCTGTCGATGACGGCGGCTGGCAGCAGCCTAGCCGCGAGAATGCGCGAGGATCCTCCACGGCTCCAGCCTCGCCGACGCCGCCTACCAAGGCTCCGCGCCCGCCGTCGCAGTCCCGCAGCGACGGCGTTGCACGGGGCCCCGACACCGGCCGGTACCGGAGGCCGCCGAGGTTCCAGAGCACCGCCGACGAGCTTATCGCCGCAGTCCAGAGCTTCATGATCGCCATCGCATGATCGGAGATCCAAGACCAACCAGACCGGTGACCAGGCAGAACTCATCGGCCTACCCCGCGCCGAGCGCCCCGACTACTGCCCGCTCACCGCCCTGGAGGCCTGGCTCGACGTCGCCGTCATCACCACCGGCCCGATCCTGCGCAAGGTCTCCACCGGCAACCGCGCCCGCGACCAACCCCTGCACCCCGAGTCGATCAACAACCTCGTCCAGGCCGCCACTACCCGCGCCGGGCTACCCGGCGGCCCCTACGACACACAGGCCGACTCCGGCCGTTCCCACCGAGCGGGCCGACCACCGGTGGGGTCGCGGTCCCGATCGCGATGCCGTCGGGCCCGGCCTCGCTGGATCCCGTCCGGCCGTTCGGTGCCGACCTCCACGCGGCGTGGTGGAAGCCGCCGGTGCTCCTCGTCGTGCTGTCCGCTGGTCCTTCTGGGGTGCAGGTGGCCCGCCGGGCGCTGGGGGCGCGGCGGTGCCACCAGCCGTTCGGCTGCGACCGGGTGTGGCGGCTCGTGACCGGTGGCGGGCCCCTGTGATTGTTCACCAACTTGTCAATACAGGGTAGTGGACGCCCCGGCGAGGTGGTGCGACGGTGGGGGAGTGACGGTTCCCGTGACGACCGCTCGCTATGCTCGCTGGGACGGCGCCGGCACCCCGTTCCGGCTGGTCGGGACCCCACTCGCCGAGCCGGGGCCCGGTGAGGTCCTCGTCGCGGTCGACCTGGCGACGGTGTGCGGGTCGGACCTGCACACGACCCGCGGCCACCGGCTGTCGCCGGTGCCGGGGGTGCTGGGCCACGAGCAGGTCGGACGGGTCGTCGCGACGTCCCCGGGCCGGCGCCACGTCGACGGCACGCCGGTCCGCACCGGCGACCGGATCGTCTTCTCGGTCGCCGCATCCTGCGGGGACTGCGGGCGCTGCCGTCGCGGGATCCCGCAGAAGTGCACCGCCCTGCACAAGTACGGCCACGCCCCGCTCGACGAGGCCCGCCCGCTGACCGGCGGGTTCGCCACCCACTGTCTGCTCGCCCCGGGCACCGCGACGGTCGTCGTCCCCGACGCGGTGCCCGACGAGGTCGCCGCCCCGGCCTCGTGCGCGACGGCGACGGTCGCCGCCGTCCTCGACGCCGCAGGCTCGCCGGGCCCGGGGTCACGGGTGCTGGTGACCGGCGCGGGCATGCTCGGCGTGACCGCCGCGGCGATGGCCTCGGGCGCGGGCGCCGAGGTCGTGGTCACCGACCCGCACGCCGACCGCCGTGACCGGGCCCGCCGCTTCGGCGCCTCCGCCGCGGTTGGTGTCCCGCCGGAGCGGGCGTTCGACGTCGTACTGGAGCTGTCCGGCGCCCCCGCCGCCGTGCGCACCTGCCTCGACGCGCTCGACGTCGGCGGCACCGCGGTCCTCGCCGGATCGGTCTCGCCGGGCCCCGCGGTGGGCCTGGATCCCGAACGCCTGGTCCGCGGGCTGCACACCGTCGTCGGCGTGCACAACTACGCCCCCCGCCACCTCGCCGCCGCGGTCGCCTTCCTCGTCGCCGAGCACACGCGGTTCCCGTTCGCCGAGCTGACCGGCGGCCCGTGGGCCCTCGACCAGCTCGACGACGCCTTCGCCGCGGCCGGGGCACCGGGTGCGGCGCCGCGGCAGGCCGTGCGGCCCTGACGCCGCGTCCGCCGGCGGGACCGATGCCGGGCTGCCGTCGTGCCTCTGCGGTCGCGGACGGGCGTCCGGCGCCGCCCGGCCCCCGGCGCGCCGGCCCGGTCACTCCCGGGCGAAGCCGACCGGCCCTGTGCGGGTGTTGGTCACCGTCACGGTCGCGACGTCCGGGCGGTAGCGGTCCTCCGACCACTCTAGGGCGTTCCCGGCGGAGTCCCAGGTCAGCCGCCGTTCGCGGAGCAGGGGATGCCCGACCTCGACGTCGAGGAGGGAGGCGTCGAGCTCGTCGGCGGCGACGGCGTCGAAGGTGTGCCGGGCCTCGTGCAGGTCGACGCCCTGGCCGGTGAGCAGGGCGTAGATCGACCCGGCGTTGAGGTCGGTGTCGAGCAGCGCGCGACCGACCTTCTCGACGTAGGTCATCCGCTCCAACATCGCGGGCCGGTCGTCGAGCAGCCGCAGCCGGACGAGCTGGACCGCGTAGTCCTCCGGCTCCAGTCCCAGCGCCGCCGCGACCCCGGCCCCCGGGTGCCGCAGCGCGATCTCGTGCAGGCACTGGCCCGGGACGTGACCGGTCAGCTCGGCGCGCCGGGTGAACGACAGGAACGACTCGAACGGCTGCGCCGGGACCGCGTCCAGCACCACGGGGCGCCGGCCTTGCCCGCCCCCGATCAACCCCTCGTCGCGCAGGGCGGCCAGGGCCTGCCGGACCGGCCCGCGCGAGGCCGAGAACTCCCGGCACAGCTCGGCCTCGGACGGCAGCGCCTCCCCAACGCCGATCGCGCCGCTGCGGATGCGGGAGCGCAGCTCGTCGGCCAGTGTGCGGTGCAACGGAGTCCCCACGCCGGGTGACTCTACAAGCGCGGGGCCGCTGAGCAGTACCTCCAGTGATCGGCCAGGTGAACAACGGTCAACTTGTATCGACAAGTCGTTGCAGTCCGGGACGGGCGGCTGGCACCGTCCCCGCTGTGACCCGGACGAGTGACCTCCTGATCGTCGGGGCCGGCGTCGTCGGCCTCGCCCACGCCGTCGAGGCCGTCGAGCGCGGCCTGACCGTGACCGTGCTCGATCGCGACGAGCGGGCCGTCGGCGCGTCGGTGCGCAACTTCGGCCACGGCTGCCTGACCGCACAGACCGGTGACACCCTCGCCTACGCGGCCCGCGGACGCGGCACCTGGCTGCGGCTGGGCGCGGCGGCCGGGTTCGGCGTCGCCGAGTGCGGCACGGTGGTCGTCGCCCGGTCGGCCGAGGAGCGCGCCGCGCTCGATGAGCTGGCCGGCACCCGCGGTGACGACGTGACGCTGCTGGACCCCGCCCAGGTCGCCGAGCGCGTCCCGGTCGCCCGCGACGGACTGCACGGCGGGGCGTTCCTGCCGCGCGACGTGCGGGTCGAGCAGCGCCGCGCAGCCGGGGCGATCGCCGCCTGGCTCGGCGGGCGGCCCGGTGCCGCCGTCCACTTCGGCTGCCCGGTCCACGGCGTCGAGACCGGCTCCGCGGACGGGCCGGTGGTCGTCCGCACCGGGCGGGGGGAGTTCCGCGCCAGCCGGGTCGTGCTCTGCGTCGGTCACGACCTGGACCGCCTCGTCCCCGGCGTCGCCGACGACGCGTGCCTGCAGCGCTGTGTCCTGCAGATGCTGCAGGTCCGCCCGCGCACCCCGATCACCGTCGGCCCGGCGGTGCTCACCGGCAGCTCGATGCTGCGCTACCCGGCGCTGTCGGGCACCGCGGGCGCCGCCGCGCTGCGCGAGCGCTGGCGCACCGAGCGGCCGGAGCTGCTCGACGCGGGCGTCAACCACATGCTCACCCAGCTGCCCGGCGGCGACCTCGTCGTCGGCGACACCCACCACTACGACCGCACACCCGAGCCCTGGACCGACGAGACCCTCGACGACCTGCTGCTCGCCGAGACCCGGGCGCTGCTCGGGACCGGCGTCGACGTCGTCCGCCGCTGGCGGGGCGTCTACGCCGATGCCCCCGGCGAGTTCCTGATCCGCCCGGTCGCACCCGCGACGACCGCCGTCACCGTCACCTCCGGGATCGGCATGACCACCGCCTTCGGTCTCGCACCGGCCGTGCTCGACCGCGTCCTCTGAAACGGGAGACCCCCATGCGCCGCCCCCGCCTGCTCGCCGCCGCCGTGCTGGCCGCGAGCCTCACCCTCACCGCCTGCGGCGGACCGTCCGGCCCCGCCGCCGCCGACTCACCCACCTGCCCCGGCGGGCAGATCCGGATGGGCGTCGAGCCCTTCGAGGACCCGGCGAAGCTCGTCCCCGCCGCGGAGATCCTCGGCGACGCCCTCGAACGCCGGCTGTCCTGCCCGGTCGAGGTGCAGGTCACCGAGGACTACTCCGCCGAGGTCCTCGCGATGCGCAACGACCGTCTGGAGCTGGGCATCTTCGGCCCGCTCGGCTACGTCTTCGCGTCCGAGCGCGCCGGGGCCGAGCCGGTCGCCTCGTTCGGCACCGCCGCCGGCGAGCTCTCGACCTACACCGCCGGCATCTGGGTGCCGGCCAGCTCCGACGTCACCGGGGTCGAGCAGCTGCGCGGGCGCACCCTCGCGCTCGGCGCCGTCGGCTCCACCTCCGGCGACGCCCTGCCCCGCCAGGCCCTGCTCGACGCCGGCCTGGCCCTCGGCGACGTCCGCGTCGACTACGCCGGCGGCCACCCCGAGGCGCTGCTGGCGCTCACCAGCGGCAAGGTCGACGCCGCCGAGATCAACACCCAGCAGCTGGCCTCGGCCACCGCGTCCGGGATCTTCGACCCGACCCGCTTCCGGCAGGTCTGGACCTCACAGCCGATCCCGAACGACCCGGTCACCGTGCGCGGCAACCTCGACCCGCAGTTCAAGGCCGCGGTCACCGACGCGCTGCTGAACCTCGACGCGCAGGCCGTCGGCGAGATCGGTGCCCTGCTCGACGTCAGCCCGCCCGGGAAGCTCGTCCCGGTCACCCGCGACACCTACGCCCCGCTGTTCGAGCTCGCCACGAAGCTCGGCCTCACCGAGAGCGATGTCGAGTGAGCACTACCGGCCCCCTGCTGCACGTCCGCGGCGCCCGCGTCCGCTACGGCGTCCGCGAGGTCCTGCACGGCGTCGACGTCCGGGGCGCGGCCGGCGAGCTGCTGGCCGTGCTCGGCGCCAACGGCTCCGGCAAGTCGACCCTGCTGCGCGCCGCCGCCGGGCTGACCCCCTGCGACGGCGAGGTCCTTGTCGACGGCCGCCCCCGCGGCCGCCTCGACGTCGCCCTGGTGTTCCAGCGCATCCACCTCGTGACCAGTCGCACCGTCATGGACAACGTGTGCGCCGGGGCGCTGGGCCGGCTCCCGCTGCGGTCCTCGCTGGTCCCGGCCCTGTTCCCGCGCGCGGTGCGGGAGGAGGCCATGGGCTGCCTGGAGCGGGTCGGGCTCGCCGACCGCGCCCACGACCGCGCCGGGTCGCTGTCGGGCGGCCAGCAGCAGCGGGTCGCCGTCGCCCGCGCGCTGTGCCAGCGGTCCCGGGTGCTGCTCGCCGACGAGCCGGTCTCCGCGCTCGACCCGGCCGCCGCCGAGCAGGTCCTCGGGCTGCTCGCCGAGCTGGCGCACACCGAGCGCCTCGCCGTGCTCGCCGTGCTCCACCAGCCCGACCTGGCCGCCCAGCACGCCGACCGCGTCGTCGGCCTGCGCGACGGGCGCGTCGTCCTCGACGGCCCGCCCGGCCTTGACGTCCGGGAGCTCTACCCCGCACCGCCCGCCGACGGAACCGGCCAGGACCTGGCACCCGCCGGTGTCGCCGGCCCCACCCGGGAGGCCGCACCGTGACCACCACCGCCCCGAACGTCCGCCGCGTCCCCGTCCCGCCGCGCCGGCGCGAGCCGCGCACCCTCGCCCTGGCCGCCGCGATCGTCGCCGGGCTGCTCGTCGTGCACATCATCGCCTGGCGCACCACCGAGATGTCGTTCGCGACGCTCGTCGACGGCGCCGGCGGCATGGCCGACTTCCTCGCCGAGTCGATCCCGCCCGACCTGTCCTGGGCGGTGCTCGGGCCCAGCCTCGAGGGCGCCCTGGTGACGCTGTGGATCGGGCTGCTCGGCACCACCCTGTCCATCCCGTTCGCGCTGCTGCTCGCCCTCGCCGCGGCCCGCGGCACCGCCGCCGGGCCGGTCACCTACCAGACGGCCCGCGGGCTCCTGTCGTTCCTACGCGCGGTCCCCGACGTCGTCTTCGCCCTGATCTTCGTCACCGCGGTCGGGCTCGGCCCGTTCCCCGGCGTGCTGGCGCTGCTGCTGCACAACGTCGGCGTCATGGGCAAGCTCTGGGCCGAGACCCTCGAGGACGCCGACCCCGGACCGCCCACCGCGCTGCGCTCGGCCGGCGCCGGGCGGCTGCAGGTCGCCGCGCACGCGCTGCTGCCCTCGGTCACCCCGCAGCTGGTCGGGCTGCTGCTCTACCGTTTCGACGTCAACGTCCGTTCGTCGCTGGTGCTGGGTCTGGTCGGCGCCGGCGGCATCGGGTTCCTCATCAACCAGTCCATCCAGCTGTTCCGGTTCGACGAGATGCTCACCCACATTCTCGTCGTGCTGGTGCTGATTGTCGCGGTCGACCGGGTCTCCGCCCTGGTCCGACGCCGCCTCGGGAGTGACGCATGATCCGCCTCGCCGCACTCGACATCGCCGGCACCACCGTTGACGAGGGGGGCGCGGTCTACCGCGTACTCGCCGACATCGTGGCCGGCGCCGGGAACCCGCCCTCCGAAGCCGCGATCCGTCGCTGGATGGGCGCCGACAAGCGCGAGGCCCTCGCCGCACTGACCGGACGCAGCGCCCCCAGCGAGGTCGAGGAACTACACGACGCGTTCGTCGCCGCGCTCGCCGACGCCTACGCCGCCGCCCCGCCGCGCCCGCTGCCCGGCGTACTGCGGGCCTGCGCCACGCTGCGTGCCGCGGGCGTCGCTGTTGTGCTGACCACCGGGTTCGACCGGCAGGTCACCGACCCGCTGCTGGCCGCTCTGCCCGGAAAGTTCACAGGCGCCCTTGACGCCGTAGTGTGCGCCGAGGAGGTCGGTGCCGGCCGCCCGGCTCCGGCGATGGTTCACCGGGCGATGGCGCTGGCCGGCGTCGACGACCCCGCCGCCGTGCTCACCGCGGGTGACACCGTGCTCGACGTCGAGGCCGGGCGCAACGCCCGCGCCGGACGCGTCGTCGCGGTCCTGACCGGCGCACAGACCCGCACCGAGCTGATCGCGGCCGGGCCGACCAACATCGTCGACGGAGTCGCGGACCTGCCGGGCCTGCTGACCCTCGCTGCCCGGACGCGGTGACCGGCGCAACCGCCCCCGCAGTCAGCGACTGCGACTCGTGCGCTCGAGGTCCAGCGAGTAGAGATTGCGCCCGTTGAGGACCAGCAGTTCCTTGACCCGCCCGGTGACGAACAGTCGCCGTCGTCGAGGGCGCCGAGGTCACCGGTACGCAGGAACGGCCCCGCCACGGGATCGTTGTGCAGTCGGGCGCCGAACACCGCGGGACGAGGCGCGTCGAGCACGAGCTCCAGCACCCCCCGTTCGTCCAACGACCAGACTGCCCGGCGCGATCGCCGCTACTGATGGTGCCCACTGAGCCTGGATCCACCGCAGGTATGCGCCGGTAGGGGCGGGTCGTGACACACGAATGCCCTTCTGAGCTGGGAAGATGTGCTTACCACGGCAACATCGATCCCTGCAGAGAAGGGCATCCGCTGGATGCGACTATCCCACGCCTGCCGCGCGATCAGCGTGCGCTTCGATGATCCGAATCTCGTGTCGTGTGTCGGGCTGGTCCCGGTCATGGCGCTGGCCGCCAGGTGCGGGCTGCGGTCCCTGCTGGCCGAGACGTTGACCCTGACCGGGACGGGCGCCGCGAACGCGGCCGCGAAGATCACCGCGCTGATCGGCGGGATGGTCGCCGGGGCGGACTCGATCACCGACATGGACATGCTGCGCCACGGCGGCATGGGCCGGGTGTTCGACCAGGTGCGGGCTCCATCGACGCTGGGGACGTTCCTGCGCCGGTTCACCTTCGGTCACGTCCGCCAACTCGACGCCGTCGCCGCGCGCCTGCTGGCTCGGCTCGCCGCGGCGACCCCGCTGCTGAGGAGCGCCGATCAGGTCGCCTACCTCGATCTGGATGACACGGTGCGCCGCACCTACGGGTACGCCAAGCAGGGCGCCGGACGCGGCTACACCGGGGTGAAAGGGTTGAACGCGCTGCTCGCGGTGCTGTCCGCCCCGGCCGCGGCGCCGGTGATCGCGGCGACCCGGCTGCGGCGCGGCGCGACGAACTCCGCCCGCGGCGCGCCCCGGCTGCTGGCCGAAGCGCTGGGCACTGCACGCCGGATCGGTGCCGGCAGCGCCCGCCACGCGATGCTGCTGGTCCGCGCGGACTCGGCCTACTACGGCCACGACATCATCAACACCTGCCGCCGCGCCGGAGCCCGGTTCTCGGTCACCGCCCGACTCACCAAGACCGTGACCAGGGCGATCAGCAGCATCGACGACGATGCGTGGACCGCGATCCGCTACCCGAACGCGATCTACGACCAGGACGAGCAACGCTGGATCTCCGACGCCGAGGTCGCCGAAGTGTCGTTCACCGCGTTCACCGGCCGCCGCAAGGCAGACCACGTCACCGCCCGGCTGATCGTGCGCCGCGTGCGGCGTCTCAACCCCCGCACCGTCACGGCCGGGCAGTCGGAGATGTTCGCGGTCTACCGCTACCACGCGGTGTTCACCGACACCCCCGAGCCGATGCTGGCGGCGGAGGCCACCCACCGTGACCACGCCATCATCGAGCAGGTCATCGCCGAACTGAAGAACGGCCCGCTCGCCCACCTGCCCTCCGGGGTGTTCACCGCGAACGCCGCCTGGCTGGTCTGCGCCGCGATCTCCCATAACCTCACCCGCGCCGCCGGTGCCCTGGCCGGCGGCCGGCATGCCCGTGAACGCGCCGCGAGCCTGCGCCGACGACTCATCGTCACCCCCGCCCGGGTCGCGCACTCCGCGCACCAACAGGTAGTCCACCTCCCCCGGGACTGGCCCTGGGAACCCGGCTTGGACGAACTGTTCCGCCGCGCTCTGCACGACCCCCTCCCCGCAGCGTCCTGACCACCCCCCACCAGGGCCGACCGGAGAACACCAGTGGAACAGCCGGACAGTCCGGCGGCTCACCCGCGCCCCGGCACCACTACCAGTCCCAAAAGATCAACAACCTGGCGGCTCAAGATCGACGGTGGATCCAGGCTGAAGCGAGCCAGAACCCTGAAGTGGGCCAGTCCCGCTTCCTAAACTTCCCCAGTTGATGAGTCCTTGCGGCGCGTCGTTCTGCGCTGCTCATGAGCACTTCGCACCACGGTTCGATGATCACCGGGTCGTCGGGCTGGAGGGTGGATGCTTTCACCGGAAGAAGATGTGTATGGTCGGCCCTCCGGCCAGGGCTGGGCAGTCGCAGCCACCGGAGAGGATGACCTGCTCCGCGAGCCCGCTCAGCCCGGTCCCCGCGGTCAGGTCGGCACCGCCGCGTCCGCCGTCGCGGATTTCGAGGACCAGCTGGTCGGCGTGCCGGGCCCGTTGATCGCCGCTGTGGCGGCCTCGCTGTGGCGGATGAGGTTGGTCAGGGTCGCGGTGAGCACGAAGTAGGCCGGTCGCGGCGATGGGGGAGTCATCTGGGATCGAAAGGTCCACCTCGACCGGGACCGAGCAGGGCCGCGCCTCTCATCGAGGGCCGCGGGGAGCCCGTCGTCGGCCAGGGTGGCGGGGCCAAGGCCTCGGACCAGGTCACGAAGCTTGGCGAGTGCGAGTCTCAGCTCGTCGCGCACGGTGTTCAGGTGTGTCGCGCACGCCGAGCCGTCGACGGCGTCGGGGCGGGCGAGGCCGAGGTTTCACGCCGAGCGCGACCAGGCGTTGCTGTGCTCTGTCGTACACGCCCCGCGGCTCCTGGGCTCGCACGACTCCGGTCCGCTCGACGTCCCGGACACGTGCCGCACGGGGCGCTGCTGTCTGGCGCAAGTCGGCCCCTGTTTCTTCCCCGGATGACCATCAGTGGATTGCGCTGTGGGTGGGCTCGTTACGAACCGTCGCCCTGCCACCCCGACATGGCGCCACTTGCGGCGGCCCAAATCTCAGCGGACTGCCCCGCCTCCACGCGCTTTCGCCTCGGCGGCGGCGCGGACGACTTGGACCTTGTCGCCCTCGATGAGATCGTTGAAGAACACCTCGGCTTCGCCGGCGTCGAGTTTGATGCATCCTGCCGACGCTCTCGCCCGGTCACCGCCGTGGAAGGCGACGCCGCCGTCGGCGAAGAAGACCGACCACGGCATCGGCGCAGGGTTGCCGTCAGGGCCGGTGAACTCACCGCTGACGTGGTCTTTGTTCTTGCGGTAGACCCGGAAGGAGTGTCCCAGGGGTGTCTCCTGGCCGGCTCCGCCGGACGCGATCGGAACCGGACCACGGGTGACCTTACCGCCGCGCAGGAGCCAAGCGCGTTGCGTGTCGAGATCGACGCACGCCCGTGCCGAGACCGAGCAGGGAGTGCCCGGTGCGACGGCCTCCGCGTGGGCCTGGGTCGCAACGTCGCCCTGCTCGACGTCGGCGAGCGCGGTCCCACCGAGGCCGATCCCGGCTGCGGCGGCGATCGCGGTGACAACGATCCGGCTGCGGCAGGGTCGTCGGGTCGTCGGGTTCGCCATCTGGTGCTCCTGTTCGTGGGTCGCCGTCACCGCACTCGAGGCAACGAGACTGGGCGTCATCCGTAACGAAAGACGTCCGAGAGTGACTGAGGTTGTCACGCTTCGGAGTAGGATCTGGCGGTGGGTAACCCCGGGGAGTCCCGGAGGCCGGTGACCGGGTGGCCGATCCTGCACCGTTAGCCTGGTTAATGACGGAGGGAGTGCACGTGCGGCGGAGCGCTCGGTGGACAAGTGCCATCGCGGTCGCCGTACTCACCGTGCTCGCGGTCGGTGTCCTGTGCGCGGGTGGCGCGACGGCGGGGGAGTCCCCGGCCCCTGTTGGTCAGGAACGCTCGCACGGATGCCACGGTGCTCCGCTGCAGGACATCGAGCACTCCGCCGCGAGTCCGGTCCGCCTCGCCGACGACGGGACGAGTGTCCCGACCGTCGGTCTCACCGTTCTCTGCGTCCGAACCGTTCCCGCAGGAGTGGTCCGCTCGGCGGTGCCGGACGACACCCCGCCGGCTCCCGCACGCGCCTCGACAGCTGATCTCCAGGTCTTCCGGATCTAGACACCGCTGCGCGCTCCCACGCCCGCAGACCCTTGTCAGATTCGGGATACCCGTATGTCGACGTCCTTTACGTCCCTGTCCGCCCGCCTCCCTGCTCCCCCGCCCGCCGGTGCCGGAGCCGTCGTCGCGCTCGCGGCCGGAGCCCTGGTCACCGGTGCTCAGGCCACCTACGACGAACTCGATCTCCAACTGGTCGACGACAAGGTCCGTCCGGCCGCGGCGCTGTCGCTCGAACCCGCCTCGATCCAGGCTCCCGACCGCCCCGCGGTCGTCACGCCTGTCGCTACCTCCGAGCTCCCGGACGCCGCCGATCCGGACGATCTCGCCGCCCTGGCGAAGGGCACCCGGATCGGACAGGAGTCCGCCCGGCGAGCCGACCAGCTTTCGGCCGCCCGGGCCGAGGGGGTCCCGGCCGCCGTGATGGCGGCCGGGGGTGAGGTCACCGTGCAGCCCGTCCGGGGTCGGATCACCTCGACGGCCGGTCCGCGCTGGGGCTCCACCCACTACGGCCTGGACATCGCCAACCGCATCGGGACCCCGATCTTCGCGGTCGCCGACGGTGTCGTGGAGAAGTCCGGTCCGGCGAACGGGTTCGGACTGTGGGTGGTCGTCCGCCATCCCGACGGCAGCCGATCGGTGTATGGCCACATCAACCAGGCGTTCGTCGCGGTAGGGGAGCACGTGGCGGCCGGGGACCGGATCGCCGAGGTGGGCAATCGCGGTCAGTCGACGGGGCCACACCTGCACCTGGAGATCCGGCAGGGCTCGGTGTCGGGCGAGAAGGTCGACCCTGTCGGATGGCTGAGAGCTCGCGGCCTGGAGCTGACCGGATGACGACGCAAGCCGGGGGTGCCTCAGATCGGAGGCCAGCCCCACCGCGCATATCCGGAGACGGCATCGGCCATCACGGTCGACCACACCCCGCTGAGCATCAGGACGCCGGTGACCACCAGCATCACGCCGCCGGCGACCTCCAGACGGTGGATATTGCGGCGGAGCCAGGCGAATCGGTCGCGGCCACGCAGGAGAGCCCGTGCCAGCAGCAGGAAGGGAACTCCGAGCCCGAGCGCGTACGCGGCGAGAAGCACGACACCGGTCATGAGCCGGCCCGAGGTCGCGGCAACGGTGAGGATCGTCGCGAGCACCGGACCGACGCACGGGGTCCAGCCGAGCGCGAACGCCGCTCCCAGGCCGAACGAGCCGATCGTGCCGGATGTCGCCCGGCGCAGGCCGGGCCGGAACTCGCGGGCGATCAGCGGAATTCGGAGGACCCCGGTCATCCCGAGCCCGAGAACGACGACGACCACTCCGGCGACCCGGGTGAGGACGTCGAGGTTCTGCCGCAGCAGGAGCCCGACCGCCGAGGCCGTGAGACCTATGGCGACGAAGACCGCGCCGAACCCGGCCACGAACAGCGCAGGTCCCCGGTGCGGTCGTCCCCTGTCCTGGCCGCCGGAGCGGCTGACGAAGGAGACGTAGCCGGGCAGCAGCGGCAGGACGCACGGGGAGCTGAACGACACGGCCCCGGCGACGAGTGCGAGCGCCGTCATGGCCAGGAGTTCCACGACACCTCCGAGGGCGACCAGGGCCCCGGTGGACCCGTCATGCGAAGTATGTCAGCTTCTATGGTCTGTAGAAGTGGGGAGTCCTCGTGAACGATGCGTCGCCGGTGGCCCGTCTCGCAGGAGTGCGGGTGGACCTGCACCGGACCCCGGTCCTGCGCGATCTGGACCTGTGTCTCGAACCTGGCGAGGTCGTCGGCCTGATGGGCGCCAACGGTTCGGGGAAGTCGACGCTGCTCTCCGTGCTCGCCACGCTCGTCCGCCCTACCGCGGGAACGGTCGAGCTGTTCGGCCGGCAGATCGACGCCACCAGCGCTCGCGCGGCGAGGTTGCGCGTCGCGCTCGTCGGGCACTCGGCGGCGCTCTACGACCGGCTCACCCTCGAGGAGAACCTGCGGCTGGTCGCTCGCCTCACCGGCCGTCCGCGTCGCCGGGTGCCCGAGGTACTCGCCGACGTCGGTCTCGCCCGGGCAGCCAGTCGGCTGACGATCGCCTGCTCGCAGGGAATGCGCAGACGCGCGGAGCTCGCCCGGGTGATGCTCACCGAGCCCGACCTGCTGCTCCTGGACGAGGTGCACACCGGCCTCGATCACGATGCCGCGCCGTTGGTGGGCCGGGTTCTCGCAGAGGTGTGCGCCCGGTCGGGAGCAGGAGTCCTCGTCTCCCACGAGGCCGGAACGGTTGCGGACCTCTGTGACCGGACTGTCGGTCTGCGCTCCGGTCGGGTCGAGACGGTGGTAGGTCGATGACTCCGTCGGTGTCTCCACTGGCGCAGGCGCTTGTGCTCGCCCGCAAGGATCTGTCTGTCGACCGTCGTGCCGGTGAGGTCTTCGGGGTCGTGGCGCCGTTCGGTGCGGTCGCGCTGTTCCTGGTGCCGTTGGGTGTGGGCGCCGAGACCGCCTTGCTGACCGCCGTCGGACCGGCGCTGTTCTGGTTGGTCGTGCTGCTCTTCGGAGTTCTCGTGACCATGCGGGGCGGCGCGGTCGACAACCCCGCCCATAGAGCGCTCCTGCATCTGTCCGGGGTGACACCCCGGGTCCGTCTGGCCGGTCGCGCCCTCGGGAACACGGCGCTCATGTTGGGGTTCCAGCTGGTCATCGCTCCGGTAGCAATCGTGCTCTACGCGCCGAACCTGGGCGGGTGGCCGTGGTTGCTGCCGATGCTCGTCCTCGTCGCTGCGGGCCTGGGCACGCTCGGCGCCTTCGCCGACCTCGTCTCCGAGGGGCTCGCCGGGCGCACCACACTCGGTCCCCTGCTCATCACCCCGATCGCGGTGCCGTTACTGCTCGGCGCCGTCGGAGTCGTCGACGCCACCCACTACGAGCGCCCGGCGTGGCCGTGGCTCGTCCTCGTGCTGGCCGTCGACCTCGCTGTCGTGTTGTCGGCCGCGTGGTGCGTCCGGCACCTGGAGGACCAGACATGACCGAACCAAACATGATCGAACCTGATCTGACCCGTACGACTGCGGTGACACCCCGGACCGTCTTCGGCCTCCGGTTGCCCCTCGCGGTCGCGACCGTCGTCGTCATCGCGGCGGGCGCCGCGTTGCTCTCGCCGCCCCACCGGTTGCAGGGTGAGCTCGTACGGCTGATGTATGTGCATGTCCCCGCGGCGTGGACGGCGTTCCTCGCCTACGGCGTGACCCTCGTCGCCGGCCTGGTCTGGTTGCGGCGGCGCACCGCCGTCTGGGATCGGCTGGCGGCATCGAGCGCCGAGGCCGGGGTGTTCTTCACCGGTCTCGCCATCGTGCTGGGCTCGATCTGGGGTCGGCCCACCTGGGGCGTGTGGTGGACGTGGGACGCCCGGCTCGTGACCACGGCGTTGCTGTTCTTCGTCTACCTCGGCTACCTCGCCCTGCGGCGCGCGATCGACGACCCGGTCGCTCGGGCCCGCCGGTCGGCGGTGTTCGGCGTCGTCGCTTTCGCCATGGTCCCGCTCGTGCACTTCTCGGTGCTGTGGTGGCGCACGCTGCACCAGCCGCCGTCGCTGCTGCGTCCCGCTGCACCGGCGATCGGCGGCGGGATGCTGGCAGCGCTGCTGCTTTCCGTCCTGGCCTTCACCGTCCTCTACGTGCTGGTCGTCCGGACCCGGATGCGGATCACCGCCGCCGAGGACGCCGCAGACGCTGCCGAGAGCGCGGGCGACCGGCCGGTCGCCGGTGATGCCGTGACCGCACCCCGAGGGGAGACCGAGTGATGCAGTGGGCCTGGGTGGTTCTCGGGTACGGCGTGACCGTGACCGCGACCGGCGCCTATCTCGGGGTGCTCCTGCGGGCCGCCGCCCGGATCGGCGAGAGAACGGAGGAGAGGCGATGACGACCTCACACGTCCGTGAGCGCCGTGTCGTGCGGCGCTATCGCCTGCTCGGCGCTTCGGCGACCGGTGTCTTGGCCGTCCTGGTCGGCCTGCTGCTGTTCGGTAACCTGAACGGCAACCTCGTCTACTACCTCGAGCCCGACGAGGCGCTGGCCCAGCGCACGAGCCAGGCCGACGGCACCCGGTTCCAGCTCGGCGGCCTAGTCGCGGACGGCACTGTTGTCGGAGAACCAGGCCGGGTGCAGTTCGAGGTGACGTCCTCGGCCGGGCCGGACGGTGTCCGGGTGCCCGTGGAGTTCAGTGGCGCCCCGGCTCAGCTGTTCGGCGCCGGCGTCGGGGTCGTGCTCGAAGGGGAGTGGCGGGGGGACACCTTCGTCTCGGACTCGATGAAGGTGAAGCACGACGAGAACTACCAGCCGCCCGGCGACGAGGGTTCGGTATGACGACGGCGGTGCCCTCCGCCGGGTGGACCGGCCTCATGCTCGGCCTCGCAGGGTCGGTGGTGCTGGCGGTCCTCGGCTTCCTTGCCCAGCACCGGCCCGGTGCCGTGCGTCGCAGGCAGCTGCTGGTCGGGGCGGGTTTCATGCTCGGTGGTTCGGTGCTGGCGATGGCGGCGCTCCAGGTCGCCCTGCTGACCGACAACTTCGCCGTTGCCTACGTCGCCGAGAACCACTCCCGTGCCACCTCGACGTTCTTCAGCATCACCGGGGCCTGGGCGGCGCTCGAGGGCAGCTTGGTCCTGTGGGTGCTCGTCCTGTCCGGGTTCACCGCAGCGGTGATGCGCGGGGTACGCGACACCGATGACCGGCTGGGCACCGGAGCGCTCGGCGTGCTGGGTTCAGTCGGCGCCTTCTTCTTCGCCCTGGTCGTGCTGGCGGGCAATCCTTTCGAGATTCTTGCCGAGGTACCAGCAGACGGGCCCGGGCCGAACCCGATCCTCGCCGACCACGTGCTTATGGCCGTCCACCCGCCCTTGCTGTATGTGGGCTACGTCGGTCTCACGGTGCCGTTCGCGTTCGCGATGTCCGCACTGCTCGGCAGTGTTGCGGGAGTGGAGTGGCTGCGCCGCACCCGCCGCGCGAACCTGACGGCCTGGAGCTTCCTCACCGCGGGTCTCGTGGTGGGCGCCGGGTGGTCCTACGAGGTCCTGGGCTGGGGCGGCTACTGGGCCTGGGACCCGGTGGAGAACGCTGCATTGGTTCCGTGGCTGGTCGCCACCGCCTTCCTGCACTCGGCCGTGGTACAGGTCCGGCGGGGGATGTTGCAGTCCTGGAACTTCGTCCTGGTGCTGGCGGCATTCGCCCTCACCGTCCTGGGCACGTTCCTCACCCGGAGTGCGGTCGTCCAGTCGGTACACAGCTTCAGCCAGTCCGACGTGGGCCCGCCGCTGCTGGTGTTCTTCGTCGTCGTGGTGGTGACGGGGTTCGTGCTCATAGCCCTGCGTGCCGAGCGCATCGCATCCCGGGGCGGTCCCGAGTCGCTGGCCAGCCGAGAGGGCATGTTCCTGCTGAACAACCTGCTCCTGAGTCTGTTCGCGTTCGTGGTGCTGCTCGGAACCCTCTACCCGGTCGTCCTCGAGGCGATCACCGACGAGCAGGTGTCGGTCGGACGGCCGTTCTTCGACCGGATGGCGGTTCCGCTCGGGTTCGCTCTGCTCCTCGCGATGTGGGCCGGCCCGGCCACCCCGTACCGCCATGCGTCGCCGGCGGTGGTCTGGAGACGCCTGCGCGTGCCGCTGCTCCTCGCGGCCTGTGCCGCGACGACTGCGGTCCTCGCCGGGGTGCGCTCACCGGGGGTCCTGGCCGTCGTGGCCCTGGCTACCGGGATCGCGTCGAGCACCGTGCGCCAAGCCCTGGTGACCGCCCCCGCACGGACTCCCGCCGGTCTGTGGCGCCTAATCTGCGGGCAGCGCGGATACTGGGGCGGGCAGCTGGCCCACCTCGGTGTTGCTCTCTTCGTCGTGGTCGTCGCCACCTCATCCGGTCTGGCCGAACGGAGCACCGTCACCGTCGACCGTGGAGAGTCCGTCGAGTTCGCCGGCTACACGCTGACCTTCGACTACGTCGACGAACACGAGCTGCCCGACCGGCTGCTCTCCGACGCCCACCTCACCCTCACCGACGGGGAGCGCGTCGTCCGGGAGATGTCACCGCTACTGAACTCCTTCCCCGGCAGGCCACAGGCGGTCGGCAACCCCGACGTATGGACGACCCCGATACAGGACGTCTACGTCGCCCTCGGAAACCTGGAGCCCGAGCGCGTCACGCTCAGCTTGTTCCGCTACCCGCTGATGGTCTGGATGTGGGTCGGCGGGGGCATGGTCGCGGCCGGTGGGTTCTGGGCGTTGGGCCGGCCGCGCCGGACCGCGTGGACCGCGTGGACCGCGGTCGATCCTGGCATGTCGCGGTCCGGGGAACCGGTGAACAGCGATGCCTAGCCCGCGCGAGAGGGCGGTCTCCGTCGTGATTGGCGGGACGACCCTTCTGCTGACCGTCGCCGTCGCACTGGTGCTCGCCATGGCCCCCGCAGCGGGGCAGGACCGGGTGCAGGAACTGGCCGAGCGGTTGCGCTGCCCGGTCTGCACGAGCGTGTCGGTCGCCGAGTCGCCGTCGGACACCGCTGTCGCGATGCGGCAGGTGATCGAGGACCAAGTGGCGGCGGGGCGGTCGGACGACGAGATCGAGGCCTACTTCCGTGCCCGGTACGGCGACTGGGCGGTGATCGACCCACCCGCGTCGGGCAGCACGCTGCTCCTGTGGCTGCTGCCCGTCGCGGCGACGACGGCCGCAGGTGCGGCACTGCTGCTGACCCGCCGGTCCCGGCGCGCCGGCCTCGACGCGCCGGAACCGTCCGAGGCAGAACAGGCACGAGTCGACCAGGCGCTCGACCGGAGCCGCGAATCGCAGGCCCAGCGGGAGCTCGAGCTGTGAGCCGGGATGACGAGATCGCCGACCAGGCGCTTGCGGACATCCTGGAACTCGAGGCGCAGGTCGCCGGAGGCGAGATCGACGAGGAACGAGCCCGGCGGATGCGCCGGCACTATGTCTGCGTCGCCGCCGAGGCGATGTCCTCGCCGGACGACACCGGATCGCCCGCCCCCCGGATCCCGGCAGGTCGAGCACCCCGTCCGTGGACACTCGCCTACGTGCTGGGCGCCACGGTGGCGCTGGTCGCCGGGATCATCGTGCTCCCGGCGTCGATCGTGGAGCGCCCCGAAGGTGGAGCGGTCACCGGGATCGAACCGATGGCCGACGCCCCCGGTGATGCCCCGGTGGTCGACCCGGCCGCGGTCGACGACGAACAGCTGGAGCAGGTGGTCGCCGAGAACCCCGAGGTGATCGGGATGCGGTTGGCCCTGGCGGACCGCTACGTCGCGGCAGGCGACCACGGTGCCGCGATGCGCCACTACGTCGAGGCGGTCCGCCTCCGGCCCGACGACCCGCAGGTCCGCACGCGGCTGGCCTGGCTGCTGCTGACGATCGGGCAGACCGGACCGGCCCTCGAGAACGCCGACCGGGCACTCGCCCTGAGCCCCGGCTCCCCTGACGCGGCCTGGGTCCGGGCAAATGTGCTGATCGACGGCACCGGCGACGTGCCCGGTGGCGTCGGTGTCCTCGACGGCCTGCTGGCCCGTCCGGACCTCACCCCGGACATCCGGGGCCAGGTGGAGGACCTGCGCCGCCGCGCGCTGACCGACCCAGGAGGTGGGCGATGACGACGCGCACTCGTCGATGGAGTGGGGTCCGCGCAGCGGCGGTCGCGGTGGTCGTCGTGGCGATCGGGGTCGGTGCCGTGTTCGGTTGGCGCCTTGTCGGAGGATCGACGGTCGTCGACAGCCCGCTGATCGGCCGCCCGGCCCCAGCAGCGGCCCTACCGCAACTGGACGCCGACGGCACGGTCTCGCTGGCCGACCTCCGCGGTGATGTGGTCGTCGTCAACTTCTGGGCCTCGTGGTGCGTCGCGTGCCGTGGCGAGCATCCGGTCCTCGTGGAAGCGGCCCGTGACTACCGGGACCGTGGGGTGATCTTCCTCGGCGTCGACTACCAGGACTCGCCGGACTCGGCCCGGGCGTTCCTCGACGAACTCGGCCGCGGCGGCCCGAACTATCTCTACGTCAGCGACCCGGGATCGCGCGTCGCGCTGGACTTCGGGCTCTTCGGAGTCCCGGAGACCTTCGTCCTCGATCCCGGCGGCGTGATCGCAGCAAAGATCACCGGGCCGGTGACGACGGGGCAGCTGGACGGTGTTCTCGAGACCGTGCTCGCCGGGGAACGCCCTGAACCCGGGACACCCGGGTCCGTCCAGCCCGCACCGGGCGCGCCCTACAGGTCCCCCGGATGACGGCGCCGCCCACTACCGGACGGGTATCGGACGATCCCGGTCGCAGGCGGTTGCCGTGGAGCGTTCTGCTGCTCGCCCTCCTCCTGCCCGTGGCGATGGGATGTCTGCCGGGCTCCGAGGCCACCGCAGGTTCGGCGGACTCTGCAATCGGAGCCTCGGCGACCGCGGTGGTGCTCACTTCCGCAGAGCAGGATCACGACGTCTGCCCGTTGCAGCCTCTCTGTCCGCACGATGCGGGGCAGGACCATGCCACCGACGACGCCCCGCCGCGCCCGGCTGGCCTAGCTGCGCAGGATCTGCTGTGTCCGTCGGCCCAGGGCGTCGACGGGATCCGCGGGGAGTCCGGGACGGCCGCAGTCCCACGCGGCGAGCCGATCGTTCTTCCCGCCGTCCGCACGCCGGTCTCGGTCCTCTGCGTCGACCGGAACTGAACGACCGCACGAGCCGGCGCCTGTGCGTCCCACCATCGGCCCGCCCGTCAGTTCAGTCCCGATACCCGCGGCCCCACAGCCGCAGAGCCCGAGGTCTCCCATGTCCCGCAAGACCCGCACGCGTTCGACGCCCTCGCTTCCCGCCAAGGGCGGGATGTCCAACCTGAAGTTCTCCCTGATCATCGTTGTGGTGTTCGTCGTCGGAGTCGGCGCCCTGTTCGGCATCAGCCGCTTCAACGCCGACGACACGTCGGATGCTGCGGCGGTTGCCGTCCGGGAGAATAGCCTGAGGCTGTCGAGTGCACCGGGCGCCACCGTCGACTTCGTCGAGTTCCTCGACTTCGAATGCGAGGCGTGTGGCGCTGCCTACCCCGCGATCGAGCAGTTGCGCCAGGAGTACGGCGGCCGTGTCAATTTCGTCATCCGGTACTTCCCGGTGCAGAGCCACGCCAACGCCGAGCGGGCCGCTCGCGCCGTCGAGGCCGCTGCACAGCAGGGCGCGCTCGAGCCGATGTACAAGCGGATGTACGAGACACAGGCCCAGTGGGGGGAGCAGCAGGTGCCGATGGACGATCGGTTCCGCGGCTACGCCCGTGATCTGGGCCTGGACCTGGTCCGCTTCGAGGTCGCATACAACGACCCGGCCACCACGGATCGTATCGACGCCGACCGGAGCGACGGCCTGAGCCTGGGAGTGCAGGGCACCCCGACGTTCTTCGTGAACGGCGAGCGAGTCACAGTCCAGACCTTCGACGATCTGCGCCGGGCCCTCGACGATGCGCTCGCCGCGAGCTGAGGCTAGTCGCCGGGCGACCCCGTCGGTGCCTGCCGTGCCGACCGGACTGACCGTGCTGAGCTGCGCGGTCGTCGCTGCCTGGGCCTGCCTGCGGTTCACCGCCACGAACGACCGGGGTACCTCGGCCCCCGGTCGTCGCCGGTGATGCACGGGAGCGACGAGCTGATGTGCGCAGGGACCGCATATTCTACGCTGTGTCGGAGTTCGAGGGAGCCGACGGTGGAGCTGGTCACGTGATGTCGAATCGGGGTGCGGTCGTGCTGGCCGTTCTCGGCGCGCTCCTGGGCCTGCTGGCACTGCACCCGTTGTCGGCGGCGTATACGGGAGTGGCACCGCATCCGCCTGCGGTGACCGCGGAGCCCGCCTCCGCTCCAGCTGCGTCGTCGACACTCGACGCCGCCGGACATGTGGTGGGGTGTCCGGAGTCGCTGGCCGATAGGCATCCTGCGCCGCTGTCGCCGAGCCGTGACGACGATCGGCCGATGCCCACGCTCGTGGGCACGGTGGCGGCGACGGCCCCTGCCGGGTGGGCATCGGCTCTACGGTCGCCGAGCACTGCAGAACCACCTGCGCTCGCGGGGGCACGTCTCCTGATCGGGATCTGCGTCTCCCGGACGTAGAGGTACCCGCGACTTTTGCCTCGCCTGTCGCCGTCCCGCGCGGTCCTCCGCGTGGATGCCCCTCGGCGTCGGTCGTCCCGACGACCGCCGCCCCTGCTCTGTTCCGCGCCCGGATCCGGCACGTCGTCGACGACCCGGATTGCCGCACGGAGCCGAAAGGACTCCAACGATGACCCAGGTCGGTCCACGGCCGGTCACTGCGCGCCCCTACCTGGAGCGCAGGACCGGCAAGGGATCCACGTTCCTCAGGATGCTGAGGACGACGGATCCGAAGGACATCGCGATCCTGTACCTCTGCACGTCGTTCGCGTTCTTCGCGGTCGGCGGCGTGATGGCGCTGCTGATCCGCGCCGAGCTCGCGCGCCCGGAGCTGCAGTTCCTGTCGACCGAGCAGTACAACCAGCTCTTCACGATGCACGGCACGATCATGCTGCTGCTGTTCGCGACGCCGATCGTCTTCGGCTTCGCGAACTACATCGTCCCGCTGCAGATCGGGGCGCCCGACGTGGCGTTCCCCCGGTTGAACTCGTTCTCCTACTGGCTGTACCTGTTCGGCGGCATCATCGTCGTCTCCGGCTTCCTGACCCCGGGCGGCGCGGCGGACTTCGGCTGGTTCGCCTACACCCCGCTGTCGGACGCGGTGCGGTCGCCGGGGCCGGGCGGTGACCTCTGGATCATGGGTCTGGTCGTCTCCGGGCTGGGCACGATCCTCGGTGGCGTCAACTTCGTGACGACCATCGTCTGCATGCGCGCGCCGGGCATGACGATGTTCCGGATGCCGATCTTCACCTGGAACATCTTCATCACCGCGCTGCTGGTGCTGATCGCGTTCCCGATCCTGACCGCCGCGCTGCTCGCGCTGGCCGCGGACCGCCACCTCGGCGCCCAGATCTTCAACCCCGCCAACGGCGGTGTGGTGCTCTGGCAGCACCTGTTCTGGTTCTTCGGCCATCCGGAGGTCTACATCGTGGCGCTGCCGTTCTTCGGCATCGTGTCCGAGATCTTCCCGGTGTTCGCCCGCAAGCCGATCTTCGGTTACAAGGGCCTGGTCTTCGCGACCATCGCCATCGCGGCGCTGTCGGTCGCGGTGTGGGCGCACCACATGTACGCCACCGGCGCGATCATGCTCTCGTTCTTCGCCTTCACCACGTTCCTCATCGCGATCCCGACGGGCGTCAAGTTCGTCAACTGGATCGGCACCTTGTGGAAGGGCAAGATCACCTACGAGACGCCGATGCTGTTCTCGGTCGGCTTCCTGGTCACGTTCCTCTTCGGCGGCCTGACCGGCATCCTGCTCGCGATGCCGCCGGTGGACTTCCACGTGTCGGACACCTACTTCGTGGTCGCGCACTTCCACTACGTGCTCTACGGCACGATCGTGTTCGCGACCTTCGGCGGGATCTACTTCTGGTTCCCGAAGATGACCGGCCGCTTCCTCGACGAGAAGCTCGGCAAGATCCACTTCTGGCTGACCTTCGTCGGGTTCCACCTGACCTTCCTGGTGCAGCACTGGCTGGGCAACGAGGGGATGCCGCGCCGGTACGCCGACTACCTGCCCTCCGACGGGTTCACGGTGCTGAACACGATCTCCTCGATCGGTGCGTTCGTGCTCGGTGCCTCGACGCTGCCGTTCTTCTACAACGTGTTCAAGAGCTACCGGTACGGGCGGGTCTGCGAGGTCGACGACCCGTGGGGATTCGGCAACTCGCTGGAGTGGGCGACCAGCTCGCCGCCGCCGCGGCACAACTTCACCGAGCTGCCCCGGATCCGCTCCGAGCGCCCGGCGTTCGACCTGCACTACCCGCACCTGGTGCAGCGTGCCCGCGCGGAGGCCCACGTCGGCGGTAGAGCACACCCGAGTGAGGTACTGGCCCACGAGGTCGGCAAGGAGTCCATGCCTACCGACGACCCGAAGGAGAACTGAGAGGCGTGGAGGAGCAACGCCGATCGACCAGCCCCGGGAGCGCGTCCGGGACCGTCGGGCACAACGGTGACAGGGCCGGGCCGGTGGAGGTCCACCAACTCGCGATCGGAGGGATGACGTGCGCGGCCTGTGCCGGGCGGGTCGAGCGGAAGCTGAACCGGATCGACGGGGTGCAGGCAACGGTCAACCTCGCCACCGAGCATGCGCGGGTGGTCGCTCCGGCCGGCACCGGTGTGCGCGCGCTGGCCGACGCCGTGCAACGGTCGGGCTACACCGCCCGCCCGATGAACGCGGTCGAGGCATCCAAGGGCGCCGGGGCCGCGTCCCGGACTCGTGACCTGCGACGTCGGCTGGCCGTCGCCGCGGTGCTCGCGATGCCGCTGGCGGACCTGTCGCTGGCGCTGTCGTTGTTCCCCGAGCTGCGCTTCCCGGGCTGGGAGTGGGCGTTCCTGGCGCTGGCGCTGCCGATGGTGCTCTGGTGCGGGTGGCCCTTCCACCGGGCGGCGTGGGCCGCGGCCCGACACGGCGGTGCCACGATGGACACACTGGTCTCGGTCGGCACCCTCGCCGCGACGGCATGGTCGTTGTGGATCATGCTGCGCGGCGGGGCCGCGCAGCCGGGATTCGGCACCGGTTGGGCGGCGCTGACCCGGACCGAGGACGCGCTCTACCTCGACGTCGCCGCGGTAGTGATCACCTTCCTGCTCGCCGGCCGCTACTTCGAAGCCCGGGCGAAACATTCGGCCGGGTCGGCGTTGCGAGCCCTGCTCGGCTGGGCGGCGAAGGACGTCGAGGTGGTGCGCGGCGGCGAGACCTTCCGCGTACCAGTCGGCGAGCTTCGGATCGATGACCGCTTCACCGTGCGCCCCGGCGAGAAGGTGGCCGCCGACGGCGTCGTCGAACGGGGGCGCTCCGCCGTGGACACCGCGGTGATCACCGGCGAGTCCGTACCTCGAGAGATCGGCCCCGGTGACCCGGTCGTCGGCGGCACGATCAACACCGCCGGGCATCTGCTGGTCGTCGCGACACACGTCGGGGCCTCGACCCGGCTGGCCCGGATGACCCGACTGGTTGAACAGGCTCAGGACGGCAAGTCCGGTGCGCAGCGACTCGCCGATCGTGTGTCCGCCGTGTTCGTGCCCGCCGTACTGGCCCTCGCCATGACCACATTCGGCGGGTGGTTGGTGCTCGGCCCGTCCACCGCGGCCGCGATGACGGCCGCGCTGGCCGTGCTCGTCGTCGCCTGCCCGTGCGCCCTCGGTCTGGCCACCCCGACCGCTCTGCTGGTCGGCACCGGGCGCGGCGCGCGGCTCGGGGTGTTCCTGAAGGGACCGGAGGCACTGGAGTCGACCCGGCGCATCGACACCGTGGTATTCGACAAGACCGGCACCCTGACCGAGGGGAAACTTCAGCTCGACGCCGTTGTTCCGGCGCACGGAGAGCAGGCCGCCTCGGTGTTGCAGCACGCCGCGGCCGTCGAGCGTTCCTCCGAGCATCCGATCGCGGCCGCGCTGCTCGCGGCCGCACCCACGGTCGAGCGGGCCCGCGGGTTCACCGCAGTGGCCGGGCTCGGCGCCCGCGGCAGCGTCGACGGTGTCGAGGTACTCGTCGGCAGCCCCCGCATGCTCGCCGAACACGGGTACGAGATGCCCCACGAGCTCAGAACCGAGCAGAACCGAGCCGAACAGACGGGGGCCACCGTCGTCGCCGTCGGCTGGACGGGCCGGGTCCGGGGGCTCTGTACGGTCACCGACCGGATCCGGTCGAGCGCGCCGGCGGCTGTCGCGGCCTTGCGCGGGCTCGGGATCGAGCCCGTCATCGTGACCGGGGACAATCCGCGTAGTGCCGCTGCGGTGGCCGCTGCCGTCGGCGTCGACCGAGTGGTGTCCGAGGCGATGCCTGAGGACAAGGTCGACCGTGTCCGGCTGCTGCAGGAGGCCGGCCGCGCGGTCGCGGTCGTCGGCGACGGCATCAACGACGGCGCTGCGCTGGCCGCCGCGGACCTGGGGATCGCGGTCGGCAGCGGCACCGACGTGGCCATCGAGGCTGCCGACGTCGTCCTCGGTCGTGACGACCTGGCCGCGGTGGCGGACGCGATCGAGCTGGCCCGTCGCACCCACGGCACGATCGTGAGCAACCTGCGGTGGGCGTTCGGCTACAACATCGCCGCGCTACCGCTGGCCGTGGCAGGCCTGCTGAGCCCCTTGATCGCTGGGCTGGCCATGGTGCTCTCGTCGGTGTTCGTGGTGTCGCAGAGCCTGCGGCTGCGCCGGTTCGTCCCGTCCGGACAGGCAGGAACCGCAGCGTGACCGCGGTGCAGCACCGACGCGGCGCAGCGGCCCGCGACCGCTGGTCCTGGCTGGCGTGGTGGCTGCCCGTCGCGGCGGTGACCGGTCTGGTGGCGGCTGCGGTGGCACCCGACATCGCCGTGCTGTTCGGCTACCGTTCGCTCGGGCCGGCCGCGGCGATCGGCCAGCCGCTGGCTCGCACGCTCGCCGCGGGCGCGGCCTCGGTCGCTGCGGCCGGGCTGATCACCGCGGTGATCCACGCGCCGGGCTCCGGCCAGGGGGCGCTGAGCCTCACCGGATACGCGGCGATGCGGGTGGTGCGTCCAGCGACCGCGGTGTTCACCGTGGCCGCAGCCACGATCGCGGTGCTGACAGTCGCGGAGTCGATCGGGCTCAGTCCCGCTGCGCTGCTCTCCGCCCCCCCGATATTTCTGCTGGGCCTGGTCACGGTCGAGGCCGCGGCCGGCTGGGCCCTCGCCGCCGTATTGCTGGCCCTCGTCGGAGTCGTCGCCCGGACGGTTCTCACCTGGCGGGGCGCGACGTGGCTGTTCGTCCTGTTTCTCGCCGGCCTCGTCGTTCCGCCTGCGACCGCGGTGTCGAACTCGGAGCGCTCGCACGACTGGTACGGCGATGCCGTCACCGTTCATGTCGTGGCGGCGGCCCTGTGGATCGGCAGCGCGGTGGCGATCTGGTGGCTCGCGCGCCCCGGCCCGGTCGGTGAAATCGCATGGCGCCGCCATGGACGCCTTGCCACCGGCGCCGCGCTCACGCTCGTACTCAGCGGTGCCGTCCCGTTCGCCCTCGACGTCGGGCTCACCGGACTGACCAGCGGATACGGGCTGCTCGTCATCGGCAGCTCGGTGATGCTGGTCGCGGCACTCGTCGCGGTCGGGCTATGGCGAGGTGCTCCGGTCCGGATCCGCCTGGCGATCGAACTGGTGCTGCTCACCGCTGCGGCGGCCGCAGGGGCGATGATGACCCGTCTGGTCCCGCCGCAGGCCCGCGTTCCCGAGGCGCTCGACGCCGACAGGTTGGTGTTCCTACTGGGCTATGAGCTGCCCGACCAGCTCGGCTGGCCCGAGCTCGCCGGGGTGTGGCGGATCGACCTGCTCTTCGCCCCGGCCGCCGCAGTGGGCCTGGTCCTCTACGTGCGCACGGTCCGCCGCGTGCACCGATCCGGTGGCTCCTGGCCGGTGCACCGCACCATGCTGTGGATCGCCGGATGTGTCACGGTGCTCGTGGCGACCTCCTCCGGCATCGGCGCCTACTCGACCGCCGTCTTCGGCGTCCACCTGCTCGGACACGCGCTGCTGTCCACCGTCGCTCCGCTACTGCTCGTGGGGGGACATCCGCTCACGCTCGTCCGTGCAGGCGCCTCAACCGGGATGGTCGACCGGGTCACGGCTCTGACCACCGACGGGCCGCTGCAGTGGCTGCGCAACCCGGCGGCCGCGTGGTGCCTCGCCGCGGTCGCGTCGTTCGGCGTGTACGCCTCGGGCCTGTTCGAGGCCGTGGTGCTCGAGCACTGGTCGCATCCGGTCATGGACGCCGTGGCGCTGGGCACAGGGCTGCTGCTGTTCCGGTCGGTGCTCGGGGCACGCGAGGATGACCAGCCTGCTTTCGTCCGACTCGGCATGCTGTTCGCCGTCATGATGCTGCACGCCGGTTTCGCGATCTGGCTGCTGCTGCGGGCCGAACCGGTGGCGGGACCGTTCTACGCCGCGCTCGCGATGCCCTTCGTCCCCGACCTGCTCGCCGCGCAGCGTCAGGGCGCGGTGCTGGCCTGGGTGGTGTCCGATGTCGCGATGGTCGCGGCAGCCGCGGGCGTCGTCTGCTCGTGGGACCGAGAAGGCACGAGCCCGGCAGCTGCCCCGGAGGTGAGTTCGTGATCGGCGGCGTTCCGGCGGGCCTGCCGCCTCAGGACCCTCCACCGCTGACGGTGGAGACGATGCTGCTGAGCTGGACGTTCGACCCGGTCGTCCTGGTGCCGCTGATACTCGCCGGCCTGCTCTACCTGTGGGGTGTCGGGAGGCTGCGGCGGCGGGGCGATGTGTGGCCACTGCGCCGTAGCGCGTTGTTCGGGCTCGGACTCGTTCTGGCGGTCGTCGGGATGGCCTCGTCGCTCGGGGTCTATGACCGGGTCTTGTTCTCCGTGCCCGCTGTCCAGCACATGGTGTTGCAGATGATCGCGCCGGTGGGGCTGGCGCTGGGCGCCCCGGTGAGCCTGGCACTGCGGGCGCTCCCGGTCTCGGCGCGGCGAGTCCTGCTCGCGGTGCTGCACAGCCGGTGGAGCCGGGTCGTGTCGCATCCCGGGGCCGCTTTCGCGATCTTCGCGATCACCCAGTTCGTGTTCTACTACACCCCGCTCTACGCGCTGTCGCTGACCGACATGTGGGTCCACGACTTCATGCACCTGCACTTCGTGGCTGTCGGGTTCCTGTTCTACTGGGCGCTGCTCGGGGTGGACCCGACCCCGCACCGGGTCCGGTTCAGCCTGAAGATGATCCTGGTCGTGGGCATGGGCCCGCTGCACATCCTGCTCGGCGTCCCGATCATGATGACGAGCACACTGTTCGCTGCGGAGTACTACACCTCGCTGGGCCGCGACTGGGGGCCCACGCTGCTCGACGACCAGCACCTGGGCGGCGCGATCCTCTGGGGGTTCGGCGACATCGCCGCCATCGGACTGATCGGGGCCTTCGTCCGGCAGTGGTTCGCCTCCGACGAGCGCGCAGCACGCCGGACCGACCGTCAGCTCGACCGCCTCTACAGGGACGAGCCCACGCTGCGACCGTGGTGGCTGACCCGCGACGAGGACACCCCCGACGTCCTCGGACCGCAACGGGACGGCTCGTGAGGTCTCAGTCGAACGAGACGTGCACGTGGTCCATGTGATTCGCAGTGGTCCCGCCCCGGTCTTCCTGCTGCTCCCAGCCGCTGCCGGTGTCGATGCGCTGCCGGTAGATCACATAGCTGATCCCGAGCTCGTCCATGTTCTGCCGGGCGTACTCGGCGAGTCGCTCACCGGTCGCGCGGTCGACCATGAAGTCCAACGCCTTGCCCTTCGGGTGGTCGGAGGCGTTGGCGCGGCCCGCGACGCCGTAGACGGTGTCGACCCCGAACATGCAGCGCAGCGCTTCACCCGCGATCGCGGTTCCGTCGGCGACGCCACCGAAACCTTCGGTGCCCGCAGCACAGCTACTCGGACCGCCTCCCGCCCCGCCTCTCTCCTGGTCCTCGGCGTCGTCGAGGCCCTGCGCGTCACGTCCGGCCTGCACTGCCTCGTCGACGGCAGAAGTGGCGGCACCGGCGATCGCGTCGACATCGATCGGCGGCGGCTCGGCCAGGGCCCGGACCGCCCCGTCCGACGGCGCAGGGGCAGTTGCGGCCGGGAGCCGGGTCGCCGGGGACGGCAAGGATTCGCCGGCCGGTGTGACGAACGCTTGGAGGGCGAGGTCTTCGACATGGACGGCGTCGCCGCTGAGGGCAACGTGTCCGGCGACGAGTCCACTGCCGGCCAGCGCCGAGGTCAGGATTCCGGCGGCGCTGCCGCGGTGTCGGGTCGGCTCGGGCCGGACAGCAGTGTCTCTGCTCACGTGGGTACGATGCGGTACCGGCCGGGCCGGGGAGCGCCGATCGTGCCCCGCGCTGCCGCGATGGTGCCTCGACACAGTGGGTCGCCTCTCGTCGATCGGGACCTGCGGCGCCCGCACGCGTGGGGAGCGGGGCGCGCACGACCAGAAGCCGTTACCGTTCTGACACTTACCTTATGTGTCGCAGACCTCGTAAGGCCGGCTATTGGGCAACACCGACGGTGACCGGTCGCGTGGATGCTGCGGGCGGAACACCGTTTCGGTCGGCCCCCCCCCCGCACGTGGCCGATCGGGTGACGTACCGGGGCACATCGCCGTACTATCAATGCACATATTCGTATGTGTTGATGGGCGACGGTGATGGGCCACTGTCACGGGCACGGCACGCAGAACGCGAGTACAGCCGGCCGGGCGTACACGAGACGACTGGCGACGGCGCTGGTGCACCGACATCACCGAATGATGCGCTAACTGAATCTCCCCAGTTCTGCTAGATCAACTTCCTTAGGTTGAGCACGGGTCCCGGCGTGGCGTCGAGGCCGAGTCAAGGCTTGCCGCTGAGCTGCCGGTGATGAGTGAGCACCGGCGGAGTGGTGGGAGGCCCGGGTGTTGTCCTGGGAGGCTGATGTGGAAGCGCACGCGCTTCGGGAGCAGGGCTGGACGGTCTCAGCGATCGCCCGGCATCTGGGCGATGACCGCAAGATCATCCGCGCGTACTTGTCCGGCGCACGGGTCCCCGAGCGGCGGGTCCGCCGGGAACCGACCCTGACCGATCCGTTCCTGGAGTACTGCCGGCTGCGGCTGGGCAGCGCGGGCGGCGGCGCGCTGCGGAGTGGCGTCCACCAAGGTGGTGTGCGACCCGGTCCTGGTCAGGGCCGTGGCGTAGAGGTGTAGGGCGGCCACCGCGTGATCTTCTGGAGACCTACCACCGTGCTTCAGGAGTTCCACGCGATGACCGCACCGTCCAGTATCGATCCTTCCGAGTTCCTGCACGAGCAGCTGGCCCAGGCGAGTCCGGATCTGCTGCGCCAGATGTTGACCACGTTCATCAACACGCTGATGTCTGTCGATGCCGACGCCGTGTGCGGCGCCGCCTGGGGCGAGCGCTCCGAGGCCCGCACGAACACCCGCAACGGGTACCGCCACCGCGACTTCGACACCCGCGCCGGCACAATCGGCGTCGCGATCCCCAAGCTGCGCAACGGCTCCTACTTCCCCGATTGGCTGTTGGAGCGCCGTCGCAGAGCTGAGCGGGCACTGACCACGGTGGTCGCGACCTGCTATCTGCTCGGGGTGTCGACCCGACGGATGGAGAAGCTCGTCGAGTCGCTCGGGATCACCCGGCTGTCGAGATCGCAGGTCTCGGTGATGGTCGCCGAGCTCGACGCGCAGGTCGAGCAGTTCCGGACCCGCCCACTCGACGCTGGGCCCTACACCTTCCTGGCCGCGGACGCGCTGGTGCTCAAGGTCCGCGAGGGCGGGCGAGTAGTGTCAACGTGCATGCCCTCCTGGCGACCGGGGTCAACGTCGACGGGCACCGGGAGATCCTCGGGCTGCAGGTCACCTCGGCCGAGGACGGAGCGGGCTGGCTCGGGTTCTTCCGCGACCTCACCGCCCGCGGCCTGACCGGGGTTCGGCTGGTCACCTCCGACGCTCACGCCGGACTGGTCCAGGCGATCGGGGCGACGCTGCCCGGGGCGGCCTGGCAGCGCTGCAGAACGCACTATGCGGCGAACCTGATGGCCGCGACCCCGAAGGCATCCTGGCCGTGGGTGCGCGCGCTTCTGCACTCGGTCTACGACCAGCCCGACGCCGCGAGCGTTCACGCCCAGTTCGACCGCGTCCTCGACGGGGTGACCGAGAAGCTGCCGAAGGTATCCGAGCACCTCGACCAAGCGCGCGCGGACGTCCTGGCGTTCACCTCGTTCCCGAAGGAGGTGTGGCGCCAGATCTGGTCGAACAACCCGAGCGAGCGACTGAACAGGGAGATCCGGCGGCGCACCGACGTCGTCGGGATCTTCCCGGACCGCGACTCGCTGATCCGCCTGGTCGGTGCAGTGTTGGCCGAGCAGCACGACGAGTGGGTCGAGGGACGGCGCTACCTCGGGCTCGAGGTTCTTGCCCGCTCCCGCGTCACCGCGGTCCCTGACACGGCTTCCAGCGGCGAGGAGGTGACCTCGACCGACACGATCCCGGCGATCAGCGCTTGACAGAGCCAGAAGATCACGCGGTAGTCGTCACACACCACGCCAGCGGACTTGACCCCGCCGGCAGGTCGCGTCCGCGGAGGTGGTGGATGGGGATAGCCACCGCGTGATCCTTCGCGGGTCATTCTAGGCTAGGCGCTGATCGCGCCGGCGGTCACCTCCTCGGACGCGGTCGGTCGCTCAACGACAGCTCGGGCCTTGGCCAGGACCTCGAGCCCGATGTAGCGGCGGGCCTCGGCCCATTCGTCGGTCTGCTCGGCCAACACTGCACCGACCAGGCGGATCACGGCGGTGCGGTCGGGGAAGATCCCGACGACGTCGGTGCGCCGGCGGATCTCCTTGTTCAACCGCTCCTGAGGGTTGTTCGACCAGATCTGGCGCCAGAGCTCCCGTGGAAACGTCGTGAATGCCAGCAGGTCGGCTCGGGCCTTGGCGAGATGCTCGGCCGCGGCCGGGAACTTCGCCTCCAGCCCATCGACGACCCGCTCGAACTGGGCATGCACCGACGCGGCATCGGGCTGGTCGAACACCGTGCGCAGCAGGGTGAGCACCCAGGGCTGGGCCGACTTCGGGACCTTCCCGGCGAGGTTGCGGGCGTAGTGGGTCCGGCACCGCTGCCACGCCGCCCCGAGCAGCGTGGCCTCGATCGCACCGACCAGGCCCTGGTGGGCATCAGAGGTCACCAACCCGCCCCCCGACAGGCCCCGAGCCACCAGCGAACGCAGGAACGCCAGCCAGCCCGCACCGTCCTCCCCGGACACGACATCGAGGCCGAGGACCTCACGTTGCCCGTCAGCGGTGACTCCGACCGCGACCAAGGTGTGCACGATCACCGTCCGCCCGTTCTCCCGCACCTTCTGAGTCAAGGCATCGAGCCAGAGGAACGTGTAAGGGCTGGCGTCGAGTGGACGTGATCGAACGCTTCGATTTGGGCGTCGAGGGACTTGGCCATCTCACTGACCTGCGACTTCGACAACTGCGTGATCCCCAGCTGCCCGACCAGCTTCTCCACCCGCCTCGTCGAGACCCCGAGCAGGTAGCTGGTGGCCACGACCGACACCAGCGCTTGTTCAGCCCGTCGACGGCGTTCGAGCAGCCACTCCGGAAAGTAGGTCCCGGTGCGCAGCTTCGGGATCGCCAGCTCCACCGTCCCCGCGCGGGTGTCCCAGTCCCGGGCCCGATAACCGTTGCGCGAGTTCACCCGCCCGTCGCTGCGCTCGCGATACCCGGCACCGCACACCGCGTCGGCCTCCGCGGACATCAACGCCTCCGCGAACCCCTTCACCATCGACCGAAGCAGGTCCGGACTCGCCTCGGCGAGCCGGTCATCGAGCCAGCCCACCACATCGTTCACACTGTCTGACGCGGCCATCGCGTCTCCTCCCTCGAGAACCAGAGCACTCGAAGGATCACGCGGTGGCCGTCTCACATCCCGACGCCACGCCGCTGAGCAGCAACTACGCCGTACACCACGTCCCTGGACGCAACCCCTGTGGGGTGATCAGTGACTGCCTCATCTCACAGGACTCGTTGCACTGACCGCTTGAATCCGCCCACAGGTGAGCCGTCCGGCTTTTTGAATTCCCCGCTGACGTGGTCCTTGTTCTTGCGGTACACCCGGAACGAGTGCCCGATGGGCGTTTGGGCCTGTGCGAGGAACGGTGGTTCCGGTCCGACACGCCGGGCCTTGAGGTCCAGCGAGATGGGCACTGTGAGTGATGGCATCAGACCCTGTGGGTTCAGCCAAGGATAGGAAGGGTTCGGGTCGGCAGCTCTCGCCCGAGCAGGCGGCTGCGGCGGCGATGGTGGTCGACGCGCGGGCGCGCGGGTTGGAGCTGACCGGCCCGGACGGGCTGTTGAAGCTGTTCACCAAAAACGTCCTGGAGACCGCGCTCGGCGAAGAGATGACCGAGCATCTCGGCCATGAGAAGAACCGGGTCGAACCGGGCCGCGAGTCGACGAACATCCGGAATGGTCACCGGTCGAAGACGGTCATCTCTGACGCGGTCGGCGAGGTCGCGATCGAGGTGCCGCGAGATCGGGACTCGACGTTCGAACCGCAGATCGTGCGGAAACGGCAACGACGACTCGGAGATGTCGACGAGATCGTGTTATCCCTGTATGCGAAGGGGTTGACGACCGGGGAGATCTCGGCGCATTTCTCAGAGATCTACGGCGCGTCGGTCTCGAAAGAGACGGTGTCGCGGATCACGGACTCGGTGGTCGCCGAGATGCAGGAATGGGTGTCGCGGCCACTGGATTCGGTATATGTCGCGGTGTTCGTGGACGCGATCATGGTCAAGGTCCGTGACGGCCAAGTCGCGAACCGGCCCGTCTACGCCGCGATCGGCGTCACCGTCGACGGCCGCAAAGACGTGCTGGGGCTGTGGGCCGGCACCGGTGGCGAGGGCGCGAAGTTCTGGCTCGGGGTGCTAACCGACCTGCGCAATCGCGGCGTGCGCGATGTGTTCTTCTTGGTCTGTGACGGGCTGAAAGGCCTGCCTGACGTGGTGGAGGACGTGTGGCCGCAGACCATCGTTCAGACGTGCATTGTGCATTTGATCAGGAATTCGTTCCGACTGACATCGCGGCGTGACACCGATGCAATCAAGCGTGGGATTCGTGCGATCTACACGGCGCCTACCGCCGACGCGGCGCTGGCCGCCCTCGATGGACTCGACGAGAAGTGGGGTCGCACCTATCCGGCGATGATCCGACTGTGGCATAACGCCTGGACAGAGTTCGTTCCGTTCCTCGACTACAACACCGAGATCCGCACGGTGTTGTGTTCAACGAATGCGATTGAATCGCTCAACGCCCGCTATCGGCGGGCGGTACGTGCGCGAGGTCATTTCCCGAGTGAGCAGGCAGCGTTGAAGTGCCTGTATCTTGTGACTCGCAGCCTTGACCCGACCGGTCAAGGCCGCGCACGGTGGACGATCCGTTGGAAGCCGGTGATCAACGCCTTCGCGATCACGTTCGGTGACCGCTGGCCGTCCGCCGAGCACTACTGACCAATAACGCCGGAACCACCGTTCCCGTTACAGACCCCTTGCCGTCGCGCGTCAGCCACGCCTGCTGGGAATCCAGGTCCATGCACGATCGTACCGTGGCCGAGCAGGGGGTGCCGGGAGTCACTGCTTCCGAGTGCGCTCGCCGCGCGGGCTCGCTGGCCTCGACATTGGCGTTCGCCAGTGCCGTACCGCCGAGTCCGAACCCGGTCGCGGCGACGACTCCGAGAACCATGGCCGCTCGGCGGCGGTGGCGTCTGATCACGGTGGTGGGCACTGTTGTCATCCATCCTGTCGTGGGTTGGTCGTGGGGTCGGGAATCGAGTTCGTCGTGTCGCGAGCGGACTCGGGGAAGTTCGGCGGGGTACCGGCCGCGGCGACAGCGCACGGCGGTTACCTCGTTCACGGGCGTGTCCATGGCTTGGTCCCACCGGCGTGGCCGGTGGCCTCGGCGATCGCGGAGGGGGCGGATCGGTCGCCTGCGGCCGGCTGCGTCGCCGGCCAGGTGACGCGTTCGAAGCGCTGCGCGCTGTCGTCGAGGACGAGCACCTCGGCCGTGGCGAGATCGTAGAAGAGGCCGAGGAGCCGGTTGTCGCCTCCGCGGGCATGGAGCTTGTCCAGCTGAACGGCCACGTTGACCATCGCCAACTGGTCGACGGGGCCGAACCCGTCCGCTGCTGCGGCGATTCCGACAGGATGCCCGAGACGCCATGCCCGCAGCGTCGGCTGGAGCCTGGCCAGCCAGAACCGCATCGCCGGGGTCAAGGCGTCCGGCCCGGTCAGCGCTCGAATCGCGTCACAGTCGGAGTGACCGCACACCGCGACGAGCGGAACCCCGAGTGGCGAGCCGGCGAACTGCACAGCCGCACGGGTCTCGACCTCGTCGACGAGGTTGCCGACGTTCTGCACGGTGAATACATCACCCGGCCCGCTGTGCGTGATCACGTGCGGCATCACCCGGGAGTCCGCGCAGCTGATCATCATCGCGGACGGCGACTGCCCGGAGGCCAGCTCGGACATCGTCGGGCGGATCTCGTCGGCGGTCCGCGCGTGGTAGGCGGCCACCCCGGCCAGCAGGGGGCCGCCCGGCCGGTTCTGCACCTCGTGACCGTCCTGCCACTGCGACCACCTCCCATACCGCAACCCGCCGACGCCTCCGTCGTTCGCCGTCGCGGCGTCGGCGGGCTCGATCAGCCGCACGGTCGCGCCGGTCGCGCGGTGGCGGGCCTGCCAGGCCAGCAGGTGGTCGTAGGCCGCGTGGTCGAGGTAATCCGTGACCAGGCGGACGGTGACGTCGGTGCCGGATGGGATCGCGTCCAGCTCACGGGCGAGCCGGGGCACGGCGAGGAAGGACAGCGATCCTTCGACGACGAGTTCCTTCGGCCCGCCGTCGGGGCCCTCCAGACGCGGGCGCGACCGCACGGCCCGCCACACCAGCAGCACCGCCGCCAGCCCGAGGCCGATCAGCACGCCCTCCAGAAGGTTCAGCGTGACGACGCCGAGCAGCGTGACCACGTAGACGGCGAGCTCCTTGTGCGTGCGCGCGGTGCGGATGTCCGCGGGCTTGACCAGCTGGATCCCTACGACGACGAGCAGGCCCGCGAGCCCGGCCATCGGCACCATCTCGATGACGCCGATCAGCCCGATGGCGAAGATCGCGATCCAGACCCCGTGCAGCACGGCCGATGCGTGGGTCCGTGCGCCGGCCCGGACGTTGGCCGAGCTTCTTACGATCACGCCGGTCACCGGTAGACCGCCGAGAATGCCGGACACGGTGTTCGCGGCGCCCTGCCCGAGCAGCTCACGGTCGGCGTTGGTGTGCAGGCCCGGGCGCATCCGCTCGACGGCGACGGCCGAGAGCAGGCTCTCCACGCTGGCGATCAGCGCGACGGTCAGCATGCCGCCGATCACGCCGGCCCAGTCGGACTGGGGCAGCATCGGCAGCGCCACGGCGTCGAGCAGCGAGCCCCCCAGCTCGACGCGGGTGACGTGCGGGAACGCCAGTGCGACCATGGTGGCGACGACAACGGCGACCAGCGCACCGGGAATGAGCGTCAGCTTGCCGGGCAGCTTCGGCCAGCTCAGCATGATCGCGACGACCAGCCCGCCGATCAGCAGCGTGGCGGGCGAGAGGTTCATCACCGAGCCCGGCAGTGCGGCCAGGCTGTCCAGCGCACCGGTCTGTGACTGCCCGCCGAACACGACGTTCAGCTGGGCCAGCGCGATGGTGACGCCGATGCCGGCGAGCATGCCGTGGACGACGGAGGGCGGGATGGCCTGCGCGAAGCGCGCGAGGCGGGTCAGGCCGAAGACGATCTGGATCAGGCCGGCGCCGGCGGTGATCAGGCAGGTGACCTGCCATCCGAACCGGTTGACGAGCTCGGCGACGATCACCGTCAGACCGGCTGCGGGCCCGCTGACCTGCAGCGGGGACCCGCCGAGCAGGCCGGCGACGACGGCGCCGACGACCGCTGCGATCAGCCCGGCCAGGATCGGCGCGCCGGAGGCGACGGCGATACCGAGCGAGAGCGGGACGGCGACGAGGAACACGACGATCGAGGCCGAGATGTCGGTCCGCGCGTGCGGGAACAACGACCTCAATCCGGTCGGCCGGTCGGGCCGACCGGATGACGGAATAGCTGGTGAAGGCTGTGTTTTGTCAGGGGTCACTGAGACTCCAGCGAGCTACGGAACCGAGGCGCGCTCGTAAGGCGGAGCAGACGTCGGTTCGCTTGGACAGATCAGACGTCGCGCCCGCCGGGTGATGCCGTCGCAGATCGAGCTAAGGGGCAAGGGGACCTCGTCCACTGCTCGACGCGGGCGATCACGCGCGGGTCAGAGGACCCGTGCGGCGCGGGGATGGGCAGTCTTCAGCGGCCTATGTCCGGCTGATGCACAACTCGCTGAGGCGAACAGGCGTTGCGTATAGGCTCTCGGTCGGCAGCTGTCGCGCTGTTCTTTCGACCGGCGATTCATTGATCTCCGACTCGAGCCCGGCCGGTCCGATCATGTCGGGATCGGTGGAGGCCGAGCTGCCGACGAATCCGTCATGGAGGCTTTGGTGCGCTGCGGTACAGATCGGGTCCGGCGTTCCGTCGCCGTCGCCACCCGTCTCGAGAACGATCTTGGACGGGCTGGCGGCGGCCGTCCGCTCGGAGAGCTCATCGGTCGCTCCCACGTGCAGGACCAGACCCGCCAGGAAGAGCAGCACGACGAGCGGGAACCAGCCCGGAACAACAGAGCGACGCATTGGCCGATGCAGACGGCGGCCCAATCGCCGTTGCGCTGCTCGGCCCATCACCCCTCGGAGGCTAGCAGTGCCCCGGCCGACCGGATCCGGCCGACCGTCCAGGCCGCGGCGCAAGGCGACCGGCACAGCAGTAGTCGGCGCGGCGGCCGCTACTCACGCTCCGTCCGACCGGTGTCACGCTCCGCTCGCCGCCGCGAGCCTGAACCGAGCAACCCTCGAGATCCCATGCACGTCCTGGCATGTGACGATCAGGGTGGTTCGGGTGGGTTCGGACCGCAGCGAGGAGGTTCAGTGGTCGGCAGGCGCTCATTTCGGCGAGGCTCACGACGAGGCGTCGCCCTCGTGATGGGACTGACAGCGGTCGTAGGAGTAGGTATGGCCGGGTCCGCCGCCCCCGCCCGCCCCGCCCCCCGCCCGACGCGGCGCAGGCACATACCCACCGGTGCCCTTGAGCACGGTGAACACCGACCCAGGTGGGCGCAGGATCGCCCGAGCGATCTCGGAGATCGACTCGCCGCGTCCCCAACCGGTCCCACAGCTGCTGCCTATCCTCGTCCGACATCCCCGGACGACCCAACTTCGCCAACGCCAGCACCTCCACCATGACCATCTACCACGGTGCTGCGCTGACCGGTTGAGTCCAAGACCTCGGACTTCGAGATCCCGGAGTCGGCGCCGAGGGCCTTGACCAGGTCGTCGACCTTGCGGGTCGACACGCCGTGCAGGTAGGCCTCCATCACCACCGCGAACAATGCCTGGCTGAGCAGGCCTTCCCGTATGTGTTCCTGGACGCGACCTATTGCAAGGCCCGGGTCAACCACCGCGTCGTCTCACAAGCGGTCGTGATCGCCACCGGCGTGCGCGCCGACGGCTGGCGCGAGGTCCTCGGGTGCGCCGTCGGCGACAGCGAGGACGGGCGCGTTCTGGACGGCGTTCCTGCGCAGCCTCAAGGCCCGCGGCCTGGGCGGGGTGCAGCTGGTCATCTCTGATGCACACACCGGCCTCAAGCAGGCCATCTCCGCAGTCCTGCTCGGCGCGGCCTGGCAACGCTGCCGGGTGCACTTTCTGCGCAACGTGCTGGCCCAGGTCCCGAAGGGCTCCGCGGAGATGGTCGCCGCGGCGATCCGCACGATCTTCGCCCAGCCCAAGGCCGACATGGTCCGCGAACAGCTCAACGTCATCGCCGGGATGCTCGGGCGTCAATCGGCGAAGGTCGAGACGATGCTGCGTGACGCCGCGCCCGACCTGTTGGCGTTCGCCGACTTCCCGGTCGCGCACTGGAAGAAGATCTGGTCGACCAATCCGTTGGAGCGGTTGAACAAGGAGGTCAAACGCCGCACCGACGTGGTCGGAGTGTTCCCAAACCCGGAGGCACTGTTCCGCTTGGCCGGCGCGGTCCTGATCGAGGCCCACGACGAATGGCAGGCCACCGATCGCCGCTACCTCGGCGAGACCACTATGGCCCTGCTCGCGCCACCTGTTCCCGCCGAGGAGGTGGCCACACCGGAACTCATCACGGCATGATCTAGACCGCAGAGACCCTCGCGGCCGATCTACACCACCCGAGGGGACGCGGCCCCCCGGTCCTGGTATGTCGCCATCACCGCTTCTCCTCGTCATGCAAGGGGAGCTGGCGACGCGGTCGGCAGTCGGGGCACACCGGCCCGTCGAGGCGCCAGCCCGCGGCGGTGAGCCACTGCTGGGCGGCTGTGGGGAGTGCGTCGTCGGGGTCGGCAGGGTCGGCGGCGAGGTCGCCGACCAGTAGTGGGCCGTCGCCGCAGCGCAGGCAGGTCAGGTCGGCGATCGGGCCGGCGGGCGGGCAGGTGCGGCAGTAGCGCGCGGTGGTCGGGCCGGTGGGGCCGGGGACGAGCCAGACTGCGCTCATCAGGATGTGCTGCAGGGGGTCGGTCGGGGCCTGGCCGCACTGGTCGCAGCACAGGGACTGCTCCCGGCCGGGGCGCGCGGGGGAGGCCATCACCGGGCGCGCCGCCGAGCTGGAGTCCAGTGCCCTGGAGTCCAGCGCCCTGGGGGCCTGTGCTCTGGGGTGCTGCGGGCGCGGGGAGGGGCTGGGGGAGAAGGCGTTCACGGGAGGTCTCCTGAGGCGTCGGAGGAGTCGCCGGGCGCGGGCTTCGTGGGCTGGGTGGGGCTGGGGCGGCGTTGCGCGGCGCGGGGCCTGGCTCGTCGTGCACCGGCAGGGCGCGACGAGCCAGCAGCCCCGGCCTCGCTGCTCCCGTCGACGGCGAGGTCGACGTTGTCGACGTCGTCGTCCGCGGCGCCGGGGCTGGCGCTGTCGGTGTGGTCGAGGTCCTGCTGCGCCGTCCGGCCGGCGGACCGACGTCGTGCTCGGGCCAGCTCGGTGCGCAGGTCGGTGAGCTGGGCGTCGTGGCGGGTCTCGGCGTCGGCGAGGCGCTGTTCGCCGTAGGCGCGTTCGCGGTCGAGGTCGTGGGCGAGCTGCTCGCGCAGCGCGGCCAGGCCGCTCTCCGCCGCGGCGCGTCCGGCCCGGTGCTCGGCGGCCTGCTCGCGGACCTCGTGCAGCTCGTCGGCCAACCGCGCGCGGTCGGTCTCGGCCCGGTCCAGGGTGCGGCGCACCGCGGCCAGCTCCGCGGCCGCGGTGTCGCGTCCGGCGGTGAGCGACTCGATGTGCCGGCGGGCTTCGGCGAGTTCGGTCTCGGTGCGGGAGTGCTCGCGGGCCAGGGTCTGCAGCTCGGCGGTGACCCGGGCGGCCTCCGCGGCCGCGGTGTCGCGCGCGGCGATCGCGGTATCGCGTTCAGCAGTGACCGTGTCCTGCTCGGAGTGGACCGCGGCCAGCTCGGTGTCGCGCTGCTCCAACGCGGCGCGGAGCTGGGCGGCCTCGGCCTCGAGGGCCTCGCGTGCGGCGATCGCGGTGTCGCGGGCGAGCTCGGCGGAGTCGCGGGCCTCGGCAGCGTCGACGGCCTCGGCATCCGAGGCGGCCGCCGATCGGCGCGCGGCCGCGGCGTCGTCGCGGGCGGCGCGTGCCTGGGCGCGGGCCTCGTCGGTCGCGGCCTGGGCCTGGTCGATCTCAGCA
The DNA here is from genome assembly GCF_020496225.1 of Pseudonocardia sp. ICBG162. Lineage (NCBI taxonomy): Bacteria > Bacillati > Actinomycetota > Actinomycetes > Pseudonocardiales > Pseudonocardiaceae > Pseudonocardia > Pseudonocardia sp. ICBG162. The sequence goes on from NZ_JAHLJD010000021.1 coordinate 158,526, forward strand.
CGCGCGGCGCGCCGGACAGCGGCGATCTCCGCGGCGACCGCGTCGGGATCGGCCAGGGTGCCCAATGCCTCGCGCAGCTCTGCACCGCTCACCTCCAGGCGCGCGATGAGGGCGGTGACCTGCTCGGCGACGGTCTGTCCTGCGCGGGCGATCGGCCGGGCAGGGGCGTCGTCGGGCTCCCGACGCCGGCGAGCCGGGACACCGCCGTCCACGACCCGCTTGGCGTTGACCCGGTCGTGCATCACCCCGTCCACGACCTGGTAGCAGTACTTCGGCGGCCGCCCGGACCCGGCGTACTCCATGCTGTTCGCGCAGCCCCCCGGGAACTGGCACGCCACCAGCTCCAGCGTCCCCGTGCGGGCCCGCCCCGCCGGACCGCCGGCCCCGGGCGACGCGGTCTCGCCGGACTCGACCGGCCCGGTGCCCGCCGACGCGCTCCCCGGCGGCCCGGCACTGCCCGGCGCCCCAGCAGTCGGAGCGGCCGGTGTCGCCGCGGTGTCGCCGTTGCGGTCGGCCGGCTCGGCGGGGGAGGGCTGCTCACTCACCATCCTAGGCTAGCGTTTTCGTATCGTTCCGTCAATCGTATCGTTGCAACGAAACGAAACAGAAGGGCATCTACTTGGCGGGATCATCCAGCGATGACCAGATGGCCGCGGTGTACTCTTTCACGAAGGAGTGGTATTCTCTTCTCTTGCTCAACAAGAATAAATGAGTCAAATCTTTCCCGAAGATTGTTCCCGAAGACTGAACGGCATCAGGGATGCGTAGGATCCGATTGATGAACGAGTACGGCGTCCGATTTCCGGTGTGGGGTGAGATTGGGCCCGTCGATTCTGTCGACTGCGCGATAGAAGCTGAACTCAGTGTGGATCTGCACGAGTGGGCTTCAATATTCAATACCCACTTCGATCACATCGCGGGCTGGGATGACTTGGGAGTCGCCGCCGAACACATGGCTCGTGGAGCGGCCTTACGCGACCGGCTCCAGGTTGCCCTTGGCTCCGATTGTTGTGTCGTTCTAAGCCAGTGGGAGCATGGAGTTCCCGATTGAGCCGCTCTGGGTCCGGTGGAGACTCCTGGCCTTGGAAACGAGGATGGAGTCATGCCGTCAGAACGAACTGCGGGCAAGCCCACGACGCGGCGGTACTCGCCGGAGGAGAAGGCCGCGGCGGTGCGGATGGTCCGCACCCTGCGCGCTGAGCTGGGACACGATCACGGCGTGGTGAAGCGGGTGGCCGATCAGCTCGGTTACGGCGCGGAGTCGGTGCGGTTGTGGGTGCGCCAGGCCGACATCGACGATGGCCACCAGCCCGGCGTGTCCACGGACGAGGCGTCCCGGGTGCGTGAGCTCGAGCAGGAGGTCCGGGAGCTGCGCCGGGCCAACGAGGTGCTCAAGCGGGCTGCGAGTTTCTTCGGGGCGGAGCTCGACCGCCAGTACCGCAAATAGTGGAGTTCATCGACGCCCACCGTGACGAGGTCGTGGAGGGGCGCCGGCTCGGGATCGAGCTCATCTGCCGTGTGCTGCAGGTGGCCCCGAGCAGCTACTACGCGTCCAAGACCCGCCCGGCCTCGGCGCGGGCCAGGCGGGACGCCGAGCTGACCCCGCTGCTGGTCGGGTTGTGGGAGAACAACTACCGCGTCTACGGGGCGCGCAAGCTGTGGAAGGCGGCGCGGCGCGCCGGCCTGGATGTCGGGCGTGATCAGGTCGCCCGCTTGATGCACACGGTGGGGATCGAGGGCGCGCGCCGGACGAAACGGGTCCGCACCACGCGGGCGGATCCGGTCGCGGCCCGGCACCCGGACCTGGTCGAACGCCGGTTCCGGGCCGAGGCGCCGAACCGGTGTGGGTCACCGACCTGACCTACGTGCCGACCTGGGCCGGCGTGGCCTACGTGTGCTTCATCATCGACGCCTTCTCACGGATGATCGTGGGCTGGCGGGTCGCCGGGCACATGCGCACCAGCATGGTGCTCGATGCGCTGGAGATGGCCCGCTGGTCGCGCGGTGCCCGGCTACCGGATCTGCGCTGTCACAGCGATGCCGGAGCCCAGGGCGGATTCAACCGGTCGTCGCAACACCCTGATCCCGAAGGAGTCCAGGGTGGCGACGGACGACTGGAGCAAGAGGACCAGCGATGCGCCCGAGGGGCTTCGCCGGCAGTGGCGTGCTGATCGGGCCCTGCGACCGCCGATGCGCTCGCCCGGGCGGCCTGAGCCCTCCCGTGCGGTGCAACGGGAGTTTTGGCGGCAGATCGCAACGGGCATCACCTCAGCCGAGGCGGCGCTGAAAGTGGGCGTGTCCGTCTCGCTGGCCGAGCCCAGCAGCCGCTACTTGTCCTTTGAGGAACGCGAGGAGATCGCGATTCTGCACGCCAAGAACAAGGGAGTGCGCGAGATCGGCCGGGCGATCAGGCGTGATCCAGGGACCGTTTCTCGCGAGCTACGCCGCAACGCGGCCACACGGGGAGGGAAGCCGGAGTACCGAGCGCTGGTGGCGCAGTGGAAGGCCCAGCAGGCGGCGAAACGACCGAAGACCGCGAAGCTCGTGATCAACGAGAGGCTGCGGGAGTACGTGCAGCAGCGGCTCGCCGGTAGCGTGCGCCGGCCAGATGGCAGCGTCGTCGTCGGCCCGCAGCCGCCGGCATGGAAGGGCCTGAACAAGCCGCATCGGCAGGATCGACGGTGGGCGACCGCGTGGAGCCCGGAGCAGGTTTCGCACCGTTTGAAGGTCGATTTCCCGGATGATGAGTCCATGCGCATCAGCCACGAAGCGATCTACCAGTCGCTGTTCATCCAGGGCCGTGGCGCGCTCAAACGCGAACTCGTCGCCTGCCTGCGAACAGGCCGTGCACTTCGGCAGCCGCGGGCTCGAGCACAGAATCGCCCGCACGGCCACGTCACCGACGATGTCGTATTTTCGAAGCGCCCCGCCGAGGCGGCGGACCGTGCCGTTCCCGGGCACTGGGAGGGTGACTTGATCATCGGCACCGGTCGCTCCGCGATCGGCACGATCGTTGGACGCAAGAGCCGCTCGACCCTGCTGGTGCACTTGCCGCGGCTGGAGGGCTGGGGTGAGATCCCGCCGGTCAAGAACGGTCCCGCGCTGGGCGGATACGGCGCCGCAGCGATGAACGCCGCCCTGACCGTGTCGATGACGACGCTGCCCAGACAGCTCCGCAAGACGCTCACCTGGGATCGCGGCAAAGAGCTCTCCGGACACGCCCAGTTCGCGCTCGAGACGGGCACGAAGGTGTTCTTCGCCGACCCTCACTCACCCTGGCAGCGGCCGACGAACGAGAACACCAACGGGCTTCTTCGACAGTACTTCCCGAAGGGCACGGACCTCTCGCGCTGGTCCGCCGAGGACCTCGAAGCCGTCGCTCTCACGCTCAACAACAGGCCCCGAAAGAGGCTCGACTGGAAGACTCCCGCCGAGGTGTTCGAGGAACAGCTACGCTCACTCCAACAACCCGGTGTTGCAACGACCGGTTGAACCCAGGCAGTTCACATCGGTGCGCTACGGCGAGCGCCTGGCCGAGATCGGTGCGGTCCCGTCGATTGGCAGCGTCGGGGACTCGTTCGACAATGCGCTGGCGAGACCGTGAACGGCTACTACAAGGCCGAGCTCATCCGCGGTCCCACCCGAGACGGTCGGTGGAAGACCGTCGAGGACGTCGAGCTCGCGACGCTGGGCTGGGTGCACTGGCACAACCATCAGCGCCTGCACGGCTACCTCGACGACCGGCCTCCGCACGAGTACGAGCAGGCGTTCTACGCTGCCCACCGGGACGACCAACACCCGGTCGGAATCCCATAGCGCGGGTCTCCATCAGACCCAGAGCGGCTCAGTCCGAGCGCGCGGCACCGGTCGGTGGCGATCAGGGTGGCGTCGAGACTCACATGGGTGTGGCCGGCTGCGCGGGCGGCGAGCAGGGCGCCGTCGACAGCAGGTCGCCGTGGAGACCGGGCGCGGCTGAGGCGAGGACGTCGATGCCTTCGTGCAGGTAGCGGTAGGCGGTCGCAGTGCTGACCTCGTTGTCGGCTGCCAGGCCTACCACCCGGTTCGCGTCGAGGAACCATCGCAGAACCAGCACCGCCTGACCGAGCGGATCCAGAGCCCGGCGGCCGGCTCGGGTGCCGCGGCGGGCGCGTTCGCCGGCCAGGAGCCGGGCCAGATAGCGCACGGTGGATACCCCGATCGGGAGCACACCGGTGTAGGTGACAGGATCGGGCACGCAGGACCTCGGTAGCGGAGTCGATCTTTGGTCGGACCGACCTGATCTACCGGGGTCCTGTCCAGTCTCCGGTCATTTCACCGCCCTCGGTGTGTCGCCAGGACCTGTCACCGCCCTACTGAGAACACCTCAGTGCCCATCCCGCCGGACCTCAGCCCGGCGTGTCGGACCAGAACCACCGTTCCTTGCGCAGGCCCTGCGTGGGTTCGGGCTTTGCTCTGAACGAACCTGGCGGGTCGAGTAGCTCGATCAGGTGTGACAGACACGGTGGGCTCGTCGATTCGGTAGCGCTCCAGCAGGCGAGAGATCGCGGCCAGTCAGCGTCACGCAGACGGCGAGAAGTAACTCCGGGGGCGCGGTGAGGTGGGCGCTCGACAGCGCCGTCCTACGTGGGTCTGCCCGCTGCGGCACCGATTGACGTTGTGCGGGTTGGCGTAGGGGCTGGCCGGACGACCCGGTGCGGCACGGCCGACGTACACCGCACCGTCCGGGGACCTGTCCATGGAACAGAGCGCCGTGGACTCGGACTCGCGTCGGGCTCCGGACCAGCTCCACCGGCAGCTCTGTGAGTGACGTTAACGTCGAGGTCGCCGTGGCCTCGTCCTTGTGGCGCTGGTTCTGGGCGAGGGTGAGGTTCGTGACCGGGTGCTCACCTCACTCGCAGGATCTCGTTGGTGAACCAGCTGTCGAGGCGGCCGCCGTGGTCGCGGCTGCTCACGACGATCCCGATCTCGAGATCGAGTGCCAGCTCGACGCCATCGGGTAGTTCCCCGGGCTGTGCTGTCCAGTCTTCGCCGTGTTCAAGCCGTTCTGAGGCTTCTGAGAAGATCAAGGGACAGCACGAGCAGATCGGGGCGTAGCCCGGCACCGCGCGGGCGAGGAAGGAGACGACCCGCCGGCCGAAGAGCTCACCATCTCGTGGATCGATGATCGTGACACCGGTGGTGAGCTCGTAGGGATCCAGCATCGCCGACCACTGGTAGTTGGTCGGGTACGGCTCCAACGGGCGCACAGTCCACGACGAGGGCGGTGCACCGCGCTCCTGGATACGCTGGCCGTCATCGAGCCGTACCCCATCAAGCTCGCCGTGCCGCAACCACGCGCGCACACTGATGTCGTTGGAGCGATGAACCAGCTCGAGTTCGGCCCATCGACCAGGTGCCGACGCTGCCAACTGACATACATTCTCAGGGGTCACCCAAGAATACTACCTTCTTTCAACAGCAGCGTTCAGTCGCCGACGGCGCGGGTCAGCAGTCAACCCGCTTACCGTTGATAATGCTGATTCCCGCTCGGGCATACTGGACAGGTGCTGGCATTGAAGACGTTTCAACGTCTCGATCGGGTCATTCAGTTGCATGAGGAGGGCGTCCTCGTCGGGAGCTGGGACACGGTACTCGGCGGCCTGGAACGCGCCTATGAATGGATGGTGGAGACGATGGACACCCACCGCATCGACACAGGGGGGAACCCTCCGATCTGGGCCTGGTCAGGCACGCTGCGGCTGATCGATGCTTACCTGCTATTCGACGAGACTCACGAGCTTAGCACTGGCTACGCCGTCATCACCTTCAACGCCTCATCTGACCTCGTCCTGCTCGGCGGCTACACCACCTTTGCAACCTTCTCGACCCAGCCATGACAGATCACGAGATTCGAGCCTGGCGGCCGAACCGTCGTTCACCACAGAGTCCGCATCCAGAGCGGGCTTGCTTGCCTTTCCTGAAAAGTGAACGGGTCTCCAATACTGCCCTGCTCTCCACCGCGGGATGGGAACTGTTAGGCCTTGAGACGGTCATCAGAATTAATGGAGCTCTCGGCAAGTCTGCCCTGTCTGGCCGTAAGGCTACTTTTCTTCAAGGCGCACTCGCTACCCGGCCCCGTGTTGATGGAATGAGCTTGGCTCCGATGCAGGACAGCGTCCGGGCAGGGGTCAAGCCCAGGAAGTGTCAGCCGGTTACACTGTTGGCATTGCGGATGAGCTGCTGAAGGACCTTTACAGTGGTGATATAGTCGGCGCCGTCGATGCCGTTATGGAGTCTGGCGCGTAGCTCGGGCCCCCTACGTAAGAGTTCTGCAATTATGCGACAGCCCGTTTCAGTAATCCGGTACTTATTCTCTCCGTCTTTGTTCTCCTTGGTTAGCCAGCCGCGTTGGACGAGACCTTCGGCCTCCACCGTCAGGTTGTCTTCGGAGATGGAGGAGATAGGCAGGCTCGCCCGCATCTCGGACATGGTCTTTCCTTGGCATTCGGAAGTGGGGCCACTCTCCGACAGGGCGCACAGCAATAAGAACTGCTTCCTGGTGTACTCTTCACCGGTTCGCTGAGCTTTTGCAAAAGCAACGAGCGCCTCATGAGTGACACCGGTCCAATAAACTGCTGATTGACAAGCAAGATCCGTATCTGACAGATGCGCGTGCATCATTCTGGTCGACTTCAAGGTAGTGTCTGAGTTGGTGGCCTGCGGGTGCGACGCTAGCGCGTCTTCGGTGGCGGAGAGCACCATCCTCAATGATGCTAACTCGAATCCGCATCCGACCCAGAAGTTCTGCACGGTGTAATCGTGAAGCCAGGTTTCCAGATGAATTAGGCTGGCATCGTGATCTTGCAACCACTTAATCGCGGCTGTGGCCAATGCCGAGCCTGCGCCACGTCGTCGCGACTCGGGCGCGACATACAGAGTCTCGATCTCGCCGTCGCGGCCAGGCACAACTTCATCTTCGGGCTTCACCTCTCCGTTGACGAATCCGACAATGTCGCCATCGTCATCGGCTACCAGGCAGAAGTACCGGTCCCCGTTTGCGCTCCGCGCTAGAAGCGTCGCGACGTCGTCGCTCTCTTCAGCAGTCATGGTATTGCCGCCTGCTAGCTCCAGACTCATAGCATCCCATAATCGCGTCACTGCGGCGCTTTCTTCGCGACGGATACGACGTACTTCTATCGACATTATCCCTTCATCTCTGTTCGATTCTTGATTCGAATCCAGGTCTCAAGGCACTCGATTCTCGAGGTCGCCGGATCGTCAACCCTGTCAAGATGATTCGTCGATCTGATCTCACTCCGCGGAGTCATAGCGGGCCACTAGTCGGTGCGGGCACCGAGATTCGATGACGCAGTTGGGTAGCGTTCCGTCGTCTACCACCTCGTACTCGTAAGACTTGTCGCCGTTTAACGGGAACTGAGCGACACGCTGCTCATCAAGGAGCACGCTAAGATCCATGGAAGTCATGGTAGCGAGCTGTTCCTGAGAGTCGGATGTCGCGTGGATCACACCACGGTCGTGCCTTGCCGTACTCGGACGGGGCCGGCGAACGTGGTGATCTCCTCATCGTCGGTCCGGGTTGGCGAAGCGCGCGGCAGCCACAGCGTAGCTCTGGCAGAGCTTCGCGGGTTGGCGATCCACGCGCGCGCCGCGCTCGGTCTGTGACGACCGCCAGCGCGACGGGCAGCCATGGGCAATGGAACGTTGGGCGGGCCGATAATCTGAATTATGACAGTCCAACCAATAGCGAGCGGCATCCGTTGGCGACTACTCGTCCACCTTCCACCTCCGCGGGGTCCCCGATTGCCGACGAGCCGTCTGGACAGAGAGTCCGGGTCCGCTGCAACGCGTATCGGGGCGACGTCTCGAGCCCGAAGACACCGGAAGCATCCGGCACCCCAGGTGAACGAGCACCGCTTGCTCGGCTGGCTCGGCGCTGATTGCCGTGATCAGCGCAGCGGCTGTTGCAGCGGGTCGGGCGTGGGGCGGGATCATCCGGCACGGAATGTCGTCTAGCAGAGGAGCGTGCTAGGCGACAAAAGCAAAGTTATGTTGCGTAGCAATGGGTTGCGGGTCTGTAGCCCTCCTTGTCGTTGGACGGGGCGGCCTGACAGATCTCGGCCATACCTGCGGTACGCTTGCTGGTATGTCGGAGCAGGTGGACGATGCGGGACGTACCGAGGTCGTCGTCAATCGGGACGGCCGGATCCTGATCCCCGCGCAGGTACGTCGTGATCTGGGGTTGGCTGCCGGGTCGACGTTGTTGCTGTCGGTCGAGGACGGGCGGGTGGTGATGGAGTCCCGGGCGCAGCTGGTCGCGCGGATGCGCCGAGAGATCGCCGCGGAGTGGCAGGGCGACCCGCAGGACTCGGCCGCCGACGAGCTGCTCGCCGAGCGCCGGGCCGAGGCCGCGACCGAGGACACCTCCTCGTGACCGGGCCGGACCGGCCGGCGGCCAGCGACTCCCCTGGCTCCCCTGACTCCCCCGCCTCCCGCGGCCCGGCGGTGCTGGACGCCTCTGCGGTGCTGGCCTGGCTGCGCGCCGAGCCGGGCGCCGAGGTGGTCGAGAGCTACCTCGAGGCGGCGGTGATCTCGGCGGTGAACCTCTCGGAGGTCTACCAGAAGCTGGCCCAGCGCGGCGTCGACGCCGACCGCACCCTGCGCCAGCTACGCGCCCTGGGGATCGGCGTTGAACCGCTCACCGGCGCCGACGCTGTCACCGCCGCGACCCTGTGGCCGGCCACCCGCACCGCCGGACTCTCGCTCGGCGACCGGTGCTGCCTGGCCCTGGCCACCCGCCTCGCCGGACCCGCGATCACCGCCGACACCGCCTGGACACAGCTCGACGTCGGCGTGACGGTCGTACCCATCCGCTAGGCTCACGGATGCACCACCGTGCACCCGTCGAGCTGAGACAGCTGAGAGGTCGGCTTGCTCGGCTACCTGCTGGGCAGACATGTAGCTCGGCGCGGGGCGGATGACGTCCCGGACCTTCTGCAGCGTCGGAGTCTCGGTCCGCGGTGAGTCGACCGCCTGGCCAGGTGCGATCAGCGGGAAGAAGCGCCCGACCTGCTCGGTATCGAGGACCTCCAGGTATCCGGTCTGGGTCACGAGCTCAGCCCGCTGCCGCCATAACGAGGCCTGCGTGGCGAGCTGCTCCTCGCAGAGCGGCAAGGTCAGACATGACACCACTCCAAGCCGTACCCCCGCGAGTACGAGTGCCAGGGTCGGACGTGTGGCGACCAGTACAAGATCGCACTGGTGTCGGCCCTCGTCGCGGAGCCGCCGAAGGTCATCGATCGACTGATACTCGTGACCGTCACAGAGGTACATCACGATGTCGGGCCGGAGGGCTTCCGCTTGCCGCAGCATCTCGGCAAGGCTCGTAGCTGATCCGACCACCTGGACCTTCCTGGCAATCTGGCGGCGTAGGTCGGCCGGTATCGGCTGAACACTCCCGATGATCACGCGCGGTGGAGGCTGCGACGAGATTGCGCGGCACGGCCGTGTTTCGTGGGCGGGGGCCACGAGCGGCGACTTGTACATCAGCGGACCTCCCCATCCCTGTAGCGGGTATCGGCGCTCGCACAAGTTCCGGCGTCGATGTCGCTGTCGACGGTTGGGGTTGAGGTCGCGGCCTCCTCGAGAAGTCGGCCGCTGAAGGTGCGGGTGTTCGCGATCGACGCGGCCAGGCCGAGAGCGGCGGCGATCGGGGCGATGATGAACGCCGGTATGGCGCCGAGCCGGTCGGCGAGCAGACCGGCGCCAAGCTGGCCAGCTGCGGTGCCGATTGGTCCGCCAGCGCACAAGACGGCCATAGCAGTCACCATGGGCGGCAACGGTGTCTGGGCTTCGGTCAGTGAGTACAGGGTGACCATGTAGGGGCCGACAGCCACGCCGGCGGCCGCGATCGCGACCGGCAGCAAGCCGGCCGCTGCGCCCCAGAGGAGCACCAGCATCCCCAGCACCAGGGCGAGAGGGAACAGCCAGCGGCGTAGGCCGAGGCTGAACCCTGGAGGCAGCCAGGCACACGCCGCGCCCGCGACCGCACTTCCGATCCCGAGCTCGGCGAAGTACAGACCTGCCAGCTGAGGGGTGCCCTCTTCCGCCGCGTAGGCAGCGACGCCGGTCTGTACCGCCCCGAAGATCGCCCCGGCGCTGACCATCGCCACGGTCAGTGCCATCAGCGACGGCCAGTGCAAGCTGGTCCCGGCCCTGTTCGCATCCGAGCTCGGGACCGGCCCGGCGGCCGCGGACGACCTACCTGTCGTGGGCTCGCTGGAACCGGCCCCGGGAGTGGCGTCTTCGCTTGGCAAGTCTGCGTACTGGCGAGCGAGCGGGGCGGCCGCGACCACGAGCAGAACTGCGGCGCCAAGTAGCGGGCCTGCCTGCGGGAACCCCCACGCGGCGGTAGGCACCAGGAGAAGGACACCCACCAGGGTCGGCCCGAGGACGAAGCTGGTCTCGTCAGCGGCCCCCTCGTATGACATCGCGGTCCGGATGAGGTGAGCGTCGCCGCTCCGTAGCTGCCCGGACCAGTGCACCCGCACCAAGGGGCCAACCTGCGGTTGAGTCAGCCCAACGAGGACCGCAGCACAGACGATGACGACTGACCCGGCTCCACGGCTGGCGAGCAGCAACAGCACGATGCTGGCTGCGTTGAGCAGCGCCGCCCAGAACCCGATCCGGCGCGGCGGGACCCATCGTGCCACCGCACCTACGCACAGACCGCCTAAGGCGATAGCGATGCTCTGCGCGCCCGCGGCGAGCCCAGCGAAGGCGAAGCTGCCGGAACTTGCCTGCAGCAGCAAGATCGTGCCGAGAGGCACGATCGCATACGGAAGGCGCCCGACGAGAGCTAGAGCTGGGAAGGTCGGGCGCGCTGAACGGAAGAATCGACGGTAGGACATCGGCGTCTCCTGGCCACAGCAAAGAGACGCGCCTACCCAGCCACCAGACGCGTGCCGTTCCCGATTCTGTCCGCAACGCTACCGCCCGACGGCCGAGCCGGCACCTGGATACGACACGGTCGTAGCGCCGTGACGACGATCGATCAGCGCGCCGGCACCACGGCGCGGGCCAAGCCAGGCTCGCGGACAAACCGGCAGGAACGCGTTGCCGACCCGGCACAAGCGGTACGCCCGCCGAGAGTTGGACCGAGGTCGAGGCGGAGGCGCTGCTCAGCTGTCGGTGGATGCCGGCCGTGACTGGGGTAGCTGACGGAGCCCGACAACGGATCACGCACGTAGCAAACTGATCCGGTCTCCAGAACAAGCGGTTGTGTGCGACCGCAGAGGTCGGGGCGCTGGTTCAGCGTTTTCGCGGCGGTACTGCCCCATCCCGAGCACTGGCCCCGGGCGTTCCACTGCCCGCTCCTGGGTCTGGGTTCGGTCCGAGAAGGGCCGTCGATCCTGTCTCCAGCGTCCGTCGAGACGCCCGTGTGACCGTTCGTGACGCCGAACGCACCGCGTCACGAACGGAGCGCCACCGATGGTCCGATATCTCGTCACCGGCGGAGCCGGTTTCATCGGTTCACATCTCGTCCACGAGCTGCTCGCCGCCCGGGCGGACGCCGAGGTCGTCGTCCTCGACCGGCTGACCTACGCCGCCGACCCGGACGGCCTCCCCACGCACGAGCCCCGGATGACGTTGGTGGTCGGGGACGTCGCAGACGCGTCGCTGGTGCGGGACCTCTGTGCAGGCACCGACGTTGTCCTGCACCTCGCCGCGGAGTCGCACGTGGATCGGTCCATCGCCGATGGCTACGGATTCGTCCAGTCCAACACGCTGGGGACCGCCGTCGTTCTCGACGCCTGCCGCGCAACCGGGGTGCAGCGGATCGTGCACGTCTCCACCGATGAGGTGTACGGCTCGATCACCGCCGGGCGCTGGACTGAGGACGCACCGGTCGACCCGCGCTCGCCGTACTCGGCGTCGAAGGCGGGAGCCGACTTGCTGGCGCTGGCCCAGCACCGGACGCACGGCCTGCCGGTGCTCGTCACCCGGTGCTCCAACAACTACGGCCCGGGGCAGTACCCGGAGAAGCTGGTTCCGCTGTTCGCCACCCGGCTGCTCGACGGATTGGATGTCCCGCTCTACGGGGACGGCCGCCACGTCCGGGACTGGCTACACGTGCGGGACCACTGCCGGGCCCTGCTGCTGCTGGCGGAGCGAGGCACGCCGGGCGAGATCTACAACATCGGTGGCGGGACCGAGCTCACCAACCGCGAGCTGACCGGGATGCTGCTCGAGTTCACCGGCGCCGGATCCGAGCGGATCCGGCCGGTCCCCGACCGGCCGGGGCACGACCTGCGCTACGCGGTGGACGACTCCAAGGCCCGCGCACTCGGGTACCGGCCGACATGCGATCTCCGGTCGGGACTGGCCGCGACCGTCGCGTGGTACCGGGACAACCGCGGCTGGTGGGAGTCGCGACGGCCGGCATCCATCCCTCTCGACCGGGCGCGCGCACTGAGCTACCCGGAGCCGGTCCGATGAGCGACCGTCCGGTGGAGCGCACCCTGATGGTGGCCCGGATGCCGGTCGGGCGAGCCGAGCAGGTCGCCCGCCTGTTCGCCGAGTCGGATGCGACTGGTCTGCCACAGCGGATGGGGGTCCGGCACCGGGCGCTCTACTCCTTCCACGGGGTCTACGCGCACCTGATCGAGGCCGAACCCGGTCTGGCGGACCGCATCCGCCGGGCGCGGGCCGAGGACCCCGGGTTCGGTCGGATCAGCGCCGCGGTCGATGCGCTGGTCGAGCCGTGGGACCCCCAGACCTGGCGCGGTCCGCTGGACTCCCGGGCCACGAGCTTCTACCGCTGGAGCCCGGAGTGAGCGCCGGATTCCGCGCCGTGATCGAACTGGAGATGACCGGAACCGACGCCGTCCGTTTCGTCGCCGAATGGCCCCGGATGGCCGAGGAGGTCGCCGAGGCGCCGGGATGCCTCGAGCAGTGGTTGTTCGGGCCGGACCGGGACGGAGTGGTGATCATGAGCGACTGGGTGGACGAGGACGCCTTCCATGACTTCGAGGCAGGCCCCGTGCACGCGGCGCACCGCACCCGGATCGCTTCGGTCCGGACCGGGGGCCGATTCCGCGGGCTACGCACGACCGCCGCCCATCAGGTGAGAGAGGGCCGACGGTGATCGTCCGACCGCTACCCCACCAGCCCGGCAGCGCCGGGACGGCGGGAAGCGGACTCGCGTTGGCCCGATCGGCCCTGTCCGACGCCGCGACCGCCGAACGCCGGTCCGCCACGCTCGGCTGGCTCGCCGACCGGGCACGGGAGCGGCCGATGACGGTCCGCCGCACTCCGCTCGACGAACTCGACGGCTGGAGAAGCGACCCGGCGACGGGGACGATCCGACACCACACCGGGCGGTTCTTCTCAGTGGAAGGGGTGGAGGTCCGGGTCGACGGTGGCGCGGTGCCCTGCTGGCGGCAACCGATGCTGAACCAGCCTGAGATCGGGATCCTGGGGATTCTCACCCGGACCGTGGACGGAGTCGCACAGTTCCTGCTCCAAGCCAAGGTCGAGCCCGGCAATCCGCGGGGCTATCAACTGTCCCCGACGGTTCAGGCGACACGGTCCAACTACACCGGCGTCCACAACGGACGCCCGGTCCGCTACCTGCAGCACTTCCTGCAGCGCGGCGGACACCGGGTCATCGCCGACGTGCGACAGTCCGAGCAGGGTGCGTGGTTCCTACAGAAGCGCAACCGAAACATGATTGTCGAGGTCGGAGCCCAGGTCGGCGCCGAAGCCGGTTTCCGGTGGTTCACCCTGGCCGAGATCCACCACCTGCTCGCTGTCGAGAACATCGTCAACATGGACAGCCGCACGGTGTTGTCCTGTTTGCCCGTCGGTGTGGACGCGGTGCCCGCCCGCGACCGGTTCACCGCAGCGCTGCAGGCGTCAATGGCTCGCACCGACGGCCGGCACGACATGATGACGGTGCTCAGCGCCGTCACTGAGGCCCGGACCAGCACCGAGACCAGGACCCGTCCGGTCCCCCTGCGCGAGACCACCGGCTGGATCCGCCGCGACGGACGCATCCGGCACGAGAGTGGAGCGTTCTTCGAGGTGGTCGGGGTCGACGTGCGCGCAGCGGGTCGAGAGGTCGACGGCTGGTCACAGCCGATGTTCGCGGCCCGCGGCCGGGGCCTCGCCGCGTTCGTCGTCAACGAGACGTCCGGGGTGTTGCACGTGCTCGTGCAGCTGCGCGCCGAGCCCGGCCTGGTCGACGTCGTCGAGCTGGCCCCGACCGTGCAGTGCACCCCGGCGACACTGCAGTCCCTGCCGGCGCTCCCGGCGCCGCCGCTGCTTGACCTGGTGGAAAAGGCCCCAGCTGCGGACGTCCGATTCGACTGTGTGATGGCCGAGGAGGGCGGCCGCTTCCTCGACACCGAGACCCGCTACACGGTCGTCGAGACCACAGACCCGGCCGAGCCGCCCGGCTACCTCTGGGTGACCGTCGGCCAGCTGCAGGAGCTGCTGCGGCACAGCCACTACCTCAACGTGCAGGCCCGCAGCCTGGTCACCTGCCTGCACAGCCTGTCGACCCCCGCGCCGAGGAGGACACTGTGAGTCGACGCGTTGCCGTCACCGGGATCGGCGTGGTCGCACCCGGGGGTATCGGGACAGCAGCCTTCTGGGACCTGCTGACGGACGGCCGGACCGCGACCGGCACCATCACCCACTTCGATCCGGCCCCGTTCCGGTCACGGATCGCGGCCGAGTGCGACTTCCGCCCGGCCGAGTTCGGTTTCAACGGCGAGGAGACGACCAGGCTGGACCGGGCCGTGCAGTTCGCGCTGGCGGCAACGGCCGAGGCGCTGTCGGACAGCGGTGTGCGCCCGTGGTCCGAGCCGGAGCGCTGGGGGGTCGTCCTCGGGAGCGCGGTCGGGGCCACCATCGGGCTGGACCGCGAGTACGAGCGGGTCAGTCACGGCGGCTCCCGCTGGATCGTCGACCACACCCGCGCGGTGTCGCACCTCTACGACTACTTCGTTCCCAGCTCGATGCCCGCCGAGATCGCCCGCCGGTACGGAGTGCTTGGCCCGGTTACGATGATCTCCGCCGGCTGCACCTCCGGTCTGGATGCGGTTGCCCACGGCGCCGAGCTGGTGCGCGAAGGCAGCGCCGATACGGTTCTGGCTGGCGCGAGCGACGCGCCGATCTCGCCGATCACAGTGGCCTGCTTCGACGCCATCAAGGCGACCAGCTCCCGCAACGACGACCCGGCGACGGCATCCCGGCCGTTTGACGGGACCCGCGACGGGTTCGTCCTGGGTGAGGGCGCGGCGATGTTCGTCCTGGAGGACCTGGAGGCGGCCCGTCGGCGCGGGGCGAGGGTGTACGCGGAGATCGTCGGGACTGCGTCGCGGTGCAACGCCTACCACATGACCGGGCTGCGGGCCGACGGCCGCGAGCTGGCGGAGGCGATCACCGCCGCGCTGGACGAGGCCCGCTGCGCACCGGACGACGTCGACTACGTGAACGCGCACGGCTCGGGGACCCGGCAGAACGACCGGCACGAGACGGCCGCAGTGAAGAAGGCACTAGGCCCACACGCGTACCGGGTCCCGATGAGCTCGATCAAGTCGATGGTCGGGCACTCGCTCGGTGCCATCGGTGCCATCGAGCTGGCCGCATGCGCGCTGGCCATCGACGACCAGGTCGTACCGCCCACCGCGAACCTGACCACTCCCGACCCGGAGTGCGACCTCGACTACGTGCCGCGGATCGCCCGTGACCAGGAGCTGGACCGGGTGCTGAGCATCGGGTCCGGGTTCGGCGGCTTCCAGAGCGCGGTGCTCCTCGCCAGGGACGGGGTGCAGGACAGGTGAGGGCACTGGTGACAGGGATCGGCGTGCTCTCCCCGGTGGGGATCGGTGTCGAGGAGCACTGGGCGAGTGTTCTGGAGGGCCGCTGCGGGATCACCGAGCTGGACCGCTGGGACGCCTCGGGTTACCCGGCGGGACGGGCCGGACTGGTGTCCGGGTTCGACCCGGCCGAACACGTCTCGCCCCGCCTGATGCCGCAGACCGACCACATGACCCGGATGACACTCGCCGCCGTCGACGAGGCGCTGCAGGACGCCGGCCGGATCGGCACCCGCCCGGAGTACGCGATGAGCGTGGCGACGGCGGCCTCGGCGGGCGGGTACGAGTTCGGGCAGCGGGAGCTGGGCAAGCTGTGGTCGCAGGGGCCCGGGCACGTGAGCGCATACCAGTCGTTCGCCTGGTTCTACGCGGTCAACACCGGTCAGATCTCGATCCGGCACGGGATGCGCGGCCCGTCCGGCGTCGTCGTCGCCGACGACGCGGGAGGGCTCGACGTGCTGGCGCAGGCCCGGCGGCATCTGCGGCGTGCCAGCACGCTCGTCGTCACCGGCGCGGTCGACTCGAACGTCTGTCCTTGGGGCTGGGTCGCGCACCTGGCCGGCGGCCGCGTCAGCGGCGAGCGCTACCGGCCGTTCGACCCCGACGCCGACGGCAGCATTCCCGCCGAGGGCGGTGCGATCCTGATAATCGAGCCGGACGGGGAGGTCGACGGCACGCAGGTGTACGGCTGCATCGCTGGCCACGCCGCGACCTTCGAGGGGGCGTCCGAGGCGCCGGGCTCGGCGCTGGGCCGTGCCGCCGAGGCAGCACTGAAGGACGCCGGGCTGGGCCCGTCGGACGTCGACCTGGTCCTTCCCGACGCGGCCGGGGTGCCCGCGCTCGACCAGGCGGAGCGGGACGCGCTCGTCGGGCTGTTCGGCAGGCGCGGCGTGCCGGTCGCCGTACCGAAGACCGCGACCGGCCGGGTCGCAGCCGGGACCGGGCCCCTCGACGTTGTGCACGCGCTGCTCGCGCTGCGCGACGGCGTCGTGCCGCCGGCGACTGGGCTGCGTCAGCCGCCCGACGACCTGGATCTGGTGCTGGACACGCCGCGCCCAGCGGCACTGTCCACCGCCCTGGTGCTCGCGCGCGGCCGTGGCGGGTTCCACTCCGCCGTCGTCGTGACCCGTTAACCCCACCGACGGCCGACCCGGCCGCCGGACCCACCGAGGAGAGGATCCGTCATGGACCGCACCACCACCCCCGAGCAGGAGAAGCTGGACGCTCCGTTGCTCGCCGAGCTGATGACCCGCGCGGCGGGCGCCCCGGAGTCCGTCCCGGGGGATTTCCTCGACGCACCGTTCGAGGACCTCGGCTACGACTCGCTCGCGCTGCTCGAGACGGCCGGTCTGATCCAGGCCCGATGGAGCACCGCGCTCCCGGACGCGGTCGTGGTCGAGGCCCGCACACCGCGCGAGCTGATCGCGCTCGTCAACGACGCGATCGCCAGCCGCTGAGCGTCGATCCACAGTTGCCGGAGGAGGGACACTGACATGGCAGGTCGAACCGACAACAGCGTCGACATCGCGGCGCCGATAGACCTCGTGTGGGACATGACCAACGACGTCGAGTCCTGGCCGACTCTGTTCTCGGAGTATGCCGCCGCCGAGATCGTCGAACGGCGGGGCCCGACTCTTCGGATCCGGTTGACACTGCATCCGGACCCGGACGGGCGGGTCTGGAGCTGGGTGTCGGACCGCACGCCCGACCCGGTGACCCGTTCGGTACGGGCGGAGCGGGTGGAGAAGGGGCCGTTCGAGTACATGCAGCTGCACTGGACCTACGAGGAGATCCCCGGCGGCACCCGCATGCGGTGGCGGCAGGACTTTGCGGTCCGCGCGGACGCGCCCTTCACCGAGGAGGCGATCACCGAGCGGCTGAATCGCAACACGGCGGCGCAGATGGGCGTAGTCCGGGACAACATCGAGCGGCGGGTGACGGCGTGAGCACCGACTCCACCGCGGGCGTTCCGGCCTTTCCTGCGGAGCGACCGGCCGAGCCGGTCACGGTCGTCCGGACCGACGACGTCAGCCCACTCCCGGGCCGCGGGGCCGACCTGCGGATCGTCCTGAGCCCGCGCTCCGGTGGGGCGCAGGAAGGGTTGCTCGTGATCGCCACGATCCGGCGCGGTGAGAGTGTCACCGAGCACTACCACCCGTACTCGGAGGAGCGGGTCACCGTGCTGGGCGGGGCGATGGAACTCACCGTCGGGGAGCATCGCCACGAGATCGGTCCCGACAGCTCGTTCGTGATCCCGCGCGGCATGCGGCACCGGATGACGTGCCTCGGGGACGCCCCGGTCCGGGCCGTTCTGACGATGTCGCCACTCGCTCCCAGACCTGAGTGGGGACACGTCGACACTGAGATGACGTGAATCGAAAGATCAACTGAACAAAACCGTTCATCTAACTGTGTTGTGCATCATACTCGATCGGGTCGAAATGTTGCAAAGGTGCGGGTAAATTCTCTTCTGTCGGGAAGATATCGATTTGGGGGATTCGTGCGGTATCGGGTACTCGGTCGAACAGTGGTGTCCGGAACGCACTCTCCGGTGGAGGACCTTCCGCCGAAACCCCGAGTCGTGCTTGCACTATTGATCATCAACATCGGTCGGGTTGTTCTCGTCGACGAGCTGGCCGACGAGGTGTGGGGTGATCGGCCACCGGCCACGGCGGTGACCACTCTGCAGACCTACGTGTACCGCCTCCGTCGCATGTTCGGGCGGCAGGGCGGTCCGGAGCTGCTGACCCGGCCGCTCGGCTACGAGCTCGTCGGCGAGCCCTCCGACGTGGATATGTACCGCTTCGTCGAACACGTCACTCTGGCCCGCCGGGACGCCGCACCGGAGGCCGTCGCAGCGTCCGCGCAGAGCGCGCTCGACCTCTACCAGGGTGAGCCGTTCGCCGACGTCCGGCCAGGACCCCGCATCCGGGCCCAGCGCGAGCGGCTGGCCGAGATGCGGATGTGCGCGAACGAACTGCTCATCCTGTCGGGAATCACGACGGGCCGGCACCGAGAGGCCGTGGAACAGCTCCGGCCGCTGGTCCGGGAGAACCCGCTGAACGAACTCCTGAACGGTTACCTCATATTCTCCCTCGCCGCCGCGGGCCGCCGTCAGGACGCGCTCGGTGTGTACTCGGTGCTGCGCGACGGAATGATCGAGGAACTCGGACTCGACCCCTGTGAGCCATTGGTGCGGCTGCACCGCCAGGTGTTGTCCGACGGCGATCTCACGCTGCCGTTCGCGGACACCCGGTGAGGACCGGGTCCGTGCGGCCGGGAGTGTTGGGTCCGCTCGCCGGTGACCGACTGGTCGACCCGGTCGCGGTACGGGCACCGAAACAACGACTGCTGCTCGCGCTGCTCATGGTCGAGGCGGACCGGTCGGTGCCGACTGACCTGCTCGTCGACGAACTCTGGGGCGGCGACCCACCGGTCAGCTGGGCGACGACCCTGCAGACCTACGTCTACCAGCTCCGGCGGCACACCCGCGACGGTTCACCCGGCCACATCCGGACGACCCGCAGCGGGTACCGGCTCGAAATCGATCCGGCGTTGCTCGACTGGCACCAGTTCGAGTGCCTGATCGAGGTGGCAGCCCGCACGTCCTGCTCGACCAGGGCGGCGGCCGGGTACCGGTCCGCGCTCGCGCTCTGGCGGGGACCGGTGCTCTCCGACGTCGACCGCGGACCGCGCCTGCTCGCCGTCGCCGGACGGCTGGACACAGCACGGCGGGCGGCCCAGGCCGCCCACCTCGCAGCGTTGCACGACACCGGGCGATTCACCGATGTCATCACCGAGGCGCGCGCGGTGCTCGTCGACGACCCGCTGGACACCGACGTGCACGTCTGCCTGATCCGCTCGCTGGCGGCCCGCGGTCGTCGACACGACGCGATCCGGCACGCCCGCCACTTCCACCGCAGGCTGCGCGAGCACGTCGGGCCCACCGGTCCGACCGCCGTCGACCACGCCTACCTGGAGATCCTGCGGGAGCTCTGAGCCCGGCCATCCGAACACCAGGCAGAGCCGAGGGGAGCCCGTGAGAGTGACCCGAGGGCCGCGCCCGCGGCCCGCCGACCCTCTCGAACGGAGCGTGATCCGTGCGCGTCCTCTTCGCGGTCTCGATGCAGAACTCCCACTTCTTCCCGATGGTGCCGCTCGCCTGGTCGATGCGAGCAGACGGGCACGACGTGCGGGTGGCGCACCCGCCCGCGCTCACCAGTCAGGTCGTCGAGTCCGGGCTGACCTCGGTACCGGTGGGCCGGAACCCGGTGATCACCGACGAGATGCGCTCCCGGCTCCCAGGGCGCGGCGACACCCCGGCGAGCGGGGACGAGAGCCACAACATCGCCCAGAACCTCGGGTTCTTCCGTGGCGTGGCTGGCCTGATGAACGAGGACCTGGCCGCGGTGCTCACCGACTGGCGTCCGGACGTCGTCGTCTACGACTGGCAGTGTTACGCTGCGGCGACGCTCGGCCGCGCGCTCGACATCCCGACGGTGCGGTTCCTGTTCGGGCCCGACTTCGCCGGCGGGGTGCCCGGCTGGCGGGACGCCGAGTGTCGGTTCCTCGGCGACATCCTCAGCGACGCGGGTCTGCCGCCGTCGGCGCTCGACGGCGACACCGGTATCGACGTCTGCCCGCCGTTGTTGCAGTTCGATGCGGCCCGCCCGAGCGTCCCGGCCCGCTATGTCCCGTACAACGGTGCTGGCTCGGTGCGGCGCGCCGGGGAGGCCATCGGCCGCCCACGGGTGCTGGTGACCCTCGGCGGGACCTACTCCTGGGTGACAGGCGACCTCGCACCGATGGACGCCGTGGTGTCCGCGCTCGCTGACGTGGACGTCGACCTCGTAGTGGCAGTGCCCGCGCACTCAAAGGCGCTGGCGCCGGCGCCAGCAGACCGGGTCACGGTGGAGGTCGACGTGCCGCTTTCCCTGCTGCTCGAGGGGTGCGACGCGATCCTGCACCACGGCGGCGACGGGACGGTGGCCACTGCGCTGGTGGCCGGGGTTCCGCAGATCATCGCGCCCAGCGGGTTCACCGGGTTCGCCAGCAACCACAGCGCCGACCGGATCGCCCGCTCCGGCGCGGGCACCCGCCTAGAGCTCGCCGAGGGGCCCGGTGCGATCCGGGAGACCGTCGAGCGGGTACTCCGCGACGACGTCATGCGGCACGCTGCGGCGGATCGGGCCGAGGGCGAACGTGCCCGGCCCGGGGTGGTGGAGGCCGGCCGCGAGCTGCTGGCGAAGCTCAGCTGAACGCCCCGGGCCTGCTCGTCGGGACGGACGAGGGTCGGCCCGGGGCGGCGGGGCTAGCGCGACGCGGACTCGGTGGCCCGTTCCGCCCGGGCGGAGGCCGCCCGGTCTGGCAGCAGCCCTGCCGCGGCTGCCTCCCGGAGGGTGGGGGCGTTCGCATCCCGCTCGGACAGCAGGCGCTCCGCCTCTGGCGGGAGCGGGAGACCAAGATCCGGGTCGGCCGGGTGCACTGCCCGCTCGAGTTCGGCCCGGTAGGGGGCGGAGAGCAGGTAGTGCAGCGTCGCGCCATCGCTCAGGGCGATCCACAGATGCCCAACGCCGACCGGAATGTAGAGCGCGGCGGTGTCATCCCCGGAGACCTCGAAGGCGTCCCACTGACCGAACGTCGGTGAGTCGGTCCGCAGGTCGACCGCGATGTCGAGGACCTGGCCGGCCACGCAATGCACCAGCTTGCCGGTGCCCGGCGGGGTAGCCGTGTAATGGACTCCGCGGACCGCGCCGAGGCGGGAGCGGGTGAGGATCGTCTGCTGCACCGCGAACATGCCACGACCGGCGGCCTCCCGGAACGCCGGGTCGGCGAACGGGACCTCGACCTCGCCACGGCGGTCGGAGTACCGGGCCCCCTCCAGTCGCAGCACGCCGTCGATAGTGGGTCGAGGCACCGTCGTGTCCTCTCCTCGGAGCTGGGCGGCCATTTCCGAGAATGACACGGGTGGATCTCGATACGGTCGAATCCTGGTGGAGTCCGGTCAGTGTCGTGGGCGCGGCGGACGGCTCGTCGACTGGATCTCCCGGGTGGCCGAACTCAGTTGTTCGAAGAAACGCATAAGAATTGTGCGTTCGGGCTCCGGATACGCCGATATCAGCCGATCCAGACGGCTGGCGATCGGGGCGAAGAGTTCCCCGCTGCTGCCGAGACGCTCATCGGCCTCGGTGTCCACGATGCCGATCCGTACCCGCCGCCTGTCCTGAGGATCCGGCCGGCGTGAGACCAGGCCCGCCGCGGCGAGGCGGTCGACGAGCTTGGTGACCGCGCCGGTGGTCAGTCCGGTGCGTCGGGCCAGCTCACCGGCCGTGACCTCCCCGATCAGGTCAAGGAGGTTCAGAGCGTAGAGGTCGGTGGCATTGAGGCCGGCCGCGTCCGCGGTGACTTGCCCGTAAAAGACCATCGCGCTGACGTACTCCCGGAAGATCCGGTTCTCGTAGGCGCTGAGCTCCCACCGGTTGACCGCCGGGCCGGCCCAGTCCTGCTGCTCCACGTACCCCCTGTCTGCGTCGAGGCGTCACCGCTGCCGCCGTCGAGCCGCTGTGGACCGGTTCTCGAGAACTCTCGCACAGACTACCGACACCGAAACGAAAGGAGTGCCATGTCCGGGTGCCGGGTCTGTGGTGGCGATGTCACAACATTCCTCGATCTGGGACAGCAGCCGCTGTCCGACGCCTTTCTTCTGGGTCCCGAACAGATCGAGAGCGAATTCTTCTACCATCTCCGGGTCGGTTCCTGCCGCTCCTGCCACATGATTCAGCTGCGCGACGAGGTGCCCCGTGAACGGATGTTCCACGAGGAGTACCCGTACCGGTCCTCGCTGTCCTCGGTCATGCGGGAGCACTTCGCGACCACCGCGCGGAGCCTGCTGGCGACCGAGCTGAGCGGGCCGGACGCGTTCCTGATCGAACTGGGTTGCAACGACGGGGTGCTGCTCGGGACCGTCGCAGAAGCGGGCGTACGTCACCTGGGGGTGGAGCCGTCCGGTGGGGTCGCAGAGGTTGCCCGAGGACGTGGGCTGTCAGTCCTCACCGCGTTCTTCGAGGAGAAGACGGCACGCCGGGTGCTCGACGAGCACGGCCGGGCGGACGTCGTCTACGCGGCCAACACCTTCTGCCATATCCCCTACCTGGACTCGGTGTTCGCCGGTCTGGACGTGCTGCTCACCCCGGACGGCGTGCTCGTCTTCGAGGACCCCTACCTCGGCGACATCGTGGAGCGGGGGTCGTTCGACCAGATCTACGACGAACACTTCTACCTGTTCTCGGCGACGTCGGTGGCCTCGATGGCCAACCGCTTCGGCTTCGAGCTCGTCGACGTCGTGCGTCTCGGCGTGCACGGCGGCGAGGTCCGCTACACCCTGGCGCGGGCGGGGGCGCGCGTCCCGTCCGCCGCCGTCGCCGACCTGCTGGCCGAGGAGGCCGGTCGCGCGCTGCACGCCCCCGGAACGCTGGAGGACTTCGCCAAGCGGGTGGACCGGATCTGCGATGATCTGGTCGGCCTGCTGGAGAGGCTGCGCGACGAGGGCCGGCGGGTCGTGGCCTATGGCGCGACCGCCAAGAGCGCGACAGTCACCAACCGGACCGGCATCGGCCCTGACCTGGTCGCCACGGTGTACGACAGCACGCCGGAGAAGCAGGGCAGGCTCACCCCAGGCGCGCACATCCCCGTCTCGCCGGCCGCGGAGTTCACCGCCCCCTACCCGGACTACGCGCTGCTGTTCGCCTGGAACCACGCGGACGAGATCATGCAGCGCGAGAGCGCGTTCCGCGAAGCAGGTGGCCGGTGGATCTCCTATGTACCCGACGTCCGGGTGATGTGAGCCGTGCGCGGGATCGTGCTGGCTGGGGGGACGGGCAGCCGGTTGCGGCCTGCCACCTCGGCGGCGTGCAAGCAGCTGCTTCCGGTCTATGACAAGCCGATGGTCTACTACCCGATCTCGGTCCTGATGCTGGCCGGGATCCGGGAGATCCTGCTCATCTCGACCCCCGAGGACCTGCCGTCGTTCCGGCGGCTACTCGGGGACGGCACCCACCTCGGGCTCCGGCTGGAGTACGCGGTCCAGGACGCCCCGCGCGGTCTCGCCGACGCCTTCCGGATCGGCGCCGACTTCGTCGCGGACGAGAACGTGGCACTCGTCCTCGGCGACAACCTGTTCCACGGGAGCGGCTTCTCCGACGTGCTCGCCCGATGCGTCCGCGACCTGGACGGGGCAGTCCTGGTCGGCTACGAGGTGGACGATCCCCGAGGCTACGGCGTCGCCGAGATCGACGACCGGGGGCGGCTGCTCTCCCTGGAGGAGAAGCCACAGAACCCGCGGTCCCGGCTGGCGGTCACAGGCCTCTACTTCTACGACCCCCTGGTGGTGGAGATCGCCCGCTGCCTACGGCCGTCGGCCCGCGGGGAGCTGGAAATCACCGACGTAAACCGGACATACCTGGAGGCCGGACGCGCTTCGCTGGTCGCGCTCGGCCGAGGTTACGCCTGGCTCGACACCGGCACCCACGAGTCCCTCCTGGAAGCATCCCAGTTCGTCCAGACCCTTGAACGACGGCAGGGCGTCCGGATCGCCTGCCTGGAGGAGATCGCACTCCGGCAGGGGCTCATCGGTGCCGAGGAATGCCTCGAGCTGGGCCTGCGGCTCACCGGCTCGGAGTACGGGGGCTACGTCGTCGGGGTCGCCCGGTCCTTCCTCGACGAGGGACCGACCGTCCTGGAAGCAGTGTGACCGGCATGCTCCCGCTGCTCGCCGCCGTGGTGTCGGCGGCGGTGGCGGGCGCGCTGACCGTCGCCCTGCTCGTTCTGCTGCCGCTGCTGATGGCGCAACCCGACGACCGGTATCCCGAGACGAACACGTTCGTGCTGCGGCGGATGGACACCGTCATGCCCCTGCTGACCCTGCTGGGAATCGGCCTCAGCGCAGGTGCGGTGCCGGCCGCCCCGGTCGTCTCCGCGGCCGTCCTTCACGCACTAGCCGTGCTCGGGCTGCTGGTGCTGCTGACGGTCTCCGCGGTCGTGCTGCGCCGGGTGAACGCCTCCATCGCAGCCGCGCCCGGGCCTGCGGAACTCCGGGTGCTGCGCCACCGGTGGCGGGGATGGCACCTGACGCGGGTCGGTGGAGCGCTCGCCGCTGCTGTCGCCAACACCGCCGCCGTTCTCCTCTCCTGAGCCTCCAAGAAGGGAACCCGTATGCCCACCAGAGTCTGGGACTACCTGCCCGAGTACGAGACTGAGCGGGACGATCTGCTGGACGCGGTGCAGACAGTCTTCGGGTCCGGGCAGCTCGTCTTCGGGCCCAGCGTCGCCGGGTTTGAGGCCGAGTTCGCGGCCTACCACGGTGTTGCGCACTGCGTCGGCGTCGATAACGGGACGAACGCGATCGAGCTCGGTCTCGAAGCAATCGGTATCCGACCAGGTGACGAGGTGATCACCGTGTCGAATACCGCCGCCCCGACCGTCGTCGCGATCGACGCGATGGGCGCCGTGCCGAGGTTCGTTGACGTCCGGGAGGAGGACTTCCTGATGGACGTCGACGCGGTCGAGGCCGCGGTCACCTCGCGCACCCGGTGCATCGTCCCGGTGCATCTCTACGGGCAGTGCGTGGACATGGCGCCGCTGCGCCGGATCGCGGAACGGCACGGCATCGCGATCCTGGAGGACTGCGCGCAGGCCCACGGCGCCCGCCACCACGGCGCGCTCGCCGGCACCTTCGGAGCCGCCGCTGCGTTCTCCTTCTACCCGACGAAGGTCCTCGGCGCCTACGGCGACGGCGGCGCGGTGCTGACCAGCGCGGCCGAGGTGGATCGTGCGTTGCGACGGTTGCGCTACTACGGGATGGACGACGTCTACCACACGGAGTCGACCCCCGCGCACAACAGCAGACTGGACGCGGTCCAAGCGGAGATCCTGCGTCGGAAGCTGACCCGGCTGGACTCCTACCTGACCGCCCGCCGGGCGGTCGCGGACCGGTACGCCGATGCGCTGTCCGGCACCGGTCTGGTGCTGCCGGCAGTCGCCGATGGCAACGATCACGTCTACTACGTCTACGTCGTCCGGCATCCGCGCCGGGACGCGATCCTCCAGAAGCTGCGCGCCGACGACATCCACCTCAACATCAGCTACCCGTGGCCGGTGCACACGATGCGCGGATTCACCCGCCTCGGGGTGCCGGCCGGCGCACTGCCGGTGACCGAGCGTCTGGCGACCGAGATCTTCTCCCTGCCTATGTACCCGAGCCTGCCCCGAGACCTGCAGGACCGCGTGATCGATGCGGTCCTGCAGGCCCTCGCGGCAGTCTGACCCGGGAGCCGTCATGACCCTCTCCCCCGCCCGTGAGACCCAGCCGTCCGGCACGCCAGACGCTGACTGGCTGCACTGCCCCGGATGCCGCGGCATGCTCTACCGTCCCCGCTTCCGGCGCGAGCTCGGCGTCTGCCCGTCCTGCGGTCATCACGCCCGGATGGGAGCGCGGGACCGCATCGCGTTCCTGCTCGACGCCGGCTCGGCCACCGAGTTCGGTGACCTGAGCGGGGTGCCGGACGACCCGCTCGGATTCACCGACCTGCGTTCATACCGAGATCGGCTCGCCGAGGCACGAGCCCGCAGCGGCCTCACCGACGCGGCCGCCTGCGCCACCGGCACCTTGCGCGGCCACCCGGTGGTGGTCGCCGCGATGGACTTCGACTTCCTCGGCGGCAGCCTCGGAGCGGCACTGGGCGCTCTCGTCGAGCAGGCCGCGCGGGCCGCCGTCGAACGCGGGCACCCGCTGCTCGTGGTCAGCGCCTCGGGCGGGGCCCGGATGCAGGAGGGCGCGATCGCGCTCATGCAGATGGTGCGGACCAGCCGGGCACTCGCGGATCTCGACGCCGCGGGGCTCCTGACGATCTCGCTGGTCACCGACCCCACCTACGGCGGTGTGGCGGCGTCGTTCGTCCCGCTCGCCGACATCGTGCTCGCCGAGCCCGGTGCGCGGCTGGGCTTCGCCGGGCCGCGGGTGATCGCTCAAACGCTCGGACAGGAGCTGCCGGAAGGGTTCCAGACCGCAGAGTTCCTGCTGGAACACGGGCTGGTCGACGCCGTCGTCCCGCGGGCGGCCCAGCGCGCGACGCTCGCCGCACTGCTGTCCGCGGCCCGGCCGTCGTCGCCGACCCGGGTGGAGCCAGTCGAGCTGGTCCGGGACCCCGGGGCTCTGCCGGACCGCTCGGCGTGGGATTCGGTGCGTGCGGTGCGCACCGCCGGACGGATCACCACCACCTCGATGATCGAACGCGCCGTCGACGACTTCGTGGAACTGCGCGGGGACCGCAGCGGTGGCGACTGCCCGGCCATCGTCACCGGGCTCGGGCGGTGGGACGGCGTGCCGGTGGCGATCGTCGGTCAGCAGCGCGGGGACACCGTCGCCGAGCGGGTGCACCGCAACTTCGGGATGCCGCGGCCGGAGGGGTACCGCAAGGCGGGACGGGTCATGCGGCTGGCAGAGAAGCTCGGAATCCCGGTGGTGACACTCGTCGACACCCCCGGGGCGCACCCCGGGGTCGACGCCGAGCGCCGCGGCCAGGCCCACGCGATCGCCGAGAACCTGAGGCTCATGGCCCGGCTCGCCGTGCCAGTGGTGTCGGTGGTGCTCGGTGAGGGCGGCAGCGGCGGGGCGCTCGGCGTGGCCGTCGCCGACCGGGTCTACGCCTTGGAGGACAGCGTGTTCTCGGTCATCTCCCCGGAGGGCTGCGCGGCGATCCTCTGGCGAGACGCCGCCCGCGCACCGGAGGCCGCCGAGGCGTTGCAGATCGGCGCCGCAGCGCTGTTGCGGAACGGCCTGGTGGAAGGTGTCATCCCGGGCCCGTCCACCGACGGTGCCCTGGTCGGAGACGCGGTGCGCCGCACCGTGACCACGGCACTCGCCGAACTCATTGGGCTGCCCGCCGAGGAGCTCCGCCGCACACGTGCTCTGCGCTACTCGGCGTTCGGCAACCACCGTGACCGAGGAGGGAACTCATGACGACGAACGGCACCACGGGCCTGCGTACCGGCCTATCCGACACCGACAAACGCGGCCGGCAGACCGACGCCATGGAGCGGCTCTGCCAGCATGCCCTGGATTTCGCGCAACAGAGCACACCCGCCCGGCTGTTCCTGCGCGACGGCGAGAGCAGTCTGGAGGTCGAGTGGGCCGCCGGCGCGGCCGCGCCGGCGGCCGCCGCTCCCACCCCGGAGACGGAGTCCGAGACGTCGGTGGCGGTGACCGCGACGCTCGTCGGCACCTTCTATCACCGTCCGGAGCCGGGGGCTGCGCCGTTCGTCGTCGAGGGCGACGAGGTCCGGCCCGGCCAGCAGCTCGGCATCGTCGAGGCGATGAAGCTCATGAACCCGGTCGAGTGCCCGGTCGCCGGCCGGGTGGCCGCGGTCGAGGCGCCGGACGGGGCGGGAGTCGAGTTCGGCCAGGTGCTGTTCCGAATCGAGCCGGGGCGGCCGGAGTGATCCGGAAGGTACTGGTCGCCAACCGAGGCGAGATCGCGCTGCGAGTGGCGAGGGCCTGTCGTGAACTGGGACTCGGATGCGTCGTGGTGCACTCGGCCGGCGATCCGGACCCGGCCGCCGCCCGGCTCGCCGACGACGTGGTGTGCATCGGGCCTGCTCCTGCCCGGCACAGCTACATGCTCGCTCCCGCGCTGGTCGAGGCGGCCCGCAACACCGGAGCCGACGCCGTGCATCCCGGATACGGGTTCCTCTCCGAGGATCCCGACTTCGCCGAGATCTGCGCCCGCAACGGCCTCACCTTCGTCGGACCGCCGCCGGAGGTCATGGCCGCGCTCGGTGACAAGGCCAGGGCCAAGGAGCTGATGGCCGCGGCCGGGGTGCCCGTCCTGGCCGGCAGCGAGGGCGCGGTGACCGGGCCGGAGGAGGCCGGCGCGGTGCTGAACCGGGTCGGCCTGCCGCTGATCGTGAAAGCGGTCGCCGGTGGCGGCGGCCGGGGGATGACTGTGGTGCACCGGGTCGAGGATCTCGCTCCCGCCGTCCGGCGGACCTCGGCGCAGGCGCGCGCCGTCTTCGGCGACCCCGCCGTCTATCTGGAGCGCTACGTGACCGGCGCCCGGCACGTGGAGATCCAGGTGCTCGCGGACGACCACGGCGAGGTGACCGCCGTTGGCGGCCGGGACTGCTCCATCCAGCGGCGCCACCAGAAGCTGGTCGAGGAGGCGCCGGTGCCGGGACTCCCGGCCGAGCTGGGCGAGCGGATCGCGGCAGCGGCGACCGCGGGAATGCGCGCGGTGGGATTCCGCGGGGCCGGAACCGTGGAGTTCCTGCTCACCGACGGCGGGGAGTTCTCGTTCCTCGAGGTGAACAGCAGGATCCAGGTGGAGCACCCGGTCACCGAGATGACCACCGCGCTGGACCTCGTCCAGCAGCAACTGCTCATAGCCGCGGGCGAGCGGGGACCCGGCCAGGTCACCGCCCCGTCCGGGGCGGCCATCGAGTGCCGGATCAACGCCGAGGACCCGGATCGGGCCTTCGCACCGACACCGGGCCGGATCGATCGGCTCATGCTGCCCGGTGGCCCCTTCACCCGGGTCGACTCGCACGTAGGAGCGGGTGACGAGATCGGGCCCCACTACGACTCGCTCCTGGCCAAGATCGTGACCTGGGGTCCCGACCGCGAGTCGGCTCGCCGCAGAATGCTCCGCGCGCTGGACGAGACGGTGGTGACCGGGCCGGGCTTGTGTACGACGGTCGGCTTCTTGCGCGGGATCCTGGACGACCCCGACTTCCGGGCGGCCCGGCACACCACCGCCACGCTGGACTCGCGGCCGGTCCCGGCCGGCATGCGGTGAGCGCCAGCGGCCCGGTCGTCGTACTCGGGGCGTCCGGGTACCTCGGCTCGCACGTGCTGCGCGCTCTGCTCGCGGCGGGGCACCGGGAGGTCCGCGCCGTCGCCCGCCGCCCGGCGCTGGTGCCGCCGGGGTCCGGGATCGAGGTGGTGAGGGCCGACCTGACCGAGCCGGGTGCGGCGGCCGCGGTCGTCACCGGCGCGTCGGCAGTGATCCACCTGGTCGCCGACATCGACCACACCGGGGGACGAGGCTGGCGTACCGCAGAGGGCCCCGCCGCACGGGACGTCCCCGCCGACCCGACGCTCGTCGCGGTGCTGGCGGCGCTGGCCGAGCGACGCTGTCCGGTGCCGGTGCCGGTGGTATGGAGCGGGTCGGTGACGCAGGTGGGCACACGATCCACCGCCAGGGTGGACGGTTCCGAGATAGACCGGCCGGAGACCGGCTACGACCGCAGGAAGTGCCGGGCCGAGCGGCTGCTGCGCGACGCAGGCCGGGCGGGCCACATCCGTGCGGTCGCGCTGCGGCTCCCCACGCTCTACGGCCCGCCTGCCGCGGACGGCTGCCCGGCAGGCGGCGGTGTGGTGGCGGCGATGGTGCGGCTGGCGCTGGACGGGGAACCGTTGACCCTGTGGAACGACGGCCGCATCACGCGGGACCTGCTGCACGTCCGGGACGCGGCGACCGCCGTCGTCCGCGGTCTGAACGTGGTCGCATCGGGCCGGGCCTGGCCGGTCGGTGGGGACTCCCCGGTCGAGCTGGGAGAGCTGTTCGCCAAGATCGCCGCGGTGGTCGCGACGGTGACGCGGACCCGGCCGGTCCCGGTCCAGCGGGTCCCGACGCCGGAGTTCGCGACCGCCGAGGACCTGCGGAGCATCGAGGTCGACTCGGCGGCGTTCCGCCGGGCCACAGGATGGGCGCCCAGGGTCGGCCTTGATGATGGTCTGCGCGCCACCGTCGAGCACGAGGTCGCGGCTCGCATCGCGGTGCGCTGAGCACTCTCGGAACGTGCCGGAACGGCCCGCCCGATCGGGCGGGGCCGTTTCCGTACGGTGCCGGTCAGCGGGGGTCGACCCGGAACACCGCGCAGCGGTCGGCGATGGCGACGAACTCCTCCGGCGTCCCGTTCGCGACGTGGCCGGCCCGGATCATCATCCGCGTGCCGACCGGGACCTGGCGGGGGAACTCGCGCAGGATCGGTGCCCGCTCCCCGACCGGGATCTCGACCATCGTGACGGCGTCGTCGCGCCGCCCGCGTGCCAGCCGGGCGCTACCGGGATTGGCACGGGCGTTGGCCACCCAGTTCGTACCGGGGAAGCCCACCAGGTACGTCGCGCCGTCGACGCTCATCGGCGTCACCGGCGTGGACACCGGGTTACCGCTGCGGCGACCGGGGATCGTGAGGACGGCGAGCCCGCTGACGCCGAGCCCTCGGCGCTGGAGCTGGACGAAAAGCTTGTTCAGCGGCTTGAGCCAGCGCGGGAGTCCACGCAGCTGCGTGCGTGCAGTCATCGTGCCCACCTTCTGGGAGAGGTCGGGTGTCGGGTCGGGTTATCGGGCGGGCGTGCTGTGCAGCACGGGTTCTTCGCCGCACCGCTGTGCCCGCTGCGCGCGGCGGGTTACCAGCAGCATTCGCGCCAGGTAGAGCGGACGGGGCGGCAACCAGCCGAGCTGGGTCGCGGTCCGGAGGTCGTCGCGGTTGGCCCAGTGCTCGATGATCAGGTCGTCGAGGAACCGGAACCAGTGGGTCTGCGTGGTGGAGAAGGTCCGGCCGGTCGGTGGGAACGCGCCGACCACCTGGCCCGCGCGGTCGTAGTCGTAGAGCACCCCGGTGTGCCGCCCGGACATGGTGGCGTGGGCGACGAGCGTGTCGTCCCTGGCCACCGCGGCGTGCGTGCTCCAGTCCAGGCCGGAGAACGCGTGCCGCAGCAGCATCGCGGTCGCGTGGAACCCGGCCGGTCCGGGGACCCGGCAGGCAAGTGGCTCCAGCGCCGCTTCCAGGTTCGTCCCGCGCGG
Organism: Pseudonocardia sp. ICBG162; assembly: GCF_020496225.1. Lineage (NCBI taxonomy): Bacteria > Bacillati > Actinomycetota > Actinomycetes > Pseudonocardiales > Pseudonocardiaceae > Pseudonocardia > Pseudonocardia sp. ICBG162. The sequence goes on from NZ_JAHLJD010000021.1 coordinate 190,270, forward strand.
GTGCACGATGCCGGCGAACGTGGCCTCGTCTCCGTCCCTCATGACGTCCAGGATCGACTGGGCCTGCGCGATCTCGGTGCCGTGCCTGTGGTCGGCCTCTCGGCCGGGCATCTCCGGTCGCGGGTTCAGGTCGGTCATACGGGGGCCTCCTCGGCCGAACGGCGCCGGATCCGGCGCGGCAGCAGCAGCGAGAGCGCCGCGCTGAGCAGCATGAGTCCGATGTTGACCCAGAGCGCCGCGCCGAGCGCGTCGGCCAGCTCGGTCTGCCCACCCGGCCCGGCCGCTCCGACGGAGCCGAAGAACACGGTGCCGACTGCGGCGACACCGAGCGCCGCGCCAAGCTGCTCGGCGGTGTTGAGCACCCCGGACGCGGCACCGGCGTCGTCGGCCGGCACGCGGGTCAGGACGACGTCGATGACCGGCGCTGTCACCAGGCCCATCCCGGACCCGACGAGCAGCAATGCAGGGGCGAGCCACCACGCCCGCAACCCGTCGTCGGCGAGCTGAACGGTCGCGGTGAGCAGCAGCAGACCGACCGCTCCAACCAGTGCGCCGACGGTGAGGACCCGGGTCCCGAACCGGCGTAGCAACGGCGTCGACAGCAGCGAGAACACGACGGTCGACACGGCACTGGGCACGAGTGCCAGCCCGGCGCCGAGCGGGCCGAACCCCAGCCCGACCTGCAGGTAGTAGTTCAGGACGAAGAACATGCTCATGAACGCCGCGAGGAACGTCAGCACGATCCCGAGGCCTCCGACGAACGAGCGTTCCCGCCACAGCCGGGGCAGCACCAAGGGCACCGCACCGGCCTGTTCCCGGCGGACCTGCGAACGGGCGAACACGACCAGCAGGACGAACCCGGCGGCGACCATGGCGAAGCCCCACCACGGCCACCCGAGCTCGCGGCCCTGCACCAGGGGCAGGAGCAGGGCGAACAGCGCGAGTGTGAGCAGTGCCAGCCCGCTCGGATCGAGGGCGGGTGGCCGAGCCGCGCGTGACTCGCGCAGATAGCGCCGAACGCCGAGGAACGCCACGACACCGATCGGTAGGTTGATCCAGAAGATGGTGCGCCAGCCCAGACCGCCGATGTCGGCGGCGACCAGCACACCGCCGAGGATCGGGCCCAGCACCGCGGCCGAGCCCAGTACCGCTCCGAAGACGCCGAGCACGCCGGGGCGCTCGGCCTCCGGGAACTCGACCTGGAAGATCGCGAGTGCCTGGGTGAGGATCAGCGACCCTGCCAGCGCCTGAGCGACCCGGCCCGCGACCAGGATCTCGGCGGTCGGAGCGAGTGCGCAGACCGCCGAGGTGACGACGAAGCCGAGAATGCCGATCTGGACGGCCAGCCGCCGACCGATGCGATCGCCGATCCGCCCGGCCGTGATCAGGGTGAGTGCGAAGGTCAGCGTGTAGGCGGCGGTGATCCATTGCAGGACGGTGCTGCCGGCGCCCAGGTCACGTTCCATGTCCGGGAGGGCGACGATCACGATGGTCGTATCCAGGATGTCCATCGCCACGGCGACCAGAACGAAGGCAGCGGCAGTCCGGCGACGCGGGTCTGGCTTCGCCGGGCCGGCAGATCGGAGATCGGTCATGGGACGGTTCTCCCGAGTCGCGTTCGGTCGGATGTCAGACGAATTCCGGAGCCCGTTCGACGGCCCACTGCCGGTAGCCGGTCGGCCGGGTGCGGGGGCGCAGGACCTGGCCGTGCTCCGCGGTCCAGCCGGTGGCCTCGACGGCGACCTGCGCGACGTCTGCGGGGAGCACCTCGGCCAGCGCCTCGCGGGCCCGGTCGGGTCCGGTCGCCGCGACCGGGATCGGCCGGCCTGCGGCCCGCGCCAGGATCGCGGCACGATCGACCGGGCTGAGCAGGTCAGGGCCGGTCAGCTCGACCACCGGTGGGGTTCCGACCGCGACGAGGGCGTCGGTCACGGTGGCGGCGACGTCGTCAGTGTGGACCGGGGCGACGGCGACGTCCGGCCAGGCCAGCGGCAGCTCCCCGAACCGGGCGAGCAGCCCGGCCCAGGCCAGGTCGTTGTCCATGAACGCGCCGGGGCGGATCGCGGTGACCGACAATGAGCGGGCGTGCAGCGCATCCTCGCAACGCCGGTGCAGCGGCCCGGTAGCGACGTCGCCGTCCGCGCCGGCGAGCAGTGAGGAGAGTACGACGACCCGTGGCGCGCCGGCATCGGCGAGCCCGTCGGCTGCCCGGTCCACCGCCTCGGGAACCGGGAACAGGTAGACCGCGGTGGTGCCCTCCGCCGCGGTCCGGACGGCCTCGCGGTCGTTCAGGTCCCCGCGCCGGATCTCGACGTCCGCCGGTAGCCCGGATTCGTCCGAGCCCCGGACCAGGGCACGGACCGGATGCCCGAGACGTAACAGGCGGGTGACCACGCGCCTGCCGACGTCCCCGGTCGCGCCGGTGACCAAGATCGGTGCGGAGCTCATGCTATTTACGCTACCACGAGAAGATACTTCCCAAGAGAAGTCTATTTGCCCTGGACAGCGCCTCGAGTGCGCGCTGCGAGCGTCGGCGACGAGGCTGGCCGGTGAAAGGGATGCCCATGCGCTCCGTCGTACCCCGACTACACCTGTTCGAGTTCGAGGACCAGTCGTGGTTCCCAAGCCGGCTACGGGACATGACCACCGACTTCCTCCAGGAAGCGCTCGTCCTGCGGCACCGCTTCTATGCGCCGGTCACGCCGGTGCTGGCAGGTTTGGTGCGGCGGACCGGCCAGCGGCGGGTCATTGACCTGTGCTCCGGCGCGTCGGGCCCGTGGGAGCACCTCAAGCCCGAGCTGCAGCAGGACGCAGGTCCGGTCGAGCTGGTGTTCACCGACCGCTTCCCTAACCGTCGCGCGCTGCAGGGCGCCTGCGATCGCATCGGTGATGGCCGCACCCACGTGCACCCCGACCCGGTCGATGCCACCGCGGTCCCCGAGGGGCAGGACGGCATCCGCACCGTCTTCACCGCCTTCCATCACTTCCCGCCGGACGTGGCCCGGGCCGTGCTCGCCGACGCATTCACCCGACGTGCACCGCTGTGCGTCGCCGAGTCCTCCGAACGCCGGTGGCCATCGCTGCTGGCGACGCTGCTCGCGCCGATGCTGGTCGTCGGCCACGTCCTGCGAAACCCGACCCCTCTGCGGCTGCTCTGCACCGTCCTCGGGGTACTACCGCTCGTGGTGACGTGGGACGGGCTGGTCTCAGCCCTGCGCACCTATGACGGCGCCGACCTGGCCTCGCTGACCGCGGGACTGTCCGCGCCCGACTACCGCTGGTGGACCGAGCGGATCGCGCCGGGCGGCCCGGCGCCACCGGTCCTGCTCCTGATCGGCGAGCCGGTGTCCGCGACCGACTGACCCACCCGCCCCGCCGTCACCGAGACCGGAGGTACCGATGTTCACCGACAACCACGCAGACGTCTACGAGACGATCTACCGTAGCCGCGGCAAGGATTGGGAGCAGGAGGCCCTCGATGTCGTCGCGGAAATCACCGCCGAGCGCCCCGAGATCACCAGCCTGCTCGACGTCGCCTGCGGGACCGGGATCCACCTCGAACAGTTCCGCCGGCTCGTCGAGCACTGCGAGGGCATCGAGATCGCGGAACCGATGATCGCGCTGGCTGCCGAGCGAGTCCCGGGCGTCCCGCTGCACCGCGGGGGTATGCGCTCCTTCCGCCTCGATCGCCGCTTCGACGCCGTGACCTGCATGTTCTGCTCGATCGGCTACCTCGACACAGTCGCCGACATGCGTGCTGCCGTCGCGACGATGGCCGGGCACCTGGTGCCCGGCGGTGTGCTCGTGATCGAGCCCTGGTGGTTCCCCGAGCGATTCATCGACGGTTACGTGGCCGGTGACCTCAGCCGCGGCCCGGACCGAACCATCACCCGAGTCTCCCACTCCACGCTGGTCGACGGGAAGACCCGCATGGAGTTGCGGTTCGTCGTCGCCGACGAGACCGGCATCTCCGACTTCACCGAGATCGAGATCCTCAGCCTGTGGCCGGAGCAGGCCTACCGCGAAGCGCTGGCCGACGCCGGATGCTCGGTGCGCTACGTACCAGGCGGGCCGACCGGGCGTGGCCTGTTCGTAGGTGTGCGGAGCTGAGGCTCTGGGAGCCGTCGGACAAGCCAGGGATGCTCGCGATCACGCGTCCGCGGAGCGGTGCAGCGTGCTGGATGAGCGACAGACACGCGGAGGCAGACCGCTCCACGGTGTTGCGGCTCCTCGGCCGAGCACCGCGGATATAGACCTGTGCGGGACTACCCGCTGAACTGGGCGGTCTGTGGCCGTGTCGTCGGCGCGGCCTTCTCCGGTACGGACGTCGAGGTGTCCGAGCCGTGTTCGCGGTAGGCCTCGACGACCTCGGCGGGGATGCGGCCCCGCTCGGAGACGGCGTATCCGTTCTCCCGCGCCCACACACGCACCGCCTGGCTGTGGCGCCGAGCCTCGGTCGAGCCTGCCGCCGCGGCCGCCTCGCGACGTCGTGCGACCCGGCCGCCTCCTGCGGTCCGTGCGGCGGACACGAACGGGGCGAGCTTGTCCCGGAACGTCGCGGCGTTGGTCGCATTGAGGTCGATCTCGAACAGCTTCCCGTCGACGGCGAAAGCGACGGTCTCATCAGCGGCCGCGCCGTCGAGGTCGTCGATGAGCTGTACCGTTTCGATTCGCGCCACTGTGTCACCCTCTGCTGTATTGATACTTGCGGCCGAGGGTAGTGCATGCTCTACGAGAGACATGTCTTCCCCCGGATTATCAATACTGTCGGTCAGCGTGGTGGTGATGGCCCGGGCGGTGGCGCTTCCTGGGTGGTAGGCGAGGTAGGTGGCCAGGACCCGCAGGGCGGTCAGGGCCTCGTTCTCCCGTTCGACCCACTCGATTCGGCGGGCATCGCGTGCGTTGCGGAATGCTGATTGCAGCTGACGGGACAGGGCGGTTCCTGCCACGATGACGGGGTCTGACATCGCGATCCTCTCGCACAGCGCCGGGGAAACGGACTCAGTGTGCGACAGGGGACCGACAATTCTTCAGCCCACTCGGCCAGACGCGGCGGACACACCGGCAGGAACGCCTTGCCGACTCCGGCACACACGGCACACCCCCTCGAGAAGCCGGACCGACGTCGAGACGGAGGCGCTGCTCAGCTGTCGGTGGAGGCCGGCCGTGACTGGGGTGGCTGGCGGAGTGGCCTGACGAGGTGGGCGAGCATGGTGTGCAGGGCGGAGCTGTCACCGGCCAGCGAGAGCGCGGAGGCTCGGTTGTTCTCGGCCGGGTCCATCGTGGTCCAGCGCAGCTCGTAGCCCGCGTCGTGGGCGAGCTGGGCCAGGAACGCCCGCTGGGTGCGTCCGTTGCCCTCCCGGAACGGGTGCAGGGCGTTGATGTCGCCCAGCAGTTCGGCCAGGCCGGTGACGAAGCCGTCGAGGTCACGCCCGCGCAGCACCTGCTGGGCCTGCAGGCGGGTGAAGATGTCGTCGGCGAAGGTTTCGAGGTGGTGGGGCAGGCAGAACAGCTGTCCCTTGCCGATGGACACGGTGCGCAGCTGCCCGGCCCAGTCGTAGAGGTCGCTGAAGATGTAGTGGTGGAAATCCTGCAGGTGGTCCAGGTCGTAGCGCCCGGTGAGCTCGGCCTCGGCCTGGGCGAGCTCGGCCGGGTCGGAGATGCCCAGCCGGTTCCGCAGGACACCGGTGTCGAGGTAGGGGTCCGGGCCGGTCAACGGCGGTAACGGGCCAGGACACGCTCACGGGCCTCGTCGGTGCTCAGCGAACCCGCCGCGACACCGTCGAGCAACGCCAGGCTCTGCGCGCTGGGCTCGAGGCCCTCCGCGCGCACCGAGGCGAGCGCCTCGTCGACATCAGCGCGCCGCTGAGCCGCTCCGACGAGCTGCTCGTAACGGGCCACCGACATCACCACCGCCTCGGGCTTGCGATGCGCACCCACGAAGACGGGCTCCGCATCCGGGTCCTGCACCCGCTTCAACGTCGCCGCCAACGCCGTACGAAACTCCCGGAACGACAACACCTCAGGCACCCACACACCTCACAGCGTACCCGAACGCGTACACATCCGAGTACGCAACGGCTTCTCGGTCTCAGCCCCCGCGAGCGCGAAGACGACAGTGGCGCACGGTCGCGTCGTGCGGGACTGTCCGGTCTTGGGTGTAACTGGTCCGACACGCCGAGCGCAGCTCGGCGGGAGGAGCTGTCATGACCGACACGATCGAGCCTGTGCCGAATCGGATTGATCAGCAGCAGTTGGCCCCGCAACTCGTCGAGGCCGCTCGCGCCGAGGGCGTCGAGCTCGTCGGTCCAGGCGGCCTGTTGTCCGGGCTGACGAAGACGGTCCTGGAGACCGCGCTCGAGGCCGAGATGACCGAGCACCTGGGCTATGAGCACCACGACCCGACCGGGCGTGACGGCGGGAACTCACGCAACGGCACACGCTCGAAGACGGTCCTGACCGAGATCGGCCCGGTCGAGATCGACGTGCCCCGCGACCGGGACGCCAGCTTCGCACCGGCCATTGTGTGCAAGCGCCAACGCCGTCTGGACGGGATCGATGAGATCGTTCTGTCGCTGACCGCCCGCGGGCTGACCACGGGCGAGGTCGCGGCGCACTTCGACGAGGTCTACGGCGCGAAGGTCAGCAAGGACACGATCTCGCGGATCACCGACAAGGTGGTCGAGGAGATGACCGAGTGGCAGAACCGGCCCGCTCGACCCGGTCTATCCGGTGATCTTCATCGACGCGATCCATGTGAAGATTCGCGACGGGAAGGTCGCCAACCGGCCGTTCTACGTGGTCATCGGGGTCACGGTGGACGGGCGCAGAGACATCCTCGGGATCTGGGCCGGGGAGGGCGGGGAGGGCGCGAAGTTCTGGCTGGCCGTACTCACCGAGATCAAGAACCGCGGCACCGCCGACGTGTGCATCGCCGTCTGCGACGGCCTGACCGGGCTCGGCGAGGCGATCACCACGGTCTGGCCGGCCACGGTGGTCCAGACCTGCATCCTGCACCTGATCCGCAACACCTTCCGCTACGCGTCGCGCCGCGACTGGGAAGCCATGGCCAAAGATCTGCGGCCGGTCTACACCGCGCCCACCGAGGCGGCCGCGAACGCCCGCTACGACGAGTTCGCCGAACGCTGGGTCGGCCAGTATCCGGCGATCGGCGCGCTCTGGGCGCGCGCGTGGTCGGAGTTCGTGCCCTTCCTCGACTACGACGTCGAGATCCGCCGCGTCATCTGCAGCACCAACGCGATCGAGTCGCTCAACGCGCGCTACCGGCGCGCGGTCCGAGCCCGAGGCCACTTCCCAACCGAGCAGGCCGCGCTCAAGTGTCTCTACCTGGTCACCCGCTCATTGGACCCGACCGGGAAAGGCCGGGCCCGGTGGTCGATGCGGTGGAAGCCGGCGCTGAACGCGTTCGCGATCACCTTCGAAGGCCGTATCGTCCCCGGCACCATCTGATATCCATCAACGCCGGTTACACCGTTGATCGGACACTCCCCTGTCCAGCCCGACCGGCGGACCGACCCTGCTACGGGTCGAGCTGCCCATCACATGACCCACTGGGCGCGTTGATGTGGAGCCTCCTGGCCACGCGGGTCTGGACCTGCTGCTGGGTCGTTCGGGCGAGTGCTGCGACTGTATCCGGCGCAGCACCCGCGGCGGCCTCGGCGAGGCGGCGGTAGGCCTCCTCGGTGTCGCCGGGCAACGGTCCGTTCATCGCTCGTGCGTTCCGGGAACCGACCGGTCGATGCGGACGACCTGTGCGGTGTGAGCTGTTGCGAGCGTTGCCGGGAGGCAGTGTCCGCGTCGCTCGCCGGGGAGGACCGGCCGCAGGACTCCTTCGTTCTCGACCATCTCCGCCGATGTCCGGACTGCCAGGTGGTCGCGGATCGGCTGACGCAGCTGCGCGAGGTGCTCCGGTGTCAGGAACCGGTGTCCGGGGTGGACCTGCTGGCCGGGCTGCTGGTGGCTCGCGCCGGTGGGGTACGCGCCTCCCGCCCCTGCTGTGCCGGGGTGGGCGCGGTCCTCTACGTGCTCGGCAACGCGGCGTGCGGCTGTATACCGGGGTGCGCCTCTGTGGCTGCCAGGACGGCGCCCGGTGCAGGTGCGGTCACGAGGTGGACTGACCGGCGTCCAGCTCGCGCAGCAGTACCCGGGGCGCCCCGGTCACGGGGTCCGCGACGATCGAGCCGTCGACCCGGAAGTGCGCCGCGAGCAGCCCGGGGGTCAACACCTCGGTCGGTGTGCCCAGTGCCGCGATGCGGCCCGCGGACAGCACGGCGACCAGGTCGGCGTACTGGGCGGCGAGGTCGAGGGAGTGCAGCGCGGCGATAACGGTGATCCCGAGGTCCCTGGCCAGCCGCAGGACTCCGAGCTGGTGGCGGGGGTCGAGGTGGTTGGTGGGCTCGTCGAGCACCAGGACCCGGGGCTGCTGGGCCAGCGCGCGGGCGAGGAGCACCCGTTGGCGCTCCCCGCCGGACAGCTCCGACAGCGGACGGGCGGAGAACGCGGTACAGCCGGTGCGTTCCAGCGCGTCGGCGACGACGGCGGCGTCGCCGGGGCCGGGACGCCCGAACGTGCTCAGGTGCGGGGAGCGACCGAGCATCACGGCCTCCCACGCGGTGAAGTCGAACCCGCCGGGGTCGTCCTGGGAGAGCACCCCGACCGCGCGGGCGTTGTCGCGGTGCGGCATCGCGGCCAGGTCGTCGTCGCCGAGCAGTAGATGCCCGCGCAGCGGCTTGAGCACCCGGTAGAGGCTCTTGAGCAGGGTGGACTTGCCCGATCCGTTGGGCCCGACGAGGGCGAGCACCGCGCCGTCGGGGACGGTCAGGGTGGCGTCGTGCACGACCGGGTCCCCGCCGTGGCCGACGCTGACGCCGTCGATCACGAGCCGGGAGCTCACACCCCCACCGCCCCGGTCGCGCTGCGGCGCAGCACGTAGAGGAAGAAGGGCACGCCGATCGCGGCGGTGAGGATGCCGATCGGGAGTTCGGTCGGGGCGAGCACGAGACGGGCGGCGGTGTCGGACCAGACGACGACCAGCGCGCCGAGCAGCACGCACACCGGCAGGGTGCGGCGGTGGTCGGCGCCGAACAGCAGCCGGGCCAGGTTCGGCACGACCAGCCCGACGAACCCGATGCTGCCCGACACCGCGACGACCGCCCCGGTGAGCAGCCCGGTGAGGACGAACAGCGCCGCTCGCAGCCGGGTCGGGTCGGTACCGAGCGCCGAGGCCGCGTCCTCGCCGAGTACGAGCAGGTTGACCCGGTTCGCCTGCCACCACAGCGGGACCAGCAGCACCCCGACCACCGCTGCGGACAACCCGAGCAGGTCCCAGCGGGCCCCGGCCAGGCTTCCGAGCATCCAGAACAGGACCTGCTGCTGGGCATCGGTGTTGCGGGTGCGCAGCAGCAGGAACGAGGTGACGCCACCGAGTAGCTGCCCGACCGCGACGCCGGCGAGCACCATTCGGGTCGCGTGCAGCCGTCCACGGACCCGGGACAGGACGAAGACGCCCACCCCGGTCAGCATCGCACCGGCGAACGCGGCGGCGGGCAGGGTGAACAGCCCGGCCGTCGCGGTCCCGATCGTGGTGATGACCAGGACGGCGCCGACCGAGGCACCCGACGACAGCCCCAGGATGTAGGGGTCGCCGATCGGGTTGCGGACCAGCGCCTGCACCAGCAGCCCGGCGACGGCCAGCCCCGCCCCGACGACGACGCCGAGCAGCACCCGCGGGGTACGCAGCTCCCAGACGATGAAGTCCTCGGCCCGGTCGATCCCGGAGGAGCCCCCGGCCAGGTGGGCCGTCACGGCGTCGAGCACCCTGCCGGGCGGGATCGACACGGGGCCGAGCCCGATCGCCACGACGACCGAGGCCAGCAGGGCGAGCAGCAGCCCGGCGAGCACCGCCGCCGGCGGGACCCGGCCGAGCAGGCCGCCGGTCGCGGGAGCCGGGTACGGCAGGGTTAAGCCCGGACCTCCGGAGGGCCTGCCGGTCCGCGCGGTCTCGTCGTGGGTGGTCATCCGGTGCCGTGGATGCCCTTGGCGATCGTGGCGACGGCCTGCCCGTTGAGCACGCTGGGGGACAGGGTGATCGACTGTGGGACGGTGACCAGCCGGTTCTCGCGGACTGCGGTCGTCGAGGCGAGGACGGGACTGGACCGGATGGCCGCGGTCAGCTCGGCGTCGCTCTGCGGGGAGAACCCGGTGATCACGACGATCGCCTGCGGGTCGAGCGCGGCGACCTGCTCGGCGGACAGGCTCGCGAAGTCGCCGTCCTGGTCGGCGGCGATGTTCTGCCCGCCGGCGAGGGTGATGATGGCGTTGGCGAGGCCGGAGCCGCCCTGGGTCATCAGCGGCTGGGCGGTCTGCGGGGCAGAAGACAGCGCCAGCACCCGGACCGGCGCGGCGCCGGGGGCGGGTGCCGCCGCGGCAACCTGGGCCCTGATCCGGTCGACCAGCTGCGTGCCCCGCTCCTGTGCGCCGAACACGGTCGCGACCTTCCGGATGAACGCGTAGGTCTCGTCGATGTCCTGCACCGGCGAGCGTGCGTCCTCGCAGGCCACCAGGCTGGCGGCGCCGGCCTGCCGCAGCCGCTCCACCGAGGGGGTGCCGTCGAAACCGCCGAAGCTGTAGCTGGAGATCCCGACGACGAGGTCGGGCTTCGCCGCGACGACCGACTCGGTGGTGCCGTGTCCGGGGTCCAGCACCGGGATCGAGTCGAGCTCGGTCCGCTCGGCGCCGGTGAAGGTCGCGAAGAAGTCCGGGGCGGCGGTACCGACGATCCGTTCACGTTGGCCGAGCTCGTTCAGGATCGCGGCGGCCCCGCCGTCCATCGTGACCACGCGCCGGGGCGGGGCCGCGAGCTGCGGGGTCGGGGGACAGGGGGGTGCAGCCGGATGACCGGCACCGCCCGCCGACGAACCGCCCCCGTCCCCACCCTCGTGACCTGCGTGGCCGGCGGCCGGTGCGCCGCTGCCGCACCCGGCCAGCAGGAGGACCGCGGCGGCGAGGGCGGCCACTGCCGTCGTGATCGTCCGTCGGTGTCGTCGCACCCGCACACGTCCTTCATGCCGTACTCGTCCTGGACACCTCACCAGTCGGCGGCCGCGGTCGATCAGTTCCTCCGGTCGTCGTCACGACGTGTGACGTGGATCGCGCCGTTCGGCCGTATCGCCCGGGAACTCGACCACGTGTGGTGACGACTCGTCACTCGACGGTGTGGCGATCGGAGGTGGAGTGGTCGAGGACGGAACGGCGTCGGAGCCGGCCGGGCAGGTGCGTGACGACCGGGCCGCGGTCGCGATGGCGGGCCTGCTGTCGTTCACGGCGATGTTCGACATGAACGTCGTCACCGTGGCCCTGCCGCGGATCGCGGAGGGATTCGGCGCCGATCCCCGGACGGTCCAGTGGGTCGTGCTGGCGTATGCGATCCCGGCCGTGGCGCTGCTGCTGCCGGCGGGGCGGTGGCTGGACCGGGTCGCCGTGCGACCCGCGCTGCTCACCGCCGTCGGTGTCTTCGCCGCCGCGAACCTCACGGCCGTGGTCGCGCCGTCGCTGCCGGTGCTGGTCGGGCTGCGCGTCCTGCAGGGTGCCGGCGGCGCGGTGCTGATGGTGCTCATGCCGGTGCTCGCGGTGGCCGCGGTCGCCCCGCAGCGCCGGGGCCGCGCGATGGCGGTGCCCGCGACGGCCGGACCGGTCGGCGGGGTGCTGGGACCCGCGGTGGGCGGGCCGACGATCGAGCTGGTCGGCTGGCGCGTCGCGTTCGTCCCCGCCGTACTGGTGTCACTGGTCGCCGTCGTGCTGGTCCGCCGCTCGCGGATCGTCGCCGGGGTGCTCGCCGGGCCGGACCGGGCGGGCATCGCCGACGCCTCGCTGCTCGTCGCCGGTCTCGGACTCGTGTGTGCGGTCGGCACCGGTCTCCTCGCCGGCACAGCGGTGGTCTCCGCGGCGGTCGTGGTCGCGGTCGCTGCGCTCACTGCGTGGGGTGCGCGGCCCGGGGCCCGTTCGGTCGCCGCGGCGCTGCGACCGCGTGGCGCCGCGCCGGCCGCGGCCGTGGCGCTGCTCGCCGGGGCGTTCGCGGCCGCCTCGTACCTGGTCGCCGTCGGACTGCAGGCCGGGGGCTCCGGGCCCGCCGCCGCCGGGTTCGTGCTGCTGGCGTTCCCGCTGGGGATGGTCGTGGCCGGGCCGCCCGCGGGGCGGCTCGCCGACCGCTTCTCCCCGCGCGCGGTGGCGGTCGCGGGTGTCGCCCTCGCCGCGGTCGGCTTCGCGCTGCTCGCCGCGTTGCCCGACGGGGAGTGGACCCCGGTCGACGTCGCCTGGCGGGTGGCGCTGGCCGGGCTGGGGACCGGCCTCTACGGCGGCCCCACGCAGGTGCTCGTCCTCGCCGGGGCCGCGCGGGAGCGGATGGCGACGGCCGGAGCCGGCGTGCAGTGCGCCCGCGCGCTCGGTTTCGCGGTCGGCCCTGCCGCCGCGGGGCTCGCCTGGAACACCGAGGGCACGGTGCTCGCGACCCGTCCCGCCCTGATCGTCGCGGCCGTCGCGGCCGTCGTCGCCGCGTTGCTGCTGATCGGGCACCGCGGCCGTCCCACCACCGAGGAGAACACCTGATGTGTGGCATCGCCGGCCTGGCCGAGCCCGTCCCCGTCGCCGACCCGGCGGGTCTGCGGGAGATCGCCGAGGCCATGACCGCGACCCAGATCCCGCGCGGGCCCGACGCGGGCGGGGTCTGGCACGACGAGCGGGCCGCGCTCGGGCACCGCCGCCTGGCCGTGATCGACATCGACGGCGGTGTGCAGCCGATGCTCGCGGGCAGCGAGGGGACCCGCACCGTCCTGTCCTACTCCGGCGAGGTCTACAACCACCACGAGCTGCGCGCCGAGCTCCGCTCGCGCGACCACCGGTTCGACACCCGCAGCGACACCGAGGTCGTCCTCGCCGCCTACCGCGAGTGGGGGATCGCCGCGCTGGACCGGCTGGAGGGGATGTTCGCCTTCGCGGTCTGGGACCAGCCGACCGGGCGGCTCGTGCTGGGCCGCGACCGGCTCGGTGTCAAGCCGCTGTACTGGGCGCGGACCCCGACCGGCGGCGTCGCGTTCGGCTCCGAACCGAAGGCGCTGTTCGCCCACCCCGGCGTCGACCCGGTCGTCGACGTCGAGAGCCTGCGCGAGGGCTACTCGCTGCTGTTCTCGACCTGGCCCGGCGTCTACGCCGACGTGCACGAGGTCGAGCCGGGCGGCTGGCTGGTCGCCGACACCGACGGCGTCCGCACCGGCCGCTACTGGGAGCTGGAGCTGCACGAGCACACCGACACCTCCGAGGCGACGGCCGAGCGGGTCGCCGCGCTCGTCGAGCGGGCCGCGCGGTCCCGGCTGGAGGCCGATGTCGAGATCTGCAGCCTGCTCTCGGGCGGGCTGGACTCCTCGGTGGTGACCGCGTTCGCCGCCGCGGAGCTGCGCGACCGCCGCGGACCCGACGCGGTCCTGCGCTCCTACGCGGTCGACTACGCCGACCAGGCGCGGGAGTTCACCGGCGACGTGCTGCGTACCGGGCACGACACCCCCTACGCGGCCGAGGCCGGGGCGCACATCGGCACCGACCACTCGGTCACCGTGCTCGACCCGGCGGCGCTGCTCGACCTGGAACACCGGCGCGCCGTCGTCGCGGCCCGGGACTCACCGATCGGTGTCGGTGACATGGACACCTCGCTCTACCTGCTGTTCGGCCGGATCCGCGAGCACTCGACGGTGGCGCTGTCCGGGGAGGCCGCCGACGAGGTCTTCGGCGGCTACCCCTGGTTCCACGCCGAGCGCCCGCGGGCCGCGGCGACGTTCCCGTGGTTGCTGGTCACCGGCGACGACGCGGCCGTCCCGCTGCACCCCGACCTCGCCGCCGCCATGCGGATCACCGAGTTCCGCGCCGACACCTACGCCGACGCGCTCACCGCCGTCCCGCACCACGACGACGAGTCACCCGAGCAGCGCCGCTCCCGGGAGCTGCAGCACCTGTCGCTCACCCGGTGGGTGCGCCAGCTCCTGCACCGCAAGGACCGGCTGTCGATGGCGCACGGGCTGGAGGTCCGCGTGCCCTACTGCGACCACCGTCTCGTCGAGTACGCGTTCTCGGTCCCGTGGAGCGAACAGACCCGTGACGGACGGGAGAAGTCGCTGCTGCGCAACGCCGCGGCGAAGCACCTGCCCGAGTCGGTGCTGTGGCGGGCCAAGAACCACTACCCGGCCACCCACGACCCCGGCTACAACGCCGGGCTGCAGCAGCTCGCCCGCACCTGCCTGGAGACCGAGCGGGTCACCGACGTCGTGGACCGCACCCGGATCGACCCGCTGCTCGACGCGCCCGCCGAGGGCCTCGACTGGGGCACCCGGCTGCGCCTGGAGCGGGTCGTCGACCTCGCCCTGTGGCTCGAGCACGCCCGTCCCGAACTGCGGATCTGAGAGGACCCCGATGACCGCCCCCGAGACCGAGCCGGTCCCGCTCGTCGGACCGGACTACAAGCGCGACCCCTACCCGCTCTACGCCGAGCTGCGCGGGCGCTGCCCGGTCCACCGGGTGGCGTTCCCGTCCGGTGTGCACGCCTGGCTGGTGACCGGCTACGACGCCGCCCACGCCACCCTGAACGACCGGCGTCTGGGCAAGGACCACCGCCTGGGCAACGACGGGTGGCGGGCCCGGGCGTCGATCATGCCCGAACCGCAGCACTCCCAGCTGCAGGTCCACCTGCTGCACCAGGACCCACCCACCCACACCGTCATGCGACGGCTGGTGACCGAGTCCTTCACCCCGCGGGCAGCCGAGGAGCTGCGCCCCCGGCTGCAGGAGTTCGCCGACCGGCTCGCCAACGACCTGACGGTCACCGACGGGCCGGTGGACCTGGTCGGCGGGTTCGCCGCCCACTTCCCCTTCGCCGCGCTGGCCCTGGCGATCGGGCTGCCCGAGGAGCTGGCGGCGGGGTTCCGGCGGGAGTGGGGCGGCGTCGTCGCCCCGGTCGGGCCGACCGACCCGCGCCGCGCCCACTACGAAGGGCTGCTGCACGGGCTCCAGGACTACATCGCCCGTGTCGTCGACGGCGTCCGTGACCTGCCCGGCGACGGGCTGCTCACCCGCCTCGTCGCGGCCCGCGACGCCGGCGACCTCACCGCGGAGCAGCTCGACTCCATGGTGTTCCAGCTGCTGGTCGCCGGGCAGGAGCCGGTGACCAACCAGATCACCACCGCACTGGTCGCGCTGCTGCACCGCCCCGACGAGCTCGACCGCCTCGCCGCCGACCCGGAGCGGCTGCCCCGTGCGGTGGAGGAGCTGCTGCGCTACGACAGCGCGTTCGAGCTCACCACCTGGCGGTTCCTCGCCGAGACCGACGATCTGCACGGCTGCGAGGTCCCCGCCGGGGACTCGGTGATCGTGTCGCTGTGCGCGGCCAACCGCGACCCGAGCCGCTTCGACCGAGCCGACGAGCTGGTGCTCGACCGCAGCCCCAACCCGCATCTCGCGTTCGGACACGGCATCCACTTCTGTCCCGGTGCCGCACTGGCCCGCGTCGAGCTGCAGGTCGCGTTGGGCACCCTGCTCGCCCGGCTGCCCGGCATGCGGTTCGCCACCGATACCGCCGCACTCGACTGGACCCCGGCCGTGCTGGGCCGCGGTGTCCGCGCACTGCCCGTGACCCACGACGCGTCGTCGCACGCCCGCTGACCCGACCGACACCCACCACGCCGTCGCCATCCCGTGGCGACCCGCCGATCGGAGCATCGTTGATCACCTGTGTTCCGGACCCGGTCGCCGACCGGACCCGCGTCGACGCCGTCGTCGAGGACGTCCTCGACATCCTGTTGCGCCACCGGCGCGCCCCGCGCGACGAGCCGGCGCCCGACCGCTCCGCCTTCGCCCCTCAGCGCGCCCAGATCCGGGCCGCCGTCACCGCCGGTACACCACTGCGGCTGGTGCTACCGGCGTTCCCCTGCAAGTCCCCGAACCCGGCCAAGGTGCTCGGCAGGCTCCCCGACGCCGGGGAGCGGCTGTCGCTGCACCACCTCGACAGGGTCCGCGCCGAGATCGCCGCCGTGCACGAGCCCGGTGCGCGCGTGCTCGTCTGCTCCGACGGACACGTCTTCGCGGACCTCATCGGTGTCCCCGACCCGCACGTCGACGAGTACGGCGCCGCCCTGCGCGCACTCGCGGCCGCCGAGCGGCTGCCCGGGTTCGAGTTCTTCGATCTCTCGCACGCCTACCCCGGGTACGGCCACGACGAGCGCCGGGCGCTGCTGGACCGGCTGTGGGCGCCGTCGGTGGAGCAGCTGCGGCAGCGCTGCCGCACCGATCCCTCCGAACGCGCCCTCTACCTGGGGATCGTGCGCTTCCTCGTCGAGGACGCCGGCGACCACGAGGGCAGCCGCGCCGCCCTGCAGCGCCGCTCCCGGGAGCGCGCCTACCGGGTCGTGGCCCGCAGCAACGCCTGGAGCGCGCTGGTCGCCGACCGCTTCCCTGACGGCGTGCGGCTTTCCATCCACCCGCATCCCGCCGGGTCGCCGAAGCTGGGGGTGCGCCTGGTGCCGGCCGACGACGCCTGGACCACCCCGTGGCACTCGTGCGCGGTGCGGGGGCGGGACGGGACCTGGTCGCTCCAGCGGGCCGACCGGGCCCGGCGTTCGGGTGCTCTGGTCAGCCGCGCGGGGCGACCGGACCACGTCGCCTCCGGTCGGCCCCGTACCGGATGGTCGCCGTGATCACGCGAGCCGTACTTCGACGATTGCCCGTCCCACCGCCGGACACCGGCGGCGCGGAGTCGTGTGCGCGCTCCGATGCTGTGGGCACCACCCTCAGCGGCGGGGCGTGCGCACCGTCCGGGGCTGAGATCATCAGAGGGGCCTGCGCCCACCGGTCGACGAGGGCGCGGACGTCGTCCCGGGTGAACCGGCGAGCAATCGTCAAGACCTGTGGATGAAGATCTTTCAGGTGGCTTCGGGTTGGGTGTGGTCGTCGGGTCGTTCGACGAGGCGTCCGCCGTCGAAGCGGGCTCCGGCCCGGACGAGGGCAACAAGGTGTGGTCCGTTGACCGCCCGCCAGCGGTCCTGGGCGGCTTTGATGAGCTTGAACGCTATGGCGAGCCCGGCCGCGCGTGAGCCCGGTCCGCGGGTGATCCGGGTGCGGTGGCGGACGGTCGCGAACGTGGACTCGATCGGGTTCGTGGTGCGCAGGTGCTGCCAGTGCTCGGCGGGGAAGTCGTAGAAGGCGAGCAGTTCGTCGAGGTCGTCGCGGACCGTCGCGACGGCCTTGCCGAACTTCGCCCCGTAGGTGGCTTCGAAACAGGTCACGGCGGCGAGGGCCCTGCGCTTGTCCTCGGCGTTCCAGATCTCGGTCAGGGCTTGTCAGGGCCTTCTTCGCCCTGAGGTTCCCCCGCCGGCTCGGAGTGCTGGTTAGCTGACTGGGGCCGGGTCGGCCCCGTCGGCGGGTGATGCGGGTTGATCGTCCAGGATGTTCTCCTGGGCGTGCCAGGTGGCCTTGTACTCATCCGGTGAGAGCCAGCCCAGGCGGGCCTGGATGCGTTCGGTGTTGTACCAGCCGTCGATGTAGGCGAACAGCTCGTTCTCCGCTTCCTCGCGGGTCCGCCACGATTCCCGGTAGACGAGCTCGGTCTTGAGCGTGGAGAAGAAGTTCTCCATGAGCGCATTATCGTAGGAATCGCCCACTGAGCCCATGGATGCGAGAATCCCGTGGTCTTCCAGGCGCTGCCCGAATCGCAGAGACGTATAGTTCGAGCCGCGGTCGGAGTGATGAACTATTTGTCCGCTGGCGATGTTTCGGGTCCAGACCGCGTACTCGAGTGCGCCGAGGATGAGGTCGGTGTCGCAGCGGTCCGAGCAACGCCAGCCCACGATGCGATTGGAGAAGGCGTCGCGGACCGCGGCCAGCCAGAACACGCCCTCCCTGCACGGGATGCGGGTGGCATCGGCGACCCACAACCGGTCCGGGGCGGCGGCGGTGAAGTCGCGATTGACCAGGTCCGGTGCCGGAGTGTGGCGCGGGTTCTGCCTGGTCGAGGCCACTCGCCAGCGTTTGCGCAGGAACGCGCCCTGCAGTCCGTGTTCGCGCATCAGCCGCTCGACCCGCTTGCGGGAGACGTGGCGTCCGCGGCGGCGCAGGGCGGCGTGTACCCGTGGAGCGCCGTAGGTGGCCCCGGAGCGGTCGTGGATCTCGCGAATCTGTTCGAGGAGCTCGGCGTCGGCGCGGCGCCGCTGCGACGGGTCACGTTGTTGAGCGAGCCAGCCGTAGTAGGTTGACGCGGCGACGCCGAGGACTTTCAGGATCGGGGCGATCCCGAACCGGTCCTTCAGCGCGGCGACGGCTTTCATCACTTCTTCCTTGTCGGGTCCATCTCCTGGGCGAAAAAAGCACTCTTGGACTCAACCGGTCAGTGCGCCACTGCCGCGATTCTATCGGCTGGGGTGTCGAAGTCGAGGGTCTTGCGGGGGCGGGTGTCGAGCCGTTCCGCGACGAGGTCGAGCTGGGCCTGCGTTATATGGTCGAGGCGGGTGCCTTTCGGGAAGTACTGGCGTAGCAGTCGGTTGGTGTTCTCGTTCGTGCCGCGTTGCCAGGGGCTGGCCGGGTCGGCGAAGTAGACGTCCAGTCCGGTCCGGTCGGTGACAATCTTGTGGCGTGCGAGTTCCATGCCGCGGTCCCAGGTCAGCGAGCGGCGCAGCTGCCGGGGTAGCTGAATCATCTGCTGGCTGAGCCGGTGGGCGACGGTGTGCATGTCGCGTTCGCCGAGTGCGACCAGCACCGTGAACCGTGTGGTGCGCTCGACCACGGTCGCTATCTGCGTGGTGCCGCGCCCGAGTAGCAGGTCGCCCTCCCAATGGCCGGGCACGGCGCGGTCGGCGACCTCGGCGGGGCGATGGCGAATCGACACGGCGTCGGTGATCTGCGAGCGCCACTGGCCGCTGGTGGTGTTGTGCACGTTGCGCCGGATCGGCCGCCCTGAGCGCAGATGCTTCTGCAGGTCCTTGGCCAGCACGCCGCGGGCCTGCACGAACAGCGACTTGTAGATCGTCTCGTGCGACACCCGCATCCCCGAGCTCGGCTCGTAATGCTTGGCCAGGTGCCCGGCGATCTGCTCGGGCGACCAGTCCTCGCCCAGCATGTCAGCGACGAACCCGCGCAGCAGCGGGCGACAGGCGAGCAGGCACACCTTGGGACGCTGGGCACGGCGCCAGGCGCGGTCCTCGGCGTCGACCGCCCGATACTTGCGCCGACCCTTGTTGCGGGCGATCTCCCGGCTCACAGTTGAGGCGGGCCGCCCGAGCCGACCGGCGATCGCCCGCATCGACACGCCCTCAGCCAGGCCACGAGAGATCTCCTCACGCTCGGCCGCGGTCAGCGTTCCCGGCCGGCGCCGGCGAGGCGGCGGGACATAACCACCAGAACCCTTGAGCACGGTGAACACCGATCCCGGCAGCCGCTTGATCGCCCGGGCGATGTCGCTGATCGTCTCTCCACGCCCCCATCGGACCCATAGATCCGCCCGGTCCTTCTCGGGCATCCCAGGCCGTCCCAGTCGTACCACCCTGCACCCCTATCATGATTATCCGTCAGGGTGTTGCGCTGACCGGTTGAGTCCAAGTCCGGCTTTCTTCACGGCCGAGCTCGACCGGCCCTCGACACGCTGGTGAAGTTCATCGCCGCCCACGCCGACCAGGACGTGGGCGGGCTGCGGTGGGGAGTCGAGCCGATCTGCAGAGTGCTGTCTGAGCACGGCTGCCCGATCGCCCCATCGACCTACTACGACACCATCGCTCGCGCCCGCAACCCACCCGCCCAGGACCCCCGTGACGAAGCCCTGAAGGTCGAGAACACGCGCGTGTACGCCGACAACTACGGCGTCTACGGCGCGCCCGCAAGGTCTGGCTCGCCCTCAACCGTGAAGGTGTCGCAGTCACACGCTGCACTATCGAACGGCTGATGCGCGAGCTCGGCCTGGTCGGAGCGCGCCGTGGGCGTCGGGTCCGCACGACAGTGACCGACACCGCGGCGGCCAGGCCGGCGGATCTCCTGGGGCGCAACTTCAACCCGCCGGCTCCCAACCGCACCTGGGTCACTGACTTCACCTACGTCCCGAGCTGGTCCGGGATGGTCTACGTCGCGTTCGTCATCGACGCCTACTCACAGCGGATCCTGGGCTGGCGTGCAGCAACGACCATGCGCACCGGACTGGTCCTCGATGCGCTCGAGCAAGCCGTCTGGTCCCGCGGCCGCCGCGGCAATGACGATCTGTCCGGGCTGATCGCACATTCGGATGCCGGGTCGCAATACACCTCGTTTGCCTACACCGAACGCCTCGCCGCAGCAGGGGTCGCACCGTCGGTCGGGTCGGTCGGCGACGCCGACGACAACGCGCTGGCCGAGTCCACGATCGGGCTGTTCAAGACCGAGCTGATCAAGCCACGAGGTCCGTGGAGCACGGTCGAGCAGGTCGAGATCGCCACCCTCGAATACGTCGACTGGTACAACCACCGACGCCTGCACAGCACCGCCGGGGATATCCCTCCAGCCGAGCTGGAGACCGCCCACTACCGTCAACGACTCGAGCAACCCGAGCTGGAGCACTCAACCCCGTAGCTCTCCGGACACGCCGGGGCGGTTCACTCTTACCGGTCTGATCAGGGTCTGGTTGCCTGTCTTAAGCCGATTCTGCCGGTGGCCACGACTATGACGCTGAGGGTAAGCAGGATACTGGTCTCTATCAGCTGGAGTGGCCAGTAGTGTGAGGGGGTCTGGTACCAGGTCCTGGTGGCTATGACATCTGTCCGACGGGCGCAGTCCGCGTCCAGGCCGTCGGTGCAGACCCGGTCGATCTCGGCATCGCCGATCGGCCGCCCGGCGCCGTTGATGTACTCGTGGGTCACCGGGAAGGCGCCGTCGGGGACGGTGCTGAAGTCGAGGGCGCCAGCGGGAGTCGTTACGGCCTCTAGAGGTAGGTAACTGTCCCGTAGCCGGAACAGGACAAACAGCACCATGAAGTGGACGACAGTGGCGGTGACAACCGCAGCGAGCGTGCTTCTGGTCAGTAGCCCGACCGTGGCAGTGACGGCGAAGGCCAGCAGGGCGTAGGCGATCACGACGCTGCCGGACGTCCCGAACCACACCGGATCGAGCAGGGCCGGTCGCGGCCGGTGCCCTATCAGACTGCTGACCAGCGATAGTGCGCCCGCGGCGAGTGCGGTCAGGACTCCTGCCGCCGCGATCGCCGAACTCCACCACGCCGTCCGTCGCACGCTCTGGGTGAGGGTGAAGAGGTGCTCGCCGTGGTCGAGCTCACGGGCGAAAAGTGTCGTCCCGGTGATCAGGCCGATGAGCAGTGGCATGAACGCGACCGGGAGCTGGGCCAGTCCGCTGGTCTGCCAGCTGGCGCTCGCCAGTGCCACGATCCACGCTGCGCAGAGTCCGACCACGCTGGCCACGGTGGCGATCGCTCCGCGCTGGCGGCGAAGGACGAGCGCGATCACGCGACACCTGCCGGGGTCGTGGCGGGCGCTTGGATGTAGCCCAGCACCAGCTGGTCGAACGTGGGCCGGGCGCTGTCGAACCCTACCCACTTGTCACCGCCGCGGACGAGTGTGGTGAGCTGCCGCCCCGAGGTCGATGCGTGCACGACGCCGGGGTCGGTAGGCGCGTCCGTTGCCGGTCCGACGAGCACGCGGTGCTCGTCGAGCAGGATCGGCAGGTCGCCGTCGAGCTGGAGGCGGCCGTCGCGGAGCAGGAAGAGGTGGTCGGCGGCGTCCTCCACCTCGGTCAGGATGTGCGACGACATCAGGACCGTCATGCCGGTCTCCGTGACCTCGGCCAGCAGCGTACCCAGCACCCGGGTGCGGGCGAGCGGGTCGAGCTCGGCCAGGGGTTCGTCGAGCAGGAGCAGCTCGGGGCGGCGGCCGAGCGCGATGGCGACCGCGACCCGGGCCCGCTGCCCAGCGGAGAGGTCACCGATGCGCTGGTCGTCGGCGAGCTCGGCGGCCGCGACGAGCCGTGCGGCGTAGGCGGCGTCCCAGGTGCCGGCGTTGAGTGTGGCGGCGGCGCGCAGCATCTCCGCGACGGTGAACCGCGGGTAGAGCGGTTTGCCCTGAGCGAGGAAGCTCAGGCCGGCGGGCATCCCGGAGTGAGCCGGATTGGTGCCGAGCACCTCGATGGTCCCGGCGGTCGGCGCGAGCAGGCCGGTGGCCAGCATTAGCAGCGTCGTCTTGCCGGCGCCGTTCGGGCCGACGAGCGCAGCGATCTTCCCGCGCGGCAGTTCCAGGTCGAGCCCGTCCAGCGCTCGTCGCCTGCGGTAGCTCTTGCCCAGCCCGACGGTTCTCAGCACGTGCTCGGTCATCTCTGTCCTCCCTGGCGGAAGTGCTGGTCACGGACGTCGGCGACGAGCGCGTCAACGTCGTCGCGGCCGAGTCCGGCGTCGGTGGCCCGGCCCATCCACTGCTCGAGATCGGCCCGCAGCGCGTCGTCGGCGGCCGACCCGGGTCGTGCCAGCGACTGCGTCACGAACGTGCCCGCCCCCGGCCGGGGCTCGACGAGCCCCTGACGCTCGAGCTCGCGGTAGGCCTTGAGCACCGTGTTCGGGTTGACTGCGGTCTGATCGACGACGGCCTTCGCCGTCGGCAACCGGTCACCCGGGGCCAGCGCACCGAGGCGCAGCGCCTGCGTGACCTGGTTGACGATCTGCAGGTACGTCGGCACCCCCGACCGGCGCTCGATGCGGAACTCCACCCGCCCACCTCTAAACAACTAAGTGAATAGCCGAAGTGTGGAGGGCGGCGCTGCACTTGTCAAGGAGCATGTTCATGAAACCTCGTCAGCCCGATCGGCCACCACAGCGTCCGGTCGCGGTCTGCAACAGAAACGGTGGTTCCGGCGTTGTCGGTCAGCCTGGATCCACCGCAGGTATGCGCCGGTAGGGGCGGGTCGTGACACACGAATGCCCTTCTGAGCTGGGAAGATGTGCTTACCACGGCAACATCGATCCCTGCAGAGAAGGGCATCCGCTGGATGCGACTATCCCACGCCTGCCGCGCGATCAGCGTGCGCTTCGATGATCCGAATCTCGTGTCGTGTGTCGGGCTGGTCCCGGTCATGGCGCTGGCCGCCAGGTGCGGGCTGCGGTCCCTGCTGGCCGAGACGTTGACCCTGACCGGGACGGGCGCCGCGAACGCGGCCGCGAAGATCACCGCGCTGATCGGCGGGATGGTCGCCGGGGCGGACTCGATCACCGACATGGACATGCTGCGCCACGGCGGCATGGGCCGGGTGTTCGACCAGGTGCGGGCTCCATCGACGCTGGGGACGTTCCTGCGCCGGTTCACCTTCGGTCACGTCCGCCAACTCGACGCCGTCGCCGCGCGCCTGCTGGCTCGGCTCGCCGCGGCGACCCCGCTGCTGAGGAGCGCCGATCAGGTCGCCTACCTCGATCTGGATGACACGGTGCGCCGCACCTACGGGTACGCCAAGCAGGGCGCCGGACGCGGCTACACCGGGGTGAAAGGGTTGAACGCGCTGCTCGCGGTGCTGTCCGCCCCGGCCGCGGCGCCGGTGATCGCGGCGACCCGGCTGCGGCGCGGCGCGACGAACTCCGCCCGCGGCGCGCCCCGGCTGCTGGCCGAAGCGCTGGGCACTGCACGCCGGATCGGTGCCGGCAGCGCCCGCCACGCGATGCTGCTGGTCCGCGCGGACTCGGCCTACTACGGCCACGACATCATCAACACCTGCCGCCGCGCCGGAGCCCGGTTCTCGGTCACCGCCCGACTCACCAAGACCGTGACCAGGGCGATCAGCAGCATCGACGACGATGCGTGGACCGCGATCCGCTACCCGAACGCGATCTACGACCAGGACGAGCAACGCTGGATCTCCGACGCCGAGGTCGCCGAAGTGTCGTTCACCGCGTTCACCGGCCGCCGCAAGGCAGACCACGTCACCGCCCGGCTGATCGTGCGCCGCGTGCGGCGTCTCAACCCCCGCACCGTCACGGCCGGGCAGTCGGAGATGTTCGCGGTCTACCGCTACCACGCGGTGTTCACCGACACCCCCGAGCCGATGCTGGCGGCGGAGGCCACCCACCGTGACCACGCCATCATCGAGCAGGTCATCGCCGAACTGAAGAACGGCCCGCTCGCCCACCTGCCCTCCGGGGTGTTCACCGCGAACGCCGCCTGGCTGGTCTGCGCCGCGATCTCCCATAACCTCACCCGCGCCGCCGGTGCCCTGGCCGGCGGCCGGCATGCCCGTGAACGCGCCGCGAGCCTGCGCCGACGACTCATCGTCACCCCCGCCCGGGTCGCGCACTCCGCGCACCAACAGGTAGTCCACCTCCCCCGGGACTGGCCCTGGGAACCCGGCTTGGACGAACTGTTCCGCCGCGCTCTGCACGACCCCCTCCCCGCAGCGTCCTGACCACCCCCCACCAGGGCCGACCGGAGAACACCAGTGGAACAGCCGGACAGTCCGGCGGCTCACCCGCGCCCCGGCACCACTACCAGTCCCAAAAGATCAACAACCTGGCGGCTCAAGATCGACGGTGGATCCAGGGTCAGTAGTGCTCGGTGCTCGGCCAGCGGTCACCGAACCTGATGGCGAAGGCACCGACATCCTCCCGGGCGGACCCTGGGCCTACCTCAGGTGAGGTAGTTGTTCTACGGCAACCGAATCACCCTGAACTGACAGAGACGATCACCGCCCACACACGATCTTCCGGACAGTCCCACACCCGACCGCCGCTTGACAGTCATAGAAGCATCTCAGGTGGATTGCGCCGCCGCGAGCGACCGGTAGAGCTCGTCGGTCGCGACCAGCTCCTCGTGCGTCCCCACGGCCCGGACCCGGCCGCCGTCGAGCACGACGATGGCGTCCGCGTCGCGGACGGTCCGCAGCCGGTGGGCGACCACGATGACCGTGCTGCCGGTCCGTCGTCCGGTGAGCACCTCGTGCAGGGCCTCCTCGGTCGCGCTGTCGAGATGCGCTGTCGCCTCGTCCAGCAGGAGCAGGCCCGGGCGCCGCAGCAGCGCGCGGGCGATCGCGACCCGCTGGCGCTCGCCGCCGGACAGGGTCACCCCGCGTGCCCCGACCGGGGTGTCGAGGCCCTGGGGCAGCCGCTCGACCAGCGCGGTCAGCCGCGTGGCCCGCAGCACCTCGGCGAGCTCCTCCTCGGCCGCCTGCGGGGCGCCGAGCAGCAGGTTCTCGCGCAGGGTCCCGTCGAGGACGGGGGAGTCCTGCTCGACGAGCCCGATCCGCTCGCGCAGCTCGGAGCGGGGGGATCCTCGCCAGGTCGGTCCCGTCCAGGCGGACGGCGCCGCCCGTGGGGTCGAGGAAGCGCAGCAGCAGTGCGAGCACCGTGGACTTGCCCGCCCCCGACGCTCCCACGAGGGCGACGCGGGCCCCGGCGGGCACGGTGAACCGCACCCCGCCCAGGACCTCCGGCCGCCCGGGATGGGCGAAGCGCACGTCGTCGAACACCACCTCGGGGGCGGCGGGGGCGGGCGAGGGACCCGACGGGGCCGCCCGGGGATCGACGCCGTCCTCGACCGGGAGGGTCTCCACCTCGGCGAGCCGGCGTGCGGCCCCGAGCCCCTGCTGCACCGAACCGACGGCCGTGGTGATCTCCGTCAGCGGGTTCGCGAGGTAGAACAGGTAGAGCAGGAACGCGACGAGCGTCGCGACCGTCATCGAGCCGGTCGCGACCAGGCCCCCGCCCACGGCCAGCACGACCAGGAACGACACCTGCAGCGCCAGCTCCGCGCCGGCCAGCACCACCGCCTCCCACCGCGCCTGCACGACGCCGGCGCGGTAGGCCCGCTCGGACGCGGAGTCGATGACCGACTGCTCACGCCGCTCGGCGCCGTGCGCCTTCACGGTGCGGGCCGCGCCCAGCGCACGGTCCAGGCTCGACCCCACGGCACCGACGGCGGCCTGCGCCTCCTCCGAGGCCCGCCGGATGCGGGGCAGCACGAGCGCGGCCGGTGTGCCGACGACGACCAGGACCGCCACGGTCACCCCGAACAGCCGCAGGTCGAGCACGGCCATCAGGACGAGTGCGCCGACGATGCCGACGGCCCCGTTCACCAGGTGCACGGGCGCGGTGGTGGCGGCGTGGCGGACCAGCCCGGTGTCCGAGGTGGCCCGGGTGACCAGGTCGCCGGGGGACCGGGCGTCGAGCACGGGGATCCGCAGCCGCACCAGGCGGGCGGCGAGCTCACGGCGGATCCGGAGCACCATGTGCTCGCCGGTCCGGTCGAGCAGGTAGGCGTTGACCCCCTGGGCGATGGCGCTGCCGACGACGAGCAGGCTCAGCAGCAGGACCGGGGTGAGCAGAGCGCCGCCCCGGCCGAGGGCGTCGATGACCGCCTGCGCTGCGAGGGGCTGGGCCAGGCCGGCGGCGCTGCCGAGCAACGCCAGCAGCAGGCAGGCGGCCAGCAGCCGGCGGTGCTCGGAGGCGTGGCGGAGCAGGTAACGCATGGTGCGGTGTCTTCCTCGTGGTGGGGTGGTGGCTCACCAGCCCCAGTCGTCGTCCTCGGTGGGTCCCTGCTCGGCCGGGGCGGCGGAGTTCTCCTGGGTGGTGGGGGGCTCGGAGAACATCGCGCTGACTCCGGTGGCGAGCAGGGCGCCGCCGGCGACGCCGGCCGCGACCCCGGCTGCGGTCTTCATGAAGCTCCCGCCCCCGCCGGCGGGGGCGGCCGGCTGCGCGGCACCCGGGTGGTTGGCCCAGGCCTGCTGGGCCGGCTGCTGTGTGCCCCCCGGCTGCTGCGGGTTCGGCTGCGGGTGCTCGGTGCGGCGGCCGAAGAGGTTCGACATGAAGCCGCCGCGGTCGGCGGCGGGCGGGGCCTGCTGTGCCTCGAGCTCGTCGACGCGTGCCTGCGCGGCGGCCAGCGCCTGCTCCTGCACCAGGACGGCCTGGGTGAGGACGTAGACGGCGGCGCGCGGGTCGCCGAAGGAACTGTCGATCAGGGCGGCGGCCTCGGGGTCGCGCCCGCCGGTGGCGGCGGCGCGGACCCGGTCGGCGAGGTCGGTGATCAGCTGGCGGTCGGTGGCGTCCATGGCGACCAGTCCATCGTCCGGCGGCCGGTCCCGGCACCGGCCGGTACGGCGGGCGCGGACCCCGGTCGGGTGCGCCGGACCCGCCGGTCGGCGGGGTCGGGGAGGTCAGGGGAGGCGTGGCGCGGGCAGGCGCAGGACGAGACGGAACCCGCCGTCGTCGTCGGGGCCCGCGTCGAACTCCCCGCCGGCGAGCTCGGCGCGCTCCCGCAGCCCGATCAGCCCCTGGCGGGAGCCGGGGAGACCGAGCGGCCGTCCGGTCGGCCGGCCGTTGTGCACGGTCACCTCGACCCGGCCGCCCGCGCGAGCGATCCGCACGAGGACCTGGGAGCCGGGCGCGTGCTTGCGCACGTTGGTCAGGCCCTCCTGCACGGTGCGGTAGACCGCGCGCTGAGCGTGCTGCTCCAGGTCGATCCCCGGGTCCCGCTCCAGGGTCGCGTCGACCCCGGAGGCCGCGACCAGCGCGTCGAGGTCGTCGAGTCCCGGCTGCGGCTGCGGCTGCAGCGGCTGGCGGTCCGCGCCCGGGGTACGCAGCACCGCAACCATGTGCCGCAGCTCCTCCAGTGTGGACACGGCGAGCCCGCGGACGGTGCGCGCCGCGTCGCGGACGGTCTGTTCGGCCGCCCCGACCTGCAGCGCCCCCGCCTGGACCGCGATCAGGCTGACCTGGTGGGACACCACGTCGTGCATCTCGCGGGCCAGCCGGTTCCGCTCCCGTTCCAGGGTCTGCTGCTCCCGCAGCCCCTGCTCGACCTCGTAGGAGTCGGCCAGCTCCCGCAGCCGGTCGCGCAACGACGCCTGCGCCTGCACGAGCTGACCGAGCGCGGCGGGGCCGGCGCCGGACAGGACGCCGTAGACCAGGTCGAGCAGGGTCTGGCGGTCGGCGAGCAGATCCGGCTGGACCGGCACCTTGATCACCGAGCCGACCGTCGTCACGACGGCCGCCGTGATCACCACCGCCCGGGCCGGCGTGCGCCGGGCCAGGGTGTAGAGCGCCACCAGGGTGGCGATCAGGGCGTAGGACGTCACGAGCGCCGGCACCGTCAGCAGGAACCCGACGCCGGGGTGGCGGCGCCGCAGCAGCAGACCGAGCAACGCGACCCCGGCGAAGCCCCAGGGTCAGACACCGTCGGCGTCGGTGACCTCCAGCAGCGAGTCCAGGGCGGCCGCGGCGAGCAGTGCGAGCTCGGCGCCGACCGCGAGCAGGGTGTCACGGCGGGAGCGGGCCGAGGTCACGAGCGGTCCCGTTCCAGCCCGGCGAGCTGGGCGACGAGCGCCGCCCGGACCCGGCTGGTGACCCCCAGCTTGCCCAGGACGGTGCTGACGTGGTCCTTCACCGTGCTCGGGGACAGGTAGAGCTCGCGGCCGATCTCGGCGTTCGACAGCCCCTCCGAGACCAGGGCGAGGACGTCGCGTTCGCGGTCGGTCAACGCGGCGATCTCCCGCTCGGCGGCGCGGCGGTCCGCCGACAGCCGCCCGCCGATCATCGGGCGGGCCGCGCCGGGGGACAGGACGACCGCGCCCGCGGCGAGCGCCCGCACCGACTGCACGAGCTGCCCGGGATCGGTGTCCTTGAGCAGGAAGCCCGACGCGCCCGCGGTCAGCGTGGCCTCGATGTACTCGTCGGTGTCGAAGGTGGTGAGCATGGCCACCACGGGTGGGGAACCACCGGAGAGGACACGGTCGAGGACGGTGAGGCCGTCGACCTCGGGCATGCGGATGTCGAGCAGGACGACGTCGGGCCGGGCCAGCGCGATCTCCCGCTCGGCGTCGGCGCCGGTCGCGGTGGCGACCACCCGGATGTCGTCGGCGGCCTGGAGGAGCATCGTGAATCCCGACCGCACCAGGGCCTCGTCGTCCACCACGACCACGCGGATCATCGTTGCGCTCCGTTCGTCACCGGTCCGCCCCATCGTGCTGGACCCCGTCGCGGGGCCGCGCGGGAGATCGCTCATCCCGGCGCCACCGGGAGGAGACCGGTGCGGGCTGCGCGGTCGGGCAGCGCGAGCTGCAGGGCGGCGGTCGCCACCGCCCAGGAGTGCCCACCCGGCAGCACCAGGTGGCGGACCTGCATCCCCGACGACCGGGCGAGATCGACGAGCCGGGCGGCCCGCACGACGTCGCCGCCCTCCTCTGACCCGACGACGACCGTGCCGGACACCCCGTCGTAGCGGTGCCGGCGCAGCAGGTCGGCCGGGTTGATCGCACGGAACCGGGCGTCGTCGCCGCCGAACAGCGCGCGCACCGTCTCGTCCCGGGTGCCGAGGGACGGCTCGTCCTGCCCGCCGATGTCGAGGAACGCCGGGTAGACCTCGGGGGCGCGCACGGCGAGCTGCAGGGCGCAGGTGCCACCGTAGGAGAACCCGCCGATGGTCCAGCTCCGTGGGTCCGGGTCCACGTCGAAGCGGGCGCGGATCCAGTCGGGGACGTCGCGACGCAGGTAGGTCTCGACGGCGCCGCGGGAGGAGTTGACGCAGAGCGGGTTGGCGAACGTGGAGCCGGTGGCGTCCGGGACGACGACGACCGGGGCGAGCCCGCGGTGCGCCGCGGCGAACACGTCGAGCACGGTGGCGAGCCGCCCGGCGGTCAGCCAGTCCCGGGGAGCCCCGGGCTGGCCCGCCACCAGGACGAGGACGGGCAGTCGCGGTGCGCCGGGGACGAGCGCGGCGGGCGGGAGGTAGACGGTGGCGGGGCGCGCCGCGAAGCCCGATACGGGCGCGGGGACGGGGAGGTCGAGCACTGCACCCCGCTCGGGGAGATCGGGGGGCGCGACCCACCGGACCGGGGGAAGGGCGGTACCGGTCCGGTGGGGGACCCGCGCCGGGTTCAGGGCGTTCGGATCGGTCAGGCCCAGCAGCGGGCGCGGGGTCGGGTAGTAGCCGTAGATCGCGTTGATCTTGACGCCGCTGGTCGCGAGGACCAGCAGCACCGCTGGGACGACGAGCAGCCGGGTGGCCCGGCCGCCCCGCCGGACGGCCACCGCCGCGGCGAGCACCGCTGCGATCGCGATTCCCGACCAGACGAACAGCCGGGCGGGGAGCACGTCCGGGGTCGGCCGCCAGAGCACGTTCAGCACGAGGGCGGCCACCGCCGGGAGGAGGACCGCCACGGCGACGACGAGCACGGACGGGCGGAGCCACCGCCGGCCACGCGGCCACGCGAGGAACACCGCCGCGACGACGCCGGCGACCGAGATCGCGAGGGGCAGCCCACCGTCGACGAGGGGGAGGTCGAGCACCGAGCGCACCGGCAGCGGCGGTGGCATCGGGTCGACAGTCACCGGTCGCCCCCGTCGTCGTCGGAGCCGTCGGCGGAGGTCCGGCCGTCCTGTGGCCCCTCGATCGTGGCCCCGGCGAGCGCGGCCAGGTCGGCGCGCAGCGTCGCGAACGGGAGCACCCCCCGTTCGAACGCGGCGCTGACCGGCCCCGGGCCGAGGACCCGCTCCACGAACCCGGCGTCGGTGCGCCCGGCGGCACCCTCCGCCACGTCCCGCCCGTCGACGACGACGCGCCAGGCGTCGGCGGTCCCGATCGAGCGTGCGCGGGGCCGGGCCAGCGGCACGGCCGTCACCGGGAGCCCGTCCTCGACCACGCCGGTCCGCCCCGGCACGGGTTCCCCGGGGAGGTCAGCGAGGACCGTGTCGAGGATCCCGCGGGCGGTGGCCGCGTCGGCCGGGGCCACTCGCAGGTGCAGGACCGGGCCGGACGGGGACCGCTCCAGGTGGTACACGCGCTCGGGTGCGCCGTCGGGGCCCGGGCCGGGGGCCCCCGGGAGGGCCGGGTGGGTCGGCGGCACGGCGACCTCGGAGAACCCGGCGGCGAGCAGCGTGCGCTCGGCGGCGTCGGCGAGCGGATCGGCCCGGCCGGGCCGGACCGGTGCGGCCAGCACCTGCCAGTCCGCGAGCAGCACCGACAGCTCCCCGGACCGCGAGGTGACGACCTCGCCGCTCACGAGCACCAGGTCGTCCGGCTCGACGCCGTCCTTCCAGCGGGCGAGCGTCTCGGGACCGACGGTGGCGGCCTCGACGATCACCTGGATGCGGGCCGGACCGGAGCGCAGGGTGGCGAAGGCGAGTGCGCCGAACGTCCGCTGCGCGCGGACCCGACCCACGACGGTCGCGGGCTCCCCGGTCCGCACGTCCCGGCCCAGCTCCGCATGGCGGTGCTGCAGCGCGGCGACATCGTCGACCTCTCCGGCCGGTCGGACCAGAGGGGCCAGGGCGAGGGAGCGGGCGCGCTCCGCGGAGCGCCCGGCGGTGTCCCCCGGGGTGCCGATGCCGAGGGCCCGGGCGCGGAACCGGTCGTCGCGCCGGCGGGCCGCGGCCCGTCGGCCGACCCCACTCGGGCGCAGGAAGCCCTCCGCGACCCCGGCGGCGACCACCGCCCGGACGCCGCCGCCGGACCAGCAGAGCAGGCGCGGGACCCAGTCGGGTTCGAAGGTACGGCTGAAGCGGTGCAAGGACTCGATCTGCACGAACGACGACACGCCGCGCAGCACCGTACGCCGGGTCCGCTGTCCCGGGCCGGCACCCAGCCGCGCGCCGGTCTCGAGCGTCTCCCGGAACACGACGAAGTTCAGCGAGGCCCGGCGCACCCCCAGCGTGGGGGCGACCGCGGCCAGCTTGCCGATCATGAACTCGGTCAGCCCCGCCGGGGCGTGCGACCCCCGGCGCATGACGTCGAGCGACAGACCGTCCGAACCCCACGGCGCGAAGGTCAGCAGCCCGCAGGCGACGTCGTCCGGACCGAACGCCTCGACCAGCAGGACGTCGGGGTCCGACGGGTCGGCCACCCGCCCCGAGGCCATCGAGAAGCCACGTTCGATCGCGCTGTCGCGCCACCGCTCGGCACGGCGGTCGATCGCGTCGAGATCGGCGGCGGGCACGTCGCGGACCCGCCGGACGGTCACCCGGTAACCCTCGCCGTCCAGCCGCCGGACCGCGCGCCGGACCCGGCCCTCGCGGCCGCCGGTGCGGGCCAGCCGGGCGAGGTCCACGACGGCCTCGTCCCCGATCCGGCGCACCCGCAGACCGTACCGCCGGTACACCGCGGCGCCCCGCTCGCCCGCGGCGAGGACGACGGGCTGCCACCCGAACCGGTGGGCCTCGGCCAGCCAGGCGGACACCGCCGCGGGCCAGCCGTCGACCGACCCGACCGGGTCGCCCGCCGCGACCGACGCGCCCGCGACGACCCGGTACGCGACGGCCGCCCGCCCGTCCGGCGCGAACACCACACGCTTGTCCCGGCGAGTGGCGAACCAGGCCAGCGAGTCCGGCCCGCCGTGGGCGGCGACGAGCGCACGCACCCGCAGCTCGTCGTCCGCGGTGGCGACGCCGTGCGCTCGCGCGCCGCGCAGGAAGACCGCGAGCGCACCCAGCAGCACCGCCCCGCCGACAACGTCCAGCGCGGGGGTCAGCCAGCCACCGCCCGGGCCGCCCGCGACCAGCTCGAAGGTGCCCCCGGTCAACCGGTCGAGCACCCACACCAAGCGGGGCCCGGCCGCCCCGGGGGCTCCACCGACCCACGGCGCCACCAGCCAGCCCACCCCGACCGCCCCGCCGAGACCCGTGACGAGGACGGCGGCCGCCCGACGGTGTGCCCCGGGGGCGACGTGCGCGGCGAACTCGCCCCGTCGTGCCGCGAGGAGGGCCGCCCACACGGCCGGGACGATCAGGTCGACCGGCTCGGCCTCCCCGGCGAGGACCAGGACCAGCTCCCCGGCGGCGGCGAGGGCGAGGAACGAGACCAGGGCCAGCCACGCCGCCCGTTTGCCGGCGCGCAGGGCCGCGGCCAGCAGGGCCAGTGCGAGGCCGACCACGACGCTCGGTCCGGTGGGGATGCCCACGAACCAGAACCACCGGTCCACGACGGTCCCGGCGTCGGCGAACGCCGCGCTGAGCTCCACCAGGCACGCCACCGCGGCCAGCGCGACGACGAGGGCGGACAGGGTCCGGACGGGTGTGTGGCGGGGACGGTCGTCCCCGGCCGCGCGGGCGGGCGCCGTCGGTGCCACCCCGCCGTCGTCGTCGCGCACCGGTGCACCGGCCGTCTGCAGTGCGAGCTTGGTCCGCATCTCCGCCCTCTCGTCGCCCCGGATACAGGCTGCTCGCGCCCGGCGGCCGGGGGGACCACCCGGGAGCGGTGCCGGGAGGGCCGTCAGGGCCCCGTCGACCCGCCGGTCGGCGGGGTGCGGAGAGCGGGGACGTCCGGATCGTCACGTCGGTGCGGTCGTGGCCGCCGCAGTCGCTACCGTCGCGCTCGGCGATCACGCCATCCGACCTGCCCGCTCGAGCCGAGGAAGCTGCTCCGGATGATCCCCACCCTGCTGGCCGCGGCGACGGCCGCCGTCCTCGCCGCGCTCGCCGCGCGCCGACTGGAGCGCTGGAACGTCGGTACGCCGTTCGTCATGGTGGTGGCAGGCGGGCTCGTCGGCGTGACCGTGACCAGCTCGGTCGGCGCGATCCTCAACACCACCGGTGCGCAGCGCGCCCCAGAGCTGATCCTGGCCGTGCTGCTGTTCGTCGACGCCACCGAGGTCCGCGGCGGGCGGCTGTGGGGCAGCGCGCCGGGCCTGGCCGCCCGTATGCTGCTGGTGGCGATGCCCCTGAGCATCGCGGCCGCCCTCGCCGTCGGCGGGTTCCTGTTCCCGGCCCTGGCGTTCCCGGTCCTGCTGGTGCTGGCCTGCGTGGTCATGCCGATCGACTTCGCCTCCAGCGAGCGGGTCGTGCGCGACCGCAGGATGCCCGCCCGGATGTGCAGCATGCTCAACGTGGAGGGTGGCTACAACGACGGGATCGTGTCCCCGCTGTTCCTGTTCGCGCTCGCCCTCGCGGGCGGCGCGGCCACCAGTGGGCACGGCCCGACCCACGCCCTGTCCACCGCCGTCCCGCACGCCCTGATCGCGATCGCCGTCGGTTCCGTCCTGGGCACGCTCCTCGGCGCGGCGCTCGACCGGGCCTCCCACCGGGCTGGACCGACGGCCGCAGCCGCCGCATCGTGGTGCTGCTCGCCCCGCTCGTCTCCTACACGGCGGCGGTCGCCCTGAGCGGCAACGGGTTCGTCGCGGCGTTCGTCTGCGGCATCGCGTTCCGCTACGTGCACCGCATCCTGCTCGCCCGCCGGCTGCGGTCCGGCGTCGAGGCCGAGCACACCGCGGGCAGTGCGTCGGCGGCGCTGTCCCGCGACTTCACCCTGCTGGAGGACGCGACCTCGCTCCTGACCGCGTCGATGTGGTTCGTCGTCGGCATCGCCGGGGTGTACTTCCTGTCCGCGGTGACCATGCCGATCCTGGTGTTCTGCCTGCTCGCGCTGACGGTGCTGCGGGGCGTACCCGTCCTGCTCGCGCTCATCGGGACCGACCTGAGCGGCCGGGAGCGGCTCCTGGCCGGCCTGCTCGGTCCCCGTGGGACCACGACGATCGTGTTCGGGCTGCTGGCGTTCAACGGCCTGCCCGACGGCGAGCCGGCCGACACGATCATCGTCAGCACGGTGCTGTGCGTGGTCGGCAGCGTGCTGCTGCACGGGTTCGGGTCGAGCCCGGCGATCGACCGGCTCACCGCGGCCGGGAACGGGCGTCGGCGGGTCCGCGTCCGACCGCCGGCCGGTACCCCGTCAGGGTGAGGGCCGCTCGCGGGGCCGACCGAGCAGCGCGGCGGGCGCCGTCGCGCGGTGCAGCAGCTCCTCCAGCGGGCCCCGGCGGAAGAACCGGCTCCAGACCAGCGCGAACACGACCGCCCCGAGGACGAAGGCCGCCAGGATGTAGCCGGGTTCGCCCGGCCCGGCGCTGAGTCCGAGCACCCCGATCGCGATCACGTGCAGGGTGTAGACGGTCAGCCCCATCGTGCCGACCGCGGCAACCGGTCGCCAGATCGCGGGCCACCGCTCGGTGGCCGCCAGCAGGAGCACGACGACGGTGACCGCCACCCCCGTCGCACCGAGGATCTCGAACGGGGTCCCGGTGTGCTCGGCCGAGCCGAGCAGACGGAGCGGGGTGTCGGTGTCGACCACCCCGGATGCCCGCCAGGTGCCCGACACGTCGGGGCCCGGGGGGTATGCGGACTCCGCTCCGTCCATCGCGGCGTCGGCCGGGCCCCCGGCCGCCGGTTCGGTGACGCCGAACAGCCGGGTCAGGAGCCGGGACCCGCCGTAGCCGACCACGGCCGCCACCGGACCGAGGACACCGACCCACAGACGGGTCCGGGCGTCGGTCAGGTCCACGCGGCCCAGCGCCATCCCCGCGAGGAGGAACGGCATCCAGGTCAAGACGGGATAGCCGCCGGTCAGGAACAGCCGGACCAGCCCCTCCCCACCGATCATCTCGACGGGGTCGTTCGCGGTCCAGACGTCGAGTCGGGCACCGGCCGCCCGGCGCACGGCGAAGGACAGCACCGGGCCCACCACAGCGGCGACGAGGGCCGTGACGGCGAGCGCCGGGGCCCGCAACCGGGAGAAGGGCAACGCGAGGAGGAAGAACACCCCGTAGTAGGCGAGGATCACGGTGACCGAGGTGCCCGTCATCGTCATCGCGGTCCCGAACACGAGCAGCACCGCGCCACGGATCGCGATCCGGCCCGCGGCACGACGCCACGATGCGCCGGACAGGGGCCTGGCGCGCCCCGACATGATCGCCAGCGACAACCCGGCCAGCACCGCGAAGAGCGCGGACGCCCGTCCGGAGGCGAGCTCGGTCAGCAGACCGCCGACGCCCTCCGACGGGTCCGGCCCGACGTGCGCCGCGAACATCCCGAAGACGGCCAGCCCCCGGGCGACGTCGATGCCGACCAGGCGGGCCGTGTGGAGTTCGTTCGGGGTATCGGATCGTATGGACATGATCCACACGGTCCTCGACGGTCCCCGGTTCGCGCATCGGGTGACAGGCGGGTCCGACCCCGCCGACCGGACGGTGCGACGGCCGGACACACGCCCACGACTCGTGACCCGGCAGCGGGACAGTTCCAAGATCGGCGCTTCTGGCCGCCCGCGATGCCCGAACTCTGCATCGTGCTCTCGCCGCACGGATGGCTGATCTGCCGCCCGCGTTGCTGCGCGCTCGATCACTTGGGACCAGGGCACTGAGATGGCCCGCTACGCCGGCATCACCGCCGAGCGCGGGGGTCCCGGGCCACTTCTGCGACCCCCACTCGCCTTAGCCGTGCGGCTCGAACGAGGACACCAACGGGCTCCTGTGTCAGTACTTCCCGAAGCGCACTGCCCTCGACGGGCACAATGCCCAGCACCTCCTCGCTGTCGAGGCGAGATCAACCGCCGACCCCGGCTGGTCCTCGGGGAGCAGCCGCCCGCCGCCGTGTTCGCGGCGTTGTTAGCCTCCGTCACCTAACCATCGTTGCGACGTTTGCTGGAACCTGCCCGTCGGCATCTCTCCAGTCTTCACCCGCCGGCGACGACACCCCGTTGACCAGCAACGCTGTCCGACGCCGCGCTCCCAACGCTTCGGTCGCGATGTGTGCTCTGCGACACATCTGCGTCGAACCGCTTGACTAGTGATGCCTTGCAGGCGTCTCGTCTACTGCAGACGGCAGGCGTTCGGCCCGCTGATCTCTGACCAAGGATGGAAGCGAGGTGAGCGGCGCATGCCGGACGACAGTTCTTGCTCGAGAGGTTGGATACCTTCCCGCTCTCTCGCAGCATTCTCTGCTTAGCAGCATACCGAGGGCCGCTATTCCTCGGATCTGTCTGGCCTGTGACACTCACCCCCCTATGAATGAGGGGGTTTCTACTATGCCGACTGCAGTCGGACCTACCGGCAGGATGCGCGCTCGGTGGATCATTGACCCCGGTGATGCGATGAACCGGCGGATGATCGCGATGTGGACGTGGGATGCTTCAGAAATTGACATCTCGATTTCCGCACCCCGGACTCAGCACAGTGGCAGGTGCCCTGCAATCAAGCGACTCCTCGGTGAGCGCTGTCAAGAAGCGTCGTCGTGTACGTGCGCTAGCCGCAGTTGACACACCTACCTCGAGGCGTGCGACATCGTCAGGAATAAGAACTCGAGTGGCCGGAATTTCGACTACAGAGGTGCTGGGCGTGCTCTGCGAGTTGGCCTGACCATGGATCATATTCGCGATAGGGCGGTTCTTGCCCTGACTGGTCAGATAGATCTGGCCTAGGGAAACGGCAGAGCAGGAACGCTTCACGGATCCTTTATCATCTTGCTTCTCTTGCACGCTCAGAGAGCAATTTGTAGCGGGAGCACAAGTTTCGCACCGACGAGGCGGGTCTTCGACCTTGTGCTGGCCGCAGCCGTCGTTCGCTCGCAGGTATTCCCGTAGGTGGGTGACACCGGGATCAACGATGCTGCCCGACCGAAGAAACAGCACTCTGAATCCTACTCAGACACGCTCAGAGTCGCTGCCGCACCGTGTCTCGGACGGACGGACGGACTGACTGAACTGGACGATCAAGCTCCTGCTGCCCGCCGCCAGATAGTACTGATCATCGATGATGGGAGAATCTCATGACCAACCTTGAGCGTAACACGAACCAGTCGCCAACTCGAACCCGACCGAACCTCGAGCGGCAGGCAATCGTCTTTACTGTCGGCCTTTATCTGTTCCTCAGCATCGCTTTGCTCGCTGTCCACTACGCGACGCCGCAACCCCCGCCGAACAACGCCGGAAGCTCATCGACTTCACCATTTAACCCCTGACAGCGAGCCTTTGTTAACCCGACAAGAAAGCTTCTGAGTCAGGCGGGGCCCGCGAAGGTCGTGGCGCGACTGCTCTAACCACAGCTGCACATGTCGCAAGCTCGGCCGCCAAGTACACGCAGCTAAGGCTCTGAGCTCTCGGAATGTTAAGGTCGAGGACCGCTCAGTACCCTTCTATCTGGGCATCTGAAATCAGATACTCTGGAGACCTAAGGGTTCCTGTAACTGATTGGAAGGACAAAATCGTGGCAAGCCAAGCATCAAGCGTCCGATTCGATCCCGAGGTGTTGCGACGGAGATGGATCCAAGTCCCGACCGACAACCCCTCTGCAGCGGAGGAAGCAGAACACTTCTCTGGTGTTGATTTTGCGGCCGCTGGCGGGCAGGCGTGGGAAACAGACTCTTTCGCCTACCTCCCGGTTGTGGTCAATTTTCGCCTCGGCGAAACGGTGGCCCGCGAAACGATTGTGTTCGCCTTGAACGGCGATCGAGTGATCACGCTGCAGCCCCAGAGCCATTTTCTGGTATTCGATACAGCTATCGCGCGGATGCGCCGCAATCCGCAGCTGGCGCACTCCTCGTACGGGGTGATGTATGCTCTACTCTATGCGCTCAACGAGGCCTCCGAACAGGTCATCGATTACGCGAGCGATACCCTGGAGAGCATGAACGACACGATCCAGCTCGCCACATCTGGATACGACGATCGCGGCAAGGAAATGGGTGTAGCCGACATGCAAGATGCGATCGCCCGCATGAACGATACAGAAGAGATTGTGTCACGCACGCAGGAGTCGCAGCTTCTCCTCGCTCGCGCGGCTCGCCACCTGCGGACAGAGGTTCCGGCTGAAGCAACTGACCTAGGAACACTGACTGACATCCTGATCTCCGATATAGACGGAGTAAAAGAGCACGCCGGCTTCGAGCACGACAAGGTCCGCTATCTCCAGCAGTCTATTATGACGTCACTGGAGATTAAACAGAACCAGATCGTAAAGGTATTCACGATCATCACCGCCGTATTTCTGCCACCCACTCTCATTGCAACATTTTATGGCATGAACTTCACATTTATGCCTGAACTGCAATGGGAGCACGGATTCCTGGCAACGACTCTCCTGACTCTGATCGTGGCATTGATTCCGCTCGTTTACATCAAGAGGAAGGGGTGGCTTCGCTAGCGCTCCAGCCTGGGCCCACAGCTGGCCGAGGGTGCGAGGTTCGGCGCGGTCATCGAACGCCACGGGGTCCAGGACCCGGGCGAGGCGGGCGACGAGCTCGCCGGTCGTGTCAGCGGTCATTCCTGGTCCCCCTTCCCATTCCGCGGGAAGGCTGGGGCTGTTGTACCGGATGGGTGTGACGGTCGATCTGACGTCGTCGGCAGCACACCGCCCACTCGGCAACAGCGGGGAGTGTCTCTATGGGTTTGTCAAGCGGCTATGAGCCCGGGATCGGGGTCCTTGATGACCGGGGGTGCATAGGGACGGCGGTCGCGGAGCATGGCGTAGATGACGTCGGTGCGGCGGCGGGCGAGACAGATCAGGGCGGCGTTGTGGCGCTTCTTCTCGGCTCGCTTGCGGTCGTAGTAGGCGCGGCTGGTCGGATCGGCCAGGGCTGCGAACGCGGAGAGGAACAGCGCCGACTTCAGGGCGTGGTTGCCGCGCGGGGAGCGGGTCTCGCCCTTGATCGAGGATCCGGACCGACGAGTGACGGGCGCGAGACCCGGCGTAGGCGGCCAGGTGCCCGGCTGTGGGGGAACCCGGAGCCGTCGCCGACGATGGTGAGGATCTTGATGGCGGTCCTGACTCCGAGCCCGGGCATCGAGGTCAGGACCGGCCCAAGAGGGTGGGCCTCCAGGCGTGTCCGCGTACGGGCTCTGATGTCGTTGTAGGTACGAGCTGATTTGTCGTTGGTCCGGCGCGTCGGATCGAAGATCAGCTCAGGGAGGGAGCGCCCTCCGGGCTCTGTCAGCTGCCAAGCAGACGAGCCCGGAGGGTGGTCGCCCGTGATCCCGCCCCGCTGCGCGTGGCCGGGGCGACGTGGAAGAAAATCGCAGCTCAAGCGGGTGCGACTGGCGCACTGCCCGTAAGTACCTCTCCGCTGGGGCGCCGGCGTCGCCGCCTCGGGCGCCGTCGCGGGCGGGGACGGTGCCGCGGCCGGTCGATCCGTTCACCGACATGATCGACGCCTGGTTGGCCGCGGATCCCCACCGCGACGACCCGGAGTTCGGTTACCGCTACCTCGTCGCCGAGGCCGCGGCCGCCGGCGAGGTGATGGCCGAGCGGACCGCGTGGCAGATCTGTCGCGACGGTTGTCAACGGCGGGTTGGGAGTGACCCCGTAGCGAGGGACTGTCAAGTTTCCGGTGTAACTCTGGCCGTTGAGGGCTATCGGCGTCCGGCGGACAGGCGTCCGGCGAAGGCCATGTCGAAGGCGTTCAGGGCTGGTTTCCAGCGGATTGACCAGCGGCGTTGTCCTGCTCCGGTGGGGTCGAGACTCATGATCGCCATGTAGACGCATTTGAGGGCGGCGGTCTCGTTCGGGAAGTGCCCGCGGGCCTTGACCGCCCGCCGGATCCGGGCGTTCACGCTCTCGATGGCGTTGGTGGTGCAGATGATCGTGCGGATCTCGACGTCGAAGGCCAGGAACGGTACGAGTTCCGCCCAGGCGCTGTCCCAGAGCCGCACGATCGCCGGGTAGCGCTCGCCCCATGACTGGCGGAACTCGGCGAACCGTTCGGTGGCCGCGGCCTCGGTCGGTGCGGTGTAGACCGGTCGAAGCGCTCGGGCGATGGCGTCGTAGTGCTGGCGGCCGGCGTAGCGGAAACTGTTGCGCAGCAGGTGCACGACACAGGTCTGGGTGATCGCAGCGGGCCATGTCTGCTCGATCGCGTCGGGCAACCCTTTGAGCCCGTCACAGACGACCATGAGCACGTCGGCGACGCCGCGGTTACGGATCTCGGTGAGCACGTGCAGCCAGTACTTCGCGCCCTCACCTGCGGTGTTCGGGTCACCGGCCCAGAGACCGAGGATCTCGCGGCGTCCCTCGCAGGTGACGGCGAGTGCCACGTAGATGGGCCGGTTGGCGACCTTCCCGTCGCGAATCTTCACATGGATCGCGTCGATGAAGATCACCGGATACACCGGGTCGAGGGGCCGGCTCTGCCAGTCGGCCATGGCGTCGAGGACCTTGTCGGTGATCGTGGAGATCGTCTGCCGCGAGACCTGGGCGCCGTAGACCTCGGCGAGGTGAGCCTGGACCTCACCGGTGGTCAGGCCCTTCGCCGAGAGCGACAGCACCATCTCATCCACCCCGGACAACCGCCGCTGGCGTTTCGCCACGATCTTCGGGGTGAACGAGCCGTCCCGGTCACGGGGGACCTCGACCTCGACCGGTCCGGCCTCGGTCAACACCGTCTTCGACCGGTGACCGTTGCGGGAGTTCTTCCCGTCGCGCCCGGCCGGGTCGTGGGCTTCAT
Source organism: Pseudonocardia sp. ICBG162 (assembly GCF_020496225.1). Lineage (NCBI taxonomy): Bacteria > Bacillati > Actinomycetota > Actinomycetes > Pseudonocardiales > Pseudonocardiaceae > Pseudonocardia > Pseudonocardia sp. ICBG162. The sequence goes on from NZ_JAHLJD010000021.1 coordinate 231,506, forward strand.
AGCCGAGATGGTCGGTGATCTCACCCTCGAGGGCGGACTCCAGAACCCGCTTGGTCAGCTGCGCGAGCAGCCCGTTCGCCCCGGTCAGGTCGAGCCCGTTCACACGGGCTCGACCGGCGAGCTGAGCGATCAACTGCTCATCGACCGGATCGAGCTTTCCCGCCCCGTCACCGTCGAGCGCGGCGTCGAGGTCGGTCACCGGCTCTGCTGCCTGGTCTGTCATCGGTCCACACTCCTTGATCGGAGTTACACCGAAGATCGGACACTCCCGCGCGGCCCTGCTGGGCTACGGACCGGGCAGACGGTCGCACCGCTGGGTGGCCACAGCCGAGGTGCGCGCCGCGGCCGCTCGTCTGGAGTCCGCGTTCACATGAGGCCCCGATGCACCTGACAACCCCATGTCAACCTCAGGGTGGGCCGTTCCCATCGCCAGAAGTGTCCCGCCGTCCTCGTCGGTGTCCAGGCCGATGCCCTTCGGGTGGCCTTCGGCCAGCCTGGACACCGCCTGCGGGCGGCTGGTGCTGGCCGCTATGGGAAAGCGACGCCGGGCCTGGTCAGGACGCCACTGCGATGTCGCCGGCCGGTGTCGTTCGCTGGTCGCGGGCGGTGACGGCGGCGGCGTGGCGGTCGGGGTCGTAGGGGGTGTTCTCGGTCCAGCAGCGCCAGATGATCCGCAGCCAGGCCCGGGCCAGGATGCGGATGGCGTGGGCGTGGTTGTGCCCGCGTGCTCGGGCTCGGGCGTAGGTGTTCTGGGCCCAGGGATGGCCGGCGCGGCTGCCGTCGGCGAAGTCGACCAGGGCCTGGCGCAGGCGGTAGTTGCAGCCGCGGCGGAACGCGACGTAGTGCGACCGTCCGGATGCTCGGGTCGAGGGGGAGATCCCGGCTGCAGCGGCGAGCGCGTCGTCGGTGGGGTAGCGGCCGCGGGCGTCGCCAATCTCGGCGAGCAGGGTCGCGGCGCGGACGCGCCCGGAACGGGGCAGGCTGGTGAACACAGCACCGTCGGTGTGGGCGTCCAGAGCCTGTTCGATGTGGGTCTCGATGATGGTGATTCGCTCTTTGAGGCTGCGCAGCAAGGCGACCAGCTGGGTCGTGATGACCTGCGCGGAGTCGGCTGCGGGCCCGTCGGGGTGTCCGGGCGGGGCCTGGCGCAGGTGGTCGAGCAGCTGGGCCGCGGTGCGGGTGTTGGAGCGGGTGTAGCGGGCGCTGCGCAGCCAGGTCGCGAGGCGCTTCTCCGAGAGCCAGGCCGCGTGGCGCGGGGTGGGGAACCGCTCGAGGAACGCGAGCGAGACCGTCCCGGCGAGTTCGTGGAACAGCCCCACCGCGCCGGGGTGGGCGAGTTGCAGGTGCGCTTCGTGGAACAGCCCCACCGCGCCGGGGTGGGCGAGTTGCAGGTGCGCGCGGAGCTGGTTGTGCGCGGCGACGCGAGCCTTGACCAGGTCGGCGCGGGTGCGGATGAGCATGCGCAAGCCGACGGTGGCGTCGGTGTCGACGGTGAGCGGGATGAGGCGGCGGCGGTCTGTGCGCAGGACGTCGGCGAGCAGGTAGGCGTCGAAGCGGTCGTCCTTGTTCCCGGCGGTGGAGTAGCGGGTGCGCAGGGCGCTGACCTGGCGGGCGACGATCACGAACACCGTCAGGCCGGCGGCGAGCAGCGCGGCCACGACCGGGCCGTCGCCGCGTTCGATCGCGACGCCGGTGACTCGGTGGCGGTGGAGGGTTGTGACCATCGTGGACAGCCCGGTGGTGGTGTTCGGGACGGTGAACCGTTCGACGGCGGCGCCGGTGTCGTCGACGACGCAGACCGCCTGATCGGACCAGGACCAGTCCACTCCGGCCCAGCGGGTCGGAGCCTCAGGGTCGGTGTCATCGGGCAGGTTTGCGCTGGTCGTGGTCGTGGTCGTGGTCGGCTGGTGCATCTGTGTTCCTCCCGTCGGGGCGGGGTGAGCGCTCCGGGAGGACGCGGCTGCCGGTCGGTCACTACAGCGCTCGTGGCGCACAACCCCATCGCCGGTCAGCACGTCCCGTCCCGTCGGGTCTCGCGATTGTCAAGTCAGACCTCGCAGGTCTGGCGAGCCTGGGCGATGACCCGACGGTCCGGGATGCGCACCGGACCCGTCCGGGCCCGGCGAGATCAGCCTGCCCGTAGTGACCCTGAGCCTCATCGCTGCGGCCACGCTTCTGCTGGCCGCGGTGCTGGGACTGCGCCGGCGAACGCAGCCCGCGGTGGGGATCACCGTCGCAGCCCTCTTCGCCGGTGTCGCCGCGCTACTGGGTGCTGTACCCAGCCCCGGGACACCGACGGCGCGGGCCTACCTCGCCGCCGGGATCCTCGTCGCGATCGGGCTGGCAGGGACCGGACTGTTCACCACGGCAACAGCGCTGTCGCGCCGCCTCTACGCGATCTCACCGATCGCTGCCGGAGGCGGTGTTCTGCTCGGCCAGATCCTCCTGCTCGTCGACGGGGCCCTGCTCCCCCTCGTCGAGCCTCGCACCGGCGGGAGCTGCTACCCCCAGCTCGTCATGCTCACCGGTCTGACCCTGGTCTGGCCGATGGTCGGCACCGCGGTGCTGATCGGACACGGCCGACGGGTGCTGCGCTACATCCCCAGCACCGCCATGCAGACGACCCTGCGGCTGTCCGCCGCACTGTTCGTGGCTGCCTTCGCCGCCCTCGCGGTGCTCGCCGCGCTGCAGCTGCACCCCGCCGCCAGCCCGGTAGCCCAGGGGGCGCTCGCCGCGAGCGACGTCGTCCTGCTCTGCTGCGCGACCCTGCTCGGCCTCGGGCTCGTCGCCACCCGCCTGAGCGGCCCGCTGCAGCCGGTCATCGAGCAGGTCCGGGCCGCCATCCTGTTCCTCCGGCTGCGCCGGCTCGAAGGTGTCCTGGTCTCGGCAGTGCCGAGCTGGCAACAGAGCGAGGCCATCGCCCGGCCGAGCCTGCTGCGGGATCGCCCGGACGCGGCGCTCTACGCGCGGATGGTCGTCATCTGGGACACGACACGCGCCCTGCTCAGCGGGGTCCCCACCCACGTGGTGTCCGCAGCGGTCGACTTCGCCCGCGAGCACGGCTCCGGCACCTCCCCCGACCGCCGGGCGGCGCTGGCCGAGGCCAGCTGGCTGGCCTGGGCCCTACGGGGCGGGCGCGGCGACGGTCCGGACGCGACGTTCCAGGTCCTCGACGCCGAACCGCCACCCCGTACCGGCGAGCTCCTGGCCGAAGCACGCCTACAGACCGAGGTCTCCACACAGCTGCGACACGGGCGACTGGTCGAGCCCTTCCTGCGACACCTCCAGAGCACCGAAGCCGAAGACACTGCGCAGGGGAGCGGCATCGGCCAGGAGCCGGACCGTCAGCGGGTTGCGCCGGACTCGTAGCGGAACAGAACGGCGAGCTGGGGCACCGACCGGCGCACGTCCCGTGGCGAGGCGACGGCCAACATGGTCAGGTCCTCAGCCGCAGCCCACAGCTGGTCGGTGGAGGACAGATCACCGTCACGAGCCCATTCGGTCAGACGTGCGATCGCGGCGTCGCTGCGCGGGCTCACGTGCGCGACCCGCCACAGCAGGTGACGAGCGGCGGCACAGAAGGCATCGTCGGGCCGGGCGGCCTGCCGACTGTCGAGATGGGCGAGCAGCTCCCAGGTCGGCTCTCCGACGCTGGGACGCACCGCGAACAGCGGGCGCGCACCTTCCCGCTCCCGGACCGCGTGCTCCCGGCTGCTCATCCGGCTCGACCAGACCACGAAGCCGACTGCAGCGGTGACCAGCAGAAGCACCTGCAGCGCCTCGGTCGCCATCACGACAGCTGCGGCGAGCCCTCCGCCAGCCAGCAGCGAGACCACGACGAGGCGCGCCCGCCGCGGCCCGGTGGCGGACACGTCGTCGGCAGCGTCGGACAGCAGTGCCGTCATCAGCGGTCGGGGCAGAAGGGGATCGGCTACGACCAGCTGGCCTGCCCGCGGCAGCACCGCGCCCCACCAGGTCAGCTCCGCGCCGACCGGTGACGAGGCGGCAGCTCCGCTGAGCTGCTAGCTGTTGCGTGCCGCCACCTACGCAGCCTCCGTGAATGCTTCTCGCCCGCTGAGCCCTTGCCGCGCTCACCCAGCAGCATGACGCTGCGAATACAACACATCGCGCGTTGTGGGACTAGCCATTGGAGCACCCCGTCACCCAGTGAGTCCAACCGCTTACACGAAGCGCAACGGATCATGTGACGCCAAGTAGTTGCAGATGGCAAAGGCAGCGTGATGGGAGTGGTCGGTGCGACCGTCGACGTCCCCGAGGGCGTGTGCCAGGGCCGAGATCGGTACACCGGCGCTCAGCGCGAGCGAGACGAAGGTCTGCTCCAACGCCGCCGGCGTCACCTGCCGGTCCAGGCCGACCGCCGCCGCGACCGCAGTGAACCGCTGGGCCGCCTCCACCGACGAGAGCCGCTCGCCGGCGTCCAGCGCGCGCAGCAGCGGTCCCTCCGAACGTCCGGCGGTGCACTGCGTCAGGGCCGCGGCGGTCGCCGCCGCGAGCGGGACCACCGACCGTCGCCCCCACCGTCGAGGCAGGCGAACCACGGGCAGGCTGTCGGTCGACGCGACGTGCTCGACGTCCAGGCTCAGAGCCTCGCCCACCCCGAGCCCGTTCACTGCGACGAGAAGCGACAGACCCAGGATCGGCGCGTCGATCACCTCCGCGGTGTCGAGCAGCCAGATCAGCGCCGTGGGTTGAAGGGCACCATCGGGGGCGGCGGAGGAGGCAGGACTCGGCAACACCGCCGAGGCCTCCGAGGAGGTGCTCGATTGCATGGCTGCGTCGTCGGCAACCGTCGACCGGAACTGCTCCAGGACCGTCTCGGCGCGCTCCCGGTCCCGGTAGGTATGGCCGACCGGGGCCGTGGCCAGGAACGCCCGTATGGCCGTGCGATCCAGAACCAGCGGATCGGAGCCCTCGCGGCGACACCAGCGCTCCCACGCCCCGAGCACCTGACGCGCCGTGCGCCGCGCGCCCCCCGCGCTGGCGTGAGACACGAATTCCGCCGACTGCCGCAGAAAGCCCGCGTCGTTCACCTGTCCGGCACCGCCCGCGTCGTCTCTGCGCACGCCCTCATGCTCCAGGGCGCGGCGACGGCACCGACGGGCCGGGCGGGGGAGAGGCAGGCGGAGGCGGAGTGGGGCCGTGGCTGACGAGGACCCGGTTCCGCCCGGCGTTCTTCGCCGCGTAGAGCGCCTCGTCCGCGGCCGCGAGCACAGCGTCGAGATCGCGGCCGGCCTCCGGGTAGACCGCGGCCCCGATCGAGGCGGTGAGAGCGGAGACCTGCATCGGGGGAGCCTCGTCGCCGTCGACGTCGACCGTCAGAGCCTCGATCCTCCGACGAATCCGCTCTCCCACCTCACGGACCGCTCCACCGTCGCGGTCGGCCGGCCACCGCACCCCGGCCAGGGCGATGACGAACTCCTCCCCGCCGAAGCGTCCGGCGGCGTCGCGATCACGGATCTCGGCCTCGATCACCTCGGCGACCGCGCGGAGCACCGCGTCACCGACCAGGTGCCCGTAGCGGTCGTTGACCTCCTTGAAGTAGTCGAGGTCGAGGATCAGGACGCCGACGTTGGAGCGGTCACGCTCCGCCGCGTCCAGCAGCTGCAGCGCCTGCGAGCGCCAACCCTCCGCGTTCAGCAGACCGGTTTTCGCATCCGTCGACGCCCGTCTCTCGAGCTGCCTGATGAGAGTGGTCTGCTCCATCAGAACGAGCGCAGGAATCAGCAGCACCACGAGCGGAAGATGGTCCGGCATCACCGCGTAGGCCACGATTGCGCCAAGACTCAGCGTGGCGGTCTCCAGTGCGATCTCGCCACCGGCCAGGATCGTCAAGAACTTGCTCCCGGGCTGAGCCAAGCGGATAACGCTCATGACGAGCAACATGTTCGTGCCAGTGTAAACCGCTAGACACGCCGCGATCTCAACGATCGCAAACCATGAGTTCGACCCGTCGAAGCCTAGTCGGACCGCTGCGACCAGATAGACGGCCAACACGACGGTGGACGTCGAGTAGAACTGTCGATGGGGAGGGGTCCCGGCGGGCCGAAAGACGCGGAAGTACAGATGGGTATAACTGACGATCACGGTGCACGCTGCCAACAGTGGCGGCAGCAACAACGCACCCGCGAATGTCCACACCGAACTCAGGTCGATATACCTGGTCTCTGCGATGCGGCGGCGCAGTCGCTCAGCGCGTAGTGAGATCTCGGCGTGCACGCCACTGAGGACCACCAGCGCACCCGCGGTCAGCCACACTGACAGCCCACGGGGAGCGCCGTGAATGACGATGTCGACAGTGACTAGGCACACAGCTGCGAGTTCGACTGCGACAAGTAACGCCCGAACGCGAGGCGGAAGTGACCAGAGCCGCCACGCCGACAGCCTTGACCGGAGGATGCTCCGGTCGGCGTGTCGCGCGGTGGATGAGGTCACGAGAATCCTCGAATCGTAGATCGTTTTTTCCCGTCTCAGCATAGACGGCGGCGAGCGGTTGCATCCCAGCTCAGTTGTGTCGCTCTCATCCATCCGCTGGTCGCCGGGAGGGCTCAGAACTGGCGATCAAGATCAACTACGGCGCTGACGTAACGATGTTTCTCGCCTACCCTGTCGAGGCCGTCGCGAGCCGGGGCGACCTCGGACGCGGGTGTGGTCGACAGAGCTGCGCCTCAGCTAGGCCATTTGTAGTAACCCGGCGGAAGTTGCCACGACGAGAGGGGGAGCTGTGCGTAACTGGAACTGGTGATGAGGAAAGAGTCTGAGCGTAAAGGGGTCGGATTCTATTGAAAGGGGCTGTAATGCGCAACTGGAACTGGTGAATGAAGCAGGCGAATGAAGCAGGCGACGGAAGCGGGGCTCAACGAGATGGGATCTGGTGAACGTGCGTAATTGGGACTGGTGAACTGGAGTCGATGGGCAGTCGTGACGATTGGAGGTGGCGAGATGCGTAACTGGAACTGGTGAAATGCGGTTGGGTCATGGCGAGTGAAATAGAAAGGAAGGTGCGGGTAATGCGTAACTGGAACTGGTGATGGCGCTGTCGATGGGCCCGTATGTCCTATGCGAAGGAGGGGTTTGAGTGCGCAACTGGAACTGGTGAACGTGGAGTGGCCTGTTCTTGTGGCTATGGGAGGGAGTGTGCAGTGCGCAACTGGAACTGGTGAATGCATTCCGCTGGTAGGTATCGCGTGAAGGGGGATGGCTCGTGCGCAACTGGAACTGGTGACTCGACGATTCTTGGGTATTGGAGAGGAGAGAGGAGAGGGCTCGTGCGCAACTGGAACTGGTGAACGGTTGGGATCGTCCGGTCGAACGACTAGGTAGGAGGATGAATGCGTAACTGGAACTGGTGACGCGGTTCTGGTCGAAACAAGTAAGAGAGGAGAGGTCACGTGATGCGTAACCGTGTGTGGATCTGAGGTCTGCACTGGTGACGGCCAGGCGGTGAAAGTGCGAAGCACGACGACGGTGAGGCGGTGGGGAGCCCGAGTGGAAAGTCCTCGGCAACCCCACCGCTCACAGCGCTCGGGCCGACCCTGACACCGCCAAGGCCGCGAGCCCGACCCCGGCGACGGCGGCGGTGACCGCCACTGCAACGCCGGGGGAGGACCACTCGGCGAGCAACCCGGCTGCGAGAAGGCCGATACCCTGCGCTCCGATCAGGCCGGCGGCGGCAAGCCCGGTCGCGCGCCCCCGCGCCTTGGCGGGAGTCCGGCGCACGAAGCCAGCCTGAGCCTGGATCAATGCGGCGGCCACGGCCGCTCCGCTGAGCGCCCACAGCGTGGCGACCGCAACTACCGACGTCGCGATCGCGCTCACCATCAGGGGGACCCCCGCGACCCCCGCAAGCGGGAGCATCCAGCGCTCCCGGGCCCCCTGGGGGACCCAACGGGCGAAGACGATTGCCCCGACGACGCTGCCGGCCGGGATGGCTGCCAGCAGGATCCCGACGGCGACCGGACCAGCGCCCAGCTGCGCGGCGTACGGAGCAGCCACCCCCTCAGGGGCGATGTAGGTCCCGGACATCCAGACGACGAGGGCCAACGTGCGACGCGAGGGATCGGCGAACACCGTGTGCGCCCCGTCGGCGATGTCACGCCGCCAGGAACGGACCTCGCCGGCCTCGGCAGCAGCGGGCGCCGCCCGAGCCGTGACCCCGGCGGTCAGCACGGCAGCTGAGAGGACGAAGGTCCCGGCGTTCGCCAGCAGAGCGGTCTGCGGACTCAGCAGAGCCAGCAGTGCGCCGCCGGTCGCGAACCCGGCGACCTGCGCGATCTGCCCCGTCACCTGGCGAACGGCGTACCCGCGTTCGAGCAGGTCGCCGCGCAGGATCTCGGGCAGCAACGCTCCCTGCGCCGCCGAGTGCGGGGAGCCCAGCAGCACCATGACCACGATCAGGGCACACAGCACGGGTAGGGGGAGGCCTGGCCACGCCATCGGTGCGACCAGTGCCGCGCGGGCGAGGTCGCTGCCGATCATGACCCGGCGGCGGGGGTATCGGTCGGCGACCCATCCCAGCAACGCGCCGCCGAGGAGCGCGGGCAGGAAGGTCAACGCGTACACGGTCGCCGACAGGGCTGCCGAGCTCGTGCGGTCGTAGACCAGTACCGAGAACGTCACCCGAGCGAGCTGGTCGCCCAGGATCGAAACGACCTCAGCCGACCACAGCGCACGGAACTCTCGAAGCGCGAAGACCTGGGTCAGACGGCGCGGCCCGGGCGCGGCGGCTGCAGAGTCGGCATCGTTCATAGTCGGCGCCCGACCATGTCACGAACAGCAACACGCCGGACACCCAGGGTCCGATCCCGCCCACTAAGCGAACAACACTCGCGAACAGCTGATCAGACAGCGCTCCGATCGGGTTGCGGCGTCCCTGCGTCGGGATGGCCCCGCTGGGCGGTAGAACTACCGTCGGCCTCTCCGGGGCTCGGGAGCGGGCCAGATGAGGGGGCAGGGTGGTGGCGCAAGGGAACTCCGCGGGCTCGCGATCTCTGGCGGACAAGCTGAACTACCTGTTCAGCACGCTGGAGTCGCAAGGTCGGCCCACCACTCTCGACGAGGTGGTCGCAGGCATCCGGGCCTCCGGCGGATCGGTGTCGCGCGGGACGCTCAACCACCTGCGCCTCGGGCGCACCACCAACCCGTCGAAGGCAACCCTGGAGGACATCGCCCGGTTCTTCCAGGTGCCCGTCAGCTACCTGCTCGACGACCCCTACGCCCAGGTCAGCACCGAGGAACTCGAAGTGCTGCAGGTCGTGCGGCAGGCAGACATCGCCGACCTCGTCCGGGCCATCGGTCACCTCCGGCCGGCGACCCGCCGAGCGCTGGAGCAGGTCGTCGCTGATCTGCGGGCCATGCCGACGCCCGGACACACCGAGCGCACGGACCGCCCCTGACCTGCCCACTCATCCGGCAGTGGGACTCGCGACCAGCCGCGACGGATGACGGTAATTCGGCCGCTGTTCGGGCGTCGCCGGGGCGTCGGGCCCCACCGCGAAGTACTCGTTGACCAGCAGCGGAGCCGCCGCCGCGGAGGCGACCCTGTCCTGGCCGGTCCGGCCGTCGAGGACCAGCGGTCCGACGTCGGTGTAGCCGTAGACCATGCCGTGCCAGGCGGTGGTGACCGTCGGTGGGACCCGTCCCGAGTCACGGGTGATCCGCCACAGCTCGACGCCGGCGGCGTCGAACCCGAGGACGGCGTCGGTCCCGATGTAGGGAGCGAGCGAGCAGATCGTGAGGGCCTGGTCGTCGGAGCGGCAGGACCAGCCCGGCTGGCCGTTGAGCGGACTGTCGACCGGCCGCCCGGTCGCGATCTCCACGACCCGACTGCCTCCGGCCGGACGCGACAGGCTGCTCAGGTCGACCAGCATCCGAGCTCGGCCGACCGGCCACACCGCGCTGCCCGTGAGCCCGGCCCAGCGGGTGCTGCCGTCGCCGATGCTGAGGCCGCGCAGTTCACGCTCGACGAGGTCGCGAGCCTCGACGGCGACGGTGCTCTCGCCGACGAGCACAGCAGCGGCGCCGGGCGCGGACCATCGCAGGGTTCCCCCTGCCAGGTCGACCGCGGCGGTGTGGGCGGTGGCGGAGGTCGAGGCGCTCACGATGGCCGTGGTCCCGACCACGCCGGCGACCGAGACCGTGAAGCCTGTCAGCGACTCCTCGAGCCACTCGGGAGGCAGAGGGACGGTGATGGAGGACAGCGTGCGGGCGGTGCCCGGATCCGCGGCGACCAGCTCGATGCCGCGGCGGGCCGGGGTGGTGCCCTGGCCGGGCTGCTCGACCGGCCAGGCCGCCAGGACCCGACGGCCCTCGGGCAGGTCTGCCAGCACCGGGGCGCCGAGGACCGGCGGGGCACCGATCGCGGTCGCCCGGGACACATCCAGTCCGCTGAACAGCGGGGCCTGGGGGAAACCGCCCACGATGGCCTCACCCGAGGTCAGGTCGACCCGGGTCAGGCCGGTGTCGGACAACGACCAGCCATAGACGCCGTCGAGGACCTGCGGGGCCGGGAGTCCGGTGTCCCCGCCGAGGGACAACGCGGCGGACCCGAACGCCGTCGGGGGATCGAACGCCTGCCTGGCAGGCGGGGGCGGCGCTCCGGGGGCGTCGACGGGGGATGGGGCCGTGCACCCGACGAGGAGCAGCGCCGCGGCCGCGCCGGCGACCGCTACTGCGACACGACGCCGCTGATCAGCGCGTGAACAGGTTGCTGCCCAGGTAGATCTGCCAGTCGGCGTCTTCAAGCCCGTGCCCCCCGGATCGCAGGTGATAGCTCATCCCCGGGCCGCGGAAGCCCTTCCCCGTGGCCGGCGGCCAGTTCGCCGAGGACAAACCGGTCTCCCCGAGCCCGTAGAGCTCATAGACCGGGGCGGCACCGAGGTAGGACAGGAACTCGCCCTGCGGGTCGGCGTTGCCGTCGTCCGCGGCCGAGGCGACCACGACCCGACCCGGCGCGATCAGCGCGAGCAGCTCGTTCTGATCCACCGGCAGGGCGTCGGCGTTGCCGTCGAAACGCTTGTAGGTCTCGGGGAACCAGTGCGGGAACTGGGAGTTGATCGCCGAGATCGACTCGCCCGAGGAGTCGCGGCGGGCGAGCTTCGCGCCGGTGGAGCCGGAGTTGTTCGAGATGACCACCGGGAACCGTGGGTCCTGGGCCCCGGCCCACAGCGAGGCCTTCCCGCCGCGGGAGTGCCCGATCACCGCGACCTTGCTCGGGTCGATGTCGGGGTCGGTCTGCAGGTAGTCCATCGCTCGGCTGGCGCCCCACGCCCACGCACTGATCGTGCGGCCCGCGTTGGCCGGGAGGTCCTGTCCGGCGGGGTAGAACGCGTTGATCACACCGTTGCGATAGGAGCCCGCGTCGTCGGGGGCGACCTCGTCGGCGTTCAGCGCGGCCAGGGCGTAGCCGTCACCGGTGATCGCCGAGACCGGGGCGTAGCCCCCCGAACCCGGGTCATCTCCCACCGAACCCCGGTGGTCGATGAGCAGGAACGTGCCCTTCGGCTTGCCCGACGACGGGGTGAACAGCCGCAGCGTGAAGCTCGCCGTGCCCTCAGGCCCGGTCACCGTGATCGTGATCTTCTTGGCCGACCCGCTGCCCCCGCCGCTGTCCTCGGAGAACGTCGTCTTCGTCGGTGCGGGCAGCGAGGTGCCGTAGACATTGTTCTGAAAGGCCTTCAGCAGCTGCGGGCGGCGCTGTTGCTCCCACTGGCGCACGCTGGTGACACGACCACCCGAGTCCGGAGCGAGCGGATCCGGGACCTCCAGGCCGCCCAGCGGGACCGCCGCCCGCACGGCCGCGGCGGCCACGGCCGGGGACCGGTCGACGCCGACTGTCGCCGATCGCGTCACCGCGATCGGCGACTCCTCGGCGGGGAGCACGGCCACGAGCAACGCGACAGCGCCGGCGACCACGCCTATCGGTGCACGCCGGCGGCGAGTCCCAGCCCTCATCCGACCGTCCATTCGTTGATACGTAGGAGGGTAGGCGATCCAGTCAGATAGATCTAGGACGTGAGTGTTCGTTGCCGCGCATCACTTGCGGCAGCGCCCCCGCGTCAGGGGACAGACCGGTGTGCAGGGGAGTAGACGGGCGAAGAGCTGAGCCCGGGAGCGTCTGTCCCAGGGCATGGCCGGGCCGGATGCCCTCAGCTGCCGGCGATGACGATGCGGGTGCCCTCCGGGGCTGGTGTGTCCAGGTCGGCTACTTGAATGCCATCGAGGCGAACGCGCCCGGCCTCGAAGTGCATCGCGAGCCGATCGCCCAACGCGGCCACCCGGGTTCGCACGGTCGGGACGTCCTGCGGCGCGGTCTCATCACTCACGCCGGTCA